>WVZH01000410.1:51212-53140 GCA_011772595.1 Anaerolineales bacterium
ACTCATTACGCTCGTGATAGGCTCATTCCTGGGTGTCGTTTTGCCTTTTTCGTTGGCGAGCCTGGTCGTTGTCCTGGGGTCGTGGTCCTTGTGGGAGTTCGTTCAAGTATTCGCAGGCCGGAATTGGGGGCACGCATGGCGCCAGTCACGTGACCGTGTTGTGCCCCTTATGGGGTTGCTCATCGGTGCAAGTCCGTGGGTGCTCTATGGGTACTGGCTGACCCAAAATCATCCGGTGATCGCAGCATGGAGCACGCAAAACCTGACTCCATCCCCGCCCGTACATCACTACCTGATAGGTTTCGGTACGCTATTACCGTTTGGACTCATAGGGGTGCTGAAAACAAAGCCCCAGAGCAGCCCTCGAGGCAGGCTTCTGCTTGCCTGGTCAGTCAGCAACGCGCTGATGTTGTACGCGCCTCTCGGTCTGCAGAGGCGGCTCTCGCTAGGATTGTATTTTCCGTTAGCCTGCTTGGCATCGTTGGGCTTGAAAGCGCTCGTGACGAAGCAAGCTCGATACCGTTTAGCATTGCTGGGTCTGCTCATACTTTCCTTTCCATCCAATCTGATCATGTTCAGCGCCGGATTGAGCGGCGTGATCAGGCACGAACCAAGTGTGATCCATACGCCTGGCGAGGTTGGCGCGTACACTTGGATGGCCGAAAACCTGCCGCCAGGATCCCTTGTCTTAGCGGCGACGGACACAGGCAACCGCTTACCGGCGTACGCGGATGTGCGTGTGCTATATGGCCATCCATTCGAAACCCCAGAAGCGGAGAGACAAGAAGCTCGTGTAAATGAGATGTTCCGTTGGCAAGCCGACGCCGAAGAGGGATTCACCAGGTTGGAGGCTTTCGGGGTAGATTATGTGTTTTATGGTGAGCGTGAGCGAGCAATCGGAGAGCCGACCTGGTTAGAACGATGCACCTTGATCCATCGTGCACAGGAGGTTGCGCTCTACGCGGTGATCGAGCCATGATCCGCCAGCGATTTCACGCCCTCACCGTACCCATTTTCTTCCTCATTGCAGCCGCGTTGTGGCTTGTTCCCCTGGTCCCCAATCCAGGAGACATTGTTTTTTGGCGAGGTGCAGAATACTCCGATTTACTGATCACGCACTGGCCAAACGCATTTTTTCTCAAGGGGGCGATTGAGAAGTGGGGTGAGATTCCTTTATGGAACCCGCGTGTCCTAAGCGGCGCACCGTTTGTTGCAGACCCACTCTCTGGTGTGTGGTATCCACCCAATTGGTTCACGCTTGTTATACCCATACAGTTGGCTTTTAACCTGCTCTTCTGGTTGCACTTGGCGTGGACGGGTTGGGGGATGTATCGTTGGATGCGACTGGTGGGCTTGGGAAATCTTGGTGCGATCGTCGCGGGGGTCGCTTGGAGTGGGACGCCAAAATGGATCGCCCACATCGGTCTCGGACACTTGAGCCTCGTCATGGCGGTAAGTTGGACCCCATGGGTGCTTTTTCTCGCTGAGCGTACTCTCAAGGAGGTCGAGGTTGACGGAAGAAGATGGTTACGTTGGGCTGCACTAACAGGCGCCGTATTTGGCCTGGTATTTCTCGCGGATCCGAGGTGGTCTCTACCTTTGGGGATGCTGGGGTTTGTGTATGTGCTGCGACGGATTTCGTATAGCCGTTCTACAGATCGAATTGAGGGGGGCAAGCGAGAGGAAATACGCCGATTTGGCCGGGTAGGGATGGTTGTTGCCCTTTTTGCGGTAGGTCTTGCTGCCGGATTGGGTTTACCTTTGGTGGAGTATGTTCGCCAATCGACAAGGGCGGGTTTGTCCTCTCAAGACCTCATGACGTTATCGATGCCATTAAAGTATTTGCTGGGTATCGTTATTCCCTTTTCAGGTCAACCTGAGTGGTTGGCATATGCGGGTGTCAGCGTTCTATTCCTGGCACTGGTCAC
>WVZH01000410.1:53145-58284 GCA_011772595.1 Anaerolineales bacterium
CCGCTGTATGGTCTGTTGACGAAACTCCTTCCTGGCGCTAATCTCCTGCGCGTACCGCCGAGAGCGCTCTTTTTAGGTTTACTGGGATTGGCGGTCTTAGCAGGGGTGGGGATTGAGACGATACTGAACCTTGAATGGAGTAGCGCTGAGCGAAGAAAAGCCCGATTGGCCACGGTAGCTTACTCGACTCTGGTCTTCTTGATCAGTATTGGTGTGTGGCTCCTTTCCACGGATCGGCCATTAATTCTTTGGGGAGTTGCTGGGCTGGCCCTTCTAGTTATTCTATGGTTTCTCGTCACGCAAATGGGACGCATACCTGTGAGAATAATCAATATAGGATGGATTCTGCTTATCGGTGTGGAGCTGCTGTGTGTGAACAGCCAGCTTCTGGAGANNGCTGATAGGGTCGGTTTCGGGCGCACATTCTCGCCCTCTTACAGTCTTCCACAGCAATCGGCCGCACGGGCAGGTCTGCAATTGGCGGACGGTGTCAATCCACTTCAATTGGATAGAACTTGGGACTTCATGGCTGCTGCTGTGGGTTTCCAGCCCGAAGCGTACAGCGTGACATTGCCGCCATACCCCAACGGAGACCCTCGTCGCCCAGGATCCTTCGAGCTGAATGCGTCATTGTTGGGACGGTTAAGCATACGATTTGTCGTGGCGGATTATCCAATCGACGCCGAGAATCTGATCTTGGAGTACAAGAGAGGAGAACTCCAGGTGTACCGAAACGAAGCCGCTATGCCTCGCGCATGGATTCAAACCGGGGAAGGATCTGGGGACTGGCGACGAGTCGATACGCTTGATTGGACACCTAACCGCATAGCAATCAATACGGCAGGTCCAGGATTGCTTGTGTTGAGTGAAATCGATTACCCAGGCTGGCGGGCGAGATTGGATGGGAATCCCTTGGAAATACACACCGTGGATGGATTGCTTCGCGGCGTAACGCTCCCCGAAGGCGACCATCGTGTTGAATTCATCTTCCAGCCATTCTGGGTCTACATTGGCAGCGCAATCAGTTTGATCACCTGCATTCTACTCGTGGTGCTTTGGATGCGTCGATGACAAAACAAGAAAGAACGTGGTGTTGGATTTACGGCATAAGCATGGCTCTGATCACCTCGCTTCCCTACTTCTTGGGATTCGCAATGCAGGGCGAGGATTGGCGTTTCACTGGGTTTGTGTTTGCTGTGGAAGACGGTAATTCCTACATTGCGAAAATGTTGTCGGGTTCCATCGGGGATTGGCTATTCCGTACGCCCTACACGAGTACCGAGCAAGCGGGTGTGATCGCCTACCTGCCATTTCTTATACTAGGGAAGCTCGCTTCAGGAGCGGCAATCCATGAGCAATTGGTTGTGCTCTATCACCTCTTTCGGATAACCGCGATTCCTCTTGTGGTTTTCGCTACCTATCGTTTTGTCGCCTTGTTTCTCCAGAGCATTGAGTGGCGTCGTTGGGGAACCGTTTTGGCAACAGTGGGAGGTGGATTGGGTTGGGTCTTGATGCTCTTTGGAAATACCTCTTGGCTTGGAAGCTTGCCTCTGGAATTCTACTCACCTGAGGCATTCGGTTTCCTGTCGATCTATGGACTTCCTCATCTCGTGCTGGCACGCGCTTTGATGCTTTTTGGGCTCTCACACTACTTGGTAGCGGTTGATACACCACGCAGCGCGTGGATCGCTAGTGTTTTTTTCTTATGCTTGACGCTCGTACAACCGCTTTCTGTTCTCTCGTCGTACGCCGTGATTGCTGTACATCAAATCATTCTGCTCCTTCAGTCGGTTCGTCGGCGTAAATGGAGGAATTGGCTTCCATGGTTGTCTGCTGCTATAAGAAGTGGTGTGGTGGCCTTACCTGTCGTGGGCTATTTGATCTTCTCATTTTCGAGGGATCCGTTCTTACGGAATTGGACGGCGCAGAATCGAATACTTTCACCGCATCCATTCCACTACCTGCTTGCATACGGACTGTTGTTGGGACCCGCAATTATCGGAGCTGGGAAGATTGTCGAGCGGAAGGATGAAAAAGGGTACCTGCCGATTGCTTGGGTCGCTGCCTTGCCGCTTCTAGCATATGCGCCCTATAACCTGCAGCGTAGGCTTCCGGAAGGCGTATGGGTGGCGATTGTCCTACTGGCGGTCCTCGGTCTATCTTCCTGGCTTCAAGATAGAGGGTCAGCGAAAAGGTGGGTGGTAAGGGCTTGCGTTGGCGTTTCCCTGATCTCATCGTTTATGTTAATCATTGGCGGGATCGGTGTGACCCTTCGTAAGGGGGAGCCTGTCTTCAGATCGACCAGCGAAACGCGTGCCTTCCAAGCTCTCGGTGAACTCGTTGAGGTCAAGTCGGTGGTACTGACGAGTTATCCAAGCGGGAATGCAATCCCAGCCTGGTCTCCAGTGCGGGTGGTCGTGGGTCATGGACCGGAGAGCGCCAACCTGGACACTCTTCTTCCGCAAGTTGAAGATTTTTATCGTGGCACCATGGATGAGGCAGATGCGATTCGTTTTCTCGATGAACAGGACGTGCGCTACGTGTGGGTGGGTCCGAAAGAGAGAGCGCTGGGATCTTTCGATCCCACAGCTTTTGATGAGCTATCGAAGATTTTCGAGGAAGGTGAATACACACTGTATCTCTACGAGTCGGCTCCATGAAAGAGATCGTCTACGGATATAAACCAGGTGTTAGGTGTGTTTTCAAGAAAAGGTTTCCGACTTGATGCGTAGGCAATGGGATTGGGATCGACTTCCCTGGATCCTAGTTGTTACGGGACCTCTTCTGCTCTTTGGTCCCATGCTGCTCAAGGGTGAGGTTTTATTCTGGGGGACGCCCTTGCTTCAGTTCATGCCATGGCGTACCTATGCTTTCTCAGTGATACAGCAGGGGTATTTGCCATTGTGGAATCCCTTTCTCGGCATGGGAGCGCCTCTCATTGCGAACTATCAAACAGCGCTCTTTTACCCACCGAACTTCCTCCTGGCGCTCATTGGACCTGCTCGGGGACACGGGTTGCTGGTCGCCCTGCACCTGATTTGGGCAGGTTTCGGGGCGATCGTGCTTGTCAGGCGATTGAGATTCAGTCCACTCTCACAAACCGTTGCAGGTCTCGCATTCGGCTTATCNNTGGATTTTAGCAGCCGTGGATCGACTCGCTGACAAGTCACGGTCTCAGGCAGTCAATCGAGAGACACTCAAAGCCACACTGCTCTTGAGCCTTTCGTTGGCGTTCCAATGGCTCGCAGGACATGCACAGACAGCTTGGTACTCCTTGATTCTGTTGATTGCATGGGTAGTGTGGAGAGGTGTCACTGCTGGCGATGCAAAGCATCGGATTCGTTTGATTGTGCTTTTGGTTGCCGCTGGAACTCTGGCGTTTACACTCAGCGCGGTGCAGGTGGTTCCTACGCTAGAGTATCTCGCACAATCACATCGTGCGGAAACCTTAGATGTAGAGTTTGCATTGACCTACTCATTCTGGCCCTGGCGGACGCTGGGGCTTCTGATGCCCGACCTCTTCGGTAATCCTTCCCGTGGGAACTACTGGGGTTACGGAAATTATTGGGAAGACGCCATCTACATCGGCGTGTTGCCCTTTCTGTTGTCGATCTTAGCGATGTGGCGTGGCGTGCGAGGAAAGGACCCTCATCACAGTCTGGTCAGATTCTTGATGGCTGTTGCAGGCGTGGCCTTTGTTTTCGCACTTGGCAAGAATTCACACGTGTTCAAATTCCTGTATCGGTATGTTCCTACGTTCAACCTCTTTCAAGCGCCGGCGCGCTGGAATTTGCTACTTGTCTTCGCTTTATCGCTGCTGGCATCACTAGGCGTAGAGTATTGGCGTCGACCTGAGGGAAAGGGCCTGTATTGGACCAGGCTAGGGACGGTTGGTGCTGCAATCATCGGAGCTGCTGCATGGATCGGCGCTAGGCTACTGGTCGATGTTGAGATGAGCTTCGTGAGCGCCTTCGCACTGGCTGGCGTGTGGTTCGTCGCCTCGGGATTCCTGACACTCCGCAGGCCTCAGCTTGAATCACCTTGGTGGGATTCCGTCGTGGGTATCGTGATCCTGATCGACTTGTGCATTGCCGGAATGGGTCTGAATCCCTCGGTACCTCACACGCTATATGAGGGAGGCAGTAACCTGGTTTCAGACGTAGGGAGGCAACATCGCGTCTACATGGATGCAGAGACCGAGTATGCGCTCAAATTCGAGCAAACCCACCGGTTCGACACTTTTTTGCTGCCCATCGATTGGCGTTCCGTTCGGGACATGGGCCTTCCAAATACGACCCTGCTGGATCGAATCCCTTCTGCGAATAATTTCGACCCAATCCTCCCAGATCGTTACGTCCGTTGGATGGAGCGTCTCGAGCGGCTNNCCGACGTGCATACATCCATTGAGAATGGTATACGCTACGTCCATCTACCCGCTGCGGAACGTGTTCGCTTGGTCTCAAAGTCTGTCGTAGCGGAGAATGCAGAAGAAGCAATGGAGATGGTATTCGATCTTGACTTCGATCTGGCACAAGAGGTGATCTTGGAAGGGATTTCAATACAGGTGTCTGAGGAAGGGAAGGTTCAAGGACATTTCGAGCTCTTGCATTCGACCAATCCCAACGAGGTTTTGGTAGAGGTGAATTCTATCTCTGGTGTTTGGCTTGTACTCTCGGATACCTGGTATCCGGGTTGGGAAGCGTGCGTGGATGGCGAGCGGACCCAAATCTATCGCGCGAATTACCTCTTTCGGGCTGTCTGGGTGCCCGCAGGTGAGCATCTGGTCAAGTTTTACTACTCTCCCCCATCCTTTTGGCTCGGCGCAACGGTAAGCCTTTTCGGGTGGGTGGCGTTCGTCTTGGTAGGGTGGCGGTGGGCGCGCGGTTAAGGAAAAGTTTACCCCTATTGGTCACATTCCTGATCTCTGGTGGGTATGTACTCTGGCGATTGGTTGCGGCCGAATGGAATCCCGTAGCCTTGGCCGAGTTGGGCACAAGGTTTTCGGAGGTCGATCCTGGAGGAACCGAAGGCTACGATGGGCAATTCGTGTATTACATGGCGGTCGATCCGGACCCTCGAAGTGTTCAAGAACACCTTGACGTTCCTGCCTACCGCTATCAGCGAATTCTGCTATCTGTC
>WVZH01000410.1:58438-73884 GCA_011772595.1 Anaerolineales bacterium
GACATTCTTAGTGGACGAAAATGGCGATCCGTTGGGTTCCTGCTTTTAGGAGGCGCCACCTTCGCCGCCTGGCAATTCTGGCTATGGGCGACTTTCGGCTCTCCTGGAATAGGATCCGGCGGTGCCAACGCCACATCGATTGAATGGATACCCTTTATGGGGTTGTTGCGTATAGGATTTGTCAGTCTTCCGGTATTGGTGTTGTTCGTAGTCATCTTCGGACCAACGATCGTTATCCCCACGATTTGGGGAATCTGGAGATCGATCCGAGCGCTGCTGCTTGAGCGTGTGAACGCAGAAGCCTGGGCTTTACTGTTGAACGGTGTAGCAATTGTGTTTCTGCCGTTCTCCACGTTTCGTGAACCCTTGGGACTGCTGCGATTTTCAGCTGGATTGGTCCTTGCGGTGTTGCTCTTCGCAGTACACCATAAATTGCGTAGACCGTTGAATTTCAGCCTATTCTGGATCCCCTTATTAGCTGTTTTGTTGAATGGGTGATCTCGAAAACCCATCAGACTACAAATAAGCATCTGCATGGGGATTCATAGGGACTTTCTCTTACTTAAAGGGTAAAATTCACGGAGTCGCCTTTGGGGAACACGATCTCTTTACAGGTGAAGAACCAATCCACACAACGGGAGACCTCATGAAAGAAATCCAACCACTTGCAAAGCGCATTGTTGAGAATGTGGAAAAGGTGATTATTGGTAAAACAGAATCGGTTCGGATGATCGTAATTGGGCTCCTCTGTCAGGGGCATGTGCTCATTGAAGACGTCCCCGGTACAGGGAAGACGATGCTAGCGAAGAGTTTGGCTAGGTCTATAGGATGTGCATTTAACCGCATCCAGTTCACGCCCGATATGCTTCCAAGCGATGTCACCGGAGTTTCTATCTTCAATCAAAAAACGCGTGAATTCGAGTTTCGGCCGGGACCGATCCTGGCGCAGATTGTCTTGACCGACGAGATCAATCGAGCCACACCGAAGACCCAGGCTGCCCTACTGGAGGCGATGGAAGAGCGACAGGTAACTGTTGATGGTGTTACACATAAAACACCACAACCGTTCTTGGTCCTGGCGACTCAGAACCCGATCGAATATGAAGGCACATTCCCGCTCCCAGAAGCTCAAATGGATCGCTTTCTGCTCCGCATCAGCTTGGGATATCCACTTGCGACGGACGAAATTCGCATGATGGAGATGCAGAAGATCGCTCATCCAATCGAGAGTCTGGGTCAAGTCGTTCCAGTTGAGGAACTGCTTTCTGCGCAACGCGACGTTCGAGACGTGACTATATCTGATGAAATCAAGCGGTATATTGTCGATCTCGTCGATGCAACACGATCGCATGGTGAAGTCTATCTCGGAGCAAGCCCTCGTGGCAGCTTGGCGTTATTCCGAACTTCCCAGGCTCTGGCGGCGATAATTGGGCGCTCATACGTCATTCCGGATGACGTCAAGCAAATCGCGATCCCCGCGCTTGCGCATCGTCTCATCGTCGGTTCAGCGGCAAGGATTCGGGAAGTTGATGCGCGTGCGAT
This sequence comes from Anaerolineales bacterium, assembly GCA_011772595.1. Next base: position 59,981 of record WVZH01000410.1, read on the forward strand.
CGTACAGGAAATACTTGACCGCGTGCCTGTTCCGGGGGGTGAGGTAGGTTGATGTCGACACGCGCACGCGTGGTTGTTACCNNTTTTATCTCTGGGGGATTCTGCTTATCAGCTCTTTTGTGTGGGCTCGCATCTCTTTGACCGGTGTCCACTTAGATCGCGACCCCCGTTCGTTGCGCGCCCAAGTCGGGAGTTTGTTTGTCGAACGCTTTCGTTTGAAGAACACGAGTCGAACGTCGAAGTTGTGGGTCGAAGCGCGCGACGATTCGAATATGCCGGGATACAGAGTCACGACTTTGACCATAGGTTTGGGTATTCGTGGTAGGTCGGACACAAATGGGCATCGGGCTTCGACGGTCACCGTCGATCTCGGACCGGGTCATCTCCGGTCCTGGGATGTACGAACGATATGCACGCGTCGCGGGCGCTACCGGCTTGGGCCCATGATACTCCAGTCTAGCGATCCCTTCGGATTGTTTCCCACGACAAAAGAAGTGCCTTACCGCCAGAATTTGGTCGTCCTGCCCTTGACGGTACCTATCCGCAGTTTCCCTATCCCCAGTGGCAGGCTTCCAGGTGGCGATGCACTGCGTCAGCGGACACACCAGGTCACACCCAATGCGGCTTCAGTTCGTGACTATGCCCCAGGGGATAGCCTTAATCGAATACATTGGCCCTCGACAGCCAAACGTCGACGCTTGATCGTCAAGGAATTCGAATTCGACCCTCTCGGGGACGTCTGGATACTGCTCGACGCGTCGCACAAGGTGCAATACACTTTACCTGTTGACGAGGGTGAAGAGGAGCAAGATGTTTGGATGGAGGGGCGTTACACGCTCCCTCCTTCAACAGAGGAGTATGCCGTCGCTGTTGCGGCATCGTTGAGCCTTCACTTTCTGGAGCTCGATCGAGCTGTTGGTTTGGTGGCTTACGGACAGGCGCGACACGTCATTCAACCCCATCGGGGAGAATCGCAACTCTATCGCATCCTCGAATCTCTAGCCGTGATCAACGCCGTCGGACGGTTGAGTATCGGCGACATTATCAAGGTGGAATCGCCTAGAATCCCTCGCGGATCAACGGTGATCGTGATTACCCCAGCAGTTGGTTCCGAGGTATTGATGGCATTACGTGAATTTGAGTATAGTGCACGCCAACCTGTGTTGATCTTACTGGAGGCCGATAGTTTTGGCGGCCCGAGTGGCAGCCAGGCATTGTCGGCCGCTGCGAGAAGAGAAGGTGTGTCCATTAGAAATCTACGCTGTGGCGATGACCTGGAGGCCGCATTAAGCGCCCCCTCCAGAGTGCACAAATTTCCAATTGTCGTATGACATCTGACAATCTTGAAGAGAGTCCTTCTGATGCGTCGCCGATTACTTAGTGTGGCCGTGTTCTTCGCAGGCATGACGACCTTGGCAATTGAGTTATCCGCCTCTCGCCTACTAGGAAATGTCTTTGGAACGAGCAACATTGTCTGGGCGAATATTATTGGCCTCATCTTGGTATACCTTACCGCAGGTTATTTCCTCGGCGGCAGGTTAGCAGACCGCTCACCTCATGCACAAACGTTTTACCGCCTCATGGCATGGGGGGCATTCACATCTGGATTGGTACCGCTGCTCGCGAAACCGGTATTGTGGCATGCAGCCAGGGCCGTTGAGCAGTTATCGGCGGCTGTGATGGTGGGATCGTTTTTCACAGTCCTGGTTCTCTTTAGTGTGCCTGTAACGCTGCTGGGCTGCATTTCACCGTTTGCTATCCGATTGGCAATTCGAGAAACGGACCATGCAGGTCGAATCTCAGGCAAGATGTACGCGATTTCAACATTAGGTTCCATCCTGGGGACCTTCCTCCCTGTGTTGCTATTTATTCCAATCATCGGCACTGCATTGACTTTTCTGGTTTTCAGCGTTGTCCTGTTGCTTGTTGCCTTGGTGGGACTGGGTTTTGAAGATCGGAAGGCCGCCATTCGCTATGCACTGCTGCCGATTCTCCTGATATTGCTAACGCTGTTATTCGCGTTGGGACCGATTAAAGACAGCAAGGACCAAGTGTACGAGGTCGAATCAGCCTATAACTACATCCAGGTGCTAGAGCGGGATGGTGTACGATATTTGATGCTGAACGAAGGGCAGGGTATCCACTCGGTGTATGCGCCGGGTCAAGAGATCACATATGGCACATGGGATTATTTCCTATCAGCACCTTTCTTCAACCGCCCCCCAGTTGAACTGGGGGATGTGGAGCGTTTGGGGATCGTTGGCCTGGCTGCCGGGACCATTGCGAAGCAGTACACCAGGGTATTTGGACCGATCCCGATCGACGGTTGGGAAATTGATCCTGAGATTGTAGTGGTGGGTCGGGAATGGTTTGACATGACTGAACCGAACTTGCACGCCTTGGTCGCAGATGGTCGCTGGGGTCTTGCGCATAGCCAATTTCAATACAGTGTCATTGGAGTCGACGCCTACCGTCTACCCTACATCCCATGGCATCTGACAACAAAAGAATTCTTCCAGGAAGTGCACGATCATCTGATGGAAGATGGCGTGGTCGTGATCAATGTGGGGCGGACCCCTGACGATCGACGACTGATCGAAGCCATGGTAGGAACGATTCAATCCGTTTTCGCATCCGTCCACGTCGTTGATGTTCCGAACACCTTCAACACCCTCGTGTACGGTACGGTTCAGCCGACACGACCGGAAAACCTGGTGGCGAACGAACTTGCCCTAGAAAGCGCTGGTGATTCACCCGTATTGGTCGATGTGCTCCACCGAACGATCGCCAATTTGCAACAAACTCCGGATTCTGACATCGTTTTTACAGACGATCGAGCGCCCGTAGAATTGTTGACCAATTCAATGGTAATCCGGTTTGTCATGGGCGGGAATCTAAGCATACTTCGGTAAGAGGAGGGGATTATTGTGTCAGTCACCAAAGAATCATCTCGAGTACGAGCAGCACAGATCGGTATTCAAATTCTCCTGCCCTTTATCATCGTCTTGACAAGCATATTCCTTGTGCTCGTTACTGCCAAGTTCTGGGTGTCCATTGAGTATCGTATGCCGGGATTCCCTGAGGATCGGTTTGGTTTCACGTTGCAGGATAGACTTTATTGGTCGTCCGTCGATATCGATTACCTTCTCAGCAATAAGAGCCTGGATTATTTCGATGCCTTTTTCCTTCCAGATGGCTCGCCGATGCATAATGAAAGGGAATTGAGACACATGGAGGACGTCAACCTGCTGCTCCAATCTTCTATAAGGGTTTGGATTGTGGGTTGGGCTCTCCTTCTGGTCCTGTCCGTTTTGTTGTGGAGAGCAGGGGCGAAGCAAGCGGTACTGCAAGGTCTGGTGAGCGGATCGAAGTTGACCTTAATTCTCATGGCTGTCTTAGCTTTAGGAACTCTCCTAGCCTTCGGAGCCTTATTCGTTGGATTTCATAGACTCTTTTTCGAAGGCACTACTTGGCTCTTTCCATATACAGATACGTTCATCCGGCTATATCCGGAGCGTTTCTGGCGAGATGCATTTATCTTCCTTGCGATTGTAAACGTGCTGGTAGCAACGTCGGTCTTCTTCGTCTCGCGTCGCGTCTTGAACAAGACACTCGAGCAACCTTGATGCTTTTGAGTTTGCGGATTAGGCTCCGTATTTTTCCAACCGATCCGCGTGTGCCATCATCATTGGCATGAGATCCGTGGCAGGGAAAGTCCCCAGCCCACCGTGTGCGCAGGATCGTTCCCCAAAGGCGCTTTGATCATCCGCTCGAACGGTCGCTGGGGCCCAGAGTAAGGTCGGCACAGGGTGCCATGAGTGTCTGCGTAACTTTGCGGGTGTGGAATGATCACCCGTCACGGCTACGACGTCGGGTTCCAGTTCCAATAGGAGCGGTAAGGCGGCGTCAACGGTCTCGATGATCTTCGCCTTTCCCTGGAAATCTCCGTCCTCTCCCTTACTGTCAATCTTTTTGATGTGAATGAAGAAGAAGTCGTAGTCTTTCCACTGTTTCACCGCGAGCTTAAATTCGTTCTCGGGGGACTCACCTTCAAAATCCAGAACCTCCATGCCCACTAACTTCGAAACTCCGCGGTACATGGGATAAACTGCGATACACGCCGGTCGGACACCAAAAATGGTTGGAAATTGTGGTAAATCCGGCTCGCTTGAGAAACCTCGAAGGGTGAACGCATTGGCCTTGGGTTGATCGACCAGACGCTCGCGGGCTAGGCTTATCCATTGGTTGAACAGCGCGGCCGTCGCCTCCGACCCTGCGGACCGGGCTCGCGCCTCATCGAGTGGGACTCCCGTTTGTTGTGGATCGGTATCGTCTATGTCTGCTTCTAAGCCCTCGCCTCGCATCACGACGGCAAAGCGGTACTCACGCACGTGCTGAACATCGACTTCCACGCCGGGCACTTCGATGCCCGATATGTGATCCACAAGCGGTATTGCTTCATCTGACGGGATGCGACCGGCCCGTCGATCGACGACATTTCCTTCATCGTCGATAGTGCAGAAATTTCCACGCGCGGCGACGTCACCTTTGGTGATTGTCATGCCGATCCCGCTGGCTTCGAGTACACCTCGACCCACATCGAACTTCAGGGGGTCGTATCCGAAAAGCGCTAAATGTGCAGGTCCTGAGCCAGGTGTGATCCCACGTCGAATAGGAATTATCTGGCCAAGTGCGCCTTCGGCTGCCATCCGGTCGAGGTTGGGTGTACGTGCAGCCTCCAACGATGTGGGTCCTCCCGGTTCAAACGGCACCCCCCCTANNCCCCCTAAGCCATCCAAGACCAGCAGCACAATCTTGGTCTCTGCCGGTTTGTGTAATTCTCGCATCAAATCAAGGCTCGTCATGAATAGTTACTCCTCGCTCATAAGAAAGCCCCCGCGCCTACCTAGGCGGGGGGCTTTGAACTGCGTGACGGGACGATTACCTGATTGTCTCCTGATCTCCTTCGGTCTCGAACAGGTGCATATTATCCATGTTGAACACCAATTGGGAGGTATCTCCGACTCTCAACCCTGTCCGCGGATCGATACGCCCGACAAAAGAGAAATCACCCACCATGAGGTGCATGAAGATCTCGTTGCCCATGAGTTCGGTGACGTCCACTTTGGCCTCGATCGGGGCAGAAACGATGCCGGGAGGTGCGAAATTAGGATCGTGGATGTCATCGGGTCGAATCCCAAAAATGACCTGCTTTCCGACATGGCCGGCATATTTATCGGCTTTGGCAGCAGGAATGGCTACTTGGAATACGCCCGCATCCACAACGAGTTCTCCATCTGAACGGTCGAGCTTCGATTTGAAGAAATTCATCGCCGGGGAGCCGATGAAGCCGGCAACGAACACGTTTTCGGGATGGTCGTAGAGATTCTGAGGTATATCGACCTGTTGTAAGATGCCATCCTTCATCACAGCAATACGGCTTGCCATCGTCATGGCTTCGACCTGATCGTGGGTGACGTAGATAAAAGTCGTTTTGAGCCTCAAATGTAGCTTGCTGATCTCGGCGCGGGTCTGCACTCGTAACTTTGCGTCCAAATTGGAAAGCGGCTCATCGAACAGGAACACCTTGGGCTCCCGCACGATGGCTCTCCCAACGGCGACACGCTGTCGCTGACCGCCGGAGAGCTGACGCGGTTTACGGTCCAGCAGTTGTTCGATACCGAGGATTTCCGCGGCATCCTTTACACGACGACCGATCTCATCCTTCGGTGTTTTGCGAAGCTTGAGCCCGAAAGCCATATTGTCGAAGACTGACATGTGTGGGTAGAGCGCGTACGATTGGAACACCATGGCGATGTCCCGATCTTTCGGCGCCACATCGTTAACGACACGATCACCGATGATGATCTTGCCTTCGGTGATCTCTTCCAATCCCGCGAGCAGACGCAGGGCAGTGGTCTTGCCGCATCCGGACGGCCCGACCAGGACAAGGAATTCCTTGTCTTCGATCTCGATATTCATGTCATTGACTGCAACTACCTCTCCGAAATGCTTATAGACGTGGTCGTAAGTTACGTTGGCCATGAGCCGTCCTCCTCCTCTCAACGTATGGGTATCGTGCTTTCAATTATACACGTGATAGGAAGGACTTCAAGCGAAAGATGTTCGCGCTCAAGCTTAAGAGGCGGTGTCCACATTGACGACCATAGTGCTCTCTGGTATAGTCGTCGATGTGTCCTCAGAAACAAAATCTCTCCCCAATAACAATGAAACGATCAGCCGCTGGAAGAAGCTCCTTCGATGGCTTCAGCCAGGGTTAGGGGTGAAACGCTGGCTGTTGATCTTGATTCTCGGCGTAGCCTTGATCGGGTTGGGCGTGGCGGTAATTCTGCTCGATGTCTTTCGCGCTTATCCTGATTCCCCTTGGTTGGGTCTGCTAAGTACGCGCGCCTGGCCTCGTTGGTTGCGTGCGTTCGTGTTGATCGGGGCGGGTATTTCTTTGATGGTACTCGCCGTTTTAAGGTTGAATCGAACACTCTTAGCACCTTACTTGCGGCCAGGAAAGACTCTCGTCGATGAGGTTGCCAAACACCGACGACTTGGTCGGGGTCCTAAGATTGTCACCATCGGTGGGGGAACAGGCCTGTCTACTTTGTTACGTGGGTTGAAACGACACACAGGAAACCTTACCGCGATCGTAACGGTTGCGGACGACGGTGGCTCGTCGGGGAGATTACGTCGATCGCTTGGTCTTCCCCCTCCGGGGGACATACGTAATTGTCTTGCCGCACTCTCCGATGACGAGGACTTGCTCACACAACTCTTTCAATATCGATTCCTTGAGGGGGAGGAGTTGAATGGGCATTCCTTCGGCAACCTCTTTATTGCGGCTTTGGCGGGAGTGACGGGCAGCTTTGATCAGGGTGTCTTAGAAGCCGGGAGGGTGCTCTCTATACGAGGTCGGGTGTTGCCTTCTACAGTCCACGACGTCGCCTTGATCGCAGATATCACTCCAGCCCTGGCTGCAGAGGCCATCCGCATTGAGGGGGAGAGCCACATCACAGAAATGCCGGGACAGATTCGTCGAGTCCAGTTGGAGCCCAATGATCCTCCCGCTTTTCCTGGAGCGATTCAGGCGATCTTGGGAGCTGATTTGATCGTGATTGGCCCCGGGAGTTTATTTACGAGCGTATTGCCGAATCTACTTGTGCCCCATATTGTGGAAGCAATACGCGCTTCGCGAGCGTACAAGATCTACGTCTGTAATGTCGCCACACAGAGGGGTGAAACAGACGGATTTGACTGTGAACAGCATCTTAAGGCGATTGAGAATCATGTGGGCCGTGGCTTGATCGATGTCGTGGTGGCGAACGACGGTCGGATGGAAACTTTCCCTGAGGGTGTTTCCTGGGTGGATCCGACCGTCGATGAGCACATGATGGTCAAGGTGTATACAGCAGATCTTGTCGATCACGAAAGACCATGGCGCCACGATGCCAAGAAGCTTGCGGAAACATTGATCGCTCTACTCGAGGAACAAACCGGCCCCCTCGATCTTCCACCCTTCGACCAAATAGATTCACCTTCGGGTCTTAATTGACCCGTTACAACAGGAGCAGAAACATGGCTACACGCGTTGGCATCAATGGTTTTGGCCGTATTGGTCGCCAGGTCATGAAGGTCATGAAGGAAAAATATGCGGATGTATTTGATGTTGTAGCGTTCAACGACCTCGGCGATCTTGCCACCATGGCCCATCTTTTCAGGTACGACTCCAATTACGGTCGTTATCACGGATCGGTTGAAGTGAAGAAAGACGGGTTGGTAATCGAGGGAGATTTCGTCAAATCCCTGTCGGAGCCCGACCCGGCGAAACTCCCCTGGAAGGAAATGGGTGTTGAAATTGTCATCGAAGGGACAGGCGTCTTCCGCACGAGGGAGTCTGCCGCGAAACATCTCGAAGCAGGGGCAAAGAAGGTCATCATCACAGCACCTGCAAAGAATCCGGATCTGACGATGGTCTTGGGTGTGAACGACGACGCTTACGACCCCGGAAAGCACGAGATCGTCTCCAACGCCTCCTGCACGACAAATTGTCTCGCACCGGCCGCCAAGGTTGTTCAGGATAATTTCGGCATCGTTAAAGGCTTGATGACCACCATCCACGCATATACCAACGATCAGCGCATCCTCGACCTTCCACACAAGGATTTACGGCGGGCGAGAGCGGCGGCATTGAACATCATCCCGACCACGACGGGAGCAGCCAAGGCTCTGGCGCTCGTCATCCCAGAGCTTGAGGGTAAGTTCGATGGCTTCGCTATGCGAGTACCTACACCGACAGTATCGGTCGTAGATTTCGTGGTTACATTGGAGCGCAAAGCGACGACCGAGCAACTTCACGATGCATTTCGGAAAGCTGCCAATGGACCCATGAAGGGAATCCTGGGTTTTTCCGAGGAACCCCTCGTGAGTATGGACTACAAGATGGATGATCGATCGAGCATCATTGACGCCCAGTTCACCTTCTCTATGGGCGGCGACATGGCCAAGGTGGTCGCCTGGTACGACAACGAGTGGGGTTATTCGGTGAGGACGGCCGACCTTGCCAATATGATGGCAGAATCGCTATAGACGATTTTTGCGCGGCGCGTCTACTTCTCCTCGGCGCGCCGCGTTGGGGTTAAAACCATGTTCAATAAGAAAACGATCCGCGACATCGACCCGAAGGGTAAAAGGGTGCTTGTCCGGGTCGATTTTAATGTCCCACTAAAAGATGATGTCGTAGCCGACGACACGCGCATTCAAGCGTCGCTGCCGACGATACGCAATTTGCTCGAGCGAGGTGCCAGCTTGATCCTTCTTTCCCATCTCGGTCGGCCAAAGGGGGTGGTGGTTCCTGAGCTATCCCTACTACCTGTCGCCGGTCGGCTTTCACAATTACTAGCGCAACAAGTCCTTTTCATCAACGATTCCGTCGGACCGGGGGTGAGGGCGGCATCCAAGGCGTTGAAACCTGGGGAGGTCTTACTTCTGGAAAATACTCGTTTTCACCCTGAGGAGAGGGCGAATGACTCGGGATTCGCCGCTGAGCTGGCCGCGCTCGCCGATTTCTACGTCAACGATGCATTTGGAACTGCTCATCGGGCGCACGCTTCAACCGAACGTGTAGCGCACTATCTGCCAGCGGTGGCTGGATTCCTGATGGAGAAAGAACTCGAATATCTCGGAGTGGCTCTCGCAGAACCTGAGCGGCCATTTGTGACCATCCTTGGTGGGGCGAAAATTTCCGATAAGATCGGGGTCGTTGAACAGCTTTTAGGGAAAGCGGACAAATTGTTGATCGGCGGCGGCATTGCGAACACATTTCTGGCAGCACAAGGTCACCAGATGGCGGACTCGCTCGTCGAACACGAATCGGTCGGGATCGCCGGCGAAATCCTCGAACACTCCGGAGATCGGCTGATAATCCCAACAGACCTTGCCGTTGGTGACCGATTCTCTGCGGACGCATCAAAGAAAATCGTTCCCGCCGACGGTGTCCCAGAAGGATGGCACGCGATGGATATTGGACCGAAGACGGTTGAGATTTTTTCAAAAGCCATCAAAGATGCAATGCTGGTCGTGTGGAACGGTCCGATGGGTGTCTTCGAATTTGAGCCCTTTGCCGAGGGAACCTGGGCGATCGCCAAGGCTGTAGCGGATTGTGAAGGAACGACGATTGTGGGGGGTGGTGATTCAGCAGCGGCGGTCCGCCAAGCTGGATTAACGGATCGGATCAGTCACGTCTCAACAGGCGGTGGCGCTTCGCTCGAGTTGTTAGAGGGTAAGTCGCTACCTGGCGTGGCAGCCCTGGAGGACAAAAACTCATAATACGCGTTTCGAGTATGCCAATGTTGGAACGGGGAGAAAAAGAGCGAGTGGCATCAACCACTCGCTCTTTCTTTGGGGAACTATGGGGCCTCGGTGGGCAGACCTTGAGCGAAAGTCAGCACATCTATGATGTCCTGCATGCTCCACCCGATGTCGAGAGTGGACGGCATGGCTGGATCAGAGCCAGGCTGGCCGGCACGCACCTTGTGGATGAATTCCCAAGGGTTGTCTAAGGCGATGGTGCCCACAAACTCTGGCTCATCCGGATCGTGGAAGTTGATCTTGCGACCATCCTCGCCGTGGCAGACGGCACAAATGCTGAAGAGTTCTTCACCTTTGCTTGCGTCTCCCCCGATTGCAGCTTTGGTATCCGGATCAATGTAAGGGCTTACGTCAACAAGCCCTTCTTTGACAAAGCTGGCGAGGTCTATGAGTGAAGTCTCATCCAACATCGAAAAATTGTGCTCGGGATCTACTTCCCCTCTAAGCTGAGCCAGGATGGTGTCTAAATCTTTGGACTGCGCGTTGTAAACCCCTGGAAAACCCGTGAAATGGGAACCGGAGCCATAAGCACCTTCGGCGCCCATGTAATCCCAGCCGTGGCATTCCTTACAACGCCAGGTGTCAGATCCACTGCGGGTATTGGAATCCTGACGTGCCCAAACAGGGTTGTCCTCTGTTGGTGTATCCATACCGGCCTCACTCCACCACTTATCGTAGAGGCGACCTCCACGGGATAAAGATCCGGGTGGCAGAGGCTCGGTTGGCAGCGATTGGGAGTACGTGAGCACATCGACGACGTCCTGCATGCTCCAGTTGTTATCCAAGGCGGATGGCATGGCCGGATCAGAGCCCGGCTGGCCGACACGCACCTTGTGGATAAACTCCCAGGGATTGTCCAAAGCGATATTGCCTACATACTCTGGTTCATCCGGATCATGGAAATTGATCGTGCGGCCATCCTCGCCGTGGCAGACGACGCACGCGTTCTTGTAGAGTTCTTTGCCGTTATCAGGATCCCCGCCGACGGCAGCTTTTGTGTCGGAATCGACATACATACTGACATCAACCAGGCCTTCGTTGAGGAAGACTACGAGGCTACCGAGTTTATCCTCACCCATAGCAGAGAAGTCATGGTCCGGAAGGGCAGAACCATCGAGGGCAGCAAGCAGTTCGGCAGGGGATGACTCGCTGGAGGCTGCGAGAACGCCGGGGAAGCCCGTGAAGTGCGAGCCGGAGCCATAAGCTCCGTCTACGCCGCTGTAATCCCAACCGTGACATTCTTTACAACGCCATGTGTCGGATCCACTGCGCGTGTTCGTGCTTTGAGTTGCCCAGAGGGGTTGATCCTCCGCAGGCTTGTCGACGCCGGCTTCACTCCACCACTTATCGTACAGTCTTCCCCCTTCGGTGGCTGAGCCTGTGATGACCACTTCCATTGGTTCTGGTGTGGGTTCCGGCGGGAGTGGTTCTTCGGGGGGAGAGGATGTGGGTGTTGATTGGCTGCAAGCGAAGAGGACCATCGCCAGGACCAGCAGTACGATCATCAGCCCGATATGCTTACGCTTCATCTGCATTCTCCTTATGTCGAACATTCTGTTGATAAATTATCCCATCCATCCTTACCGACATATCATTCTTTAGGTAATTACCCAATCTCACCTCCTTAGACAGGTCAATTGAGTTTTTCGGTAGGCATCACGCCACTTTGTTGGCGAGATCACTACTCTCGATCGGACTCTGAAGGCACGCGACCTCACACGGTGCACCAAACACCCGCTAGCAGGTGGATGTGAAGGGGTTGGTTTCATGAGCGATGAAATATGCTTGCTTGTATGCCCCACGCGAAGAGGCGTGGACATTTCCTCGTGAGTCACTACGAACCACGCACGTATCCTGACAAGTATTGGGACGCTGGTAAAAATCTAGGTCAGGTAATGTGACGGAGTTACGTGTTGAAAACAACTGAATCTCCTCGGTGAGATACTCGCAATTGCCAGAATGCTGTCAACGTGAATACTGAAAAAGATCTGCGCAATCGATGGTCACACGGTGGACACTGCGGCAGATAGTTAGATTTTGTAATGTAGCTTTACACACATCCGCATCGCGAAAGTGTGAAAAAATGTCGCAAAAATGTCCTCATTTCGTTTGGGACAAGGGAGAATCCTTGAATTGATGCTAAAATGGGTAATATAAATAAGAATTGGGAAGGTGACGGGGTGGCACAACACTGCAAGCGATGGATATTTCACCCGGGCTGCCCGAGTGTCCTTGAGGGGTGGGATTGGTATAGCAGAATGATCGAAACGAACCGAAGGAGGCCGAAAACTTCATGAATTCCTCCGGTCGTGAGAAGCTCAACAGGGTCAACCTGATTCGCTTTGTGCTTCCCATTGCGCTATTCTTGATCGTCCTGTCTTATGAAACCTGGGAGCATCTTTTGCTCACGGGGAACTTCAGCTTGGATGTACATTACACCTCCGAAATCCTGTTCTTCGGTACTCTGGGTCCATTGGCTGTATTCGCTGTTCTCTCTTACACCGTTGGTCTGCTCAGAAGGCAAGTACTGGCCGCAGAGGAGTTGGAGGCTCTCAACCAGAACCTTGAGATAAAGGTCGCCGAGAGGACGCAAACATTAGCCGAGCGCAACGCAGAGCTTGCCAGAGCAAACAAGGATCTTAAGCAACTAGACCAACTGAAATCAGACTTCGTCGCTCTTGTGAGCCATGAGCTGCGAGGACCTCTGACTACGTTGAACGGAGGAATTGAACTAGCGCTCCAGACCTCCGAGCACATCATGCCGGAAGCACGACGTGTGCTCGAAGTAATGGGTCGAGAGAGTCAACGTTTGATGAACTTTGTTCAGACGATCTTAGATGTATCGAAACTGGAGGCAGGAAAGTTGGAATTCAACCCTGGTGTGGTAGCGATTCGACCGTTGCTTCAGAGCATCGTGGATATCCTCTGGCCAGGTGGTGAAAGGGAGGTTCGTTGGGATGTTCCGAAGGACCTTCCGCTGGTTTGGGCTGATGAGATTTTTCTTGAACAAATCATGTGTAACCTGCTCACGAACGCTGATAAGTATTCCCCTTCCGACATGCCTGTGGAGATCACGAGCACACCTCGTGATGGTTTCATGGAGATTACGATCGTGGATTACGGACCAGGGATCCCTGCTAATGTGCAGGACATGATCTTCGGACGATTCATACGCCTCGAAGGGGGCGAACGCATTAACTCCAAGGGGTGGGGTTTGGGATTGTATTTCTCTCGTGCGCTGACAGAAGCCCAAGGAGGGCGCTTGGAGGTTCGATCGCCGGTACACGAGAAGGGCGCACAAGCTGGTTCAGCTTTCAAAGTGAGTCTCCCCCTGGCTGAGGAAGTGCCGAACGATGCCTGAGATCCTGCTCATCGACGATGATGAGAGCTTAGTAGAGCTCTTACGTACCTACTTGACAAAACAGGGTTACAACGTTGCTGTCGCCGGTGATGGCAAAGAGGGTTTGCGGGTTCTCTATGACCGGCACCCCGATCTCGTCGTGCTCGACGTGACCATGCCGCGGCGCGATGGGTGGGAGACCCTCGAGCGTATCCGCGAGGTAAGTTCAGTGCCGGTTGTCATGCTCTCGGCTAGAGATGCTGAGGTGGACATCTTGCATGGCTTCTCACTCGGCGCAGATAATTATGTGACCAAGCCTTTCTCCTTTGCACAACTTGCAGCGCGCATTAATGCCATCCTGACAAGGGAAAGTGAGAGGACAGGGAGAGACAAGGACGTAATTCGGGAGGGCGACCTTACGTTGGACATGCGCAGTCGCCGAGTCTGGAGGGGCGATGAGCGCATCGCACTGACACCCACTGAATTCAATCTGCTTTCTTCCCTGATGCTCCGGGTTGGTGAGGTTATCCCCCCCGAGGACCTGGTGCGTCAGGTTTGGGGACCTCAGTACGCAGGTGAAGTCGGACACGTGCGCAGATACATCTGGCACCTGCGTCGCAAGATCGAGCCAGATCCTGAAAACCCGCAGTACTTACACAACGAGCGTGGCTTCGGTTACCGCTTCCAG
>WVZH01000410.1:74009-76544 GCA_011772595.1 Anaerolineales bacterium
GATAATCAACAAGCTGGCGCTGCCAAGCGGGGACAGCCAATCTCGGATGTCAATCCTTCATGAATCGCTAGCGGCCAGGGTAGCAGAATCTGTCCGAGATGGGAGTCTTACTCTGTCTATAGCTGGAGATTGTTGCACAACGATTGGGGTGCTTGCAGGATTGCAAAGGGCGGATGTATCTCCGTTATTGGTCTGGTTCGACGCTCATGGAGATTTCAATACCTGGGACACAACTCCGAGCGGTTTTCTCGGTGGGATGCCATTAGCGATGCTCGCCGGGATAGGAGATCAAACCATGCCTGAGGCGGTTGGCCTCCGATCTATTCTCAAGATAGGATTATTCTGACAGACGGAAGAGATCTAGACCCTGGAGAGAGAACTTGTAGAAGATTCTGATATCACGCACCTCATGAATCCGAACACTTTACTCGATTATCCAGTAGGGGATTATCCACTCTACGTCCATTTCGATACCGATATTATCAATCCAATGGATGCACCCGCTATGAGCTACTCAGCCGCAGGTGGGCCGAGAGCCTCCGAGTTGGAGGTCATTTTCCGATCCTTGGCTCAAACCGGACAGATTGCCGCGATTTCTCTGTCATCATGGAATCCAAAGTTGGATGGAGATGGCCAAACGAGAGAAATCTGTATGCAGTTACTCCATGCGTCGATACCAGAATGAGTGCAGGAGTATTTCAGCAAAAAAGATGTCCTTAAAGTGGAATGTCCTGGCCACAACGTCCACTCAAGCCCGCAACATATCACTACGAATGAATTCTTTTTCCAAAACACGACAATTTACAATCATTTCACAGGGGCATATTGTCCCGTTGATAGCCCTAGTCTATAATGTGCGCGTCCTGAGGCTGGAGTAGATATGAGCTTCGAAAAAGGTGAAAATGTAGGACCCTATCGCATCATTGAGCAGCTGGGCCAGGGAGGTATGGCGACGGTCTATAAGGCTTACCATCCTGCCCTCGACCGGTACGTGGCCATTAAGGCGCTCCATCCGGCGATCATGGAAGATCCCAACTTCCTGGCTCGTTTTGAGCGTGAGGCCAAAGTCGTCGCCAAGCTCGAGCATCCCAATATCGTGCCCATATACGACTTCTCTGAACATGGCGGTCAGCCCTATCTGGTGATGAAATTTATTGAGGGTGAAACTCTCAAAGCACGGCTTCTAAGGGGCGCACTGGCGAAGGATGAGGCACTGCGAGTCGTCGACGCCGTTGGAAGCGCACTCACCTATGCACACGATCGCGGCTATCTTCATCGCGATATCAAACCCTCCAACGTCCTGCTCAGCCCTGACGGATCAATTTACCTAGCCGATTTTGGCTTGGCGCGCATAGCGGAGGCAGGTGCATCGACACTCTCAGGTGATATGCTCATGGGCACCCCACACTACATTTCACCGGAGCAGGCACAGGGCAATATAGAGTTGGATGAGGGAACGGATGTTTATTCGTTCGGGGTGGTGCTATATGAGTTAGTGGTCGGCCGGGTGCCGTTCACATCAGACACACCGTTTTCGATCATTCACGATCACATCTACACGCCACTACCCTTACCAAGGGTGATGAATCCCGCCGTCCCTGAACCTGTGGAGAGGGTTTTGTTGAAAGCCTTGGCGAAAGAAAGGGGTGATCGCTTCGCGTCGGTCAAGGACATGATCCAAGCNNNNATGGACGCCGATGTTGGTGTGGTCGAGGCACCATCACAGCCGGATATCGTGAGCGCGACCGCATCCCCAGCGGTTCCAGCGGAGCAAAAAAGTCGTAGCCGCTGGTTTTGGATCGTTGCTGGTGTTGTATTGACCTGCGTGGTCCTCTCTCTTTTCTTGGGGGCTGTCAATCAAATTCCCTCTGAGTTCGAGCGAGGCGATGATTTCAGGCCCGACGAAGAGATAGGTGAAGTCTTTCCACCTGGCGACAACCAGCCGGGAGTAATCTTCGAGCCGAATCCTGAAGAACATCTGCATCGTGCGGAGGTTCTCTTGGAGGAAGGTGATCGACGGGGAGCCTACGAAGGATTTATTGAAGCTGGGGATTTGTTCATGGCCGAGGGAAACTTTCCGGCAGCCACAGAGAGCTTTCTGCGCGCCCGTGAGTTGGCGGAGGATCCGCTCAAACCAGACATGAAGTTGGCAGGCAAGCTGACGCAAGCTCTTTTCTTCGGTGCTCCAGAGGAACCTATGTGGCCGTTATTGGAAGATCTCTACGAATCGTATCCAGAGCGCGAAGTGATTCGAGTTGCTGCTGCGCGGGCCCGTCTGTATGGTGATTCACCCGAAGGAGCACTTGAGGAGCTCGAGCCCGTGCTAGAACGGCATCCAGAAAACGTTTTCGCAAAGGCAGTTTTGGTGGAGATACAACTTACGATAGGAGATATCGACGCGGCGCGGGAAGTGCTAGGGGAGCTACTGGAAGACCAACGACATCCCTTCTGGTTTCAGGAGCATCTTGAGCACCTGAAACGAGAGTTACCTGCTTAGAAGTGGTGTGCGATACTACGTTGTGAGTCGTTAAGCTC
>WVZH01000410.1:76575-114235 GCA_011772595.1 Anaerolineales bacterium
ATTACGGCAGCTCGCAATTGTTACGGGTGAGAAGATTCGATCCGGTATTTAACCCGTGCCGAATTGTCGATCGCCGGCGTCTCCCAAGCCAGGTAGGATGAAACCGTGCTCGTTTAGTTTTTCATCAATCGCCGCCAGGTAGATAGGGACTTCCGGGTGGTGTTGATGAAGGGCAGTGATCCCTTCCGGTGCGGCTATAAGCCCCACGAATTTGATCTTGTTCACCCCCCATTGTTTGAGGATGTTCACTGTGGCGACGGCAGAGCCGCCTGTAGCTAGCATGGGATCCAGGATCAGGCAGACGGAAACGGTCGGCTCGATTGGGAGCTTGTTGTAATACTCGACGGGTTGGAGGGTCTTTTCGTCCCGATATAGGCCGATGTGCCAAACCTCAGCAGAGGGCATGAGCTCCCACACACCCTCGACCATTCCCAGCCCTGCACGCAGAATGGGCACCAAACCAATCTTCTCCATAAGCTCGTATCCCTGCGTTGTAATTAACGGGGTGTGGACTTTCAGGGGGTTGGTGAGCAGATCCTGCGTGGCCTCATATGTCAGCAGGGCAGAGATCTCTCGAATAAGCTCTCGAAATTTCTTGGGAACGGTTTCCTGGCTCCTCAGCTTGCTCAGTTTGTGCGCAACGAGGGGATGTTTTGAAGGAAATACGTTTGGATAATCCATAGCTTCCTCCCAGGCGCGTGGATTGGAGTGATGTTTCACCCTGCAGGGACGCGTTGTAGCACGACGGCTGTCAGATCGTCGTTGAGTTCGTGGGAACCGGAAAACATAGAAACCCTCTCGGCAATGAGATCGGCAACCTCTTGGGCATGCCACTCTTGCATACCCAAGACCAAGCTCTCTAGGCGATGGAGCCCAAAGAACTCCCCACGCGTGCCCGTCTCTTCGGTCACACCATCCGTATAAAAGACCAAGAGTTGACCGGGCGCAATTGTCAATTTATTGCTCTTGTAAGTAGCGGTTTCTTCAACACCCAAGACCATCCCGTGCTCGGTAAGAAGTTGAGCGGGTGTTTCGGGTTCAAGGAGCAATGGCGGATTGTGCCCGGCATTGGCGTACGTCAGGAGTGCTGGCACGGGCTCCCACAGTGCATAGAAGGCACTGACGAACAACTCTGCCTGAGAATCGGCGAATAAAAGCTGGTTGACTCGGCTAAGGGTTTCACCAGGATCGATTCGGGTGATCGCCACGGAGCGGATGAGGGTACGACAAAGAGCCATGTATAACGCAGCGGGGATGCCTTTGTCTGCGACATCGGCGACAACGATCCCCCAACGTGGGCCATCGGGACCGTCAGGAAGTGGGATGAAATCATAGAAATCCCCGCCCACTTCACGCGCCATCCCCCAGGTGGCTCCAATCTCCCATCCGCTGTGGAAAGGGAGCGCTTTGGGTAGGAAACTCGATTGAATATCTCGCGCCATGTCGAGTTCGCGCTCGAAAGATCGCCTGGCTGCGGCTTCGTCAATCAGCCGGGTATTCTCTAGACGCAAAGAAATCTGGTGGGCAATACCTGCAAGAAGCGAGAGCCTTCGCCCTTCCAATTCTTGACCTTCAAGCAGGAGCAACCCTAGGAGTGAGACGCCATCGCTCAGTACGAGGGCAGTTGAATCTTCGCTCTCAAGTACCTCGGCTACAGGAGCGGGAAGTCGGATTTGGTGAGAACTCACGTCGTCAGGGAACGGCGGTTCGATTCCCAATTCCTGGGCCGGAACGCGTAAGGAGACGACCTGATCCTGCATTTGGCGTCGCAGGCCGGCCGTCGTTCCAACTCGTAGAATGTGTTCAGTCTCTTCTGGAAGCATGAGGACAGCCCAATTTGTTCCTGTGAGCAGAATGATTAATTGAAGTACGGACTGCAGGGCGAGTTCAGAATCACCGGGTTGGGCAGCGTGCCTTGCCACTTCGAGCAACACCGTTGTAATCCAATTCTCCTCTTGTTGCTGTTCAAAATTCCTCGCCTCCAACATGGCAATCGCCATCTGAGCTGCAAGCATTTCCGCCATGGAGATTTGTTCCGGTGGAATATTCCTGCCAATGCCGGAGTGAATATCTAACACACCGAGAATTCGATCTTCGACCTTAAATGGAACCGCCAATTCCATGAATTGATTGTTTCGCTCACCAGCGCTTCGTTCACCAGGCCGCATTTGAAGAACGTCCAGGAGCGTAACACCTTCTTTGGCGGATCGGTCGACCAGAGGTGTGGTGGGGTGGTCAGATTGCGGATCAGAGTCTTCCGTCATCGGGTTGCCCGCAAAGGCGCGCAGCTGTAGCTCCTCGTTTTGATAATCATATAGCAACACCTTATCATATTCGAAGGCCTGCAAGATTAGGGAGGCGGCTTGAAAGAGCCTCTCTGTTAGAGGTTGTAAGGAGATTAAACGCCGTGAGACTTCCTGGATGAGAACCAGTTGTAGCGTGCGATACTCGACCTCACATTTCATGCGGATAGTGGCTAATGAAGATGCCACACCGTTGGCGACAATTGATAAGAGATGGAGGTGGTTATCGTCAAATGCGTTGCTCCGACGACTCTGTACGGCGAGAACGCCGATTACCTTGTCTTCAACTTTAAGTGGAGCAAAGATCCCTGATCTTGGCAGGTCGTGTGTGAGGTTACCAGGTACGGGGGGGAGTTTCTCTTGTTGCGCCGGAAAGTCTGTGATCAGTAACGGGCTGCTTGCGCGTCTTATCCAAGCGAAGATGTCCTCGTGCTCTGGATCGAGTTCAAACTCGAGGTTAGCTTGACGATTGCCATCACGTACCAGCAGTATAGTTCGATAAGCATCCCCTTCGAATACACCTAGTTGGAAAAAGTCTGTTTCCAACACTCTAGCGGTCTCGAGGAATGCTATTTCCGCCAACTCCTCAGGATCTGCGGGAGCAGAAACAATCGCTGTGCTGACATCATGAAGCGAGGAAAGCTCTTCCCCCCAATTTGAGTAGCGTTTCAGCATGCGTGGAAGGAGGAGGAAGAGGGCAAAGGAGGCGAGCAATGCCACTGCCAGAATCCATTCACTGTTCGTCACATGATCTCCAGGGGTCTGAGACAGGGGCGAAAGTGTTGAACGATGAGCGAATCCACGCCTGGTCAGGTCACGCTAACATTGCAGGATTTATATAGTTTGAGGTGGTTGTGATCACCACGCCGATGATATTCGACTTTGTCCATAACCTTGTGGATAATGCGTAAGCCCAGGCCTCCGATCGGTGGGTCATCAGGATGCGTTGAATCGATATTGGGTTCCTGAGCAACATTGAATGGTGGCGCGTTATCTACCAATTCAATCATTAACTTGCCCGGCTTAGCATGGATAATGGCTTCAATTATCCCCGAGTTTTCCATGCCGTAGCCGTGCTTAATAATGTTTTCACATGCCTCACCGACAGCCAATTGACAAGCGTAACTCAGTCGATCATCGAAACCTGCAACTTGGGCGCATTCGTCTACCACTTGGCCGATACGCTCGATCTGATCGAGTCGGCTGGACACGGATATACAGCGGGTAGACATTTTTGTGTCAGAATGCACCGATTGCGGCCTCACGATCAGGGTAGGTTTTAAAGAGCACGTCGAGACCTGCAATATCAAGTGTATCGGTTACGCGTTGAGAAGGTTGGGCGATGACCAGGTCGCCCCCTGAACCTTGCACAGTTTTACGTGCAGTAACCAGGACTCTAAGAGCGGCCGAGGCGAGGAACTCAACTTCGGCCATATCGACAATGATCCTGGTCTTGCCGGCTTCGATCAGGCCCTTCAGCTGATTTTCGAATTCACCTGCGGTAGCTGAATCGACGCGTCCTGATACGGTGACAACGGTTACTCGTTTGTATTCTTTGGTTTCGATTTCCACGACATCCTCCTGGAGGGTTCTCATATGGTGCGATTGATGATGTAGGATGAAAGCTCATATAGCGCTTCTCGCTCCTGGTTGGCGGGCATCTTTTCGAGAAGGGCTTCAGCAGAGGAAACGTATCCTCTTGCCTGCTCGAGAGTTTGTTCAATTGCTCCAGACGTACGAATGGTTTCTATAAGTTCTTCGAGTGCATCATCCGTCAGGCTGTGATTCTTTAATGCCTCAACGACAGCTCCTGAATTCGGAATGGAGGAAAGATAACGCAAAGTTGGCAATGTGATCAGACCTTGTCTTAGATCATTGGCGACAGGTTTGCCGAGACTCTCTTGATCGCTCGTGAAATCCAAGACGTCGTCGATGATTTGAAATGCAATTCCGATGTTATAGCCGAATGCCTTTATCTTCGTAAGGGTCTCCTTATCGCATGCGCCTAAAATGGCTACGCCTTCCGTCGCCACCTCAAATAGTGAAGCCGTCTTGGCATAGATTCTATTGAAATAATCTCTGTTGAGATCGCTGGTGGTTGAACCAAACAATTGAGAGATCTCGCCGTTCACGATGGTCATCAAAGTGCGGGCAAAAATCTCCATTAGCGCTTTTTCGCCAATCGCAGCAGCCAGATGCGCAGCGCGGGCGAATATATAATCACCCGTGAGAACGGTTGCGCCTGG
This sequence comes from Anaerolineales bacterium, assembly GCA_011772595.1. The sequence continues at coordinate 81,125 of WVZH01000410.1, forward strand.
GCTCCATTGAGCATTAAGTGTTGGCATGCCGCGGCGCATCATGGATCCGTCGATGAGATCGTCGTGCACCAGTGTGGCAGTGTGCAGCATCTCGACAGAGGCAGCCAAAGTGATTGTATGATCGGGATCGGTACCGAGCATGCCCCCTGTAAGCAGGACGAGGGTTGGGCGGATACGTTTCCCCCCGGAGGAAAGAAGGTGGTCAATGGCTGCAATCAAGCGGGGATCGTGCTCGTCAGGACTAATCCGCATCCTCGCTTCGACTTGTGAGAGTTGAGGTCGAACGAGATCAAAGAAAGTAGCGGTTGTCGTTTCCATGGTTCCAACCAAAGAGGTTCGAGGCGTTTTGCCAAGTTGCTTTGGCAGCCTTGCTGGTACTCACTCCCATGACCTTCGCGAAGCCTTCGGCGACCAACTTCACATGCGCAGGCTCGTTTCGCATATTTCGAAAGGGGTGGGGCGTGAGATAGGGTGCATCGGTTTCCAAGAGCATCCGTTCGATCGGGATTTGGGCGATGATCTGTTGCCATGCATTTGTGTTGGGATAGGTAATAGGACCAGCTACACCAAGGTAGAATCCAGCTTCTGTGGTGAGTCTAGCAGCCTCAGGATCTGCAGAAAAGGCGTGCAAAACGCCGGCTTTACCCACCAAGTTTGCAGGTAGGTTCTGAGACCATTGAAGTAGCCTGACGACGACGTCGTCTGTCGCCTGACGATTGTGGATCACGACGGGTAAGCCTAGATCTGCGGCCAATTCCAGTTGAGCTTGAAAGGCAGTCTTTTGCTGGGAAGGGGTTGAAAGATTGCGGTAAAAATCTAAGCCGATCTCCCCGATGGCCACAACATGTGAAGACAGAGCCAAGTTGCGAAGCTCGGTCGCGACAGATGGATCCCATGTCGAGGCGTTATGTGGGTGGACTCCTACCGCAGCGAATACTTCGGGATAGCGCTCTGCCAGTTTGATCGCCTGATGACTGCTGAGTAAGTCGAGAGCTGGTACGAGCAGCCGAGTAACTCCGGTCGCGCGTGCGCGCTCAACGACTTCTTCACAATCCTTCGCGAAGGCAGGCAGCATGAGATGGCAGTGGGTATCAGCAAGGTCTAATGGTTCAGCTTTCATTCAATCCCTACGATGCGAAGCCCTTCATGGAGGATTGGATCCACCCGTCCAGGTTCTGTCGTTTCACAATACACGCGCACGATAGGTTCCGTACCGGAAAAGCGTATCAGGAGCCAACTACCATCCTCCAACTCGTACTTATATCCATCAAATGTATTGATACGATTCACTTTCAGATTAGCAATCATCTCAGGTTTGGCTTGTTTGACACGCGCTTCTATGGATGCGCGTTCGTCGCTGGGAAGTGGGGAGTCGATCCTTTTATAGTAGTGCGGGCCAATCTTTTCGAAGAGAAGATTAATAATCTGTGAAGGTTTGCGATCGAGACGCACCATCATGTCCACCAAATATAGACCTGCGAGAATGCCGTCGCGTTCCGGAACGTGGCCTCGAAAAGCGTAACCGCCTGACTCCTCGCCGCCAATGAGAGCGTCCACCTCGAGCATCTTTGGCGCGACGTACTTGAAGCCGACCCCTGTCTCGTAAACCGGCACATCGTAGATCTCCCCCAGTTTATTGAGCATTGAGGTTGTGGAAAGCGTCTTTACGATCGGGCCACGCTCGCCGAGTACCTCAAGCATGTAGTATGTCAATAGAGCATACACCCTTAACTGATCAACAAACAAGCCTTTTTCGTCACCCATGCCCACACGATCTGCATCTCCATCGGTGGTGATTAATATATCAGCTCCGTGTTCTATTGTAGCTGACAACCCCACATCGACGTTCGGTGGGATGGGTTCAGGGCGGATCATATCTGGGAAGAGAGGATTTCGCTCGTGGTGAATTTCGATCACTCGCGTTGAACCTCCGCCGAGCAGCCTCGTGAACCATCCACTTCCGCTCCCCCACATCGGGTCTACGAGGATGGTTAATCCAGCTTCTCGTAAAGGTTCCAGGTCGACCAAGCTTTCGATCTGCCGGATGTAGGCTGGTGCAGGGTCGAAGCGTTCAATCAGCCCTTTTTCGATCCCTTCGTCCAATGGCAGGTGAGGGATGTCCTCATCCGTCGCAGGAATTTCATTCTCAATCTGGCGCAATCTTTCCGGGTCGAGTGCGCCTCCGTTCCGGTCGCGAACTTTAAACCCGTTGTCGCTGGCGGGATTGTGAGATGCCGTGATGTTGATCGCTCCAGCCGCACCTCGATCAACAACCGCGTAGGAGATCGTTGGTGTGGGAGTGGAACCGTCTGTGAGCAGCACGTTAAATCCCCGAGCAGCGAGGACTTCCGCTGAAGTTGCCGCGAAACTCTCGGAGCCGAAGCGTCGATCGTAGCCTACAACGACTGGCTTGTCAGTTCCTTCAACCTCAGTCAAATACCTAGCAAAGCCTTCGGTACAGCGGCGGACTGCGGAAAATGTGTAATCGTCGGCTATGCGCCCCCGCCAACCATCTGTCCCGAACTTGATTGGTTTTAAGGCCATTCAGCCTCCCGATCGTGAACCGATCATGTCTTTACAACAATCGGGCCAGGCGATGACCGACCTGGCCGAAGAGAGCCGGGGCGGGTTACTATCCTTCACTGTACCGGCGTGGAATTGAATTCCCTGACTGGCTGCATGTATGCCAGCAAGAACCTACCCCGAATCGTAGGAATTATACCTTGAAAGGGAGATCGTTACCAGACAAGGTTGATAATTCGTTCTTCCCGTGATAAACTTCTTTCCGTTGCCGCGCTACTTTCATGGCGTGCTTTCCGCTCCCGAACCACGTCGCCTGATGATGGTTCGGGGGCAATCCCGAGGAAAGGAGACCCCAATGCGCAACTACGAATTGGCGTATATTGCCCATCCAGAGCTTGATGACGAAGCCTTGGCCGCGCTCGAAGAAAAAGTCAGTGGGTGGATTGAGGCTGCGGGTGGTAAGCTTGGGAAGATCGATCGATGGGGAAAACGCCGTCTGGCATATCCAATCAGCAAGCAAACAGACGGATATTATTTCATTATGAACTTGGAGATGCCGCCACAAGCTGGTACTGTTGTGGAACGTGATATCCGTCTGAATGAACAAATACTTCGTTATATGATCACGCACCAAGAGGACGCCTGACGTCTAAAACCGTGGACGCGGCGAGTTGGGAAAGGAGGCTCTAATGAGCCGTGGCTTAAACAAGGTGATGATCATCGGTCACTTGGGGCGCGACCCAGAGATGCGCTATACACCATCCGGTCGCCCTGTCACCACCTTCAGCGTGGCCACCAACCGTTCTTGGACCTCCTCGAATGGCGAAAGACATGAAGAAACGGAGTGGTTCAACATCGTGTCTTGGGGATCCCTGGCGGAAATTTGTAATCAATATCTACGCAAGGGACAGCAGGTGTATATAGAAGGGCGGTTACAAACACGACGATGGGAAGACAATGAAGGCAACAAACACTTCACCACGGAATTGGTTGCCAAAGAGATGATCATGCTGGGTGACCGACGGGAGATCTCGGGAGATTCGCATGTTGACAGAGTTGTGGAGGACGAAGAATTTCCTTTTTAGACGCTATGAAATATATCTAGATGCATCTGATACCGAACAGTTAAGGAGAATAAACATTGGCCGAGGATCAAAACAATATTTCGAGTGAGGGATCACGACGCACGGGCGGTCCGCCTGGCAGGCGTCGGTATTCGCGCAGGCCGCGGGTCTGTCAATTTTGCGCTGAGAAGGCGACTTCAATCGATTACAAACAGGCCGATATGCTTAAACGCTATGTGACCGATCAAGGAAAAATTCGCTCGAGACGTGAAACGGGGACATGTGCGAAGCACCAGCGCATGATGTCGAAAGCAGTCAAACGAGCGAGGCACATGGCATTGCTTCCATTTGCCGCAGAACGATTCCGTTAGAACATCGCAGTGTTTCGATTCCCCGTAAGATGCTATGGAGCTTGAACCCATCCAGTACGGGGAATCGAGGAGCATCCATCGATGAGCAAGCAAAGATCGGCGCGCGCACCCACGAAAAAGCACCTCGCTCGGGCAGAGCGAGAACGCATTCAAAGGAATAGGATCATCGGCGGTACGGTCATCACAGCGCTCTTGGTGATCGGTCTTCTATCCTACGGCTTGATCAATCTCTATGTGATCCAACCTGGGCAACCCATTGTGATAATTGATGGTGAAGAGATCCTTACACGCGATTTCCAGCGCCGCGTGGAGATGGTCCTTTCACCAGGCATAGATCCTCAAACAATTGGCTCGATCATCCTGGATGCCATGATCGAGGAAGTGCTTATTCAACGAGAAGCAAAGAAGCTAGGAATCTCGGTGACGGATGAGGAAGTGGAGCGGGCGATTCAGGAATCATTTGGCTACTTTCCGGAAGGAACGCCGACACGCCCACCAACGCAAACACCCGATCCAACCGCCCTGGCGGAGGCGACCGATACCCCAGCGCCAACGGCTGGACCTTCACCCACAATAGAGGCGACATCGACGCCTCGTCCTACTGCGACCCCCTTCACCTTGGAGGCCTACGAGGCCGAGCTTAACTCACGACTCGCGAATCTGGAAGAGCAATTCGACCTCACCGAATCAGGATTTCGCAAACTCTTTGAAATTCAATTATTACGACAAAAGCTGGTTGAAACCTTCGAAGATGAGGTCGCTAGAGAACAGGAGCAGACGCTTCTCAGTCACATCGTCGTTGAAGATTCGGAAATCGCGGAGGAAGTGCTGGAGCGGTTGGAAGCCGGAGAGAGCTGGGAAGATTTAACACTTGAGTACTCAACAGACAGCCTCACGAAGGATCTGGGCGGTGATCTTGGTTGGATCACGCAGGAGGGACTGATCGATCGGTATACGCTGACAGCATTAACGGCGGCGACGCAACCCGTGGGTGATGTCGTCGGTCCCATTCAGACATCTCAAGGCTGGCATTTGTTTCTTATACGCGAGCGGGAAGTGCGTCTTCTCTTGGATTTCGATTACGAACAAGCCGTACAACGAGCATTCACTACGTGGATGCAAGGTGTTCGAGAGGCCTCAGACATCGTCATTCTCGACGATTGGATCGAGCGAATTCCATCGGTACCTGACTCCCCAGGCTAAGTACTAGACTTTCTAGGCAATTCGTACATACTAGAAATACCTGATAGCTCCTACATAGACTGTTGAACGATGGGAGCCGCATGTGGATTCGATGTAGGTACCGCTCGTGAAAGACCGCAACGTGATGATACAATGCCTGCACCAGTTGTATTCGGGTTCTCTTCTGGTCGAGCCAGGTTGATTCGCCAATGTGTCCATCTGTGGATCAAGTCCGGACTGGAGCTCGTTCAGGAGCACAAAAATCATGGTTTTACATCGATTGTGACGGTGCAGGTAAGATGGATCCGAAACCCTCTCTATTGGAAAGAAACCGGAGGACCGCACACGAATGTCCTCTTGAGAGTATAGTTGCGTGGGGATATACTGAGCGAGAGGTTTGGAGTAGATGAAGCTGGAAGGTCTACTCAAACAATTGCCTGAAGACACGACCCCCGCAGATCGGGAAATCTTGGAGCGGGCTTTCAAGGTCTCCAACCGCGCCCATCGAGGGCAAAAACGTGCCTCAGGAGAGCCCTACATACAACACTGTTTAGCTGTGGCAGCGATTCTGGCGGAGCTTGGCGCCCCGATCCCTGCCATCGTGGCAGGTCTGCTCCATGATACCGTTGAGGATACACGTGTCAGCTTGAAGGATCTCGAGCGTGATTTTGGTAGCGAAGTTGCGATGATGGTCGATGGTGTGACGAAGTTGACTCACCTGCCCCGTGTCAGCCGTCGAGGCATTGGCCGGAAGGCACCACGCGCCACAAAAGGTGAGTTGGCGAAAGAGACCTTGCGCAAGACTTTCCTTGCCATGGGTGACGATGTCAGAGTGGTCGTGATCAAACTTGCCGATCGGTTGCACAACATGCGTACACTCGCTCATCTCCCGGAGGATAAACGCACTCGTATTGCCGATGAGACCCTGGAAATCTTCGCGCCTCTGGCAAATCGGCTCGGTATATGGCAGATGAAGTGGGAACTGGAGGACCTTGCATTCCGTTACGTATTTCCTGAGAGTTATAAAGAGATAGCTGAGAACATCGCAGAACGCCGCGTGGATCGAGAGGGTGACTTAGCAGAGATCACGGCGCAGCTTCAAGCAGAATTGGCGGGATCGGGAGTCACCGCGCAAGTTTATGGTCGTCCTAAGCATTTGTATTCCATTTATCGAAAAATGGAGCGAAAAGAGGTCCCATTCGAGATGGTCTACGACGTGCGCGGGGTGCGTGTGATTGTGGAAAGTGAGCAGCTTTGCTATCTAGCACTAGGGGTGATTCACAGTCATTGGAAGCCGATTCCTGGAACTTTCGACGATTACATCGCCACACCGAAAGATAATTTCTATCAATCACTCCATACAGCTGTCGTCTTTGATGATGGCGGTACCCTCGAAGTACAAATCCGCACACCTGGAATGCATGAGAAGGCGGAGTATGGCATTGCCGCTCATTGGCGGTATAAGGAGGGTCGCTCGAAAGACGACGCCTTCGAACAACGAGTCCTCTGGCTTCGCAGATTGATGGAATGGCGTCAGGACGTCGATGACGCGGGGGATTTCGTTGACGCCATGAAATCCGATGTTTTTGACGATCGCGTCTACGTCTTCACGCCTAAGGGTGACATCATCGACTTGCCTGCAGGTTCGACGCCTATCGATTTCGCATATCACATTCACACGGATATCGGCCACCGTTGTCGTGGCGCGAAGGTGAATGGCAAGTTGATTTCACTGAGTCAAATGCTCCATACCGGAGATTCGGTTGAAATCCTCACCGCGAAACGCGGTGGGCCGAGCAGAGATTGGCTCAATCCCAGCCTTGAGATGGTCAAGAGTCAACGCTCCCGAAGCAAGATCCGCCAATGGTTTCGTCGTCGAGATCGAGAACTCAACGTCTCCCATGGTCGTTTACTACTAGAACGAGAGCTGCGCCGATTGGGTGTTGAAGGTGTTACCAAAGAAAAAATAGCACGCGACATGGGATACACGCACGTAGACGAGATGCTCGCAGCAATCGGCTGTGGAGACCTGCATCTGGGGAGGATTATCACTAAAGTCATCGCAGATGACGAAGACGGTTTCAAACTTCCTGAGAAGGTTGAGGCTGAGCTGCCTGCGGAGGTGATGACCGATGAGGTCAGTATCTTGGGGCTTTCCGGAGGGTTGCTGACAAGTCTGGCGCGATGCTGCAAACCGGCTCCGGGGGATTGGATCATCGGCTACATCACGCGCGGTCGTGGGGCGACAATCCATCGTCAGGATTGCCCGAACGTCTTACGGATCAAAGATCGAGAACGACTTGTGCAGGTATCCTGGGGCCGGCCTAAACAGACCTACCCGGTTTCCGTCCGCATCCGGGCATATGATCGTGATGGACTGATGAGAGATGTATCTACATTGGTGGCGAACGAAGGTATCAACATGACCTCTGTCAACGTCTCGACGAAGAACAGTCTTGCAATCTTCGATTTGGTGATGCAAGTCACCGATGTTACCCAATTGAGCAGGGTCTTGAATCGGCTTGAGGCGCTTCCCAATGTACTTGAAGCACGTAGACTTCGTCCCGGATGAGATGATGACAAGTCGGCGAATACATCAATCAACTTCGATCGATAAGGGGGAGTACCCTCGCCTTTCATCTTGTTAACGAACGAGATATGGTTCGAATTAGGGCATAATTACGATCTTAAATAACGGATGACACAAGCCAAATTCAAAATCTGTCTGCTTTTACCATGGAAAGTAGGTGAAAGGATTTCATGCTGGAGATGATTTCTGGATCTCGGTTTCGTACTTACGCACTCCTACTCTCAGTTGTAGGTCTGATGGATTCGTTGTACCTTAGCTGGTTGAAAGTGACTGGGAACACAGCAGCATGTTCGGGGATTGGAGATTGCGAGACCGTCGCCAACAGTCGTTACTCGGAGATCGGGGGTATCCCTATTGCCCTGATCGGGGTCCTGGGGTATCTTCTCATCATTGCTCTGGTCTTTCTTGAAATGCGCCGTCCACAATGGACCGAGAACCTTACGATGGCGCTTTTCGGTGTTACATTGATAGGTACATTGTACTCGGCCTATCTAACCTATCTCGAGCTAGCGGTCCTTCGTGCAATTTGTCCGTTTTGCATCGTATCGGCGATTGTGATGGTTTTGTTGTTCATCTTGAGCATCTTTCGCCTACGCGAGATCGATGTTGTTGGGGAAAGGGGAGGCTGATCAATATGCCCCAGATACGTTGTCGATACATCGATTGCGTTTTCCTTGAGACTGGATTTTGCACGGCTGAAGTGGTCAAGATCGACCCGGATGAGGGGTGTATGACATATACGCGTATAGAAGACATGAGTTTAGAGGAAAGTGAGGATTGGGAAGACGAAGATCTGGAAGAACTAGATGAGATTTGGGAGCAAGAAGAAGACGACGAGGAAGAAGAGGATTGGATCGAGGATGAGATCTTCTAATTCCCCCGATGGTGGTTGATACGCTGAACTTGATGTTCGCTGGCTGTTAGAATGACGCAGACGCTCTACCCCAGATAATCCCCATCTTGTTGAATGAAATAATAATAGGGCGTCTAAAAAACGCCCGATCGTGTGAGACTAGATTATGAGGGCTGTGACGCAGGCTCGATGAACTATTCGTTCGTGGAGGCGGTGCGCACGCGATGTTTCAATGTCCGTGCTAAGATGTCCTCCAGCTCTTGATCCTTGACCTGCTTCTTGCCGGGTAGAGAGTCTGTACCTGGCTTCTCCGAGCTGTTGTCAGACTGCTCTAAAGCCTCGCGCAAGGCGAGTTCCATCGCTGTTGGCATTTCCTCGGCAGGCTCTTCCTCTTCCGGTTCGATGCCAATCATTGTCTCCTTCATGCTGAATCTGATCTGACGCTTACGACGATCGACATCGATCACACTGACCTTTACCTCATCACCGACGTTGACCATGTCGGATGGATTGCTAATGTAGTCTGAGCTCATCTCACTTACATGAACCAGTCCCGGTCTCTCAGCGCCAACATCAATAAACGCCCCAAAGCTCTCGAGCCGCACAACTTTGCCTTTGAGCTTCATCCCCTTTTTGATGTCCTTCCACTTCAACATTATTGGTTTCAGCATCGAGAGTTCAAGTCGTCCATTTTCCGGCTCGACGCGATGGACCCAAACTTCAACAACTTGTCCTTCTCGGACGACATCATCTACGCGATATACGCCCCCTGGTTTGAGCATAGAGATATGGACTAGTCCATCACGTTCAGCGCCGACATCAACGAACGCACCAAACAATTCGGTTTTCGTTACGCGGCCTTCGAGTTTCATCGTTGGTTTAAGGTCCGACAAGCTGAGCCGTTCCCCAGCGTCTCTTGTGTTCTCCACTTATTCACCTTTTGGAGGGAGTCAATGCCCATGAATCTAAAGAAGTCTGTGGGATTATACCACGGTCCCAGGAGGGAGCAGCGCAGAGAGACTTTGTCTCAATCTTGAACGAACTAGGCGAGCGGTTTCGTGGTTTTTTACAATTGATGAAACATGCTAACAGAAAGCGTGACCTGCTGAGATCATTGTTTGGAGTCGCATTCGGCCTCGGAGGTACGCAGAGAGCCCAAAGACGGATGTATCAAGGTGTGGCAGTCACGATACTTTCCGCACTTAGACTACGGCGCGCCAACAGGTGCCAAGCCACAATGTTGTTATACCGGTCGCTCGGATCGAAGAGAGGTCCGATCGCCACCCCTTGGACCTCCGGATCGATAGCGTAATTGAATACAGTGTAATACAGCAAAAGCGCCGGAGCCTGATCTTGAAATCGATACTGGAAGCTGCGATAGAGTTCGGATCGCCGCCCAAAATCCGGGGTGATACGGGCTTGTTCGAGCCAAATACTTATGTTTCGGTCGGAGAACCCACTGTAATTCTGTCCGGTCTCCGCCTGTGAGTCGTGCCAGAATGGGTAGGGATCCGGATCAGGGGAACGCATCAAGTTGATCTCGATCAGTGCGGCTTCGAATGCCCTAGGCTCTAGGTAGTCGCTGCGAAGTACTTCTGGATCGACGGCTTTCAGTGTGACAAGAATGCCGTTGGCTTGCCAATTGGTCTTTATCATTTCTGCGACTACCGAGAATGTTGGCTCGTCCGGAAAGATGAGCTCTAAGCTAAGAACTTGTTCTTCTTTGCTGCGAACGTACTCTGGTGTTCCGATCGTGGCACCCAAGGGGAGTTCCCAACCAAGTGAATCCAGAGTGCGTGCCGCTCCTTGAGGGTCGTACGGAATAGGATCAAGACTTTGCGCATGAGACCATGTTGCAGGCATGATTGGACCATTGGGTATTAATCCTTGTCCTGAGAGAGCCTGATTAATGATCCACTGGCGGTTGAGTGAGAGCGAGAGTGCCTTTCGTAAGCGCTTGTCTGAAAGGAAAGCTTTTTCAGGATGTTTTGTATTGAGAAAGATGATACTCAACTGTGGCAATCTAGCTGTATGAAGGTTTAGTTCAATCGAATTGAGAACTTCTGGGAGTGTGTCAAGGTCTATATCTGCGACACCTTGAACCTCGCCATCATGAAAACCCTCCAGTGCGGCTGCAGAGTCGGGGTAGGTTCGGAATTCAACGCGTTCGAGAAACGGTCGTTGACCGAAGTAATCGTCGAAGGCGACAAGGCTGACGCCGACGATCTGCCCTTCGTCTAGGAGAAACCGGTCGAAACGAAATGGACCTGTACCGATCGGTTGCAGATTATAGGGATGATCGATCAAATCACCAGCAGAGACACCACGCAAGAGATGGTCAGGCAATAAGCCTACACTTAGGTAGTCCAAGAAGGGTGCGAAGGGTTCAGGTAGTTGAAATTGAACGCTCTTCTCATCGAGGCGGATGATATTGATTTGTGCCCAGAATTCGTGGAGATTTTCAGGACCCGGGTAGTCAGGATCCTGAAGTTTTGAATACGTATAGACTACATCGTCGGAAGTGACAGGCTCGCCGTCGTGCCAAACCGCATTCTCTCGGAGTGTAAGTGTGTATATCGTCGCATCTGCAGTCACTGCCCAATCAGCGATATCGGGCCGGGGCATGCCTTGTTCGTCGAAGCGAACTAAACTGCTGTAGATCAAACGATCGATATCGCGGTCGGTTTGATTGTAGATATCCAGGATGGGATTTAAACGTTGAATCTCTCCGACGAGCGCTTCAACGTAAACACCCCCAACGACGGGTTGGGGGGGTGCCGTTTCGAGATCCGGTGTCTGGCCGATAAGCAAGCCGACGACGAGGATTAATCCACCGACTGCGATAAGGAGTTGCCAGCGTAGATCACGCATCGTCCTTTTGGCCTGCTATGACGATGTGCAGTGCTATCCTACCAACACGACGTTAAGGATGGCAAGCAGAAAGAAGACGATGCTCATGCCGATGGTGATGTTGAACAACAAGCGTTCAATCCCTCGGCGAGCGTAGAAGCCGGACCCTCCGCCCATATCGCTTCCTCCGCCCAAACCTCCAAGGCCCGCCCCCCGGCTTTGGAGGATGATAATTGTGATGAGCGCAATAGAAACGATGACCAAGGCGAGATTAAGAAATTGATCCAAACGAGATTCCTCCTCATAGTTAAGCGGCCGGATTATAGCAGATGGCGACGCCAGCGACAAGGTAGCGATACGGCGAGTCATTTCTCATGAGCTGTATGCTCGAATGAGGATATTCTCATTCGGGATTTGAGTTTATACACACACGCTGAGAGGAATCCGAACGATGATAGCGGACAAGTGAAAAAGAATTGAGATTGTTACCTTTACTTGGTTTGTCCAATCGCGCTGCGCAGATAGGCCTCGATGAATTCATCGATTTCGCCATCAAGGACGGCCGAAGCGTTGCCTTCTTCGTAATCGGTGCGATGGTCTTTCACCATCTGATAGGGATGCAGCACGTAAGATCGTATCTGGCTGCCCCATTCGGCCTTAATATAATCGCCTTTGATCTCGGCAAGTTCTTCCTCTTGTCGACGACGCTGGAGATCCAAGAGGCGGGCTCGCAGAACGCGCATGGCGTTGGCTTTGTTCTGTGTTTGCGAGCGTTCGTTCTGACAAGTGACCACGATACCGCTGGGGAGGTGTGTGATACGTACCGCGGTCTCGTTCTTTTGCACGTTTTGACCCCCTGCGCCTGCAGAACGGAAGGTATCGATACGCAGGTCGTTGGGATCGATCTCGACCTCCTGATCCGTTTCGACTTGGGGGAGAACTTCAACCAAAGCAAAAGAAGTGTGTCGTCGATGAGCGGCATCAAAAGGTGACAGACGTACGAGGCGATGAACACCTCTTTCTGCCCGTAAGTAACCGTAGGCATACTCGCCGTCAATGGCGATGGTGGTGCTCTTGATTCCCGCTTCCTCTCCTTCGCTTTGGTCTAGGACATCCGCTTCAAAATCGCGATTTTCCGCCCAGCGAAGGTACATACGCTGCAGCATTTGAGCCCAATCTTGTGAATCCGTACCACCAGCGCCGGCGTGAATGGCGAGGATTGCGTCGTCACGATCGTGAGGCCCAGATAATTGAGCGCGTGTTTCTCGTCGCTCCAACTCTTTGATTATGGCGTCGCGTTCCTCTTCGATGTCGCTACGCAGGCTTTCATCACCCAAGGAGGCCAGTTCCATTGCGTCATGCGCGCGCTGTGCCAATGTTCGCCACCCTTCGACTTGCTTTCGAAGGCGCGCCAGTTGTTGCATGATCTTTTGAGCGTTTTCTGGGTCGTCCCAGAGTGAGGGGTCTTCAGCTGCACGCTCTAATTTCGATAGATGTTCCTCGCGTGCAGCGACGTCAAAGCCGCACCAGTAGGTCTTGGATTCGCGCTTCGGCTTCCTGGAGCTCAACTTTCAAATCTTCCATACTGTCTCTTCCCTATAAAATGTATTATGCCACGTGCTGCTACTTGATGACAAGGACCTAGTGTATCCCATAGAAAGTGGCGTATAAACTCCCATATTTGCTCTGTGCCGACGCAAGGCAATGCAATTGAGTTCCGCTATTGGAGCGCTCGGATTTGGGGAAGTACTAGAATCCTCCCTGTGGCAGCATGCTCTCAACGTAGGCATCAGGGTCGAATTCAGCTAGATCTTCCAATGCCTCTCCTGTGCCAACGAATTGGATAGGCAACCCCAATTCTTTGCCGATGGCAAAGCCCACTCCCCCTTTGGCGGAGCTATCGAGTTTTGCCAAAACTACGCCCGTGATGCCCACGGCTTCAATGAAGGACCTCGCCTGTGCAAGGCCATTTTGTCCAGTCGTAGCGTCGAGCACGAGTAACACCTGATGCGGGGCCTCAGGGACAACCTTTCGTGCAACCCTGCAAATCTTTTTCAATTCTTGCATGAGATTATGCTGCGTATGCATCCTTCCCGAAGTGTCGACAATGACGATGTCGATTTTCCGAGCCTGAGCTGCGGTGCATGCATCGAACACAACGGCTCCTGGATCGCTTCCTGCCTGTCCTGAGACGACGTCCACGCCGAGTCGCTGGCCCCAAACTGCAAGTTGTTCGCTTGCCGCTGCCCGATACGTGTCGGCTGCGGCCAGCAAGACTGAATGGTCTAGTGCCAAGAAGCGTTTTGCGATCCTGGCAACAGTGGTTGTTTTTCCAGAGCCGTTGACACCTACAACGATGATGACGTGGGGTTTCGTATCGAAATTCGTGCCTGGAGTGATTTGCAGTTGTTGTAGAAGAGACGTTCGCAGGAGTTGGCGAACCTGGTCACCACTCGTGCATCCAGAATCACTTGCCGATTTCTTTACCTGCTCGATTAACGCGAGCACTGTGTTGATCCCGAGATCGGCTTGAATGAGAATTTCCTCGAGTTGTCCCCAGAATTCGGGGGTGAGCTCCGTTGCCCCCAGGATCGTTGACAACCGCCCCAGAGCGGATCGACGAGTCTTGGAGAGCGTTTCACGCCATCGATTTTCGTTCATGGGATGATTATACCAACGGGAGGATTTGTAGAGGGGCGAAAGATGTCAGAAAGCACCAACATGCTATTCAGAGAGGGGAAAGGGTTCAGGGTGTGCACTTCGGTTGCGTATAGCCACGTTTAATCGATCGAGTAGGCTGTTCTCTGGGTTGCGGAAACCTGCTGCAAGCTCGGGGCGCAGTTCGATTTTCCCAGACAGGATCTCAGCATCTGTGAGTTGGACGGGGATTGTTATCGGGAGAGGAGGGGGAATGAATGGATGCAAACGGTTGTAAGGGTAGATTGGTCGTTGAGGCCCGTTCTTGCAAACCCAGGTTTATGTGAGCTGTCATAGGAATTTCGGTGATCTTGATTGGCGGATGAGTCAGCGATGCAAAATAGAGAACGCCCGACACCATATCGTCATTCGCGAGTTCGGGCGTTCCTTGGCTGGGGGTCGAGGATTCGAACCTCGGCTTACGGATCCAGAGTCCGCTGTCCTACCACTAGACGAACCCCCAATCACCAAGCCGCATTGTACCATGATGGTCTGGCAGGGTCTACCCACCGCTGATTCCTATGGACCGAATAGGCATAAAAGCGTTAGAGTTTGTTGGTTTTCCTACATGTAGGCGTGGATCAAGCAGAACATGGATGGAAGCCGTGATTGATTTGGCAAACACCCATTCGCGCGTAACCGCACCTAGTAGATCTTTGTTGGGGCGCTGTAGATGAGGTCACTCCTGGTCCTCAAGAAGACGGATTGCAACTTCAATTCTATTGAGGACCGTCTCCTTTCCGACGATCACCATGCTTTCAATTAAGGGCGGGCTCACACGCTGTCCTGTCACCGCGATCCGTAGGATTCCGAAGAGCTGGCCCGCCTTCAACCCCAGAGAATCTGCGAGCGAGCGAAGGGCTGATTCGAGGGACTCGATCTCTAATGAAGTCTGTGCCTCAATCACTTCATACGCGGCTTTCGCGGCTTGCGTGGATTCTTGCGCAGTCATATTCTTGCCTACCAATTCAATCGGAGTCGGATCTATTGTCTCCTGAAAGAAAAAGCCTGCAAGATCGACCGCTTCGTCCAGGGTGTGAATTCGTTCCTGAATGATTGGTGTAATCTGGTCGAGACGCTTCTCGTCGATCTTATAGCCGGCCGCCTCGAAGAGGGGGTGGATGCGCTTTGACAATTCTGATGTCGGTAGAGCACGGATGTGAAGTCCGTTGAAATGATCGAGCTTTCCGTAGTTCACGGCGGCAGAACTAGGGCTCAACTTCTCTATGGAAAACTTATCAATCAAGTCCTGCATCGTAAAGAACTCGGTGTGGTCATCGTATGACCAACCCATAAGGGCGATCCAATTGTTTAATCCTTCGGGGATGTAACCTGCGTCTCGCAATTCGAATACGTATATCTCCTTGTTGCCAACTTGGCGCTTGCTCATCTTGCCTTTTCCGCTTGGGTTGAGGAACACAGAAAGATGCACCCAGTGTGGTTGCTTCCACTCGAAGGCCTGGTAAATCAGGACATGGAGAGGAAATGTTGGTAGCCATTCCAACCCCCTGAAGACGTGGGTGATTTCCATCAGATGATCGTCTACCATGGCTGCTAGGTGGTAGACTGGTAAGCCATTGGATTTGAGCAGGATGTAATCGTCAATGGTTTCGTTTTCAAATGTGATCTCGCCACGGATGGTATCCACAGCATTGGTAACACCATCTCTTGGTGTCTTGAAACGGATAACATACGTTTCTCCGCTGTCGACTCTCGCTTTGGCCTCCGCAACCGACAACCGACGGCAAAGTCCATCGTAGTGCGGAGGCTCCTTGCGCGCCTGCTGTTCTTCTCGCATCTGTGCGAGACGATCCGGTGAGCAGAAGCAATAATAGGCACTTCCTCGTTGGACCAATTGCTCTGCATGCTGTTGATAGATCTTCGTTCGTTCCGACTGGCGATAGGGCGCGCAAGGCCCTCCAACATCAGGCCCTTCGTCCCATTCGATCCCAAGCCAACGGAGCGATTCCATGTACTCCTGCTCCGCTGCGGGATCAAAACGTTTGCGGTCAGTGTCCTCGATACGCAAGATAAACTGTCCGCCGGTCTGACGAGCGAGGAGATAGTTGTACAGCGCTGTCCTTGCACCCCCGATATGAAAGCGACCGGTTGGGGAAGGCGCAAAGCGAACGCGTACTGGGATGGATTCGGTCATTTCATCGCCTCACGAGAATGGATAATAATTACAATTCGATCTGCTTGTGCCGCAGGATGACGCTCTCAACCAATCCTATTCCCAGGAGGCTGGTCAGGAGTGAAGAGCCTCCGTAGCTGAAGAAAGGCAAGGGAAGGCCTGAGACGGGGAAGAGATTTAAGTTCACTCCAATGTTGAACGCCCCCTGGAAAAAGAGCAAAACAGCAACGCCGTAACATATCAACGACCCATACATGTCCCGGGCAATGCGCGCAGCACGCAAGCAGCGAAGGATGACGAACAGGAAGAGCACGAGGAAGATCAGGGCGCCGACGAAACCAAATTCCTCGGACATAGCCGAGAAGATGAAATCCGTGTGGCGAACTTTGAGGAAGCGCAACTGAACCTGTGTTCCGTTTCCGTACCCCATGCCCGTCCATCCACCTGAGCCGATCGTAATGAGTGCTTGGTTGACATTGTAGGTGGCACCGAATTGTGCATCGGGATCAGGGAAGAGAAAAGTAATGACCCGGGCTTGTTGGTAGGGTTGCAGCAACGGCCAGGCGAGAATGGGTGCGAGCAAAGCGATGAACACGAGAACTGCCAGGCGGCGATAGCGAACGCCGCTCGCCCAAATCAGAGACACCCAAATCACTCCAAGCACGATCGCCGTGCTCAAATCTGGTTGAATGAACACCAAAAGTGCAGGTAATCCTACAAGCGCCAGGCTGCGTACGAGTGTGCCGGTTTGGTCGACCTTATGCTGGTTTCGGGCGAGATAGCCGGCAAGGATCAGAATCATGAAGATTTTAGCCAACTCCGATGGTTGGATGTTCACGATTCCAACGCGAAACCAGCGCGCGGCGCCAAAACCGACGACACCCGCGAAAGTGATCAGGGAGAGTAAGATGAGGGTGACCAGATAGATCGGACGCGAGAGGGTCGACCATAAACGATAGTCGATTGCTGCGACAAGAAGAATGACGACAAAGCCCGCCATGGCAAAGATCGCCTGGCGTGAGGGTGTTTCCGCTAACTCCTCGTTGCCTGCGATTGCCGAGCGTATCATTGCGACACCAGCGATCGTTAAGACGGCCACGACCGCGAGAAGCCAAATATCAAAGTGGCGCCAGATGCGAGCTTGTCGCATGCAATCCCTCTACCTACCGCGCCTCGAACGTGTGGGGACAAGGGGTATATCGGCGACAAGGCGTTGACGTTCTCGGTCACGGGTGAGTGATATGCGGACTGCCTTCTTGTCAATCTCCACATGCTGTGAGATCACGTCGATGAGTTCGTCTTTGAGAGTCTCCAAACTGCGGGGAGAAAGCCCTGCTCTGTCGTGGACGAGCACGAGTCGAAGTCGCTCTTTTGCTGTCTCAGCGCTGCGACGACGGCCAATGCGGAATTGTTCTCTGAGACTCATCCTTCGCCTCCTGATCGCATGAGACGAGAAAGGCGCCCAAAGAAACCGTCAGGCACTTGCAGGGCTTCAAAAGGCACATCCTCCCCCTTCATTCGACGTGCGATGTTTCGAAATGCTCCGCCGGCTTTGCTGCGTGGATCGAGCACGACAGCCAAGCCTTTATTCGCGGCCACGATCACGGATTCGTCTTCAGGCACGATGCCGATCAATTCGATGGCAAGGACGTCAAGCACATCCTCTGTGGCTAACATGTCCCCACGGCGGATCATCTCGGGTTTGACCCGATTGATGATGAGCCTACTCGGGCCCTTCTCTTCCGCTTCAACGAGCCCGATGATGCGATCGGCGTCACGGACTGCGGAGACCTCAGGATTGGTGATGATGAAGACCAAGTCAGCCGGGGCGATGGCGTTCCGGAAGCCCCTCTCGATTCCGGCTGGTGAATCAATCAGAATCCAATCAAAGTCAGGTCGCAGTTCATCGGTCAGGCGGATCATATCTTGTGGGGATACGGCCGTTTTATCTCGTGTTTGCGCCGCTGGGATAAGGTAGAACTCCTCCAAACGTTTGTCGCGTATCATGGCCTGACGGAGTTTACAGCGACCCTCAACCACATCGACCAAGTCGTACACGATACGATTCTCAAGCCCCATGACGACATCCAAATTTCGCAAGCCAATGTCAGCGTCTATACATACTACACGCAGCCCCATCTCGGCGAGTGCGGCACCGATATTGGCGGTTGCCGTCGTTTTTCCAACCCCACCTTTTCCGGACGTGATTGTGATAACCTTGACGCTCATACCCCATCTCCATAGCGTCCTGTGTTCGAGGACATTATTGCTCCCAGGGTTCAGCGACGAGTTGGCCTTCTCGCAGGAAGGCGACTTCAGGTTTGGCACGGTCTTGCTTACTTGGCGAGACCGCGATTTGACCCGCTATGCGCAGCTGTGTCGGCGCGAGGTCGAGCGCGCAAACCGTTGCGCTCTCATCGCCACCCGCGCCAGCATGAACGGTTCCCCTAAGGCGACCCCACACGATGACATGACCGCCAGCGATGATCTCTGCTCCAGGATTGACGTCACCGACTACAACCACGTGTCCTGGGTGGCGTATGCTAAGTCCCGAGCGTAATGTTCGCTGAACTAATATGGCCTCCTCGCCCTGCAACCGGGTTTCAATTGTGCTGTCCTCATCGAGTTCGTGATCCCCAGGTGGTGCAATTTCGAGGGCCAAACCCAAATCGGCTGCCGCGGCGCAGGTCGCATCTGATGTGGAAAGGACCGCCCAAAACGTAACTTCGTGTTCTGCTAATGAGTCTCGTAAGCTTCCTAGCTCCGCTGCGCTGAGCTCTCGATTTTCCAACTGCAAAGCAAGACGAGCTCCGCGAAAGAAGTCCGCTTGACCCCCGATTGTCTGGAGCAGAGTTGAAAGCACCTCTGACCAATCGCCGTCAGGGACGGTGATCAGTAGCCCCTCCCGAACCCCTTTAATGGCAAGCGGTGTCTTCATTAACTACACAGACTACACAATTTGCGATTATAGCATGCCATCAAGCCTGATGCGACCAATACGCAAAGAGCCCCATCTAATGGTCATTCTTAGTCGCGAGATTTCCATAGTTGAAATAATATCCAGGTCAGGGAAACTATGAGGCCCCAGCGATCGTGGCAACATTCTGCATGTCTGAGTTTGACACATTCGACGGTGCCGGTGCGCGTCACTCAGTGTAAGCAACATCGATGGCTTTGAGAGAGAAGTAAGCATCCAGGACCTGGCGGACGATGGGACCTGCCGTGATAGCGCCTTCACCGCCATTGTAGACAAAGGCCAGGACGGCAATCTCAGGATTTTCAAAAGGTGCGTAACCAACGTACCAGGAATGTGTTGGCCATTCACCGGGCTTGCAAAGACCCTTATTGAAGGCTACACGATCGCAAAATTCTCC
This sequence comes from Anaerolineales bacterium, assembly GCA_011772595.1. Next base: position 100,763 of record WVZH01000410.1, read on the forward strand.
CGTCCCTGTCTTTCCGGCGGAGGAGATGGTTTCTAGATCGGCATAACCTTCTGCTGTTCCTTCACTGACGACCAACCGCATTCCCTCTTGCGTAAACTCAATCACGGTTGGGTCGATAAGGACGTCGGGGCTAAGAATACCCTTGTCACGGCGTGTGTTGATGATTACGTCTCTTAATTCACTTGGAAGGGTAGGGCAATTGGCGCCGATCTCTTCCAGTGGGGTGATGACACCATCGGTAAGATCCCAAAGGACGCAGGGTTCAAATCGTTGTACGATGTTGCCCTCCCCGTCGAGCACCTCTTGAACGACGTGCGGCCACATCACCTTCCCGCCATTGGCCAGCGTCACAACGGATGTGAGTACTTGCAAGGGAGTGGCACCTACGAAGCCCTGACCCACGACGGTGTTGTACGTGTCGCCGGTCGACCATCCCTCGCCCAGGTTGATGCGTTTCCAGTCCTCATTCGGAATGAGACCATCCTCTTCTCCGGGCAAATCAATGCCTAGAGGTGCGCCATAGCCAATTGCTGGTGCATACTGATTGATCCCCGCTACCCCAAGGCCGGTGTCGATTTCCCCAGGAAATCCCCCACCAATCTTGTAGAAATATACGTTGCACGATTGCGCGATGCCGTGAACGAAATCGATGTAACCGTGCCCGTCCTCTTTCCAGCATACAAAATCTTTGGCTTTTCCCGGATCATTCGGGAAATATCGATTGGTGATCGTGATCTTACCAGGATCGAACAGGCGTCTTTCGGGTGTAATGACACCTGTATTGAGTGCCCCGATGGCGGTTACCATTTTAAAAGTCGATCCGGGAGGAAACTCCCCGGTGATAGCATGGTTGATGAGTGGTTTTCCACGCTCATCTGCTTCGAGTTGTAAATAGTAATCCTGAGGGATCAGTCGGGCGAAACGGTTGTTCTCGTAGGTTGGAAGAGAAACCATGGCAAGGATCTCACCCGTTTGCGGATTCATCGCGATGACCACGCCAAGGGGTGTCCGCTCCTCTCCTGCGTAACGGTTGATAAACTCCATCCTGTTTTCTAACGCCGCTTGTGCGGAAGCTTGAAGGCGGGTGTCGATCGTGAGCCGAATGCTGTTTCCTGGGATCGGTTGAGTGACCACACCGACCTCACGCAGTTGGCGGCCAGCAACGTCCTGTTCAACCCTCTTTTCACCATTTTGGCCTGACAGAATCTCCTGATACATACCGTCAAACCCGACTTCGATACCGGCATAGCCGATTTTGTCTCGCTCAGCGACAAAACCTAGATCCTCATAAAATTCCTCGAACGCAGGTGGGATCGGGCCGAGATAACCGATGATCGGTGCGGTCAGGTCGCCAGTTGTGTAATCTCGGACCGGAATCACCTCCACGCTTACCCCGGGAAGGTCAATCTGCTCTTCATACAAAACCCGCGCGATCGTTTCGTCGATATCGCACGCTATTGGCCAAGCGTCATATGGGCGGTTTGTGAGTCCCTCCTGGACTAGTTGCCTAATTCCACGTCCAGGAATGCAAGGCGATGCAGGAGGTCCCTCTTGGTCGACGGGGACGTCGGTCAGGGAGGAGATGCGGGCATAGATGGCCTCGATTTCCGCATCGCTGTCTGGTAATAAGGCGGGTGTGATGACGACATTGAAGGATGGGAGGTTGCGAACTAATTGAAAGCCATTACGGTCGTATATCACACCGCGTGGCGCCGGGGAGTTCACAGTTTCGAATCGTTGATCGTCCGCTTGTGCTCGATACGCTTCCCCTTGGAGTATCTGCAATGCGAAAAGTCGCACGATGAAGAAGGCGAAAATAGCGACGATTAGTACATACGTGAACTGTAACCGTGTTTTAGGGATGTGTGCATTTGAACCAGTGGCCATTTTGATCTACCTTTACAATTCTACCTCGGGGGGGAACAATCGATCCCTCAATCCTGCAGCCAATTGTGAGGCGGGAAGTGCCANNAACGGTATCTCTCGTCCAATAACAAGAACGACCAGGATACCTGCCAGGTGGTAGACGAACGATGCGATCAACATTACACCCAATGGCATCAACAGGTGTGCTTCCCAGAACCTCCCTTCCATTAAGGATACCAGAAAGGCGACCATGATCAGTGCCAGCGCGCTCACCCCAAAGGGTAGGCCGGAAAGAAGGTCTAGGAAGAGGCCTCCTACCATTCCCCAAACCAACGCCTCCTCTCCACGACCTACTAATCCCCATGACACAACGGCCAGTAGCACTAAATCGGTTCTACCATCAAACAACTGAAGATGTACCATCAGTGTGGATTGCAGAATGGAAAGGATAGCCACGATTGGCAAACCAATTAGATAACCCATCTTCGGTATCTCAGGGTGTTGAGGGTTCCAGAGGGATTGGTCGGAAGTTGGTGATGACGAGCACGATTTGCAATGCATCGAAATCGACGCTCGGCTGGACGTTGGCTTGTTGAAAAAGCTGGAAATCTAAGCGGGTGACATTTAATACCTGGCCAACAGGAATGTCCGCCGGGTATTTTCCTCCCAGGCCGGAGGTTAATACCAATTCTCCTACGGAAACTTCAGCGCTTTGATCGATCAAATCAACCAGTAGATCTCCGGTGAAATCTGCTGTCAGGACTCCCTCTGCACGGGCTAATTGAAGCTTGACATTTACCACGGCCTCCGGATCAGTGATCAATTGCACGCGAGAGATGGTTGGCCGGACTTCTACGATCCTGCCGATAAGGCCACGTTCCGTAACCACTGGCATGCCTTTACTGAGGTTTGAATCGGACCCTCGTCCGATCCAAATCGAGCGCAGGAAGGGACTCACATCTTGACCGATGACGTTTGCAGCGATGGACCTGCTTTGTGGCTGGGAACGAGCGTAATCCAAGAGCGCGGCAAGCACCTCCGCTTCAGCGGCTTGTTCGCGTAGAGATATGATTTCCTGCTGAAGACGAGCCACCTCTGCCTCGAGCCGAGCGACCTCGGCTTGCAAGGAGGCGACATCACGTGGAGATGTCAGGACATCGCGTATCGCCGCGACTCGTAGCGCAATCCAGGCTTGAATGCTGCTGATAGGACGGAGGATGACATCTTGGATGGGTGTTAGAAATCCACTCAGGCTGAGGACCATCAATCCGATGGTGATCAGGGTAAGTGTACCGGCGACGAGCAATCGAGTGTTTGATTTATTCATGGCAATAGGGGTGATCTAGGTGGCCTCGTCAGCTCGCTCACAAGGTTTGTGGTCTGCGATCGAGACCGACGAGGAACTGACCGAGGTTATCAAGGTCTTCGAGGATCATGCCAGCACCACGGGCTACACAGGTCATGGGATCCTCGGCTAACCAGACGCGCATGCGAAGATCGTTCGTGAGGCGCTCAGTCAGTCCCTGGAGCTGGGAGGTTCCTCCAGCGAGGCAGATTCCTTCTTCCATGAGATCGGCAATCAACTCTGGAGGAACTTCGTCGAGAGCGTCGCGCATCGTTTCAACGATGACATTGACCGATCCGGCAAGCGCTTCTCTCACTTCGACGGAGGAGATTTCAAGGGCTTCCGGTAAACCTCGAACCAGGTTACGGCCCCGCACGCCCATCGTTTTCTCCTCTTTTAGTGGAAATGCGGAGCCAATCTTGATCTTGATTTGTTCTGCCATCCGTTCACCGATAAGCAGATTGTACTTATTGCGGATGTAATTGACGATGTCTAGATCCATCTCGTCGCCCGCCACTCTCAGGGATCGGGAGACAACGATGCCGCCCATCGTAAATAGGGCAAGTTCAGTTGTGCCGCCCCCGATGTCGACGACCATTGAACCACGCACCTCGCCAATCGGAAGCCGAGCGCCCAACGCGGCAGCTGTCGGCTCTTCAATCAGAAAGGATTCGCGCGCTCCAGCAGCCATCGTAGCATCATAGACCGCACGTTTCTCAACTTCGGTGGCACCACTGGGAATCCCCACAACCACGCGTGGGCGGGGTACGGGGACGATGCTCTGCTCATGAGCCTTGGCTATGAAGTATTCGAGCATTTTTTCTGTGATGTCGAACTCGGAGATCACGCCGTCGCGCAGTGGTCGAATGGCGACCACGTTTGCTGGAGTGCGTCCCACCATTTGCTTGGCTTCGGCTCCTATTGCCAGTGGTTGTTTGGTCTTCTTTTCAATCGCCACCCAGGAAGGCTCATTGATTACGATTCCCTTGCCGCGCACATTGACCAGTGTATTGGCTGTACCGAGATCGATGCCGATGTCGAGGGAAAAGAGACCTAATAACCAGTTTAGGGGATTAAGTGCCAAGGTCTGAATCCTCCATTTGAGGCCAAATTAAGATTATAGCATACGGAAGACGATTGCTAGAATCGTCGCCCGATTTTGGTTATGTCAATTCTAATTAGGTGCAGCGTGCGTCAATGCTATAATCGCCTCGATATGGATACATGCCACGAGGTTGGAGCGTATATTGAGCAGGAAGCTCTCCTGCAGCGCGGTCAGACCCTGGTCGCTGCGGTCTCGGGTGGAGCAGATAGTCTTTGCATGATGGACTGCTTGTATCGGCTGGGATACCGCCTTATCGTCGCCCACCTCGATCACCAATTACGGGAAGAGAGTCGGAACGAGGCTGAGGTCGTACGCCAACTTGCGGCTGACTATGGCTTGCAGGTGGTCGTTGGGCGCGAGGACGTCGCCGGATTCGCACAAACGGGGACCTCTCTCGAGGAAGCTGCGCGTCTCGTGCGTTATCGATTTCTCGTAAAGGTGGCTCGCCAACACGGGGTCGAGACGATCGCTACAGGTCATACGAGTGACGACCAAGCTGAAACCGTCTTGATGCACTTCTTGCGGGGCGCTGGGATTTCCGGTCTGCGAGGCATGTTACCAGCGACCGCACTGGAAAACTGGGTCGGCATCCCGGACGCTGAGGGGCTGACGCTTATTCGGCCTTTGCTTCGATTGACCCGCCACCAGACCCAAACTCACTGCGAATCCGTGGGACTTAATCCCATCCACGATCCTTCGAACCTAGATCCCACATTTTTCCGCAATCGCTTGCGTCATGAACTTTTGCCCCTCCTCGAAACCTACAACCCTGGAATCAAAGCCGTCCTGAATCGAACAGCCCGTGTGATGGCCGCTGCTGCCCAGTGGAATAAATCCTTGGTCGGAGCGTGTTGGGATCGCGTTGTGCGAGATGTTGAGGAAAGAGCTCTGGCGTTGCGGGTGGATGTCTTCTTAGAGCAACCGCTTGCACTTCGCCGAGCGATATTACGAGAGATGGTGGGTAAATTGCGACCGACACTGAGGGATGTTGGATTTGAGGTCATCGATCGCGCCTGCCAGTTCATAGAAGTCCGTATTCGGGGCAAGCGGATGACGCTTCTTGGTGGGCTGGAGATGTTGCACCAGAAAGACGAAGTTTACATGTATGGTCCGGACGCTGCCCTGGCGTTCCCAGAATATCCTCAGTTATCCCCATCTGGGCATATCGAACTGAGGGTTCCAGGGCGCGTTGAACTCGCATCAGGTTGGATGATGGTGGCCAGTGAGGAGCAGGTAACGCCGCATATGTTGGAAGCTATTAAAGAGAATCGCACTGGACAGATCGCGGCGATGGATGCTGCGTGTTTGGGTGCGCCATTCGTGGTGCGTTCACCGAGGTCGGGAGATCGCATCCGTCCATTGGGGATGAAGGGCAGTGTGAAAGTTGCCGAGCTCTTCGTCAACAATCATATTCCACAGCCGGCGCGCTCACGCTGGCCGATAGTTGTTTGTGGAGATCTAATCGTTTGGGTGTCCGGATTGCGTATGTCTGATGAGGTGCGTCTCACAAAGACGTCGCGTGTGGCCGTTGTGCTGCGCTTGCAAGAGCCAAAGGAAGGGGGGAGGGATGAAACCAAGATTTAATCTGTGGTTGGAGGTAGAAGGGGAAGTCGTACTGAGTAATTGGCGTGTCCGACTATTGGAAGCTGTGGAAAATACGGGCTCTATCACATCTGCGGCGGAGGCGATGAACGTTCCCTACCGGCGAGCATGGGAGAGGCTTCACGAGATGGAGGCTCGAATCGGAGAGGATTTGTTGGAGACAGAAGTCGGTGGAATCGGTGGAGGTGGTGCCAAACTCACAGAAAGAGCGAAGGATCTCATCTCGCGCTTCCACCGATTTGCTGACGGCTTGGATGTGGAGATAGAGAGAAGGTTTCAGGAGGCCTATGGGGAAGGTTAATCTGAGCTGAGGCAATCCTGAGGGTGAGATTGCTGATCTTCTTGACGCACGAACTTCCTCTTGTTACAATCCCATGAATCGCAGACTGCGATCAAACAATCGAATATTGGGAGATCAGCGTATGGATCTCAGCGCCGAAGCTGAGATTACGAGGAGGAGGTTCCCCATCGTGGGGTGGGGCTAACCCCGGAACATAGCCGGGGGAAAATCGAGAGATCAGCGGATGCCTCCGGAGCCCACCACCGGCTCCCTTCTCCCTTCCGAGAAAGCATGAGCTTAAAACCATCTGGTGACAGGTGGGACAACGGCCATGCAGTGGTCAGGCTGGCGACCATGAATGGGGCATGCCTGTATTCACGGGAAGGGCGAGACGATATGTCTTTCAAGACGGCACGCCCTGCGTGCCTTTTTTCGTATCTATTCCTGCTTCCAGATGAGNNAGAGTGATGAATGTAATAGGTGGACATCCGCTAAATTATAAAAAATGAACAGTAAGCGAAACCAAATGGAGGGCAGCAATGAGTAAGGAGATTCTCAAACAAATCAAGGACGACGATGTCAAATTTGTATGCTTACAATTTACCGATGTCACAGGTGCAGTGAAGAGCGTCGATATCCCGGCGGAACGCTTTGAGACGGCGCTGGAGGAGGGCGTTTGGTTCGATGGCTCTTCCGTGGAAGGCTTTGCACGTATTCAGGAGAGCGATATGCGCCTAATGCCTGACATCAACACCTACGCAGTTCTTCCTTGGTCTCAACCCGAGCGCCAGAGAGCGAGAGTATTTTGTGATATCTATCTTCCCGATGGGAATTTATTTCCGGGAGATCCCAGGGGGGTACTCAAAAGAGTGCTCGAACGGATCCGTGAGCGTGGTTGGCATTTCAATGTAGGACCCGAACCCGAGTTCTTCCTTCTACGGCGGAATGGTCCTGAAAGAATTCATCCAGTGCCCCATGACGTCGGAGGTTATTTTGACTTCTCAGCCAGTGATGAAGCGCAACGCGTGCGAACCGAACTAATGCTGGCGCTTTCGAGCATGGGTCTTGAAGTAGAGATGGGGCATCACGAAGTTGCACTCGGTCAGCACGAGATCGACTTCCGTTTTGCGGATGCCTTGCGCGCAGCCGACAATGTGGTCACCCTTAAATACACCATCCGTGCACTGGCTGCGAAATACGGCTTGATCGCTACCTTCATGCCCAAACCCATCTTTGGCATGAATGGGTCTGGAATGCATACCCACCAATCCATTTTTAATAAGAACGGCGACAATGTGTTTTTTGACCCGCGCGATCAATTCCATCTCTCCTCGGTAGCCTACGGCTTTATTGCTGGTCAGATCGCGCACGCAAGCGGATTAGCGGCTATCGTGGCTCCGACGGTGAACTCGTATAAGCGCATCGTTCCTGGCTACGAGGCGCCGGTCTATGTTTGCTGGGCGCACATCAACCGTTCTGCCATGATTCGTATTCCCAGTCATACGCCCGGGCGGGAATCCTCCACGCGTGCTGAGCTTCGTTTTCCGGATCCATCCTGCAATCCATACCTGGCTTTCGCTGTCATGCTCGCAGCTGGCCTGGACGGCATCGAGGCTGAGATGGCTTGTCCGCCCCCGGTTAATAATCTGAATATCTATGAAATGGATGACCAGGAGCTGGCAAGGCTCGGAATCCTTCAGTTGCCGGGATCGCTGGCAGAAGCCTTGGATGCCTTGAAGAAAGATGAGGTCCTTAGAGACGCATTGGGTGAGGAAGTATATGAGGCTTTTGTACGTGCGAAGCAGGCCGAATGGGATGAGTATCGGACACGCGTCATGGATTGGGAAGTTAAGTATTATCTAGAGACGGCGTAGGCGTTCTGGTAGGTTACAAGAGTAATGTAGGGGCGCACGACCGTGCGCCCCTACGAGCTTAGTTGACAACGGAAAAACCTTTTAGGGGCGGTTCGCGAACCGCCCCTAATTATCACTCCAGAAATGTGACCTCTACTTTGACCAGGATGACGAAACCGTCAAAACTTTACGGGACTGAAATCTGTTTCTCGATCGAAGAAGTCTACACCTTCAGCGCGTTTGAGTGCATTCACAATCCCATAAGTTAGCGGGGTAGCGATCGCTTCGTATCCACTCTTAAACAACCACTGGCTGATAATCGTGGTTCCCATTATCGAAGCTGGCAGGATGCCAAAAAAAGCAATAGAGATGAAAATCGCCGAATCTACACCCTGACCGATCAGCGTAGAGGCTATGGTCCGAATCCATAAGAAGCGCCCGCGACTGGCTACTTTGAGCTTGGCAAGCACGAGCGCGTTAAGGAATTCACCGATCAAGTAAGCGAGAAAGGAGGCCATAAGAAGCCTGGGTGTGAAGCCCAGGATTGCCTGATAAGCAATTGAAGCCTCTAGGGGACTGGTGTATAGATCGGCAGTCCAGATCGCGTCCGCTGGAAGAATGCCGCCAATCCATATCGCCACGACGGCAAGCAGGTTACACGCAAATCCAATCCAAATCGATTGCCGCGCGCGAGCGTAACCGTAAACTTCGGTGAGCACATCCCCGAAAATATATGTTACCGGAAAGAGGATCACGGCAGCGGGGAGCGTGATACCGAAAACTGAGATCAACTTAACCGCGATGATGTTTGAAATGACTAAAGTCGTTACAAAAACGGCAAGGATAGGAGGGTACCAGCGAGAGGGAGGCATCTACTCGGCGTCCTTCCGCGTACCGTGCTCGGCTTCAACCGTGATGCGAATTCCGCCGCGAATGTTGAAAGCACCGATTACACGGCACCACTGGGGATTTAACGCTTCGACGAGGTCGTCGAGAATCTTGTTGGTCACATGCTCATGGAACACGCCTTCATCTCGATAGGACCATAGATAAAGTTTGAAGGACTTCGATTCGAGGATCTTCTGGTCAGGAATATATTCGACTGTGAGGGTTGCAAAATCAGGTTGACCAGTGGCGGGGCAGACGCAGGTGAATTCATCACTCTCAAGACGAACGATGTAATTGCGTCCGGCATGTCGGTTGGGAAAAGTTTCAAGGTTTTTACTGGGCTTGGCGTCTCGACCGAGTAATGTTAGCCCATCAAGATCGGTAGGTTCTGTCATCGTTTCCATCCTCACGCATTCGCAGCATGTCGACTACGCACTTTCTCCCAGGTCCGACAAAATGCACATTGCCCTGGCGCCGACGTGGGTTGTCCACAAGTTTCGCACGCGGTTAGTTCGGTGTGTGCCTCCGCCACCGGCGCCTCGAAGAACCCGGATTCTTTGGCCCGTAAAAACGAAAGGTAAAAGGACAACTTTGCGCCGGGTCGATCGGCTTCCAGCTCGTTCAGCAGCTCCTTGTGATATATGGATTTTGCGCCGACTACGTGGGGGCACTCGTCGTAAATATATTCGATCCCACGCAATAGTGCGTAAGCCGCTGTCTCGCGTTCGTAGAATCTGCAAAAGGGCTTCGCCTTGCGTACAAAACCGGGAGAAGCCGGCAAAACCGGACCCTGACGTGCGAGATACCCTGTCGCCCAGTTTAGGGTGTTACCAAATAACACAGCTACCTCGTCATCGAGATTATGACCTGTGACGAGTACATCATACTGCCCATCCCGGGCGACGCGATTCATGATATGTCGTTTGGTAAGACCGCATACGGAGCAGGTTTTTCCTTTTCCGCGTTGAGTGAGGGTGGCTGCCTGTAGGATCGTAGCACCCTCCTCGGCCTCGACGTCTTCGATGTGTAGCAGTAGATCACGCTGCGAAGCGAATTCTTCAGAAAGACGCTGCGATTCCGCAGAATATCCGCTTCCCCCGTCGATACCCAGTCCAATATACAGTCCATCCGCCTCGAAACCCAATCGGACCAGAACATCCCACAAGCCAAGGGAGTCTTTGCCGCCGGAGACTGCTACCAATATGCGCTCTTCCGGCTTGAACATCTGGTACTTCTCGATAAAGCGCTGTGTTTGGTCGGGGATCCACTTGAGGAAATGATCTCTGCACAAAGCCAGTTTATGCTGGCGCATGTTGATGGCGGCTTTCTCACCGCATTTACGACACTTCATGAATTTGATACCTGCCTTAGGAGAATGGCGCTCAGTGGTGACCGCCCGAGATGACTGCAACCAGGCGAATACTTTCGCCATCACGCAGGATTTCGTCCTCCGTGATGAGTTCGCCATCCCGTGTTGCTAGCACGGACTGGGGTTGGATATCAGCTTTCTTCAAGGCTTCGCGGACTGTCATCCCAGCACGCACTTCAAATTCCTGATCACGTAGGATTAACTTGACTGTCATGCTGCTCCCTGATCGTGTCGTGCATTGTACTCAGCCGGTTGAGCGAAGTCAATAAATGATGCCATCACGGAGGATTCATGTGGTGTGTAATTCGCAGGAAGACGCTTCAGGACGCACTTGACGACGCTCGAGCAAATTCGTTTTCTTCCTGTGAGCGCATCGATTCAAAAGCGGCCATGGCGACTGCCAACATCTCATCATCAGGTTCGGCGGTCGTAAGTCGCTGAAGCCAAAGATTTGGCATCATCATAATCCGTGCCCAACGAGACCTACTGTGCCTCGCAGTAAAGCGGATGTATTCATAAGCGAGGGCGGCGAGCAATGGAAGAAGGAATAGTCGGCTGATGATCCGTGGGGCGATAGGAAGAGGTCCGAGCGCGCTGAAGAGCAAGATCGAGAACACAAAAACTGTCAGCAGGAAAGCAGTCCCGCATCGAGGGTGCACGCGTGGAAAGCTGCGGATGGTTTCGAGCTGTAAATCGGCGCCGGCCTCAAAAGCGTTGATGGTCTTGTGTTCCGCTCCATGATAGCCGTACACGCGCTGGATGTCGGACATTGATCGTACCGCCCTCAGGTAAGCTAAAAATAAGCCCAAACGAACGAGGCCCTCAAGTATATTAGATTGCCATGGCTCCCAGGCCAGGAATCGTTCCGCAAGGAGACCAACGCCGACAGGTAGAAACATGAAAACCACCAGGCCGATCAAGAAAGAAAAGCCGAGGGTAAGCGCGAGCGTCCTTCCTTCGATCTTCTCCTCCTCAGGAACTTGAATATTCGCTGAGAAGGTCAGGGCACGTATGCCCAGCACGAGCGCGTCGTAAAGCATCAATAAACCGCGTAGGAATGGAAGTCGCATGAGTCTACTGCGGTAGAGGCCGCCCAGGCGTCGTGTCTCAATGACAATCGATTGATCTGGCGCACGGACGGCGATTGAGCAAACCTGAGTCCCGCGCATCATCACGCCTTCGATCAATGCCTGGCCGCCATAGGAAGGAAGTTCGCGCTGCATAATAATCGTTTGCTCCATCATTGATTGGCTTTTGCTATTTCGTACATGAAGTGGATATACGTTTCAATCCCCCGATAAAAATTCGGAAGGTGTTGCTTCTCATTGGGGGCGTGTAAATTGTCGTCCGGCAGACCGAAGCCCATGATCAAACTCTCGAGGCCAAGTAGATCTTGAATGAATCCCACAACAGGGACAGAACCTCCTTGACGAAGAAAAATGGGCTCCTTTTTCCAAACAGACTGGAATGCTCTGCTTGCCGCGCGGGTGGTTTCAGAATCGCGCTCACTGATGGAAGGCAGACAGCTTGATAAGTCTTCAATCTCCCAGCTAACCGTTGGGGGGGCATTGGCTTCGAGGTAGGAGATGAGCAAAGTCTGAATTTCTTCCGGGCGCTGGTCTGGCACCAGGCGCATTGAGAACTTCGCCATCGCTCTCGCAGGGAGTACCGTTTTGGACCCTTCGCCGGTAAACCCGCTAAGAAGTCCATTTACGTCAAAAGTTGGACGAGCGGTAGCTCGTTCTGAGGCGTTATAACCGTGCTCTCCGTACAGGGTTTTTGCGCCAGTTTGATCCAACCACCACGAATCTGGCTTGGTCACCATTTCTTTGCGCTCCTCATCGCTCAAGCCGCGTACATTATCATAAAAACCCGGAATGGTGATCCGACCCTGTTGATCTCGCATACCCGCAATCAATTCACAGAGCACGTTGGCAGGATTATCGATTGCACCACCAAACGTACCTGAGTGGAGATCGCTCGCAGCACCCTGCAGGCGCAGTTCGAAATACGCCAAGCCACGTAGGGTGTAGGTAAGGGAGGGAGTTTCTGGATCCAGGATCGAAGAATCGCAGTTTAAACAAAAGTCACTCGCAAATTTCTTTCTGTGTTTGTCGATAAAGGCTTCTAGACTCGGAGAACCGATCTCTTCTTCCCCCTCAATCAGGTATTTTAGATTCATGGGCAATTTTGAAGTCCTCTGGATGGCTTCGACGGCTTTGAGATGGGCCATGATCTGGCCCTTCATATCGGAAGCGCCGCGGGCAAAGAGATCGTCCCCGCGAATCTGTGGATCGAAAGGTTCGCTGTGCCATTCCTCAAGAGGATCTGGTGGTTGGACGTCATAATGCCCATAGACCAGGAGTGTGGGCGAACTCGGCCCGGCTCTAAGCCATTCCCCATACACCACAGGGTGTCTGTCAGTTGGCATGACCTCGACGGCATCGAAATCGAGTTCCTTCAGGTGATCAGCGATCCAATGAGCCGCACGCTCCATATCATCAGTATGCTCGGGAAGNNGGTGCTCTTTCGCATAGTTGAGTGCGAAGTCTATCCCGCTCATGCTTTTCTCCTCGTAGAAGGGGTGTATCGTCGTCCTTGGTAAAGGTGTAAGTTGGTTATTAAACCCTGAGCGCCAAGTCATAAATGCTTCGTCTGACTGATTATCGGTGGTGGATCAGGTGTAAATGGCGATTAAACTCCTTGAGAAGTGGGGTATGATCTAAGTTGAACATCGCGGACCAATTCTACCACCTTCATAGGTATTGGATTTTCGTCGCTTGGTGGAAGGGGCCAGATCGGAACGTGGTCCCATATCATATTTTCAGATCACAATAATTATAATAAGATGGGACGTGAGTATAGAATCATGGAATTACCGCTTGTCGAGTCATCAGAGACACCAGTGCCGCCGGAGGAAATGCGAATCCGATCGGTTGACGTGCATCCATACTCAGATGGACGCAGGCTGAGGATCTCGTTGGAACTCACACCCTTTCAGGTGTCACCAGATATCGACGTCGTTGCCAAGGATGTTCATGGTGACGAGTTAGCAAGCGCGAGCATCATCGGTGCGATCGCTAATCATATGTCACTGACTTTACACCTGCGTAAGGAACTGGTTTCAAACCAAGGGCATCTTCAGGTAGTACTTAAATATCAGGA
>WVZH01000410.1:114273-116822 GCA_011772595.1 Anaerolineales bacterium
TTCGATGGTGAGACCAAGGTGCACAGAGCGCACTTGGTTGACACTATCCACGCTAACATCCCGCGCAAGCTTATCATCCTTGCAGCACCGGCAGGTTATGGCAAGACGACGTTGCTGGCCGACTTCACGAAACACACAGAATTGCCGGTTTGTTGGGTTCGATTAACCGAGGCCGATCAGGATGTTTTCCGCTTCACACATGTGTTGACGCTTTCTCTGCAAAGGCGTTTCAGACGCTTGCAGGGCGCTTTCGATCTGGAACGTCTATCCGCCCTGTCCCCCGAGGCTCTTGCACGTTCCTTCATCGATGTCATCGATGCCAACGTCAGTGAGGCGTTTGTCATAGCAATCGACGATGTTCATCTCATCAATCACTCTCAACCAACAACAGCGTTTCTCGATTTATTCTTAGAAGAACTTCCTGAGCAGATTACGATCATCGCAGCGGGACGCGAAGTTCTTGAAGTCTCGCTCGCCCGTCTAATGGCTGAAGGGAATCTATCCGGTCTAGGTCCCCAAGACTTAGCGTTAGCACGCGAAGAAATCATCCAGCTCGCCAAAGTACATTCGGGCGTTGAGATCAGCATTAAAGATGTTGAGCGTCTACAGGCTGAAACTCGTGGATGGATTACAGGTGTTATTCTCTCTACCGAGTTATCTGGCAGAGGGCTGGGTGGTCTCATGGCCAGCGACAAGCCGCTGGTGTATGAATACCTGGCCTCCGTAGTTCTAAATCGTCAACCTGATGATATACGCCGCTTCATGCTCGATACATCGGTATATCCGATTATGACGGTGGCAGGTTGTGACCATCTTCTTCGACGCAATGATAGCAATCGTTTCCTCAACCGACTTGTTCGTTTTGGATTGTTTGTTACGGCAACAGAAGAAGGGCTGAAGACATTCGTATATCATCCACAATTTCGGGAATTCTTGTTCGAAACCTTAAAGAGTGCAGATACGAAACGTTGGCGTTCTCTACTGGTACGGGCTGCGAAATATCTAGCACAGCATGACTCCCCCGAGCACGCAGTGGAATTGTTCTTTGATGCGGGAGCTCATCAACGTGCCGCTTCGCTGGCGGATAAACGCGCGCAAGAGATGTTTCGAAGCGGTCGCTGGCAGACTCTTGAGGCTTGGGCCAGTCGTCTTGATGAGTTTGCAGCCCCTGCGCCCAGAGTTTTTTTATATCTTGCCGCCTATTACGAGAATCAGGGCAAACTAGATGAGGCTGAAATCGCTCTCGAACGGGCGAGTGCGATGCTGCATTCAAAGTCATCCAAGGCCTTACGCGCCTTCGCTGAGATCGTGCGCGGGCATTTGGCGCTTGATCGCCGTAAGTACGATGAAGCATTAGAAGCGGCTGAAATTGGTGAACGGATCCTCGCTCCATCAGGGAGCAGACAACGGAAGGCAGATTGCTATCGTCTTAGAGCACTGGCGAAATTCAGCGTAGGGGATTTGCAAGCGGCGGAAACACACGCCTCTCAGGCAATCAACATACTTCAGAGAACCAATGCCAAACTCGCTTTAGCAGCCGCTCTTGTAGACTATTCAAACATTGAGTACGCGTTGGGTAATTTCCCAGAAGCTCATGCTTCTGCATTACGGGCGCATGAAATTTACCTGGAAATGGGTGCCCCCTTGATGCTGGCGATATCCTTCAACAACCTAGCTTATGACGCACATCAGCAGGGACAGTATGAAGAGGCCTTGGAACTTTACAACGAAGGCCTTAAATTCGCCCGACAAGCGGTCAGTCCACCGCGGGAGATACGTATCCTTTTTGGGCAGGCGGATCTTTTTGCAGATCTTGATCTGGCACTCCAGGCCGCTGAACTCTATGGTCAAGGCCTGAATTTGGCCATTCAAATCGAGGATTTGTATTTGATCCGTTACGGATGTGTGCGTACCAGCGTGCTACATCGACGACGTAGTGGAAGTGGGTTGGCTCACGAGTGGCTACGTCGGGCGATAACACTCGAAGATGTTGTTCCCCCACCGGAGATTGTTATTCAAATGGCTTCGCTTGAGGCCAGTGTGAAACCTGTACAAGCCAGACAAACCCTTGAAAAACTGCTCGACGACAACGCCCTGGACGCAGAGAATACCACCCTGGCACTTTATTTCATTGCTCGTGCAGAGCTTGAACGCGGAGACGAGGAAGCGACAAAGGTATTCTTAGAGCGAGCGATCAATTGGGCCGGGCGGAAAAGCACGGAGCAGGTTCTCGCGGGAGAGATGGCCTTCGATGACGAAATTCGCGAGTTCGCCCGGAAAAAATTAGGAAAACCCCCCGTCCTTTCAGTCGTCTATCGTAGGGTAGAAACGTTACGTGCGGTCGCGCAACAGTATCAACAGGTGACAGAGGAAACAGATACCGGGGTTAGTTTAACGTTCAGAGCGTTAGGTGACACCTCTGTGCAGCGCAGCGATCAAGCCTTTATGGATCTAAAGCCCTTAGCTCGCGAAGTCCTTTTCTATCTCATCGATAACCAGCGCGTAGAACGGGATGTGCTATTGGAGATCTTCTGGCCACATCACCCTCC
>WVZH01000204.1:0-384 GCA_011772595.1 Anaerolineales bacterium
GTCTACGAACTGGAAACCGATGATCTCGCCGGAACCCACTTGTCCCACTACGTGCTCGAAAAGAAACTCGTGAATCTGACGCCTCAGGAACAAAGGGAGTACGACGCGAATTACACCGTGTTCACCAACTATCTCAGACGACGTCGAGTGAGGTTGCGCACCGCGCGAGATTTCCAACGATTCATCATGCGAACAGGCACGGACCCCGAGGCGAGACGCGCGTTGCTTGCGAGAAACAAGGCGTTAGATATCGCCCTGAACACCGCGTCCAAACTCCGCGCCCTCCGAGCTTTGCTCGCCGACAGCATCGACGAAAAAATTTTGATCTTCACCCAACACAACAAACTCGTGCACCGAATCAGCCGGGAATTCCTCATCCCAGCC
>WVZH01000204.1:500-690 GCA_011772595.1 Anaerolineales bacterium
AGAAAGAAAGAGGGAAAACAAGCCAAGCTCGTTGAGATCGTTTCGAGCCAAACCCGAGAGATGGGAATTAGTCAGCGCCGAAGAAGCTAGGAGTCCCAGAAAGTTGTTGCCGTTAGATCTGCTACGTGCCCGTACGAGAAAGGGGCGCATTGAGCCAGTCTACGCCGACATCAACTCGGAGAACTTGAAA
>WVZH01000204.1:739-3371 GCA_011772595.1 Anaerolineales bacterium
CTGCCTACGAAATGGCCGGATCCGACTACAAACTCGTACGCGGCCTCTCGGTGCTGCTACAACGGTTTTGCAGCTTCCAAGTCGAGGCAGCAGTTGATCCGTATCTGGCCCGACGATGCGTGTTTGAAGAGGCCAGCCGAAGCGGTTTGGCGATCACGAGGGAACGACGACAGCAAATCGTGCAGGATGTAGCGACACGGCTCAACGTGACGACAGAGCAGCTGGAGAAATCGCTCTACGCGGACCTCGACGACGAACTGGTCTTGAAAGAGCTTACTCCAATAGACGCAAGCGACCTTCTGAAACGCTACAACTTATCGCTCACGCAAACGCTTCTGTTCAGAGTAACGTTCCTGCAGGTCACAGTGTCCGACCACTGGAAAGAAGTGCTACGGGCGATAAAATTCCGCGGGTTGATGTACGCTGCTGAAACCCGAGACGGCGTGTTTCAGGTTACAGTGGATGGTCCGCTCTCGCTCTTCAAGCTCACTCAGCGCTATGGCACCAGCATCGCGAAGGTGCTGCCCGCAATCGTTCAAGCCGACGAGTGGGAAATCAACGGCAGCGTCGTCAGAACCAGTCAGTTTGGCAAGAGACTTCACAGGCTCAGGCTAACCAGCGCGGCGGTGGGAGACCGCATCAAACCAAAAACGTTGACGGAAGAACGGGAAGACCCTACTTTCGACAGCGTCGTCGAGGAGAAATTCTACACCGATTTTCTCGCCTTAAATTCAGGGTGGACCATAACGCGTGAGCCCGCGCCGTTAATCGTCGGACGACACGTGTTCATTCCGGACTTCTGTTTCGAAAGACGCGGCATGAAGGTGTACATGGAGATCGTGGGGTTCTGGACGAACAGGTATTTGGAAACGAAAATCAAGAAACTGCAGCAACTTCACGGAGTCGATCTCATTATCGCGGCCAACGAAAAGCTGGCCTGCGACAAACTCAAACGCCTCAAAGGCCAGGTCACGTTTTATAAAGTGAAGGTACCCCTGAAACCGATTATGAAGNNCGATGTAGTAGAGTTGCGTACGATGGCGGGAAAGCTGGGCGTGTCAGAGAAAGCGTTGAGAACGAAGCTGGAAGGCATCGAGCTTGAGGGCTACACACTTGCGGGAGGGCTCTTCGTGAGCAACAAAAAGCTGCGGAAAATCGAGGCAAAACTCGCTTCCCTTAACAAACCGTCGCTGTCCCAAGCCATACGGCTCTTGCACGATGAAGGAATAGGAAAGCCATACGGAATTCTTGCCGCGTTGAACTATGGAATACGATGGAACGGACTCGACGTGGACGCAAGTTCAGTCTACAAGAAGCAAACCTGAAAACCGCGTGCGTGACTCGGCCCGCACAAAGATCCAAATACTTAGGCTACCCGACTTTTTCACTTTGAATTTTGAGACAGCCACAGGCTCTCGTTTCCCAGTGCTCTAAGAGGTTTTCGAACGCGCACGCAGATAGTCCCGGATCATGTCAGAATGGGCAAACGCTAGTGGATCTGGAATCTCATGGAGGTTGAATAGTCTTATCTGTTCGATCTCTTCTTCCTCTCGTTTGAGCTGTCCTCCGATCGGCTTGACAACGAAGCAGGCGGGGTAGTAGTCGTATTCGATGCCATCTTGAACGCCCTGCTCGTGATACTCACCTAGCTTCCTCGTCACTTCCACCTCGAGTCCTGTTTCTTCTTTAATCTCCCGCACAACGGTCTGTTCCACGGTTTCACCCGGATCAACGCGACCTCCCGGCAGAGCCCAGTAACCTCTGAAAACCACGGTGCCGCGCTTGACGAGCAAGATGCGGTTATCGGGGAACTCGATGATGGCGGCCACGGTTCTACCGCCGAACTTCACGTGCTTGCCCTTCTTCACTTTCGGAAGACCTCAGCCGCTGAAACGCGGAACAGCAATTCAGGTGACCTATCTAGACTGCTGTTGAAATCTCGATAATTAATGTTGTTGCGCACGCGCAACTCCAGAGAGAATGGAAGAGAACCGAAGTAGGCAGTATTTGAACTGCGGAGTTGACGTTCCCGAAAACGGTGTGAACTACCCGGGCTATGGATGGCCTGGTCTCGCTGTTGTGTCCGGTGCGCGAAGAACTCAAAGAACCAACCGCAATCTGAAAGGTAGCTGATCTAGACTTCACATTTCTGATTCATAACCGTTAGATAACGGGGCAACTGACGATTAGAAGCGGTGAATCTAATGAAGAAATCGCTCCAGTTGATCGAGATACCCGCGAAAGAAACTGATCCTTTGGTGAAGCTCGCCGACACTTGCGTGTACGACTTGATTAGAACGTTCTTTGCCACCCCGCACCTGTTCTATACGGAAAATGACCTTCACTGCTTTCTCTACAAGCTGCTGTCAACACGCCTAGCCGAAACCGGATATGGACTGTATGAAACTCGCGACAGGAAACGCAGTACGCTCTTGCACAAAGAATACCCCACGAAGAAAAGGTACCGAAAACCAGTTGAAGACCCCACTGGCCGACGAGGGCATTTCGATCTGTGCATATGGAATCCTGAGGAAGTGACCGCGCGATTGTTCCGAAGCCGCAACTCCGCAGACATGGATCGAGAGCAACAAACGTACATAGCCGTTGAATTTCTTCTGGTGGAAGGACCAGG
>WVZH01000204.1:3382-3590 GCA_011772595.1 Anaerolineales bacterium
CGATTAGGCACACGCGATGGGATCTGCTGAAGCTGAAAGACAACGAAGTCGAGCATGGATACGTGCTAGTCTTTGCAAGAGACTGGAGCTTCCGAGAAGACTTCCTCAGCCAAATCCGAGTTCAGAAAATCCCCTCAAACATCACGGTGCTCTACATTGAACACGACAATGGCCAAAACATCGTTGAAACCTTCTGAAAAGCCCCAAT
>WVZH01000204.1:3777-3908 GCA_011772595.1 Anaerolineales bacterium
TAGAGTTTTTCCGCAGAAACGGCAATCAGACTTTCCAAGGTGTACTGCGTGGCAAAGCCCGTTTGCATAATGAACCGCATGGCCTCTGTTTCGCTGGCGGCTTCGAAGATTATGACTCCATCATAACGGCC
>WVZH01000336.1 GCA_011772595.1 Anaerolineales bacterium
CATACGACATCGGGCTCGAACCGCTTGATGCTCGTGGGCGTCTCTATCAACAATGACGACTATGAGGAAGTCCTCTCGGTTACCTGGAAGGGCACCGAAAACCTGACATTAGATGGCAGGTTCGTGGCAAACGCGGATGATGCCAGGGTTGAGATCTGGAGGCTCGTTGCCCCCTCCACGGGAACAGGCAATGTCGTTGTTACCTTTACCGACGGTGATGATGCTCTACCCGGCATTCTGCAAGAAGCTGTTGCAGGGGTCGTGACGTTTACCGGCGTAGACCAAGGTACTCCACTTGGAACATTCGCCTCTGCGCAGGGTGACGACTCGACTCCGGCTACCGTACCTGTTCCCTCCGCAGCGGGTGAAATGGTCTTCGGGGTTGTCTGTTCCGAGTACGGGGATCTATCGAATTTCTCTGGACTACCTGATGAGCACTGGAATACAACTGTCGGCGGTACCAGAGGGGCTGGAGGCACCGATGGTGGTGCAGCACCAAATGTCACCGTGTCGTGGGATGCGTACGTGCACCCCACATCCGGTAACCATTGGGCTATTGGCGGTGTCTCGATCAAGCCGGCTCCTGGACCTGGCGCCACGTTTCTGGCAAACGAAGACACATCCTACTCACCGCTCGATAAATCAGCGACGATTCGCCTGAGACTCATGGTCTCAAATGAAGGCGAGGAAACCTCCGGCTCGATCCAATACCGCCTTCAGTATAAGGAATCCACCGGTGGTACCTGGACCAATGTGCCTGATTCCGCGACGACCCAACACTGGCAGATGTCCGCCTCCGACTATATCGACGATACCGGCGAACCTACATCGGATATTGATCCGGGCCTGACCAATCCAGGTGGCGGCACCTTCGTCCAAGGTGAATTGAGGGACAACACCGCCGTCACGAGCGGTATTACGCTATTACCAGCCCAATTCACGGAAATCGAATACTCCATCGAAGCCACCCCGAATGCCACTGATGGCCAAACCTACTACTTCCGGGTAACAAACGGGGGCTCGACGACGAACTTCACATATACCGTTTATCCGCAGGTGACCTTAGCAGGCGTCCTCAACTCACCACCCACCGCCCCGACGACGCCCTACTCCAACAACACCACCGCCCAAAGTGGCCAACCGAGTCCCGCCACCGGGATCATCGACCCCACCCCCGCCTTCAGCGCTATATACGAAGACCCCGACATAGGGGACATCGCCAACAAGTACCGGGTGGAGGTCAACACCGCAAGCAACTTCAGCGGCACGGTCATGTGGGACTCGGGAGTCGGCGGGACGACCATGGCAGACACCAACAGGGGCACCCGCTCGCCCGACATCATCTACGCGGGCTCTCCCCTTCAAGACAGCACCACCTACTACTGGCGCATCACGTTCTGGGACGATGACGGCGCCGAAGGAGCCGTAAGCGCAACGCAGCAGTTCACCACCACAACCCTGGTGAACGAGGCCCCCACCGCCCCGACGACGCCCTACTCCAACAACAACACGGCCCAGAGCGGGCAAACCAATCCGACAAATATCACCGACCCCTCGCCCGCCTTCAGCGCCATCTACGAAGACCCCAACTCCGGGGACATCGCCAACAAGTACCGCGTCGAGGTGAACACCCAGAGCGATTTCCTGGGCACGGTCATGTGGGACTCCGGCGCAGCGGGAACGAGCATGGCCGATACCACCAGGGGCAACCGCTCGCCCGATATCATCTACGCCGGCTCGCCCCTGGCGGATAGCACCACCTACTACTGGCGTATCCGGTTCTGGGACGATGACGGCGCCGAAGGAGCCGTGAGCGCTACCCAGCAGTTCACCACCACGACGGTCGATACCTATTCTTACCGGAAGCCGATCATCATCGATTCCAGCAGGGTGGTGGTGGGTTGTCCGAATGAACTGACGGACCTTACCGATTTTGCCGTTCTCATCAGCATCGCCAGCGACGATGACCTCAGGACCACGGCAAACCCCGGGCATGTGGAACATCCCAATGGTTATGACATTATCTTCAGGGCCTCGGACGGCATCACCCAGCTCGACCATGAGGTGGAAAAATATGTTCCCTCGACAGGGGAACTCGTCGCCTGGGTGAGAATACCCACCCTATCCGGGTCTTCCGATACAACCATTTACCTCTACTACGGAGACAGCACCGTCAGCTCCCCCACCGAGAATCCAAGCGGGGTGTGGGATTCGAATTTCAAGGGCATCTGGCACCTGAAGGAGGAGGCTGCCGGAACCGGTGCCGCCGATCTCTACAAGGATTCCACCTCCAATGCCAACCACGGCGATGACCAAGTATCAGCGACGGGGCAAGATGGCCAAAACAATGGTGGACAGGAATTTGATGGTGTTGATGATCACGCACTTGTCCCTGATCCTGGGGATCCCTGGGAATTTGCCGACGGCGGTTTGGACGCGGGGACGAGCGATTTTACGATCTCGGCATGGGTTCTGTACGACGCCACTGGCACGGAGAGTTATCCTACCGTCGTTAAAAAAGGAGGAGGAAGCAACACCAACGCAGGCTATTGGTTCAACTACCAAAAGACACCTGACCAGATTGATCTCAGGTTGTCGAATGGGGGTGGGGTGTACCGCCCAATTCTTAGCTCGGACGCCAGCATCGGATTGGCAGACGGCCAATGGCACCACGTGGTCGTGGTCCTGACCCGAGGGGCAAGTGATACGGCTGCTTTTTTCCGTGACGGAGCAGCAGTGGGGGGAGAGAGCACCACCGATATCTCGGGGACTTCTCTCACGGGTACCGAGGACTTCCGAATTGGGTCAAACCAAGGGAGTACATATAGGCCCTGGAAGGGCAACATCGACGAGGTGCGCATCTCTAGCGTTGCCCGTTCAACCTGCTGGGTCCAAACCGAATTCAACAACCAGAAGTGGCCCAACAAGGCCCAATACCCGACCAATGGCTTTATTACGGTTGACTCGGAGGTATCCCTCAACTCAGCCCCCAGCGCCCCGACGACGCCCTACTCCAACAACGACACC
>WVZH01000089.1:0-1208 GCA_011772595.1 Anaerolineales bacterium
CCCTGAAGGGCTATCCTCTATAGGCTCGTTAATAGAGATCACGTACTGTTGTCAATCAGCGAAATGGGACACTTTTTGAACCGAACACTTTGGCATAATCAGGCGGCATTAGCAAGCTCCCTGAGGCCCCGGTTGTAGTCTCTGCGACGATTAATTGTTTGTATTTGCACCTCCTTTCTGCGTTGCAGGATCTCCTCTCTCCTGCCATATAAGACATCGGCAGGCGTCACGTTGCCGAGTGCCTTGTGGTAACGGCGGTAGTTGTAGTAGTCGACGAAGTCGGCAATTGCCCGTTCCAGCTGGCTGGGAAGCTCATAGGGTAGCTGGTTCACCTCTCGCTTTAGAGACTGCTGATAGCGCTCCACCTTGCCGTTAGTCTGGGGATGGAAGGGCGCAGCCAGGATATGCCCGATGCCCACCAGACGCAGGTAGTCCCGGAAGGCCCTGGAGACGTAGCCAGCGCCGTTATCCGAGAGGAGTTTGGTGCGATGATCCTCGACAGGTACATCGGTCATACCGGTAGCGTCCACCGCTTCCTGAACCACCTCGATCAGGGAGTTAGCCGACATGTCTTTCTGCAGCTTCCAGGCCAGGATGAAACGGGAATAGTCGTCCATCACGGTCACCAGGTAATAGTAGCCCCAGCCAACCACCCGGAAGTAGGAAGCGTCGGTAGCCCACATCTGGTGCGGCCGCGTGGTCTTAGTATGGTATTCCTTAGCGGCCGTGAGTTGCGTCTCCTGACGTTTCACTAGCCCTTCCCTTCTTAGAATGCGGTACACCGTTGACTCGGATACGGCAAAGCCTTCATTATCGGTGATCCAGGCTGAGAGTTGCCGGCTGCTGAGCTCAGGAGACTCCCGGGCTACCGCCAGTACCTTGTCTTCTTCTTCGGGAGTGATCCGGTTCCACGGTCTTTTCCGGTTTCCCGAATCGGGTTGCCCCTGGCGCCACCGATAGTAGCTGCTTTTCGGTATCCCCAGTGCCATGAGCGCCTGCCGTTTGCCCCTGGACTGGTTTTCCACTTGGGCCAGGATAATAGCTTTGTCCCCGGCACTCATGCGCCGTCGCCGTTGTGGCTCAATGGAGGAATAGCCGTTTTTTTAAGACGGTAAACTTCCAGGGACAGGTCAGCCACCAGGTGCTTGAGCTCGGTGTTCTCCCGCTTTATCTGCTCGATCTCTTGACGCGTGGCATCTCTTACAGCG
>WVZH01000089.1:1299-1566 GCA_011772595.1 Anaerolineales bacterium
TTCCTCCGGGGTATACTTGCGCCTGGCTGCTACCCTGACCTGCTGCATGAAGCTTCTGGTTTCCTGGGTTCTGGCCTCAGCAGCATCAGCTTTGTCTTTGATGTTCTGGGACACATTAGCTCCTTTCTATATTGAGGTTAGTCTACTACCTCACCCGGAGCTTACACCACCCCTCCAACTGTTCGGTATTACTGACCCTTTTTGTGTCCCATTATCGCTGACGGTCTACACCAACATGACACAGAAATCCTTTGACAAAACCGCATA
>WVZH01000471.1 GCA_011772595.1 Anaerolineales bacterium
TCCTCTTGGTTTCTTCTGATACTGAATATAGGGGATGGTACCCTACGCTGTGATATGTACGAGATATTTGTGGGCTGAAGATTGACAAAAGGCCGCCCCTGATAGAAACTGTGCGATGCCAAATCACGCGTTTCATCAGAAGGCGACCTCTCGTGGCCAATAGAATACGCACAATTGAAGAAAAAGTCCAGCCGGTGGAAATTGCGCTGAAACAGATCAATGTTGAAGCGGCAGCCCGTGAAGCTGGGGTTCCAGCCAGCACGCTGCGTTATGACTTGCATAAGGTGGAGCAGAGGTTGCCAGAGATACTGGCCAATCGGAAGCCTGGGCCAAAGCCCCAGAATAAGCCAGCAGAAGCCAGGGAAGTAGCGTCCCCACCCGAAGAAGGCCCCATGGCCTGTCCGGCGTGTGGGGGAAAGGTGACCAAGAACGGGACGTACTGGGTCTTGAACTGGTTTCTGATGCTGATGGTGGGCTGGCTGGGCGTGCAGTGGGTTCGCATTCAACGTCGTCGGTGCCAGGTCTGTGGGCACGAAGTTATCTCGCCCGAGCGGGCGCGGCAGGTCGAGGCGCGACGGGCCTGGTGGCGCCAAGTTGCCCGTTTGGTGGGCTTGAGCCGTTTCAAATTGGGATTGTCGGTGCGCAAGACGCAGCTCCTGGTCAAGTTCGTGTATGGACGGCAAGTGTCGATCGGATACATCGAGCGTCTGACGCAGCAGGTTGGGACGCGAGCTGAAGCGGCTTTGGCGCGCCTGAGTGAATGTCAGCAGGCTGTTGCCCGCTTTCTGCTGTACGATGAAACCTATCCCAAGATGAAGAAGCGGGCCTACAGCTTGGGGGTCGCCATGTGTGAGCATGGCTTGATCCGTAGTGTGCGCTGCGTGGTGCGCAAGGCTAAGGATATACCGGCCCAATTGTGCGATGTGGTTGGCGAACATTTTCAACCGGAATACTTTCTGACTGACTTGGATGTATTGTTCAATAAGTACATGCAGGACGCTGGTTTGAACTTGACCCATTTGCGTGACCGGGTACATCTCATCCGACAAGTCGTGCGTTTGTTCGACGAAGCCGTGCGCGATGTCACCTTGGAGGTGCCCAAAGGGTTGCCGATCAAGGAACGGAAGAAACAATACCAACTCAAACGGCGTCTGGTGCGCAAACGGCTCCAGCCCATGTTGGCCCTGGTATTCAAAGCCTTCTCGCCGGGCTATGAGAGCCTCTGTGTCTTGATACTGCAAGGCATCATCTCGCAATTGCAGGACTCAACTTTCGTTATCCAGACGGCCAGCGTTCAAACCTTGGCACGACGTTTGCAGCGCTTCGTCCATAAACATGACCAGGCCATCAATACGCTCCTGCAACTCGCTGTCGAGCAAGGTACTCCCACCACTACCAACGCTTTGGAGAGCAAGAATGGCATCTTCAAGCCTTTCAGTCGCAGCGCCAAGTTCTTCCCACTCCCTGAGCGCTGCCAGTCGTTTTTCGCCGGTGTGGCTTTGATGGAGAACTTCGATGTTAAGCCACGCGGCCCTAATCAAGGTACCAGCGCCATGCAGCGGGCCAAGATCAACCTGATTGACTTCGGCGCCACTGATTTCTTCTCCGCAGTTGGCCTGCCGAAGCCACAAATATCTCTCGCCTGTATCACGGACTAGGGAACCATCCCAAAGGTATTGGACCTAAGCCCCCATCCCTTCGG
>WVZH01000230.1:0-3567 GCA_011772595.1 Anaerolineales bacterium
TCATTCCGCTCAGGATGATGGTCCCGAAACGATCACAGAATGATCGTTTACAATGATTGGAGTTACTGAAAGTTTTGCTATTACGCAGAGGAGTCCGAGCCATGGGGAGATTTGTAGCCGCCGTCGATCAAGGAACCACGAGCACGCGTTGCATGATTTTCGATCGCCAGGGCAGCGCGGTCGGTGTGGCACAAAAGGAACACGAACAGATCTACCCTCAACCGGGATGGGTCGAGCACGATGCGCTTGAGGTTTGGGAGCGAACAAAAGAGGTCGTCCGTCGAGCTATGGCTGCAGCGGACGTGGGGGCCGGCGATCTCGCTGGGGTGGGGGTCACCAACCAGCGTGAGACCACGGTCGTCTGGGATCGAGAGACTGGCAAACCTTACTACAACGCCATCGTCTGGCAAGACACGCGCACAAAAGAGATCTGTGACCGACTCGCGGAGGACGGGGGCCAGGACCGTTTCCGTGAGAAAGTGGGTCTTCCACTGGCAACGTACTTCTCCGGGCCGAAGATTCGATGGATTCTCGATAATGTCGCCGGCGCACGCCAGGCGGCCGAGAGCGGCGATGCGCTCTTCGGCAACATCGACACCTGGCTGATCTGGTGGCTCACGGGAGGACCGGGTATTGGTGCGCACGTCACCGATGTGACCAACGCCAGCCGGACGATGCTACTCAACCTGGAGAACCTGGATTGGGACGACGAGATTTTAGCTGCGCTGGGCGTGCCGAGAGCCATGCTGCCCCGCATCGTCCCTTCCAGCGATCCAAAAACTTGGGGGCAGACTCTGAAGGATGGTCCCTTCGGGGACATCATCCCCGTGTGTGGCGACCTGGGTGATCAGCAAGCGGCACTTGTCGGTCAGACCTGCTTCGGCGTCGGAGAAGCGAAGAACACCTACGGCACCGGATGCTTCATGCTCTTAAACACCGGGTCGGAACCTGTAGCTTCCGAGAGCGGCCTGCTGACGACGGTGGCCTACAAATTCGGAGATGCGCCGGCCGTGTATGCGTTGGAGGGCTCAATTGCAATCACTGGGGCCTTGGTGCAATGGCTGCGGGATAATCTCGGCTTGATCCGATCCTCAGCGGAGGTGGAGGACCTGGCAAGGACGGTTGAAGACAGTGGCGGGATCTATTTCGTCCCCGCCTTCTCCGGGCTGTTTGCGCCTCACTGGCGCTCGGATGCGCGCGGCGTCATCGTGGGGCTCACGCGCTACATCAACAAAGGTCACCTGGCGCGCGCCGTTCTGGAGGCCACCGCTTACCAGACACGCGAAGTGCTGGATGCAATGAGGAAGGACTCCGGCGTTGAACTGAGGTCGCTCAAAGTGGACGGTGGTATGGTCTACAACGAGCTGTTGATGCAATTCCAGGCTGACATTCTAGGCGTGCCTGTGGTCCGTCCTCAGGTCGCCGAGACCACTTCGCTAGGCACGGCCTACGCGGCGGGGTTGGCCGTTGGGTTCTGGGAAAGCCAGGAGGATCTGCGCACCAACTGGCACGAGGATAAGCGCTGGGACCCTGCCATGGGGATCGAGGATCGAAAACACCTTTATGAGGGATGGAAGAGGGCGGTGCAGAGGACCTTCGATTGGGTGATATGAGGATCCATTCGAGTTGCTCCGCGTTTCCCTCACGCGTCGATCTCTGACGTGACATGGATGTCACGCTTTGCCAATTCACTGATAAATACATCGAAGGGGATATCGCGGGTGGGGGAAAGGAGCCCACGCTTCGATATTGCGTTGGAACCAATCAACTGCGCACCGATGCTGGTTGAGTAACCAACCGTACGGCTCATGGCGGTGAATCCCGTGTCGAGATCACGCCGATCGACCAATTGATAAACAATGTGTGCTGGTTTGCCCCTTTTTTGGCCGCTCACTTCAACCCGAACGATAGCGAGATCCACCTCGTTTGGTCCATATTGAAGATGTGGGTTCAGTGCGGCGGCGAGAAAGCGTTTGCGGTCAATGTCGAAACCATCGAGCGTCACGGGCTCGTCATCCAGCAGATGTAGATCTACGACCGCTTTCCAGAAGGCAGAATGCCCCGGCCAGCGCATCGTATATCGCCCGAGCTTGCGCAGCTGCGATTTGTCGATGTTCAGCATGTCAAGGTAGGGAAGGGCATCATCGTTAGGAAATGCTTCAAACATTCCAAGTCCCTGGATTTCGATCTCATGAATGTTTTCTGGTGAGAATAAATCCCTGCCCTCAATCTCGATTACCTCGCCGTCGCGTATCACACGCGCCTCCCGGTTGTACGATCGCAGCACCCCTTCGAGTGTCCAGGAGACCTTATAGCGGATTGGATTGGTCGCAGAATCTGCATCGGGTATACCTGCGCCGTAAAGGGTGATCTCCTCCACGGTATCCAGGGATCGAACGGCTTCTCCCAGGAGGACGAGGTCGATCCCCGGATCCAGCCCAAACTCCGGGAGGATCGTTATCCCTTTTGCTTCAGCCTGGCTGGAGAGAGCCTTCACGCTCTCTGGAACATAATTGGTGTTCACGAGATGGGTACGATGCTTCAAACAAGCTGAGACGACATTGGGGATAAAAGCCACTGGAAGCAGGTCGATTAGCACGTCGGGTTGAAACGCCAGCAAGCGATCGAGACTCTCTAGGTCCGAGGCGTCTACATGTTCACAGCGCACCTTTTCGCCGTACCCCCTCTTCTTTTTATAGGCTTTTAGGCGTTCAACTTCTCGATCCGCTGCGATGACTTCCGAAACGTCCTCGCTACGTACAAGGTCGTCCAGTGCCGCCTGACCCTGCATACCCACGCCTAATAACATGATCCTCATTTCGACGCGTCCTCCATGGTTACCGCTATACTGAACATACTCTCGCTGGGAAATTTTCCCACATTTCCACTTCGGTGATAAAGTCTGATAGGATTGATCCGTGACCAATCAGAGTGTGGCCTTGTTAGGGAGCAAGTCAGGATGAGCAAGGGTGTGATCAAACTCAAAGAGCAGGCCGCAGCACGTGGCGTGTCCTTTATTGAATCGGGCATGGTGGTGGGGTTGGGACACGGGAGCACGGCGTTGTTGGCTATCGAGAGACTGGCCGGGCGATTGCGTGAGGGCCAATTAACGGACATTGTGGGCATCCCTTGCTCTCGTTTCATCGAGCAGGAGGCGAAGAGGTTGGGCGTGCCGTTGACGACGTTGGAAGAGCACCCCGAGATTGATATTACGATCGATGGAGCTGACGAGGTCGATCCAAATCTCAATCTGATCAAGGGTGGCGGAGGCGCCTTCTTGCGTGAAAAGATTGTCGCCCAATCCAGCAGGCGCGAGATCATCATGGTCGATGAAAGCAAACTCTCTCCCGCATTGGGCACGCAATGGCCAGTTCCCGTCGAAGTCATTCCCTTTGGCTGGAAGACGCAGGTTGCATACTTGGAGTCATTGGGGGCGGATGTCGCCTTGCGTGAAAAGGATGATGGTGAAGGGTTCATCACCGATCACGGGAATTACATCCTGGATTGCCATTTTGGGCCGATCGGTAACCCAACCGAGCTTGCTGGTATCCTGGACACGCGCGTGGG
>WVZH01000230.1:3578-9432 GCA_011772595.1 Anaerolineales bacterium
AAGGACGGTATCCGCCAGCTTACATTGGGGACGTCTGGTGCGTGAAAGGAATTCAACCATGGTCAGCATCGTGCCTTCCATTCTGGCTGCAGACTACACTCGTTTGGGAGAGCAGGCTATGGAGGCGGAAGCGGCTGGCGTGGAGGCGATTCAAATTGACATCATGGACGGCGTCTTCGCCCCCAACCTTTCCTTTGGGCCCGGCGTAGTGAAGGCGCTGCGTCCGTTGGTGAAACTGACCCTGGATGTCCATTTAATGATCGTCGATCCGGATCGCTACCTGGATGTCTTCGTGGAGGCTGGTGCGGATCGTTTGATCGTGCATCAAGAGGCCCCACAGCATCTGCACCGCACGCTGCAGTCCATCCGCGCGCTCGGCGTTGAAGCCGGCGTGGCCCTTAACCCCGCGACGCCGGCGCATGTTTTGGAGGACGTCCTCGATTTGGTGGACCTGATCCAGGTGATGACGGTCAATCCGGGATTTGGTGGTCAGGCGTTCATCCACAGCCAACTGGCGAAGATTCGCAGGCTGCGTCAGATGCTCGACAAACGGAGCTTGAACATCCCCATCGGGGTGGACGGCGGGATCGATACGACGACAGCGCCGCTAGTCGTTGAGGCTGGGGCGTCGGTCCTCGTTGCGGGTTCGAGCGTCTATAATGAGACGGCGTCCGTGGCGGAGAATATGGCTGCCTTGCTGGCGAGCATTGAAAGCCGTTAGGCGCGGATGCGGTTGCTTAGAAACATCACCACGGGGAAATCCTGATAGCAATCATTCTTTGTGAGCCCAATTCCAAGGACCATGTCCAAGTTGTGATGCCAGTGATATCGGAGAACAAATCGGAGTGACGCGCGGACAGTTGTGCAAGGAGGGTTGATATGTCTTGGCTTAAGGAGCTTTTCGGTGTCGAGAAGCCCATCATCGCGATGGGGCATCTCAAAGCATTGCCAGGTGATCCAGGGTACGACTACGCGGGAGGTATGCAACGGATCATCGATCATGCTCGCGCCGACCTTCATGCCCTCCAGGACGGCGGGGTGGATGCGATTATGTTCTCCAATGAGGCCAGCCTTCCTTATTTGACCAAGGTCGAAACGGTCACCGTCGCCGCTATGGCGCGCGTCATCGGAGAACTGAAAGAAGAGCTTCGGATACCCTACGGAGTGAACGTCTTGTGGGATCCTTTTGCCTCTCTCGACCTGGCGGTTTCGACGGGCGCGTCCTTCGTGCGTGAGATTTTCACCGGTGTTTACGCCAGCGATTTCGGTCTGTGGAACATGGATTGCGGCAAGGTGGTACGCCATCAACACGCTATTGGCGCGCAGGACGTGAAACTGCTCTTCAACATCCTGCCCGAATCCGCGGCTTACCTCGCGCCTCGCGAACTCGGCGACATCGCCCGCTCGACGGTCTTCAACACGCAACCAGACGCGCTGTGTGTCTCAGGGCTGACCGCCGGCGTTGGCACCCCCCTTGAGGCCTTGCGTGTGGTGAAGGAGGCGGTCCCCGATACGCCACTGTTCGCCAACACGGGCGTGCGTCTCGAGACGGTGGAGGAGCAACTCGCCGTCGCCGATGGAGCCGTCGTCGGCACGACCTTCAAGCAGGACGGTTACATTTGGAACCCGGTTGATTCTGCGCGCGTGCGCGCGCTGATGGACAAAGTCAAGGAATTGCGATCGTAGCTCGTAGGGTAATAGGCGCGTGTGGACGGTGATCAGAGGCTGCTGTGACTGATTATTGCTATAGGGCGCCGAATTTTTGGATGATGGTGATATTTCAGCTTGCCACTGTTAGGGCAAATTTGTGAAACCTCGGTGTGGGGAACACGAAGAAGGTTTTCCGTGCTTGAACCCGACTCCACTGATGGATCGGGTTTATTTCGTCGTTATCTGAGCTAAAGAATCAATCATTTAGGAGGGCGGGACGATGACAAGCACGACCAACGATCCTTCTGGTGTTCACATGGGACAACCAACGCACAGTGATAAAAAAAACCGGAAGCCAGACCTCGACTGCTCTTCATCGACAATCTGCGAATCGTACCCATCACACTCGTTGTGTTGTGGCACGCGGCCGTGATTTACGGCGCATCGGGTACCTGGCCTTATCAGGAGGGCCAGGCGGATATGTTCACCACGATCCTCTTCACGCTTTTTTACATCGCCAATGGCCCTTATCTGTTGGGCTTCTTCTTCCTGATCTCGGGCTACTTCTCCAGTGGATCGTATGACCGTAAGGGAGCCTGGCTCTTCATATGGAATTGGATTCGCCGACTTGGCATCCCCTTGGTCCTGTATATTCTCATCTTCGACCCGTTGATCTATTACGGGCTCAGGGCCACGCTTTATGGTTTTAGGGGTTCTTTCTGGCAGTATCTGCAACAGCATTTCAGTACATACCGCACGCTTGGCGTAGGCCCCATGTGGTTCATCGAGGGGCTGCTCATCATTCTGCTCGTGTATGCGCTTGTGCGCCAGTTTGTAAAGCCGAAGGCTTCACATTCTCAAGCAGAAGGCAAATTGCCGACGAACTTTTCGGTCGGCGCCTTCGCACTTGTGCTGGGTGTGGCGACATTCCTTCTGCGCATATGGATCCCTATAGGTTGGCTGCTCCTTCCGTTAGGGCTTCCGCTGGCACTCTTCCCGCAGTTTATCGCCATGTTCATCGTCGGCATCGTGGCTTACCGGCGCAACTGGTTGCTAGGGAGACCCGAGAGAACAGGAAAGCTGTGGTTGGGGGTTGCCCTCGTCTTCATCCTGGTGTTGTTCCCGCTCCTTTTCGTGGTCGGCGGCGCAATAGAAGGGGACACCTCCCATTTCGTGGGAGGGCTTACTTGGCAGTCCTTCGCTTTCTCCGTGTTTGAGCAGTTCGTGGGTATGGGCATGATGATCGGCCTACTCATTTTGTTCCGCGAGCGGCTAAATCGGCAAAGCGCGTTGACCAAGGAGATGGCGGACAACGCGTTCGCCGTGTACTTCGTTCACGTGCCGGTGCTC
The DNA here is from genome assembly GCA_011772595.1 of Anaerolineales bacterium. The sequence continues at coordinate 6,579 of WVZH01000230.1, forward strand.
GTTTACCTTGGCCTTGCTTTGCGGGGGTTGCGTCTCTATCCGTTGCTCAAGTTTGCTCTAGTAGGTCCTTTCGCTGTGGCGTTGTGCTTCTTGATCGCTTACGTCCTTCGGCGCACGCCATTGGTTAAAAACATTGACTAAGACAAACATGTCGCGTGGAGTACATCCCAACGAGATCGATTAAATCCAGATTCAGGAGAACACGCATGCAAAACACCGAATTGTCTACAAATCATGATCGCCCTAAGCAGAAGTCGGTGCGACTCCACTATCTCGACTGGTTGCGGGTGTTGGCCATCCTGGGGGTCTTTCTGTTTCACGCCGTGCACCCCTTCGACGTTACGGATTGGCACATCAAAAACGCAGAACAAAGTCTGGTGGTGACACTCGTTTTTGTTATCTTTCTTTACCCCTGGGGTATGCCGCTGTTCTTCTTACTCTCAGGTGTTGGCAGCTGGTTTGCACTACGTAAAAGGACATGGCGGCAATTCGCCCGTGAGCGCTTCATGCGACTGTTCGTTCCTTTCCTGGTCGGGTCGATTTTGTTTCAGCCACTCCAGGTCTTTCTCGAATGGAGTCATGAGACTCAGAAAGGCATGGTTGAAGGCTCACTCTTGTCGTTCGCCGTAGGTCGAGGGGATGGCTATCAACCGGGGTTTAGCCCCACGATGTTCGGCTGGTTGGGGTATCATCTGTGGTTCTTGGGTTTCCTGTTCGCATATTCATTGATCGCCCTCCCGCTCTTTCAGTGGCTGAAGAAGGAGAAAGGGCAGCGCTTCATAAATTGGCTCGCTGGCTTTGCGGAGCGGCGCGGCGGTCTCTTGGTCTTCCTCCTGCCCTCGTTTTTAGTTCAAATCCTTCTCCGACCTTATTTTGTCGGTGAACATGATTGGGCGGATTTTGCTTTCACGCTGATCTTCTTCATTGCCGGATACATCCTGTATGCAGACGAGCGCTTCTTGCATGCCGTGAAGCGGGATCGCTTCGTCCACTTGGCGATCGGTATCGCCAGCACGCTCTTTTTCTTCGCTATCGGTGCAGCGGGTGTGGCCATGGATTGGGCAGTTGCGGTTGGGACGCCTCAATTTTTCCTGCTGTGGATCGTCTTCAGCGTGAACAGCTGGTGCTGGACGCTCTTCGTTTTGAACGTTGGCATGCGATCCCTGGATTTCACCAACAAGTGGCTGCAATACGGTCAGCAGATGATCATGCCCTTCTTCATGGTCCACCAACCGGTGATCGTCGCCATCGCGTTTTTTGTCGTGCAGTGGAACTTGGGCATCTTCCCGAAGTTGGTGATCGTCGTTGTATGTTCCTTCTTGATTTCCATCGCATTCTATGAATTAATCGTCCACCGCATCAAGCCTCTGCGGGTCCTATTTGGCGTGAAAGCGAGTAGGTAGGCGAGATATAAAATCTTCCACAATTCCGAAAGGTGTCGGGAGGAGAATTCCAGAGTTCATAAACTTAATTTCAAGCAAGTATTGAAGAATGATCCTTAATCCTGTATGATGCATGGTCATCTGCTCGTGTGTATTTGGGGTGAGAAAGCCGAGCCTCAATGCTGTCGGGTGGCAAGCAACGATCTCTGATAGAGTAATCCCGACTGTGTTCATGGATCAACCTTAATTTCATCCATAAGGTTCAAAGCCATCCGCTGTGTTATTAAATAACCTGGCGAAAGTTTCGGTTTAGATTGGGGGGTCTCTTTCGGGTTTCTTAGCACAGGGGCGAGGGTTGCAATGGGCAATTTGGGTAAGAGACCATAATATACAATGTGCGGGAATTTATAAGCAAACTGTAGGAAGGCTCCAATCAAAGAAGTAAAATAAAAAAAGGAGAAGGACGATGACCGAAGAAGTACGCACGGAGGAATATCAAGTCAGTGGCGATATTCTCGTCACCAAGGTCAAGGAGCTGGTGCACGAGGGCAACATTCGTCGCATCATCATCAAGGACGAGGAGGGTACGACGTTAATTGAGGTCCCACTCACCTTAGGTGTGATTGGCGCTGCGCTTTTACCTACCTGGGCAGCGATCGGTGCCATCGCGGCACTGGTCACCAACTGCACCATCCTCGTCGAGAAGATAGAAGAGTCGTAACTGGGAGGTGGAATGGTGAACAATAGAAGAGTGGTTTTCTTGGTAGCACTGACTGTACTGGCGCTTTCGTTTAGTGCCTGTACGGTCGATCGCTTTCGGGTAGGGTCAATGCAAACCGATGTTAAAACTATCGAAGTGGGCAATGCCGAGACCGTTCGAGCGGAGATCCGCATGGGTGTCGGGGAGATCGAGATCTCGGGAGGCGCGGACGAGCTGATGGAGGCGGGGTTCACCTACAACGTCGACGAACTTGAGCCCCAGGTCTCCTATGAGGTGAGTGGGTCTACCGGCCGGCTTGTCGTGGAGCACCGAGATGTCGAAGGTCTTCCAATCGGCGATTATGACGACGTGCGCTCCGAATGGGTGTTGCGCTTCAATGAGGATATCCCTATCGATCTCAGGCTTACCATGGGAGCCGCGAAGGGTGATATCGATCTGGTTGGCTTCAACCTCACGAGCCTCGATTTCGAGCTTGGCGCCGGCGAAGGGGATCTATGGCTCGGAAATAGTCCCATTCGCAGTATGGACCTCCAGATGGGCGCAGGGGACTTCACGCTGGACATGACGGCTGGCTGGGAGCAAGATCTGAATGCCGAAATCACTGGCGGTGTGGGCAAGCTGACAATTTATCTACCGAGCGATGTCGGTGTCGTCGTGGACGTAACGATGGGTATCGCGGCTGTGGAAACACGCGGGATGAGCAAAAATGGCGACACCTACACCAACGACGCCTATGGCGAGTCGGATGTGA
>WVZH01000472.1:0-245 GCA_011772595.1 Anaerolineales bacterium
CGAGCCACACGGGCCCCGTTTCCTATTGGTTCAAATGACCCACCGTGGTAGAATAGTATCAGAGACCACGGAGGGACAACAATGGAAGAGAAAGCAATCGAACGCTTGGAAGCCAAGTCGCCTGAAGGGGCGATTATCGAACGGATCAGTCACGATTTCAACCTGGCTCCGTTTATGGCTCGAACGCAGTTCGAGCAGATGCGCCGCTACTTTGAGCAGTACTTTGGCCTAGAATGCGATGTGGG
>WVZH01000472.1:283-4548 GCA_011772595.1 Anaerolineales bacterium
TTTGACCTTGGACAGTCCTGACGATCTGGAAGCGTTACGAGAAGGGGTGGCCGCCCTGCGACGGAGCAAGATCCAACGCCTGACGCGTGAGGCCCAGGACCAGGGAGCCTTGTTGACCCAGGAAGATCTGGCGCGTCTGCTCTGCGCGAGCCGTTCTACGATCAAGCGCGACATTGCGCAGTTGCGTTCAGGAGGGCTAGATGTACCCACTCGTGGACAGATCAAAGACATTGGCAAAGGCGTCAGCCACAAGACACAGGTCGTCGGTGATTGGTTGGCTGGATACACCTTCAGTGAAATCAAGGAGCGGCGACGACATTCGATCTATGCTATCGAACGCTATTGCGCAGACTTTGAGCGTGTGCTCCGCTTGCACGCGCGGGGCCTGGGTGTAAGCGAGATACGCATCGGCACAGGCTTGTCAGAACGACTCGTGGGTGAGTATCTGGACCTCTGCCAGGCGGCAGGGGAAGGGAACGAACGAGTGCAACGATTGCTCGACGAGCCAGATCGGGCAACGGAAAGCCCAGCAGAGATCAAAAGGGGGGTCTGGTTGCGATGAAATCGTCGAGGGTTACCATCAAAGACCGCTTTGAGAAGCGGAGCTTGCCCAACTTGCTGGTGCACAAGTTCCTGACCGAATATGGCTATGACCATGGACCTGTGATTGCGCGGGCCATCGTCGAGGACATCTTGGCCACCATCGAGCGCTGTTATCCCGACCGTATCCCGCCCAAGACCGTCGTCTGGCTCGCCGTGCGGCGTGAATGGAAGGGCCAGCGCAAGGGATTGGCGGTCAGCGATCTGGTTCCTGTGCGCCTGCGCATGGTCAGCGATGAAGAGATCGGACTCCTGATGGCCCCCAAGTTGCGTAGAGAGTACAAAGCCTGTCGTGCCTTCAACCGTGCGCGTTATGCACGCTGGTGTTGGGACGCCTACGAACAGGGGGGAGTACTGACGCTGCTCGATCTCAGTCTGCTCAGTGGGCTATCGGCGTACTACGTGGGAAGACTGCTGCGCGAACACGAGGCCCAGACGGGCCAGGTTGTTCCCACACGGGGCACCGTACACGATGTGGGGGGCTCAGTCACCCACAAAGCGGAGGTCATCCGTCGCTGGCTACGCCGTGAGTCACCTGCCCGTATCGCCCGTGACATCAAACACTCGCAAGGCGCCGTTGACCGCTATATTGCTGACTTTGAAAAAGTGCGTCTCTTGGCTCAGAAACTCCCGTTGGACGACCTGCCCGCATCCACAGGCTTGTCGAAACACCTGGTCGAGCAGTACGTCGCCCTACTGCGTGAGTATGAATCACAACTGGCCCTATATCGCGAAGCACCAAGCTTAGAGTCGCCTACCATCGAGTCAGACCATGCGAATTGTCCTGATGAACAATGAAAGACGAGAACAGAGACCCTTGATTGATCACCTGCTCTCGCCTCTCCCTTGGGGTATAGGCCATTCTATCCCAAGGCACGACAGAAGGCAAGGTTCCGCATTCCGTCATTCTCGGTGGGTCATTAGGACCTATTTATGACCGAATCTNNGGGAGTGCGTCTGACCCTGCGACGCTCGTGGACTGGAGAAAAAGAGGTGAGCGTATCACGCTGGGGATAGAAAAACCAGGGAAATAGAGATGGTAGGTTCGTTACCGAGGGGAAAACGGGGCCAAGCGTTGGGCATAATGGAAAGTGCCAGCCTCTTGAAAGTGGGGTACACTGTACCCAGCCATAGAGACCAACAGGAGGCTGGCAGATGCAGTGTATCACGGGAGGGACAAAAGGTCAATGGGGCGAGCTTGTCCACTTCATGGCTGTAGTGGGAGTCGTGATCCTGGCCATAAGAGGAGAAGGGCTTGAGCAGCTAGAGGGCTGGATTGCGTATCCTCCGCGCTGGGTCAGGCTGGGGGAAGAGCGACACCAAGAGAAGCATCTACGAGGTGGCTTGGTCTGGTGTGCAGGCTGGGCGTGGATGAGACGTAGTTTGGGGGTGGCCTTGATCCGTAGCGAGACGTTGCTATTGCTTGCGGTATGGTCAGGGCAAACAGAAAAAGAGTGGGTCTGTCTGCTCCCGTGGGCGAGTTGGGTCTGGCGCGGGATCGGGGCGGCTTGCGCGAACTGGAGATGCTGCGCGCTCTATCGCTGTGTGGAAGGTCTGCTGGAGAGTGCGACCCGATGGGCGTTGTTCGGACTACTGGGGGGATGGGTGCTGGAGTCTCTACAGGAGACAGGCCCCGAGTTTGGTGTGGGCAAGCTAGGAGTAGGCGGTCTTGCGCTGGGGCCGCAGGTCGAGGTCACTCAAGATGAAGAGGGCATCTGCCACGTCCGGTTGCAGGGCGAGTTCGAGCTGCACATAGACGGCAAAGTGCCCTTCTACAAACGCATGTTGATCATCTTCTTGAGACAATTGGAGGTGCCTGGGGAAGCACGCGGCAGTCGTCGCACGCGAGATGGGCGCATGCCCTTTGTTCGACAGCAGCACCTTGAGCAGGCACTGGATGTGCCTCAACCCAACATCAGTCGTTGGATGAGCTATTGGCAAAACCAGGATTGGCGGCGATTGCTGAGCCGAACGTCGGAGGTGCTGACTCTGGACGTGCAGCAGCGGATCATCGAGGCCTGGGTTCAGTTTCCGTGGTGGGGCGCCCAGCAGTTGCAGGCACACTTGAGGGCACAGGGAGAAGAGATCCCCCTCAACCAAGTGCAGCAAGCCGCTCGAGAAAGCGGATGGGCTGTGTTGCGCGAGGCCTTGCGCCGCGTGTATATGATCAGCAAGGAGTCCTTTCGGCCACGAGACGAGTGGCTGGTCCGGCAACTACTGGCCCAACTCCAGAAACTGGTCGAACGGCTAGAGCGATTGGATGGGCTGACCCCAGAAGAACGGATTCCATTAGCCGACCTGCAGGCAATGAGCGCGGAGGTCGGCTTAGATCCTGCACCGGCCCGTACGCCCTTGCCTTGGATGCTGCACCTTGAGCACTGCTTGTTTGGTCGTTGGGAGTCTGTCGCGGACGATACGGTACGCTGCCTCTACTGCGGGACCACAGACGTATCCCGCAAGAGCAGGACACCCCGGCCGAAACGATACATCGATGCACAGGGAAACGAGCAAACGGTTGAGGTCTACCGCTACTACTGCCACAACCCTGAGTGCGAGCACAAGACCTTTACCAACTTGCCTCCCAACCTGGTGCCCTACTCCAAGTGCACCGTGGACCGCCACCTGGCGGCGCTGCAGCTGTACGAGTGGTCCCGTAGCGTCTACCGTCGAACCAGTCAGTGCTTGGGCGTCAGCAAGATGACCGTCTATCGCTGGGTCAGTGGCTTCGGCTACCAACTGCTGCCTGTGGCCGCGCTCTTTGGGATCGTACGCTCGAGTGGTGCGGTCGGCATCGATGAAAAGTACGTCTTGGTCCCCAAGAATGACAAGCCAGACAGCGAAATGAAACGCTGGATGTACGTCTACTTGGCCGTGGACAGCTACACCTATGACCTTTTGCATATCGAGCTCTACCCCTACAACACCAAGGACAGCGCAAAAGCCTTCTTGTTGGCCTTGCATGCCAAGGGCTACCATCCTCGTGTGGTCGTGACCGACCTACGCGTGGACTATGGCCCCTTGATCGCTCAGGTCTTTCCCAAGGCCACACACCACGAGTGCATCTTTCATGCCCTGCAAGAAGCACACAAGCACATCAAAGAGGTGTATGGCACCCAGTATGCCGAAACAGATCCCCAGGTCAAAACGCTTCGGCAACAGATCGACCACATCTTTGACGCGCGCACCAAGCGGACCGCCCAGCGGCGCTACCACAAGGTGCTGGCCCAGCGCACGACTTTCGTCGCCCAAACACCAGAAGCCAAAGCGATCTTTGACTTCTTGGAACGTCACTGGCCCAGGTTGGTGAATGCCATTGAAAGCCGTATCATTCCAACCACCAATAATGCGACAGAAGAGGTGATTCGCATCTTCACCCAACACTACAAAACCTTCTGCGGCTTTGAGAACATCCACTCGGCGCAACTCTACCTTGGCGTCTTTGAGAAGGTCTACCGTTTCACCCCCTTCTCCAACGATGCCCAGGAACCCATCCGCGGCAGGTGTCCGCTGGAATTGGCTGGCTACGACCTGCAAAAGCTTTCGATGTGCCAACTCTTTCGGGGCTTGACTCTCCAGTGGCCTGAATCCGCCTTTCAGGAGCTTGTCCCTAATGTGTGACGCTCCCCCTGAGCAGTTTTCGCCCCAAGCGCATGGTGTGGTATAAT
>WVZH01000475.1:0-698 GCA_011772595.1 Anaerolineales bacterium
GTCATCGAGTAGGAGGCAATCATGGAACGCAAATCATTCCCGTTCGAGCTTGAGGAAAAGGGGCTAGACCCGGAGGCCCGCACTGTCAAAGGCTATGCCGCGATCATGGGTAACGTCGATGAAGGCGGAGACGTAATTGATCGGGGGGCTTGCAAAAAGACCCTAGCCGAGCAGGGCGACCGGATCAAGGTCTTTTATATCCATGATTTCAAAGAGCCGATTGGACGACCATTGGCGCTTGAGGAAGTGCCGAGAAGGCGTCTGCCTAATAAGTTAAGGCAGAAATATCCAGATGCGACAGGCGGCCTCTATACACATTTCTATATCAGCGAAACGAGGCGCGGCAACGATGCGATCATTCTGGCGAGGGATTCCGTCTTAGATCAGCTTTCGATTGGCTATAAGACGATCAAAGAGGATTGGGAGGAAAAGGACGGTAGCCAAATCCGCCACCTGAAAGAGATCAAGCTGATGGATGTTTCACTTGTGCCATTGGGCATGAATCCCGCAGCCATCATAACGGATGTGAAGGAGACCGAGATGGAAGACGACAGTTCGACACCTGCCGCCGGGGAACGAGGCAATCTGGCGGCAAGACTTACGCCATCATCTTCTGCAAGAAAACCGGGGGCAAGATGCAAGAGCAGGCGTACCGCTACCCGAAGGGGAGTTGGTCGGCGTCCGAGGCCAGGGCGCAT
>WVZH01000475.1:844-1331 GCA_011772595.1 Anaerolineales bacterium
AGACGGCATGATCGCGGCCAAGATTCAAGAGGCCGAATTGCAACGACAACGGATAGAGGAAATCTGATTTAGCATAGGTTCAAGATTCAAGGGCAAGCCGAGCCGGGCCTGGCGTCCACTCACTTGCGGCCCTGACGGGGGCTTGGGTCTCCGCGAGGGCGCGAATGGCGACCAAATACAACCATTCACGGAGGTGAATCGTGGACGTAGGACAATTGAGAGAAGAGGCGCTTGCCCTGAACAAGAAGGGCATGGACCTTTTCGCAGCGATCCAGAAGGGCGACGAGCCTTTCGAGAAGTACCAAGAGGCCGAAGCCTGGATCAAGGAGGCGGGGGAGAAGATGGACCTCGCCAAAGGCGGCAAGGCCGCGCTGGACCAGATGGCGGCCTTGACCGAAGGTATGGGTTCGCTCACCGCCGGGACATCGGAGGACGAGGAGCAGCGCGAGACCAAGGCCGAGCCGCGTTGGGACAGCCCGCTGCAATG
>WVZH01000281.1 GCA_011772595.1 Anaerolineales bacterium
TCAAATCCCGACACTGAACCGGCGCCGCAAAGGAGAGTACCTCACCGACCGCGAAGCTGACGAAGCGGTCAAATTCATCCGCCGCCATAAAGACAAGCCGTTCTTCCTTTATATGGCTCACTATGCGGTCCACACACCAATCCAGGGCAAAGCCGACCTGGTCGCCAAGTACAAGGCCAAGAAACCCACGAATCAGAAGAATCCGACATACGCGGCCATGGTCGAAAGCGTGGACGATGCCGTGGGCAAAATCTGCTCCGTTCTCGACGAACTTGACCTGGCCGAGAGGACAATAATTTTCTTCACCAGTGACAACGGCGGCCTTATGAGTGTAACGGACAATGCCCCACTGCGTGCCGGCAAGGGCTATCCATACGAAGGCGGTATCCGCGAGCCTTTGATTGTCCGCTGGCCGAAAGTCATAAAGCCGGGTACGGTCAGCCGCGAGCCGGTCACCAGCGTCGATTACTTCCCGACCATCTGTGAAGCCGCTGGTGCTGCGCTGCCCCGCGACCGTGACATTGACGGCGTCTCGCTTGTCGAGCACCTGAAATCCAACGGCACCAAAAAGCTGGGCCGAGAAGCAATATTCTGGCACTTCCCCCACTATCGCGGCGACATTGTACCCTACAGCATCATCAGAGCAGGTAACTGGAAGCTCATAAAGCGGTACGAGGGCAAAACTTTCGAACTGTTTAACCTAAGGACAGACCTCTCAGAACAAAACGACCTCTCGGAAAAGATGCCGAGAAAGGTCAAAGAACTCAACAGTAAACTGAGCGACTGGCTGCGGGCTACCGGCGCCAAGCTGCCCAGGCCGATCCCGAACTATGAAAAGCGAAAAACGTAAAACCAGTCAGCCACTCACTAATTAACTTGCTAAGGAGACTATTATGAATCGGCGTAATTTTCTAAGAACTGTGGGACTGGGGGCAGCGGCCATTGCCATGCCAGAGGAGCTGTTCGCCGCCCGAAGAAACGAAGACAGGCCCAACATTCTGTGGATACTGTCCGAGGACATCAGTCCTGACCTGAGCTGCTACGGAACGCCGGCAGTGCAAACTCCGAATCTGGACAGGCTGGCTCGTCAGGGCATCCGTTTTTCCAACGCATTTACGACCTCTCCGGTGTGCTCTGCCAGCCGCTCGGCAATGATTACAGGTATGTACCAGACCTCCATCGGCGCCCACAATCACCGCAGCCATCGCGACGATGGTTACACGCTGCCCGAACCGGTCCGGCTGATAACCGACCACTTCCGCGAGGCGGGGTACTTCACCGCCAACGTTAAGACGGCCGCAGCCGGTGTGCGCGGCTCGGGCAAAACAGACTTCAACTTCCAATTCAAAAACGCTTTCGACGGCAGCGACTGGAACCAGCGCAGGCCCGGCCAGCCGTTCTTCGCCCAACTATCCATAAGCATGACGCATCGAGGCGGACACTGGAAGAATCTGCGCGAAAAGTTAAAAAACCCGGTCGACCCGGCCAAGGTCAAGCTGCCGCCTTACTACCCCGACCACCCCATCGCACGGGATGATTGGGCAACATACCTGAACTCTATCCAGGTGATGGACGGATACGTCGGCAAGATTCTAAAACGCCTCGATGATGAGGGCCTGGCGAACAATACGGTCGTGATTTTCATAGGCGACCACGGCCGCTGCCACGTCCGCGGCAAGCAGTGGCTTTACGATGGCGGCATCCATATTCCGCTGATTATTCGCTGGCCCGGCAAACTAAAAGCCGAGCAGCTCTGCGACAACTT
>WVZH01000367.1:0-1007 GCA_011772595.1 Anaerolineales bacterium
TCGGTGCGTAAAGAGCCTCCAACGCGACTCGTCGCGTTTGGAGATTCCTACCGAGTGTTGAGCCTTCGACGAGTCCGCTTAACGGCGGAATCGCCACATCAAACTGAAGGGTTTGATCCTGGCTCAGAACGAACGCTGGCGGCGTGGCTAAGGCATGCAAGTCGAANNTAGCGGGTTAGTGGCGAAAGGGTGAGTAATGGATAGGTAACGTGCCCCGTGCTCTGGGATAGCTGTCCGAAAGGGCAGGTAATACCGGATGATATCGCCGGCCGATGGGTCGGTGATCAAAGATTTATCGGCGCGGGAGCGGCCTATCTCCTATCAGCTTGTTGGTGGGGTAATGGCTCACCAAGGCGATGACGGGTAGCGGGACTGAGAGGTTGGCCCGCCACATCGGGACTGAGACACTGCCCGGACCTCCACGGAGGGCTGCAGTAACGAATATTGGGCAATGGGCGAAAGCCTGACCCAGCGACGCCGCGTGCGGGAGGAAGCCCCTCGGGGTGTAAACCGCTGTCAGGGGGGAAGAAAGTCCGCTTCGGCGGATTGATCTAACCCAAAGGAAGTCACGGCTAACTTCGTGCCAGCAGCCGCGGTAAGACGAAGGTGGCAAGCGTTGTTCGGTATCACTGGGCTTAAAGCGTGTGTAGGCGGAAAAGTAAGCGTTTTGTGAAAGCCCCCGGCTCAACCGGGGAATTGCGTGACGAACTGCTTTTCTTGAGGCAAGTAGGGGTGCATGGAACTCTTGGTGGAGCGGTGGAATGCGTAGATATCAAGAGGAACGCCAGTGGTGAAAACGGTGCACTGGGCTTGTCCTGACGCTGAGACACGAAAGCGTGGGGAGCGAACGGGATTAGATACCCCGGTAGTCCACGCCGTAAACGATGCCTACTAGGTTGTGGAGGTTCTGACACCGGCACAGCCGAAGCAAAAGTGCTAAGTAGGCCGCCTGGGGAGTACGGTCGCAAGGCTAAAACTCAAAGGAATTGACGGGGGCTCACACAAGC
>WVZH01000367.1:1075-1427 GCA_011772595.1 Anaerolineales bacterium
TGGCTGTCGTCAGCTCGTGTCGTGAGATGTCGGGTTAAGTCCTTTAACGAGCGAAACCCTTGCCGTTAGTTGCCAGCGGGTCATGCCGGGGACTCTAACGGGACTGCCGGTGTTAAACCGGAGGAAGGTGGGGATGACGTCAAGTCATCATGGCCTTTATGCCCAGGGCCTCACACNNGCGCCAGCGGCAGCCTGGACCAGGAAAGCCTCTGGTCCGGCCTGATCGACGACGTCCGCGTCTACAACCGGGCGGTGAAGCCATAGTGGAAGGCGTCTGCTCGGCAAGCACACACGGGCTGGCAGTCCGGAAGACCGCCAGCCCTGTTGTCACAGTCCGGGGGGGTGTACTCTA
>WVZH01000367.1:1544-1808 GCA_011772595.1 Anaerolineales bacterium
ACTAAGTCGTAACAAGGTAGCCGTAGGGGAACCTGCGGCTGGATCACCTCCTTTCTAAGGATTACTTAGACGTTCGAGGCCGCTTTTTCGGCCCCGGATGAAAGTCAGGCACGATCGCTGCCGGCTTAACTGTTTCTTGAATGCCGAGCCCCGTTGGGAAACCAGCGGGGCTTTCTCTTTGCACGGTGTCTCCCTCAATCATCAATCGTAAATCGTAAATCATCAATCCAAACGCGTCCCGCCCTTGTCTTACGCGGGCGCGAG
>WVZH01000416.1:0-1327 GCA_011772595.1 Anaerolineales bacterium
GGCATCCCTCCCGAAGTACGCAGCGGGGAATGTAGCCGAAGGATGATGAGGGAAGCAGTATCAATTCAAGAGTGTAAAAGATGTTATTGCGAGGGAGAAATCAAGGTCCGATTAAAGAAGGTATGGGATGAACATCTTCGTTTTCTTCATGTACTCACGATAGGCACTGCCAAACTTCTGTAGGTTATCCCTTTCCTCGACCTTCGCCGTGGCGTAGAGGAAGAGCAACAGAATAACGAGGAGTGAAAACCCGAGAACGGAGGGATCCTTCAGGAACGCCCCCACCCCTAGAATCAGCAGCGAACAATATAAAGGGTGGCGGATATGTCGATAGGCGCCAGTCGTGACAAGCCGGGTGGTATCTTCGATGTCACCATCTGGAGAACCGGTGGTGCGAAGAAGTCTGAAACCGTGGAGAGCCAGGAGGAGCGAGCCGATCAATAAGGTCCATGAGATCAACTGAAGGACAGAAAAGGGATCAAGAAACCAAGCGTCACTGTTGAGGAGCACAAGACCCAGAACGCTCTCAAACGCAAAAAACCGGTAAAAGCGATGGCGCTGGGGACGGGAAAGTGTAAAGGCCAGAAGAAGGATCGTAAGTAGAACGAAAACGCCGGTCTGAATCGTCATCCTACCAACCTCCTGGAAACATGCGATACCTCACGTGTGCAGTATAGGCCGGATTACCCGGAAGCTCGGAATGCAGAAATTAGTATTCGAGGTACGTGCGATCGACGATGACCATGGAGGGATGAGGAACGTTCCTCTGAGCGAGAAGTTATATCCATGGATACATCTCGGCAAATTGCTCATAGGTCGTTTCTGTGCGAATTACCTCTAATGCTCATAATGTCAGGGCTTGTCCTGTGCACCTTGCAGGAAAGACCCTTGGCAGTACGAGTAGCAAAGGTTTGAGCGAGGTGAGGGTTTACTCCACGGCTCGGTTATGCATTGGAATTATATTCAACCTCCGTGATCTCCAAGTCCGCATACGTTAGATCACCTGAGGGGAGGTTCCAAACAGCTTGCCCACTGATGGGTAGGTTCAGACCGGCCCGAACGCCGTAGCTCGTGATGGGTGTAGACCAGGGGTCGAGTGAAAAGTCTCCCTTGAATTCGCGGTAGCGCATCGTTGTGAAGTTGGTCAGACGACCCACATCGTCGAAGACCATACGACCGGAGACGCTCTTTCCAGAGTCGCTGAAGGTAACCTGTGCGGAGTAGTCGTCCACGGCTTCCCAGGTGATGTTCTCGCCCAGGAATGCGATGGGGAACCACATCATCTCATTCAAGTAGCGCACCATGGTGCCTTGGTCAAGTTTTTCAC
>WVZH01000416.1:1353-4345 GCA_011772595.1 Anaerolineales bacterium
GCAAGCTTGAAACGGGCATTCCACACGAATGACGGCGGGTTCGTCGTGTAGCGTTGTTCGGCGGTCACCGGCATCCACGGCCGGTCCGGTCCCTGGCGGAACTTGCCGGCCTGCTTGAGTCGGACAGTATGGATCCACGGTTTGCCGACTACGTTGGTGTAGGTCATGTAGCGTTGCACAGTTTGCGGAAGGTTCTGCAGCATCTCGGCCGTGACCAGACGGTCGTCCCATGCACCTTGCGGCTTAATCATCATGCTTTGCTCCCTGTCTCTATCGGTAGCTCGTTCAGCCCGCCACCTAAGACCTATTATATAGAACGAAGTATGAAATTCATTGTTGCAAACAGAGGAATCCAACACGCAGTTCTTATCGATTGGATCGTATTTTTGTTTGGAGGGGATACGAAGAAATTTACGTTTCTCATTCTTGCAGGGTTCGGGTTATCTTACAAGCAAGATCCAGGGGCTCATTCCTTTGAGGAATTGTATTCGAAGATGCTGGATGCAGACTTCAGGATTGGAGAAGACGGTCCGCGAAGGAGCATCAGCAGGATCGAATCAGGCCAACTCAGCGGGCGAGCAGTCGCAGCTTACGGTTTTTAAAAAAGCTAGCGCAGAGCGTGGATGGATCATATGGGTTTCGATGGACGGAAGCTGTCCCTATTCTGACGTCTCAGATTTTCCACCGCTAATGAGTTCGTCGGTCGAGATGCGCTTCTCGTGGAAATAGATAATGAGCCAAGGAAAACGCCTCACCGCTTTTTTAAGCCATTCGTGCGCGGCTGCGTATTGCTTTAGATACACCATCTCGCCGATCTTCAAAAGCCAGCCCATAACGTCGTTCATCTCGTGGATTTGACGTTTGGCGTCGAGGAATTGCGATGTGGTGCGGTCGAGGAATTTTTCTGTTTCCTTGAGTTTCAAGAACCAGTCTGTGGTGGTGAATCGGTCTGCCCGCGGGTCAATACTGGGATCGAGCACGGGATGCCATTCACGATCTTCTCGACTCATTTGCCCTCCTCCTCAAGTGAAATGCATCGGCAAACAAGTCCCCCTGAACTTGGTTAACCCTATTCAAGAGCGCCTGTATGAGAAACGGATCCACTTGGCTGTTATCAAATCATAGCGGATATTGAAGACAGTTGTTACAGGCATTAGGTACTACTTCAACTTCGCGATTTATCTTTCAAGTTCACGGAGGAACACAACGATTTTAACTATTTGCCAGCGGTAAACTGGTCCAGCGCCCACCTGATGTTCACTCGCTTGCACGAAATTCCTGAGGTCCTCACTCTCAATCGGTGAAGTAACAAGAAGGGGTACTTAAGGGTTCGTGCTCAAGATGGCTTTTGACTATAGAATTATGCAGATAATTCTGGCTGACTGTGGCTATCATCACGCAAAGGGGAAAGACATCCTAGTGACCGCGTCAAACTGGCGCCGTGTACGACAAATCTTCCAGGCGCTTTTTTTGGGGATTTATCTCTACCTTCTCTTTGCTGCCTTACCACAGCGTGCGGCCTTTCCGCTCGCAGATCTATTCTTTCGCCTGGATCCCTTGGCGGCTATCGGCGCAACACTTGCCTCTCGAACGTGGATCCCAGGTTTGGCGTTGGCACTCATTGTCCTTGCGCTCACGATCGCCTTCGGTCGTGTCTGGTGTGGCTGGCTATGCCCCTTGGGTACCTTGCTGGAATGGGTTCGTTTTCGATCGGCAGGTCTTAGAGCAGAAAACCTTTCTCCAAGCCTGCGCAAGTTCGGAGTGATCCTACTGTTCGTGGTCTTGGTTGCTGCTATGCTCGGCAATCTTACCTTGTTCATCTTGGACCCCTTGACATTGCTGACCCGGACGATGACGACAGTCGTCTTACCGGCGTTGAACACAAGCGTCACAGCATTCGAGCGCGCCCTTTACGGAATTCCTGCTCTGAGACCGGTGGTCAACGCGCTCGAACGACTGCTCCGTGGAACGGTTCTTCCTGTAGAACAGCCCGTCTTTTCCCAGAGCGTGTTTATCGCCGCGGTTTTTGCGGGAGTTTTGGCGTTGAACGCTTTGGCGGATCGTTTCTGGTGCCGCTTTTTATGTCCGCTTGGTGCCTTGCTGAGGCTGCTGGCGAAGATATCGTTCTTCAGGCCTGTGATCGACGATACCTGCAAGGCTTGTGCGCGCTGTCTGCAAGTCTGCCGGGTGGGCGCTATAGAGACTGAGCCCACATACGAAATCGCTCCATCAGAGTGCACTGTATGTTTGGACTGTTTCGAGGCATGTCGTCCGGGCGATATCCAATTTCAGCTCATGTGGAAGCCGGATTCGATTCGTTCATACGATCCAACGAGACGAGAGGTCTTGACCGCGATGGCATCTGGCGCACTTGGAGTCGCTATCTTGCAGACCGGCGTTCATCGCAGGCTTCATCATCCTTTGCTGCTCCGGCCGCCAGGGGTCGAGGATGAAAATAGTTTCCTGGCGCGGTGCTTGCGATGCAGTCAATGCATGAGAGTATGCCCGACTTCGGGATTACAGCCAGTGCTTGTGGAATCCGGGGCAGAGGGGTTATGGACTCCCCGATTGGTGCCGCGTTTGGGTTATTGCGATTTTGGCTGCAATGCATGTGGTCAGTCGTGTCCTTCAGGTGCACTTCCAGCCCTCGATCTAACCCGCAAGCGGGAGGCGGTCATCGGGATCGCGCATATCGACCCGGAACGTTGTCTGCCTTGGGCAAAGGAACTGCCTTGCATCGTGTGTGAGGAAATGTGCCCCACGCCTGAGAAAGCGGTTAAATTGGAAGAGGTGATAGTCACCCATCCCATCGATTCGGCGTCGCTCATTCAACGCCCGTCGGTGTTGGAGCATCTTTGTATCGGATGTGGAATTTGTGAGTATAAATGTCCAATAGAAGGGGACGCCGCAATCCGTGTTCGTATAATCAGGTGAGCCGTTGGAGCGTAAAGTAATATGGTTTGCCAGCTGCACAGGTAAGGGATCATGATTG
>WVZH01000416.1:4352-23631 GCA_011772595.1 Anaerolineales bacterium
GGAGGATCTCGAATTTGGCCATCGACACCTCGGGTAAGGCTGAATTCCTATCATGAAGATATGATACGCATCTTACTTCTCGCCGATACTCATCTGGGACTTGATTTTCCCTTAAACCCTAGGGTTGATCGACGTCGTAGAGGGGATGATTTCTTCTCCAATTTTGATCGAGCGCTCCAACCTGCGATGGATAGGGATGTGGATCTGGTCGTGCACGGAGGCGACCTCTTCTATCGCAGCAAGGTGCCAATTGTGATCGTCCAGAAGGCCTTGGAACCGCTAGTCGCTGTTGCCGAGCGCGATGTGCCCGTGTTTCTTGTGCCAGGTAATCACGAGCGTTCGAAGATTCCTTTGCATCTTTGGACGTCGCATCCAAGGATACACATTTTCCATCGTCCTGAGACGTTTTACCTCAACTTGAATGAGACCTCACTTTCCGTTTCAGGATTTCCATTTATCAGAAGCGCCCGAGACGACTTTGCGCTTGTCCTGGATCAAACTCGGTATAAGGAAAAATCTGCCGACGTTCGCATTCTTTGCATGCATCAAATCGTTGAAGGTGCACAGGTCGGATCCTCGAACTACACGTTTCGCAGCGGTCCGGAGGTCATTCGTGGTGAGGATGTCCCTGGTGACTTTGCGGCGATCCTCTCAGGTCACGTCCATCGCAGCCAGACACTCAGGAAGGATCTCGCCGGACAACAATTAAAATCGCCAGTGATTTATCCTGGATCTGTGGAAAGGACCTCCTTCGCGGAGTGTAATGAGGTCAAGCATTATGTTCGCTTGCAAGTCACCCGGTCTGAGCAAGAAGGCGGCAAAATTGTGGATTTGTTGTACGAGCCGTTACCCTCGCGACCGATGATCACCTTGGAGGTAACGATCGCCGACGCAGACCGTCAAACGCTCGAGGAGGAGCTACGAAGTCGATTAGCAGATGTAGACCCGGATGCTGTGGTAAGGGTCCATGTGCATGGGGATATTCCTCTAGCACTTCATAGGGTATTCAACGCAGAGAATCTACGCACTCTTGCTCCCGAGAGTGTGAACGTCTCCATCAGTTACGACACAAGGGTCAAATTGCGTGGGCAGATTCCGGACGAGGATTCAGATTGATCGTCTCTCACCGTCGTGAAGTGTGAAAGCGTTGCGGGCTGATTATACCGGGCTCGTCGTTTTGGAAAGCGTTATTTTCACAATTGTTGGAAACGCCTACACAGTGCAGGTCGGTGAATCCATAATTGGTGAGTATGGAGTCGAGCTGCGCTAGACGCCCGCTGTGATCAAAGACGTAGGCTGCTCGCATATTGTGATATTCCTGGTTACGCTAGGCAGTTTCGAGCGACTGGCAACTCGGGCAGATGAAGCTGCTCGTGCTGCCGGTCTTGATCTTCTCGATGGATGAGCCACATTCCGGACAAGGCTCACCTTCCTTGTACCCGACAAGAATGTCCTCCATGGTGAAGCCCCCCTTCTCCCCTAAGAGATTCATTTCGTAGAATGCGCCTCCTTTCTCGATGCTCGGTTGTAGGCCATCCTGTATCGCTTGAGCTAAAGATTGGATGTCGGATCTTGAGAGCGTATCGACTGTGCGCATTGGGTGCAACCGCGCCATGAATAGAATGTCGTGTACGTAGGCGTTCCCGATTCCCGCGATCTTGGATTGATCAAGAAGGAATGATTTGACGCGTCCTCGTCGCCCATGCATCAGCGCCTCCAGCTTCTCGAATGTCAATTCGATGGCGTTGGATCCGAGCTTGGCGGTCATTTTGTGGTCCGCCAGGTCTTGTTCGGGCACAAAGTGGGCGTAGCCGAACCACCAGAAATTGATCGACAGGCAGGAAGCGTCGTGGAATTCGAATGTCAAGCGACGTTTTTCGGGTAGAGCGTCGCATGTAGTGAGCAAGATCTCGCCTCCCATGCCCAGATTCAACAATAGCCAACCACGATCGCTTTCAATGAAGATCCATTTCCCTCGGCTCGAGACTGAGGTTATTTTTGCGCTGGTCAATGCCTGAATGAACGTATTTTTGGGGAGGTTGAGACATTTCGGTTGTAACACCTCGATCGCCTTGATGGATTTTCCTGTAAGCGCTTCATGCATTTCTCGAGCTCGTGAAGTGATTTCCGGCAATTCGGGCACATCAATCTCCTTCCCTCTTTGGGATCCAATTCATTGTTTCACTGTGGTATCGAGGCGGCGACAGTGTGAAGGAATGCGTGTGAATTGGTTCCACAGATGTTTCATAGGTGTGCCTAATAGCGACGAGCCCTTTTCGCGTAGGCTCTGAAGGGTGTACGTGGCTCAAGACTTACCCAATCTGTTTTATCGTCGAGTCTGGAAAGGGAGCGCAAGAGATCAAATGTAACCCACCTTGATGTGTGGGGGTGGGATTTGCATTGCCAGAGGCCATACTCTCCGCGGAGGCTTTTCACAAATTCGACCAATGAGGCGACACGCTCGTCCTCCTGACTGGCACCGATCCGCCAGCATAAGTCGAGTATCAGTGCATGGTCGAAACGGGCGTGGTAGGTAAACCAACCGCCGGCGGGTTCTGCACCGAGTGTCCGCGCGACCTCGACGCCAAGGGTGTGCGTTTCCCTTGTCTCGCGTCCGAGGAGCAAGTCCAACGCCTGGCGAGCTTCGGGCCCGCTGCGGAGATGAGGGTGGAGTGCGAGGCAGCGCAGGGCTTCCGTCGTGTTCGTACGACAACCCCAACGCGAGTGTGCAAGCCGGCGATATCCCGCCACACCGCCGTAATTGCCCGAGGCGATTCCCGTCGGCCAGGCGCCGTCCGACAGCCGGTGGGATAGGAGCCACTCGTATGCCCTCACGACGCGAGGGTCCTCAGCGTATCCACACCAGGCCAGACCGCGCAGAGGGACGGAGGTCTGTAATGGGATCATCGAATAGTTGGGATAAGTTTCTGAATCCCCCACCTCGCTGGGCATGGGCCAGTCCCCCGCCTCTCTCTGGATGGAGAATAGGTATTGCGCTCCTCGCTCGACGGCGGGATCTTCCTTTCCGAAACCGAGATAGCCGAGGCGAGTGAGCGCTATCGCCGTTCCTTTTAGCGGGCCGAGGTTGGCGTCGCTACCGACACGAATCCAAGCCCCGTTCGTCTCTTGGAGGGCTAGCAAGTCTAAAATGAGGGGATCCGACCTGCACAGTTCTGAGAGTTCGGAGACCTCGAGATCGTCAGGTGGTGTCTCGAGCAGCTCCAAAAGGACGAGTTTACGCAAGCATGGTGAAGGGTCAGCCAGCAGCAATGGCGCCCATAGCGTGGCTGAAGTATTCATCGCTCCACCACCATCACCGTATGCAGATAAGGGGCGATCGGGGTGTCCCCAGAGGACAGGGTTTCCGGTGTGCCAACAGCGACGACTCTCCCACCTTCCGGGCCCCCACCTGGACCTAACTCAATCAGCCAATCGCAGGACGCCAGTATGTGGGGGTGGTGCTCGATGACGATCACAGAATGGTCCTCTTGCACCAACTTGTGTAAGACATCTAACAGGCGAGCTACATCTTCCATATGTTGACCGACGGTAGGCTCGTCAAGCAAGTAGAGTTTCGATGTGTCGTCCTTTTTTGAAAATTCTCTTGCTATCTTTAAACGCTGCGCTTCCCCACCTGAAAGCGAATATCCATGTTGACGCAAGAGCAGATAGCCAAGCCCTACTTCTCGTGCGGCTTCGAGAGGCCTGGAAAGGCTGTTGAAATCGCCGAGATGATCGTAGACCTCATCGATGGTTAGCTTATAAAGATCAGGGAGTGTGACGTCTCGCAATCGGATTTCCCAGGCCTCAGCGAGCAGGCCTGTACCCTGGCAGGTGTCACACGGTGAGTACACATCGGGAAGGAAACCCATGTCCAATCGGCTGGCACCGCGACCTTTGCACGCCGAGCAACTGCGGGAGAGTGCTTGTTCTGTGACACCAAGCGCTTGTGCATCTTCACTCATGGCAAACAAACGACGCAGGGGTTTCTCCAGGCGTAAGTATGAANNGCGTTCTCGATGATCTCATGTGCACCGGGTTCGAGAGGCTCATGTGCAACTGACGTGGTGTGCTTCTTGGGCGCCAAGGCGCGTCCAAGTGTGTCGATCATAAGAGTGCTTTTTCCGGCACCGGATACGCCGCATACACCTGTGAGAACCTTGAGGGGAATCTGAACGTCCTCGCCTTTCAGGTTGTTTTGATGTGGGTTGCGGATAGTTAACCATTCCTTCGGTTGTCTACGCGGTCGCCTAGAATCGATGCTTCGATCTCCTCGCATCCACTTCGCTGTGAGCGTGTTGGTCTCAGAGACCAATTTAGGTGTGCCTTGTGCGACGACTTGGCCGCCCTTCACACCGGCGCCGGGTCCTAGGTCGATCAGGTGATCCGCGCCGCGGATGAGAACCGGATCGTGTTCGACTACGATCACGGTGTTGCCCTGAGCCCGTAAGTTCTGCAGCGCTGACAAGAGCGCTTTCACCTCCGCCGGGTGCAACCCTCGAGAGGGTTCATCGAGCAGAATCGTGAGTGAGGTTAAGCCACCTCCTAGCAGGCCTGAGAGTTTGATTCGTTGCGCCTCCCCGGCCGACAGGGTGGAGGTCGATCGGTTGAGGTGGAGATATCCCAAGCCGACTTCGAGTAAGAATCCCAGGCGGTGCATGATCTTCTTAAAGCCGGTGTGGACGANNCCAAATTGCCAAGCACTTGTGCAAGCATGTTGAGCGGCATTTGCGTCATGTCGTAGATGGTGTTTCCGCCGAGCGTGAAGGACAGGTACTCTTGACGCAGTCGCGCACCCTGGCATTGGGGACAAATTTCCGTGTCTGTATAGGTTCCACCAACGTCCCAATCCCGGAGCCAGCCGTAGAACCCAGGGAAGGTCACTTCTTTTGAGCTCGTACGGCTTCGGCTTTGAAAGGTAACCTGCATTGGGATGGGGTCACCGAAGAGGAATGCCTTCTGAGCCTCTGGGGAAAGCTGGTCCCAGGGCGTTATCGCCGGATCGAATCCATAGCGTGCTGCCAGGGCCTGAACCATATCGTAACCGTGGTTATATGGTTTACACAGGTAACCTTTGGGGAAAAATCCTGGCGAATACATTGCGCCGTCGCAGAGCGGCTTTTCTGGATGAATGATCAGTTTATCAGGGTTGGGTGTCTGCAATGTACCCACGCCTTGGCAATGCTGGCAGGCTGCAGCGTAATTCGAGGGAATAAAGTGTCTTGGTTGGGCGAGGGGTGCCGAGATCGAACAGGAAGGGCACGTCCAGATTTCTCTGCCTTTGGTATCGATCGAGCGCTGCATCCAGGCTCCGCAATGCAGACATCGCCTCCTTGCTTTCCAGGCATAAAGCACAGCGAGATGATGGACGATCCCAGTGGCTGTGCCGACCGTGGCACGATAATCATAAAGACGGCGTTCCGGCCCAATACTGATGGTCACTCCCAGGCCTGATACACTTTCAACTTCGACTGCTGCTCCCTCTTTGGTGCTCTGTCGTTCGTAGAGCGATAGTGATTCCAGAAAGCGTCGTCTGGCTTCGGTCTCGAGCACATCGCTCACCAAGCTGGATTTGCCAGATCCGGAAACACCTGTAACGACTGTAAGCGCGCCTTTGGGGATGTCAACGTCGATGTCCTTCAAGTTGTGGAGGCACGCGCCGCGCATCGAGATTTGTGTAGGGCGCTTTTTTTCTTTGTCTTTAGGTCGAGGAGAGGGACGAATGGACATTTCATCTTTCAGTGCCTTTCCGGTGAGAGATTCTGTTTGCGCCGCCAGACCGGAGACAGGACCGACAAACACTACCTGCCCACCTTCAGGGCCTGCGCCGGGTCCGAGGTCGATGAGCCAATCTGCGGCGCGGATGATATCGGTGTTGTGCTCGACCACCACCACCGTTGCACCCGATCGAACCAGACGATCCAGAACAACGAGCAACCCGGTGATGTCATAAGGATGAAGCCCAGTCGAGGGTTCATCGAGAACCAAGAGCCGCTTGGAGAGTGAAGTCTGGCCGAGGAATTTAGCCAGTTTTACGCGCTGTGCCTCGCCTCCAGAGAGCGTCGGTGAGGGCTGACCGATGGGTAGATAACCGAGTCCCACATCCAGCAAGGCTTGCAGGATGCTCTGAGTGTTTTTTGACGCTCTGGTTGCGAGTTGTCCCTGGTTGAAAAGAAGATGATGTGCCTCGGCAATGGAAAGCCGGTAGAAATCGGCGATCGATAACCATTGCTCACCTAAGAGGATCTTGGCGTCGAGGACTTCGTCTGCGAAGCGTTCGCCCAAGCAGCTCCCACACCGTATCCAGGTGGACGGCAGGTATCTCATTCTAACTTCGATAGCGCCCATCCCGTTACATGCTGGGCAAGCGCCTTCAGGTGTGTTGAATGAGAAGTGGGTCGCGGAAAGGCCCGTTTGTTTGGCATAGAAATCCCGAATAAGACCGGCAAGTTTGGTGTAGGTGGCGGGATTCGATCGCGGATTGCGTCCGATGGGGCCTTGATCAACTAGGACAGGTTTGAGCTCAGGTCCCTCGATGCGTCGACAGCCTATCGGTTTCTTCTCTAATAACGAGGCGACGAGGACGTCTTCAACCAATGTGCTCTTGCCTGAGCCTGAAATACCCGTTATCACCGAAAGTCTACTGAGGGGGATGGCAACATCGATGTTTTGTAAGTTGCGGAGAGAGGCTTCTCGAATTGTTATAAAATCCTCAGGCTCGGATCTAACCTTGGGGGTGGCGGCACGTTTGCGCAAACTGAAATATCGACCCGTGGGTGTATCGGCTTTCCACAATGCGCTAGGTGTTCCAGAGAACAGAAGCCGCCCTCCCTCTCTCCCGGCTCCCGGACCGAGGTCAAGCGCGTGGTCCGCGGCGGTCGCGGCCAACCGATCGTGCTCAACGAATATCACGGGTCCGGCAAGCGAGCGAAAAGCCGGAAGAAGCCGGGCGACATCGACTGGGTGCTGACCGATGGTTGGCTCATCGAGAACGTGCAGCATGTCCTCCAGTCTACTCGTCAACGCAATTGCCAGCCGGACGCGCTGCGATTCACCTCGCGAGAGGCTTGGAGAGGGTCGATCCAACGTGATGTAGCCCAACCCAACGCTGCGCAGGGCTGCAAGACGCCGATCGATCTCGAAATGGAGTCGCTCTGCAGTCGCGGGAACTTCACATTCCCGAAAAAGCACATATGCGTCCTCCACGGGCATCGCGAGCAGTTCCGTTAGACGGAGGTTCTGCCAGCGGACGTTTGCTGCGAGTGGGTCGAGGCCGGTTTGCTGGCAGGCGTCACACCCATCCCCAGCGCAGGTAGGGCACGCAGTGTGGAAATGAGCGGGTGCGAGCCCGTCGAACCACGATCCACAAGAAGGACACACGGGGGCTTTGGAGAGCGTCTGTTTCCCCTCCTTCCTCTCGAGTACGATCGTTTGGGACCCCAGTGCCCCTGCCAACTGAACGATCCGGCGGGCTTGGTTGGCTCGTACTGGTTTTGACCATTGTGCGATCTTCATGTCCAGATCATGAGGGAGCGAAGGATCGAGAACCTCTTTCTTCGTTGCTCCAGAATGGCGCTCGGAAAGGGGTTGTCCGTCCACGATGATTGCCTCTGCTGGGAATTGTTCCTGAAGCAGTTTGAGAAGGGTTCGGTGGCTTCCGAGAGCGGATCGCAGGAGGGGAATGCTCACACGGGTGGGACCCTCTTTTGTGGAGCCTCTCAACCGATTCACAATCTCATCCTCGGACAGAATGGCGAGTTGATGGCCGCAGTTGGCACAAAAACGTTCGCCGAAACGAGTGTAGAGCAGCCTGAAGAAGGGATGCAACCCTGATGCGGAGGCAAGGGACGAATTGGGATTGCGGTTGAGGATGTTTTGTCCGACGGCGATGGCAGGTCCGATCCCGGTGATTGCTTCAACCTGGGCGGGGTAAAGACGTTGTTTCAAGGAGCCAAGTGAGAACACTTCCAGGAAGCGACGTCGTGCTTCGTGGTAGAGCGTGTCGAATACCAAGGACGTCTTCCCGGATCCCGATACGCCGGTGACGACGGTAAGGCCTTCGCCGAATTCAACGTCGATCCCCTGAAGATTATGTTCGCGGGCGCCTCGGATTCTTACCGTCATTGTCTGGGTCGCATCAACCGTATAGATTGGTGAACTGTAAACGTGAGGTTTCGATTTGCAGTGCTTTCTAGCCGACTGTGATAGGAGGCGCCCAAGGCGATGAGGACGTGCTGTGTGTTGGCTATCTCATGTCGAGCGAGCTCGATCCCGTAGATCATTTCCAGCGGTCCTTATCTCGTCATGAATTCAAGGTTGTCATGTTCTGCGAGTTTATCTCACGCATCCAACGGGTGATCAAAGCGGTTAATTTCTCTCCAATGGTTGGAAGGGCGCGAATTCCTGCCNNGCGGCTTTACGGTATGCCCAAATACGGCGCTCATCCGCACCTTCCAATTCCAAATCGTATGTTTTCAGGAACAGGCGTTCCGCGATGCGTTTGTTGATGGACAATGGGCCTGGCTGAATGTACCGTGGTAGACGGTCCAAAAGGCCATACTTGGCGCACAAATCTCGGATGGTGTTCCCCAGCCGGGAGGCGTATGCCTGTGGTGGCCCGTATGCCGGCGATCCACCGGCTTTCCAACGATAAAACTCCCTCCATTGGTGCTCTAACTTAAGGTCCAAACGCCGCGCGGCATCCAAAGTGCGCTCGGCTTGCACTCCATCCATCGTCAACCCGCCAGCGAGCACGCAGATTCCGCCGTGGTCCTTCGTCGCCCGGACCAGTTCCTCCAGCATATGACGATCATCGCCGACAATGGGGAGGATCGGCATCATGGAGGTACCAACGGTGATCCCGGCAGCGGCAAGCTCAGCCATGGCGTGCAGACGACGTTTGACTCCCGGGCTGCGCGGCTCGAAGGCGTATTTAAGCTGTGGATCGAGGTTGCTGATGCTGTAGAGCACGCCGGTCCATGAATGCCGATTGATTTCGACGAGCAAGTCAAGATCGCGTGTGAGCAGAGGCGAGCGTTCAACGATGAAGAGCGGAAAACGATGTTCTAAAACGATCTCCAGCATCGCCCGAGACAATCGGTAGCGGTCTTCGGCAGGCTGCTGCCAATCACCGACAGAGATGAGCTCTTTCGCCAGGGAGGGGAGTTCTTTTCTGAGGAGCTCGATGGCGTTGGTCTTAACCTGGATGGTGGAATCGAAAGTACTCGGATCGCGCCGTCCGAGATAACGTTCGCCGCGCAGATAACAGAATTCACAACCACTACGACAGCCTACATACGGATGTGCGGTGTACTTTCCCCAGAACCAAGGCCCGTCAACGTGCTTGTGTACGTTGACGATCTTCCTGGTGGAGTATTCTATAAACTCGATTCTCATGTTAGTCGTTTCTCGTCAAGACGGAGGCGCACCTGCTCGGGAAGGTGTGCGCAGGCTTTTTTGAGCATCAGGTTCCGTGGAGTTCGCTTTTCCTGAACGAGCATCTTCTGCAGCCAGACGGCGACTTTGTCGGGATAGTACTTACCCATCGTTTTTAATCCCCAGCCGATGCCCTTGAGCGCATCGGTATCGTGCTCCTCAAAGAGGGGCTCGAGAAAAACGAGCAGGGCTTCGGCATTTTGGTAGGTTGTGATCTGCCCTTTTGAACGTTTGGCCCACACATGCGTGGCGTGTCCGAGGGCGCGACGCACCCAACGATTCGAGTCCTCACGCCATGGTCGCAGACGCTCAAGGGTTTCATCAAAACGGGCGACCAAAGCCGCGCCTGGTACCCGCTCTCCGAGGATTCCTGTTGCATACCAGACGTCCGCCATGATGATAAACGACCTGCAACGGTGCATAGCTGACCGGAGATCGGTTTGGATCTGGCTGGCAAGCGTACTTCCAATGAGAACCCAACCGCCTTCGGTGTGTGATTGAGCGAGCAGATCAAGGAAGGGGTTTAGCGTCTTCAAGGACGGGGTTCCGATTTTTGTGCCCAGGCGGTCCAACGTTCGGAAGGGAGTCCGGGTCTCCAACAGAGGGTGGACGAGATTGAAAGCTTGCTTGGGATCGAATTCTTGAAGGCACGCCGCGAGCCGTTGGCTAAGTTCATCAACCTCTGTGAATTTCATTGGATTCACCTTGTCTGAAAGTATTGCGTGCCTGTTTACTCTACCCATCATAGAACAAACGTTTCATTTGTCAAGGGGGCGACCGAGGCAAAAGATGAACGGACAAGCTGGATGCGGTATTGGTTTATCGTAGTTGAGGTCCATCAAATCGTGTATAGATGCCGGCGGCAGATCGGCTTTGAGGGTGCCTGGATTTTTTTCGGGTGAATTCGTTAGGACGCTTTATCCTCGAGGCTGACGTAGATGCCATGTCCATCGACGGCGATAGCCCTATATACCATGTGTGTTATCACGAGTCTCTCTGGGCCGAAGTGATCCCCAAGCCGCGAGTTGGAAATTGCTTATCCTCGATTTCACTCCCTGGTCCGGCCAAGTCGCTCGATCAACGCTTTGTGCGATATAATCTCGGGTTCATTGGGAATCCCTTTCTCTCACGGAAGGTCATCAAGCCGATCAGAGACTTAGAGTCCCCAGGTGCTTCAATAATGTGGACTTCAAAGCCAATCCTGAAATCGGATAAAAATGTGAACTTGACGTTCAGTTGGACACAGATTTAAGCTATGATGGTGCATATGCGATTAGGGGGAAGATTTGAAAAACAAGTCGAATCGATCTTCTCTCCGAGTAGAGATTACTGAGGACTGAACAGGTGAAGGTGCGAAAGAAGGAGTACGATGTCGTCCGTTTCCCATTGGAGCGATCGTTAATCGTCGACAGCATGCGCATCTCAAACCGCAAGCGCGTCATTCATGGATTGCTCGAAGTGGATGTGACTGAAGTGCGCACATACATGCGCGAACACAAAGCACGTACTGGAGAGAGGCTCTCCTTCACGGCATTCATTCTTGCCTGTCTGGGAAAGGCGGTCGACGAGCACAAGATCGTCCACGCTTATCGCGACCGCCGACAGCGTTTGGTCCTCTTTGAGGAAGTTGATGTCACGACAATGATTGAGATCAAGCTTGGGGATCAAAAGTTCCCTTATGCTCACATCGTGCGCGCGGCGAATCGTCGCAATTACCGTGAACTTCACGACGAGATAAGGGCGGTACAGTCGGGACAAGGCATTCGCGAAAGCCAAGAACAATGGAAATTCATGCGCTGGTTCCTCCTCTTGCCGCCTTTTCTTCGCGATATTGCTTATCGCTTCTGGCTGGGAAACCCGCATCTCGTTAAGGCGCGCATTGGCACAGTGGGGCTCACGGCAGTGGGGATGTTTGGCGAGGGCGCCGGCTGGGGATTAAGCAATCCGATCTATACGTTAGGTGTGATGGTCGGAGGGATCAGCGCGAAACCGTGGGCCGTAGATGGACGTATAGAGATAAGGGAAATTCTCAATTTGACGGTCGGTTTTGATCACGACATTGTTGACGGTGCTCCGGCGGCTCGCTTCACAAAGCGCTTGAAGGAGTTAATCGAGGTGGGCTACGGACCTATGGAATCCAATACGCAGTAAAGGAAAAAGGAGGGAGTAATCATGCGAGGTCGAGGTCAATTGATATTGGGTGGTTTTCTCATTCTGATTGGGGTGTTGGCCGTTTTGGACAATCTTCTCGGCATCGATTTTGGGGACTTGTTCTTGCCTCTGGTGTTCATCGGGCTTGGATTGTTGATCATCTTTCGTCCCCAGATGGCCGGTCCGGACACAGACGTGGGTGTCCGCGTATTCGGTGATATACGGCGTGGAGGGGATTGGGAGGTGAAAGATATCGAGTATTGGTCTTTCATCGGAGACATCAAGTTGGACTTGACGGAAGCGAACATTCCTCCAGGGGAGACTAGGATCAGGGTCTATGGTTTTATCGGCGATCTCAAGCTCCGCATCCCCGAGGGCTTGGGTGTTGAGATTTCCAATGTGGGCTTTGTCACCGAATCCAAGGTGTTGGAAAATCGCATGGGTGGTTTTCTCACCCCGGTGGATTGGAAGACCGAAGGGTACGAGGCTGCCGAGAAGAAAATCGACGTCGAGATGATCAACTTCATCGGCGGCATACGAGTCACAAAAGCGTAATCCCGGCGTTTGATCGAATTAGAAGCAACAACAAAGCAGTCCGAGTGGGCTGAGATGGCCGGCGGCGATCTTCTATATCCTGTTGGCCATATCTCATGGAGGAGGAAATCATGGCAGATGAAAAGCGAGATGAGAAAACTCGCGACGAGAAGGATCGACAAGATCCTGTTAGCACGATCTCCTTCGCGGCGTTTTTAATTTGGGGGGGCGTGATCTTGCTCTTGAACAACCTGGGGCAATTAGGAGTTCTCATAGATTTTGTCGAACGCTTGGATCTCCCAAGAGCGAGGTTGCCCTTCGACCTTCCATTTGTAGATGTGGACGCATGGCGGGTGTTCTTCCTTGGTGCGGGTGTCATTGTCCTGGTGGAAATTCTCATCAGGCTCGTCATGCCAATGTATCGACGAAACGTTTTTGGTAGCATCATTTGGGCGGCCATCCTTTTCAGCCTTGCGCTTGGCGCTTGGCAAATAATCTGGCCTGTGGCAGTCATGGTGATCGGATTAGCGATACTCATCGGTGGTTTTAGACGTCGCTGAGGACGATCGGCCCTGAGGAATAGTAACCCTAACACGCGAATGCTTACTATTGGTTCGCCATCATCAACGTAGCAGTGTTGGAGAACTAACAGCCCATCAAGTCATGGTTCGAATTCTGGGGGGTGTTTTTGTTATTGTAGGCGTGGTTGGCTGGTGGTTGTACCACCAGCGAACGCGTGAGCGCGTGCCGGGACAGGAGGGCATTGACGATCAAACGGTCGTCGATGCCTACGTGCGGGCAAACCGCTTACCGCCCTGGCAATTGTTACGCAGGATGGTCGTTGCGCGTGCAGCGGCGATGGTAATTTCGGGGGAAGCCGTTGATTTAGGATGCGGACCCGGCTATCTGAGCGTTGCGCTGGTGAAACGAATCCCAGCACTGCATGTGATCGGGGTGGATCTCTCGGAAGACATGCTGGCGTTGGGACAGGCCGAGGTGAGGCGGTCCGGAGTGGAGGACCGGGTTTCGTTCAGATTAGGGGACGTGCGACAATTGCCCTTTGAGGACTCGTCGTTGGATTTTGTCATCAGTACACTGTCCTTGCATCACTGGCGGGATCCCGTTGTCGTGCTGGATGAGATCGAGCGAGTTCTAGTCCCGGGAGGGTCGTACTTGATCTTTGACTTTCGCAGGGATTTGACGCCGCCGTTCTACGTCCTTCTCTGGATCATCACCCATTTCATCGCGCCTCGTCCGTTGAGGCGTATTAGAGAACCGTTAAGCAGTCGAGACGCGGCGTACACCCCGACCGAAGCTGCACAAATGGCGACCCGCTCGCGACTTTCGGGTTGGCGGATCGTCGCGGGGCTGGTGTGGCTCTGGATTGAAGGCACAAAAGCCTGAGGGTCTTGTCTCTTCAAATGTTTCACGTCGTTTGCGGTTGGTCAACTTCTACCCGGCGCACGGGAGAAAACAGCATGGACTTGCTCTTGGTTGATCCCCCGCGGGTGTACTGGGGGTTTGGAGGCGGATTGGGTTTCTTTTCACCTCCTGTTGGGCTTGTTACACTCGCAACATTCCTCGATCAAAACGGCGTGAACGTCGATGTCTTGGATTGCAACGCGCTTGGAATTGGGTGGGAAGACCTTCCCGCTGAAATCAACAGACGCGATCCGCGCTGCGTGGGTGTATCGAGCTCCATGACATGTTACGTGCCGAATTCATTCCGTTGCCTCGAGATCGTAAAGC
The DNA here is from genome assembly GCA_011772595.1 of Anaerolineales bacterium. The sequence goes on from WVZH01000416.1 coordinate 18,222, forward strand.
AGGTGAACCCGAAGATCACGACAATAGGAGGTGGCCTGCAATTCAGCTTGGCGCCGGAGGAATCCTTTCGTCGGTGTGACGCCTTGGACATCATCGTGCGTGGCGATGGTGAATTCACCACGCTAGAGCTGCTGAAGCAAATTCAACAACACGGCGACATCTTGGAGGAAATTGAAGGAATCTCCTATCGACGAGNNCCGCTGCCGGCCTGGCGATTCTTGCCGATGGATGCATACCGCCTGCCCGTAGTGCCTCCGGACTGGGGAAACTACGCGATCGTCGTGACGACACGTGGATGTCCGTACAACTGCACGTTCTGCTCTCCCAGGGTGGGGCAGCGACCATACCGAGCAATGAGCGCTGAGCGGGTGCTGGAGATGCTCGATGTGCTTTATTACGAGTATAGCACCCGGGTGTTCTGGTTCAGCGATTTGTCGTTCAATGTCAACTCTACCAGGACAGAAAAGATCCTCGACGGAATACTCGAGCGCGGGTGGAAAGTTCGCATTGCGCTCGATGGCACACGCACGGACTTACTGCTTCGCGACCAGCATCTGCTGCCAAAAATGAAAAAAGCCGGGGTGTTTCTGATCTGCCTGGGTGTCGAATCCTATTTTGTTTCTGATCTAAAGGATTACAAAAAGGAGACAACGGGAGAGAACGCCGAAAAGGCTGTTGCATTGATCAAAAAGCACGGGATACACACTTGGTCTTTTTTCATGACGGGGCACTATCGTCACACGGAGGCGGATATCTTGAACTTGCTCGAGTATGCCCAAAGACTGGATCCGACGATCGCAATATTTACCATAGTCACACCGATCCCGGGAACGCACTTTCATAATGAAATGAGCGCGCAAGGTCTCGTTATTGAAGACGATTGGTCGCGCTATGACATGGCTCATCCGGTTATGTGAACTCCGCATCTTAATGGTCGGCGGCTCTTGAATCTTATCGATCACTGTTATATGAGGTTTTATAAAAGGGCGAGCAAGATCATTCGCCACGGAGTGTTCGGCGATGAATTTGCACGTTACACGTACCGTTTTATGCGTTTTGTGGGCGCTGCACGCCAGATAAAAGAAGGCAAGTTGTAACGTTGTTGTCGCCAGGGATGGATGCCTTTGATTGGATTGAACTGACCTTGCTGGGATTATTTCTGACGATCGTCTTCCTGAAGGCGATGCGTATACGTGCAGGGCACGGGAACAATCCGATCGTGATAGGTTTGGGAAAAGGAAGCTTGCTGGGACTTATGGAGGTGAGTTTCTTCGTTTGCACCAATGTATGGGCGGGGCTGGTCGTGCTCCACTCTCTCGGCATTGCGAACACAGACCTTCCATGGCTGTACCAGTTTTCATGGGCTACACCCATCTGGGTTAGGATTCTTGGCCTGCTCCTCAGTGTGTTCGCATTCGTGATCTTCATTATGGCGTTGATTGCATTAGGCTCCTCATGGCGTTTAGGCATCGATGATCAGGCGCCAGGTGAACTTATCACGGATGGTATATACGCTCACACTCGCAACCCCATCTATCTATTCTTTAATCTATGGTTTTTAGGAACGTTCTTGATCAAAGGCTCACTTGTGTTTCTGATCGTTTGGCTCTTTGCCGTGGCGAACCTCCATTTTCAGATTCTTCAGGAGGAGGCGTTCCTGCGTACAGTACACGGATCGTCCTACGAGGATTACTATTCCAGGACGCCTCGCTATTGCCCTTTGTCGAGACGCTTGAAGACTGAGACTCAACAATCCCATTTGACCATGGAAGCCAGCAACGAATAGAACCGCAATGCATATCCGTGCTGGTTAACTTTGCCTTGTGTAGTTTATGGTGGCGGCAGGCGGTGGGATCACGCCCTCGAGGTTAGCCCGGACAGGTGCTTCTAAGCTCGCGCCTCAGGCCACAACGCTTTGTGACGTGATGGTGAAATATTTTAAGAAATTTTTAACCAGATTGTGGCATACTGTATGGGGATCTATTCCCAAAAACTTAATTAATCAAGCAAAGCATAGCCGGCAGCAAGCACGACATCGTTACGGTGAAATAGCAGATATGGCTGGTGAAGGCTTTGCAGGATCTGGTAACACCGCTGGACGGGAGGAGGAGAAAAAATCAATACCTCGGATAGACCTATTAAGGACCCGTCGCAACCCCTGGAACACAGGGAACTTGGTGAAAGCTTTCAGGGCGATGGGATTTCCTCATTTGAAGAAAGTGATGCCATTGAGCATCTCATTGAACTCGGTGAGGATAGGGGCTACATTCTCATCGACGATATCATCGCGATGATCCCTCAAGCCGAGGAGAACCTCGATCTCCTTGAAGACGTGTACTCTGCGCTGTTATCTGCTGGGATTCCATACTCTGACAATGGATTTCTCAAGCCACCTACGAAGTCGTCCCTCCGTTCGGCTTCCGAGGATGCCAGGGATGACGAGCAGGAGGACAGCGAATTCGAAAACCGGCGCACGATGGAGGCCATCGACGCTGGCGATAGCATCGGGACCTATCTAAGCCAGGCGGCACGAGTTCCATTGTTGAAGCGCGAAGAAGAAGTGGAACTGGCTAAAAGGATCGAGCGAGGACGACTGGCGAGTCGCACGCTGGCCCAGGAAAATGGCTCAGCGAAGCGGCGCAGGGAACTTAAATATCAGATCGTGGATGGCATATCTGCACGTGAGCATCTAATCCTGGCCAATGTTCGCCTGGTGTTCAGTGTGGCCAAGAAGTACGCAGGGCGTGGAATGCCACTCATGGACTTGGTGCAGGAAGGGCACATCGGGTTGATGCGAGCGGCCAAGAAATTTGATTATCGACGTGGGTACAAATTCTCGACGTACGCAACCTGGTGGATTCGGCAAGCTATTACGAGGTCGGTCGCCGATCAAGGGCGCACGATCCGGTTGCCCGTACACATGGGAGAACGCATCAGCAAGATGTATCGCGTCCGCCACCGTCTGACGCAAGAGTTGGGCCGCATTCCTGCAACGGAAGAGTTGGCCGAAGCGCTCGGTGAGAAACCCGAGAAAATCGCCAAGATGCTCCGCATCTCCAAGCACACGTTATCGCTCGAACTGCCGTTGGGCGAGGACGAAGATGCAGTTTTGGGGGACTTCATTGAGGACGAAGATGCGCCGGAGCCCGAGGAGGCGACGGGGCGTGTCCTTATGGAGGAGCACATCAAAGATCTCTTGGAAACGCTTCCTCCGCGCGAAGTGCGCGTTCTCCAACTGCGCTTTGGCTTGTACGGCACGCGACAGCATACGCTGAACGAGGTTGGTCAGAAGATGGGGATTACGCGTGAGCGTGTGCGTCAGATCCAGGCTCAAGCGATACGAAGACTTCGCAAGAACTCATTAAAGCGTGACTGGATTGATTACATGCGTATCTAGTTCAGGAGCGGATTCTAGCAGACTTCCAGCGTCCGTCTTCTAGCGGCTGAGCGCGAGCTAACTCCGAGTTTCTTTCCAGAGCTGCGTTCACGTCAGCGTTGCGCCAGCCGAAGAGCTTGCCGACAGCCGAGGGGGTCGATACGCCAACCGAATCGAGATATAGGCCGGTTAGATGGCTGCGAGCATCCGCAGGCGAGATACCCCTCGCCTGCTTTGCCACGTTTGGGAACCACCGCTCGAATAGTTCATAGGTGAACGCATAACGCCATGCACCCGCTTCAGCGACACCGATAGGGATCAGCCAAAGTCCTCGCTGTAGGTCGGTGAGGGCTTTATCGAAGCGTGATTTCGAACTCGGTGAACTGAGCTGAGCACGTCGGCGGAGTTGTATGGTGTTTTGTGCGCCGTGATGAAACAGCGCCTCGGCTACTCTGTATGCCTCGTGAGTCAATCGCCCATCTTCGTATGCCAGGCGGTAGTCGTCGAGCTCCGCAACGCGCTCGGACAGCGCATAGAAGTATGGGAGGACCTCCAAGCTTACGATCGTCGCCTTCCCGCGCAGTAGTTTGCCGTAATACCAACGCCGTTTATCCAGCATTTGATCCTTCCAGCCCCACGTGATGTGACCGGGGTCATCGTGTGCCGAGGCGACCGGACGATCGCCCGCCACAGCTTTCCAGAGGCTGGGGAGATCGATCCCCTTGATGGGCCATAAAGTGATGAAACCGCGCTCCTCAACAAATGCAGCGGCATCCTCCAAGGTCTTCAATCTCTTCCCTCGGGAAATCCGGAATGTTGCTTTCCGGTAGGTTGCAAGCGTATCTTCGGATAGCTGTTTCGACATTAAAGTCGCTACCCATCGTTGTAGAGTGTGTTGAGGGTTGTCATCCTTGTTCTTGATACCATGCCTGAAGGAGGGAACTTTCACGTTGCAAGGATAGCCCTGCGCGTCTTTCCACCTGTGGTGGCCGTGACTGATCCCAGATCAGGGTATCACGAATCGTTTCCAGCAACGGCCGGAAGGTGAGACCGGCAGTAATTGCTTTGCTAGAATTAATAGCCATGAGCCCCGCACCGATATCGTGTGTCCAGAGAGGGATCTCAGTCCAAGGAACGACTCCCTTCTTGGTTACGAAATCGGGATCTACCCATATAAAGGTGGCATCGTTTTTACTGACTGCCTGACAGGCGTCGAGCAGTGCCTGCATGGTTAATTCCCCCTCAGGTCCGGTTGCGTTGTAAATACCGGTGGCGCCGGCTTCGATCATCTCCAGAGTCCAAGTCGCAAGATCACGAACATCGATCACCTGCACTCTCTGGTCTGCTGGGACCGGCACTAAAATCTCGCCCCCACGAGCCACCCTGTGGATCCAGTAAGTAAATCGGTCTGTGGGGTCGTGCGGTCCGACGATCACTCCAGGTCGAATGACCAGAGATCTTGCCGGCATTGCGTATGCGACGGCCTCCTCACATCGTGCTTTGAGTGGTCCGTATGTCTCTCCTGTGATGACTTCGACAAATTGATCCATCAAACTCATAACGGGAGCACTTTCGTCAATTCCCTCGACGTCGAAGTCGGAATAAACCGATATCGTGGATATGAAGGTGTAATGCTGAACGGATTCGGAAAGAAACTCCGCGGATAGCAGTACGATGTGGGGTAAGTAGCCGGAGGTATCGATCGCCGCGTCCCATTGCCTTCCGATCAGAGACTCCAGCTCACCATCTCGATCACCACGCAGTTTTTCAATCTGGGGGAACAGATCTGGGTTTGTCTGCCCACGGTTAAATAGTGTAACCTGATGGCCGCGCGAGATGGCGACCTCAACCAGATGACGCCCCAAGAATACCGTGCCGCCAAGAACGAGGATGTTCATATTAACGAATTCTCCTTATCTGGCGGATTCCGCTACGAATCTCTCGAACGTATGGATGGGTTACCCGCCGGTGTACTGGTGTGCGGACACCCTTTCCTCGCCTGGAGAGTCTTACCAAGGTAGTAGTTTACAAGAG
>WVZH01000416.1:23656-27623 GCA_011772595.1 Anaerolineales bacterium
CTCCCCTGTGCCAACTTCTGTCCGATGCACCTTTTCTACTCTAGACTTGAGTGCGGGGAAGGAAACGTTTAGAATGATCGGCTCCAGATCATTCGTGCAAGATTTATGGTGAGAAGAATGTCGAAGCGATGGGTTCTGAGATCAAAAATTCATAAGGCCACCGTGACCGATGCCAATCTTGATTATATTGGCAGTATTACGATAGATGAGGATCTTCTTGATCGCGCTGGGATATGGCCAGGTGAGAAAGTCCTTGTGGTGAGCAATACCACTGGGGCAAGGTTGGAAACCTACACCATCACCGGTGAGCGGGGTTCAGGAGGCATCTGTATGAACGGAGCCGCCGCTCATCGGATCAAGATCGGTGAAGAAATCATCATCATGGGATTTGAGCTAACGGACGTGCCGCTCGAGCCGAAGATTATTCTCGTGGATGATGCGAACCAATATCTGCGAGACCTATGATCGGTCTAGACGCAAACGCGGGTGTATTCAAGCCACCCACGCTTTCTTTCCGCAGTCGGGGTTGTTAAAACAGTTATAGATCCAACACCAGTTTTAGGAAGTCAAACATCACTTGCCCTGTATCCGGATCGAGGCCGGGTGTCAGTAAGTCCATGCCGTGTGCGGATCCGGGATAAATGATCAACCGATATTGTTCCCCTGAGGCTGATCGGCAAGTCGGAGCCGATTCAGCGTCGCCTTCCGCGGCGAGGCACCACACGGGTCGGGCGCCCATGCTTTCAACGCCCTGTGCATAAGGCACGCCGAGGTAGCCACCAGGAGAGAGCGAGAGCGCGCCCTTGCACCCTTCACCACAGGCGTCGACTGCGCCGTCGGATCCGATGCTGGCCCCAATCGTCACCACCTGAGACGGATCGACGCCAGGTAAGCCTCGTGCGGTCTCCACAGCGGCCAACGCGTCGAGCAACCAACCTTCGGGATCGAAGGGGGGGCGTCCACCACTCTCGAATCCTCTGAAGTCGAACGTAAAGGCGGCAAGTGTGACGTTTTCCGGCATATCTGGTACTGGGAGAGCCTCAGTAAGGAGCCCCCGATTTTGCATCCATTGTGCGTAACCGATCCAATCTGTTTGGTCTCCACGAGCCCAATGCATAAGGACGACAATCGGAGCACCCTTTGTGCCCGCAGGATAGTATGTGCCCTGAAGGGTGGTCCCATCTGAGGCCTGGAATTCAATCTTTTGAGGTGCGGGGGGGAGGATATCTGGTGCCTCTTCTTTCTCGCCAGGTTCTGTGGGCGCAAATGAGGGTTCTTCTTGTTGTATTGGTTCTGTGGGTTTGGATATCGGAGACGCTGCTGGTTGGATTGGGGCGGATGTTGTCTTATCAGGTCCACAAGCCGATATGATCATGACAAGAACCAACTGGATAAGACACAAGGATTTGAGATACCGCATCATATACTTGCCTCCTTAAGATTTAAAGTCGGGGTCTTGAAGGTTCGTGATCTATGATCAGGTGCTCCTCGAGTGAGACACTCGAGAACCGGAATAAGAACGCGCACGCATCCACGGATCATGCGCTTTTCGTGAGGCGACTCTAGCATGCCTGTTTGGACCTTGCAAGGAGATATCTGAATGTTGTTCGAACGGAGCTGCTGGATGGGTATAATGTGCTTGCTCATGAATAGTAACAATATGTCCGCAGATGCTGAATTGGTTCTGAAAGTCGCACAGGGCGATCGAAAAGCCTTTCTCCAACTCTATGACCGCCATGCCTCAAGAATCTTCGCTCTGGCGCTACGTATGCTAGGCGAGAGCATGGCAGCAGAGGACGTGACGCAAGAGGTGTTTCTCAAGCTCTGGAGTCGAGCGAGGACCTTTCGATCCGATCGTGGGAAGCTGATCACATGGCTGCTCACGATCACCCGCCACGCGGCACTCGATCGTATTCGCCTCGAAAAGCGAATGCCCACTATCGCCACGCCGAAGGTTGAAGGTGACGATTGGGATGATCTCGTGAACGGTGAGACCGAAACAGAGGAGTCTCGTTGGCGAAGTTTGCATTTCGCAGTCCTGGATTTGCCCTTCGAGCAGCGTCAGGCAATTGAGTATGCCTATTACCATGGTCTTTCACAGAGCCAGATAGCGTCACATCTCGGGATCCCACTTGGGACGGTGAAGACTCGCATGCGGTTGGGCATGGAGAAGCTGCGTCAGCTGTGGCTGGAGCAAGAAACGGGCGTCGGCGATAGATCCGGTTCGCCTCAAGAGCACGTATAAGAGATGAGAGATATGGAAGGTATGGAAGAAACTTGTCATGAGGTAGAGTCCTTACTCTCGGGTTATGCGTTGGGGGCACTCGATCCAGAAGGACAACGATTTGTAGAAATGCACTTGGATGCGTGTCCCTCATGCAAGCTTCTACTTGATTCGTATCGATCCATTGTGGATGGCATCCTGCATATCGTTCCGCCCGTCCAACCTCCTAAAAGATTACGGGCCAGCTTGAAGGCGCGCATTGCCTCCCCGGTTGCTGAGAACTGGCGAAAGCGATTTCGGCGCTCGATTCAACCCCAGTGGGTGCTGGCTGCGGCTATTCTCGCGTTATTGTTTCTCAATTTGACCTTGCTTGGCCAAGTTAGAAATTTGTCGCGTGCGCACAACGCCCTTGCAGTGCAGGTGGAGGAGGATCAGGTTGCACTTAGTTTGGCTTCCTACCCCTCAGTGCAAATGGCGAAGGTAACGGGTGAGGGAGGATACGGTACATTCCTTTATGAGCCAAACCTGGAAGTTGCTGTCTTGTATGTCTGGCACCTATCCCCACTCCCTCCGGGACAAACCTACCAAGTTTGGCTGATCGAACCCGATGGCGATCGAGTGAACGGTGGTGTGTTTACAGGCGCTGCCGAGGGCGACCTCGTGCGTTTGATCATCGCTTCCCCTGTTCCACTGCGTACGTTCGTCGGAATGGGGGTCACGATCGAACCAAAAGGTGGAAGCCCAGCACCGACCGGGCCACGCGTTGTCGGCGCTGAATTATGATGATCAATCCCCCGCTCTGTTCTCCGTCTTTTTTTTATGAAACATAATCTCCCTAAATAGATCCAAATTAGCCTGTATTAGCGTATGGGTAATTAAGAGGCTTATGCCAAATGATATCGTTGTGGAGGCAATTGGTATGAAGAAACGATTGACGTGGTTCTTGGGTAGCACAAGTGTGCTCATGCTCGTGTTGACCGCCTGTGCGAGTAGCACCCCACAGGCGAACGAGCCGCCCGCTGCCGTGGCGGAAATTGTTGCAGAACCCTCTGTCACAGAAGAGCCGCAGCAGGATGAAATTGCAAGCACAGAAGTCGAGGAACTACCGGCGACGTCGATGACGCCGACGCTGGTAGTTGCAGACTCCGCTTTTGGCTCGATTCTCGTGGATGTGGAAGGGATGAGCCTTTATCTCTTCACTCCGGATGTAGATGGAGTGAGCACGTGCTACGAGGTCTGCGCCCAGAGATGGCCCCCTCTGCTCGTTGAGGATACACCTGTTGCTGGCGACGACCTCGATGAAAGCATGCTGGGCAGCACGATGCGCGACGACGGAACCCTTCAAGTGACCTATGGTGGTTGGCCGCTTTATTTCTTTGCCGGCGATTCCGCACCTGGTGATACGAGCGGGCAAGAGGTAGGTGATGTGTGGTACTTGGTTACCCCCGGAGGTGAAGCGATTACGTCTACTAGTGACGAAGATATCCCGAACTACTAGAATAATTTCAGCGCGCAGGTTAACCGGGGCTGTCTAAAGAAGAAGGGTTAGACAGCCCTTCTTCATGACTGCAAAGTTGAGCGATCGGGCCAATAGGTCTTGAATGTTGAGTCTTAGACCGATAAGATCATAGGTGTGACGGAACATAAGAACTCGACGGTTCCTTGGGTGCTTATCTTCGGAGATGGGGTGACCTACCTGGTCATCACGCTGCTTGGTTTCGCTAGGCATGAGGCGCTCCAAAT
>WVZH01000581.1 GCA_011772595.1 Anaerolineales bacterium
GCCGTCGCCGTCGACGTCACCGATCTCTGTCTCAAGGATCGAGTGGGTATCCTCGGTGGCCGCACCATCCGTGAGATGAATCACGTAGTTTCTCTGGCACCAGTTTTCAATGGGGGATTCTGCCCCACTGTAAGGGCCGACATCAAAAAAGGCGCCGCCGTTTGGAAGAGAGTTCTCCATGTAGTACCGATGGGCCTCAAACTGGGATTCAGCCAGGGGGGTTCCCGAGTGGTTATCCGTCGCGTTGATGATGTCAATCAACTCTTGCCGCGTCCCTGTGTCGCCGGAGGTCATGTCCTGAACCGGAAACCGAAGCGATCCCCCCTCTTTATTTGAATTGTACGTCATATATCCAAAACGAACCCCGAAGGTGGCCTCCACAAGATCGGTCAGGACCTCTTTGGCAATCGCGTTTTTCTTTCGCATCGTCGATCCCTGGTCGCTCCACATATAGTTGAGGTAGTTTCCCATCCAGATAGAAATGGGATAGGTATTCGGCGGGTAAGGCGTACCTGACGGCCAGTCCGAAGGGATACAGTAGTCAATGTCCGCCGCCGTGAGGGGTCTCCAATCGGTATGGGTCCATTCGTTCATTAACACAATGTAACCGTGCCAGAACCCCTTGTTCTGAACCGTCGTTTTCACTTCGGAACAGGGAAACTCCCCAAGGGTGATATTCGGAAACGTATTGTAGTAGTTACCATCGGGATCGGGACCATAGATTGTGTTCGAAAACCACCGATCTTTGTCCGGTCTGTACATGGGATAAGTGGTCCCCTTGTTGTACCCGGTTGGGTCTGTCTCGGTCGGAACCGAAGCGGTCATGCTGCTCGAGGTGTCGAGAACGATGAGCACGTTTGGCAGGATCCCACTTGCCCCTTCGCTCCCGGTGTAGACCTCCGTATCACCTTTACCGTCCGTGCCGGGCCCAGGCTCGGGCTCGGGGTCAGGCGGTGGCTCAGGAGTGTAGGTCACCGTGATCGTATCAGTTGCTGTATTTCCTGCCGCGTCTCGGGCTGTCACCGTAATAGCCGTTGTGCCCGAAACAAGCGATATACTACCGGTACTCCAGCTGTCTGTGCCGGAGCAGACGCCTGAGCCTCCGGCCCCGTCAGCCCACGTCACTTCAACAACTCCTACATTGTCACTCGCCGTGCCGCTAAGGGTAATTGACCCTACGGCCGTGGTATAGGTAGAGGCACTCGTCGGTGATGTAATCGTCACGGACGGAGCTTCGCCGTCTGCAGGGTCATAGTTCACATTGAGGACATCCGATGCTGTGTTGCTGCCCACATCCTCTGCAACCACAGTAATGACATTAAGGCCTAAAGCGAGAGATATAGCACCCGTGCTCCAGGTGTCCGTGCCTGAGCAGACACCCGAGCCTCCCTGATCATTACTCCACCTGACCTCCGCAATACTCTTGGGTCCGCTCGCAACGCCTCCAAGGGTGAGCGTGCCTGTGTCCGTCGAATATGTCGCATCACTGGTTGGCGAGGTGATCGCCACGGAGAGAGAGGTAACACCACTGGAAGGCCTGATCGACACACCGGC
>WVZH01000348.1 GCA_011772595.1 Anaerolineales bacterium
ACCCCGACACCAATTATCTCGTTCTCAGTCAAAGACCGCAGAGCAGGCGGTGGCGTCGTCGTCACCGCGAGCCACAATCCATCGATCTACAACGGCGTGAAATTCAAGCTCGAACACGGCGGACCCGCGCCCACGGAAATCACCAAACAGATTGAAAGCTTTCTTTTCAAGAACACGCCCAAACATGATGAATCAAAAATTCAAAGAAACATCGACAGCGTGGATTTCGAAAGCAACTATGTTGAGCACATAAGCCGCCTGGTGAACCTGCAACTCATAGGCGATACCGGGTTCAAAATTGTCTTTGACGCTATGCACGGGGCAGGAAACAGAATCGTCCAGAGACTATTGTCGCCCACAAAGTGTGAGGTTACAACCATACGTGCTGAGCAGAATCCAAGTTTTGGCGGCATCAAACCTGAACCCATGACTCAAAACCTAAAACCTCTGATGGACGCCGTTGCGGAGTCAAGTGCCGACGCCGGCTTTGCCACTGACGGTGACGCAGACCGAGTGGGAGTGGTCACGTCAGATGGCAAGCTAGTCACACCTCATGAGGTCTTCGCATTGCTCCTGCTCCACTTGTATCAGAACCGGGGCTGGCGAGGAGGCGTGGTCAAAACCGCGTCCGTATGCAGTATTGTGCCGAGAATAGCTGAAAAGCTCGGCTTGCCGGTCTATGATGTAGCTGTCGGCTTCAAGAACATCTGCGAAATAATGCTTCGAGCGGATGTGCTGATCGGCGGAGAAGAAAGCAGTGGGCTTGGCTTCAAAAATCACATTCCGGAACGTGACGGCATACTCTCTTCCCTGTTCGTTCTGGAGAACATGGCGATGGAAAGAAAAAGCCTGAACCAGCTCTTAGCTGAATTGCGAAAGGAATTCGGCGAAATCCACTACGACCGAATAGACCTACCGTATGAAAAACCCAACCGCATGAATCTCATTCCCAAACTTCAGCTTCATCCGCCACGCCAAATAGCCCACCTGCCTGTTGCCCAAACCACCACGTACAAAGGCGTCGAAGCCGTCAATGGCATCAAGTTCCACTTCGGCGACACTAGAAGCTGGCTGCTGATAAGAGCGTCGGAAACCGA
>WVZH01000306.1:0-262 GCA_011772595.1 Anaerolineales bacterium
ACTCTATATGGCGTGCGTATGATCCACATCACGATGGATACACCGAAGTCCCGTTAATGTCACCTGATCATGTTTATTTACATTCCCTCTACTGAAATAACTCAACGCGTGTTCATTATCGCAGTAACAGATTGCACTTTGATTGCCGTTCGATTTACTTTTCGCAAACTTTTCGTGGATCCGGTGGAGCGTATTTGCCAGGTATTTAACGCCAATATGCCATCGTCCAGTCACACTTTCACGCTACCCTTCAAGTAATTCC
>WVZH01000306.1:287-2457 GCA_011772595.1 Anaerolineales bacterium
CAAATGTAGACCACCGGCCTGGAGCACTGACCCGGCATCGAACCTTGGTAATGTGACACCGGCAATCAGCTACTGGAGGTGAAAGTATGAAGAGGAAAATGCTTTTTCTGATCGCATTAATGGCCACGTTCCTTGCAAGTTGCAGCACAAGTGAAACAGCGACAAGGACGCCAACTCATGGCGCTCCCCAGCCTGATCCAACCTCAACAGCAACAGAGCGACCTGTATCGGTAGACATCACGCAACTCAATGTGCAAAACTATCCACGCGTCGACGGATCCACCTCCGCCTATCCCCTACAGATCACAATTGCGTGCAGAATTTTCGCCCTACCCTGCCACTGGCTGGAGGGTGACCTCTTCGATCCGACACGGCGGATCGGTCTCGAACCTTTGCTCTCAGGATCGGACGAAACCGTTGAAAAGCTCTACAGCATCCAGCACAACGGCACCCATGGGTCCTACATGAACCTGATCGATGGGCACGCCGATATTATCCTTGTGGCGCGAACTCCCTCCAAAGACGAATTCCAAGCGGCGGAGGGCGCCGGGGTTGTGCTCGAAGTGGTTCCTGTAGCCCTGGACGCCTTCGTGTTCCTGGTTAACGCGGAGAACCCTGTCGATGATCTTACGTTGGAAGAAATTCGCGCCATCTATACCGGCGAGATCACGCAATGGTCAGATCTTGGGGAGATCGTAGGCGAGATCCAACCCTATCAAAGGAACCCCAATTCAGGCAGTCAGGAGTTGATGGAGAGCCTGGTCATGCGTGGCAGGTCGATGATCGATTCGCCAGATATGATCCTGATGTCCATGATGGGACCGATCAACGCCATCAGCGAGGATCCATACGGACTTGGTTATTCCGTCTACTTCTACGCTACCTACATCTTCCCACATGAGCGCGTGAAGAGAATTGCCATCGACGGTGTCTATCCCAACTCGGATACGATCGCCAACCGTTCCTACCCTCTAACCACGGAAGTATACGCCGTCGTTCGCCAAGACACATCCCCACAAAGCACCGCACGCTTACTTCTGAATTGGCTGCTCACGGACGAGGGTCAGGGCGTGATTGCGCAGAGCGGGTATGTTCCACTTCGCGGATCACAACTCGCGGTTCCATAATCCCTAGCTGTTCTTGCTTGAAGGAGAAGCCAACCAAAGGTTAACCGCTCATCGAATCTGGCGGCGAGCCCTTTGCACACTGGGATCAAAGGCGATGTTTTTCACTGTGTCTTTGATCCCAAGTTTGTGTTTTTGGTGCAAAATAGATGCAGAGCTTCAAATCAAATCCCTGGGATCGATCGGCCGGGGGGCCGTCCACTCCAGGATGCGCTCTACACAACCAGCGTAAGGATGAATCAATACTAAGAATGCGCGTCGTTCTCAACTCAGGGACCGTAAACCGGGCGACAAGGAGGCAACATATGTCAATCATGGAGGCCCCAAGAGCACTTGGTACACAGCACGATGAAGAGTCACTAAAGGCCGATTTGGACCGCTATCTCAAGATGGCGGAGGAATGGGGAGCCTCAGCAGCAGCGGTTATCGCCGCCAGCGAGGTGTCTGTCGACGAACGCGTGCGGTTAAAGTGCTCAGTACCGCGCTGCCTCCGAGCTGGAGAGACCCCCAATTGTCCACCCTATGCACCCGATCTCGAGTTGGTACGCCGAGCTTTCAAACTTTTTTCATGGGCAATCCTGATCCAGTGCAACGTGGAACCCATCGAAGCGTACGCACCGGGGGGAGGGAAATCGAAGGAAGAGAAACGCCGCACGCTTACTTTTCATGAAAAAAGCGGCGAGGTCGTCTACAAGCTCGAGCGTCAAGCTTATAAGGACGGCTACCATCTGGCCATGGGTTTCGGTGGTGGATCCTGCAAGGACTACCTGTGCCAGGGGCTGATCTGCCAATTCTTGGACAGTGGGCGATGTCGATTCCCACATCGCGCCCGGCCGGCCATGGAAGCCGTGGGAATCGATGTCATTGACCTGATCAATAAGGCAGGTTGGAAGGCTTTCGCCTTGTTGGACGACCTCAGTGTCATCCCCTGTGCAGTCACGATCGGGATGGTATTCATCACCTGAGGGAGGAGTTCACATGAGCCAAGACGTCCTCGAGATGATGGAAGGATTTCTATCAAGGGAGCCATCGAAATGGGCTAAGCT
>WVZH01000306.1:2469-30564 GCA_011772595.1 Anaerolineales bacterium
CGCACCAAAGGAAGGTGTACGTGCCTGTACGTCCCAGGTGGCTGAAGCGTTTCTGGAGATCCTTGGAGATTTCACTGTAGGCCATATCATCCATCGAGCGGAGATATGCGTGGAACGATCCAAATTCCTCACGCAAGGCCTGCACTGTGCGTGCGTTGTGGAGCGTGGCTTCAATCTTGCGCCCATTGCGCACAATGCCCTCGTCGGACAATAATCGCTCGACATCCAATTCATCGAAAGCGGCTACGGCGTCAACTGAAAAATCCTCAAAGGCCGTTTTGAAATTGGGCCACTTGTTTTCCACTACTTTCCAACTGAATCCCGATCGAAAGACTGCTTTGGTCATTTCCTCTAGATACTGATCATCATTCTTTGGCTTGATTTGTGGCGGCGGCATTCCTTCTGGCATGATACAACCTCCGTATTATGTAGATCAACCTTTGCTCGCACCTCGTGTAAAAAGTTTACCGCAAAGTTTTCCACGCTAAGAATGCTACCCGACGACTGAATAAGGACCTTGTGAAGTACATAGGGATCAGGGAGCAGGGATCAGGAAGGACGTAAAGATCAAGAAATTTGAGCAGGTTGGATCGTGATGCTAATCCCAAATCCCAAATCCCTGATCCCACAATCCTATATAGAGTGGCCAGATCTTGATCGAGCTGACCTGAAGAAAAGTCTTGCAACTCTGCTTGAGAGCGTCGTTTGGGTCTTAAAATTCCAATGCGGAGGAAAAACGAGGACGAAGGGCCTCAGGCTTGTTTCACACCGGGAAGCGTCCCCGTGTCTGCCATCTTCTTGAAGACCGTTGTCTTCCCGCCCGTCTCTAAATCAGTGAGCAGGCATTTTTCTATTTGCAGAAAGTCTTCGAACGTAGCGCAGAACATCGAAAACTCTTCCTTCGTCTGTTTCGGTAATGGATTTCCGGCGAGGTCTTCCCGTTGCATAGAAACCCGCGTCCGTCCATCTTGTACTCTAACGAGATGGACGGTGCCAATGCTGCTTTCCAACTCAGGTGGGCGGTCGGAACCAAGCAGATTGGGGAAAATCGAAACCCTGAAGGCAGCTGTATTCGGCATGACCTGAAGGACCGAAGGATCGCCTCGAAGAGACCACAAGAAGTAGCCGAACTTCCGACAGGCTTCCGCTAGGAGGCCCATCGAATCCCCCAAGGTGCCCTGGATATATAGAATGGTTGCAGGCTCCATCGATCCTCCATCCCGAAACACCTATGCGGTGGTCGGGAAACGCGCCGTCATCCTCCCCAACGTTCACAAGATTTTATCACGCATTTCGGGAAGATACGATACACCTATCATCCTATATCCTTAATAAGTATTTCAGGTGAATTCGACCACGCTTGGTACGGCTCAACGATGGCCAGTGCATGGGGGCTTCCATTTTAAGTCGTATGTGTACCATCACCTGTGAGATCTACTCGCGGCACTCTACGACCTTGGAACTCGCAAGCTCTTTTCGTTACAATAATCCTATGCGTAGAGTCATCCTCTTCTCCTCGCCAAATCTCTGGGGACGTGGACACGGGCCACAGCACCCCCTCAAATCGGAACGACTGCAAAAGACTCACGAGCTGCTCCGCAGCTACGGCGCACTAGAACTTGAGAACGTCCAGGTTGTCTCTCCACAATCCGCCACGAAGGACGAGCTGGCCCTCTTCCATACACCCGAGTACATCCAGGTCGTGCGTGACCTAAGCGCAGGGCAGACTCAGATCCCCGCTTACCGCTATGGATTTGGTCCCGGTGACAACCCGGTCTTCGAAGGGATGTACGAGTCGGAAGGATTGAAGGTCGGCGGCGCGCTCCAAGGTGTACGGATGCTCATGGACAACCATTGCGATGTGGCCTTCAACTATGCTGGGGGCTTGCACCACGCTGGTCCGGATTTCGCCTCGGGGTTTTGCGTCTTTAACGACATCGCAGTTGCAATCCAATGGCTTGTGCGAGAGGGACTGCGCGTGGCCTACATAGACATCGACGTACACCACGGAGACGGCGTCCAGCATGCTTTCGACCACACCGATCAGGTCCTCACCGTCTCGTTGCACCAGAGCGGGCGCACACTCTTCCCTGGCACCGGCTTTGTGAACGAAATTGGGCACGGCGAGGGGCAGGGCTTCAGCATCAATGTGCCACTCCCACCATTCACTGACGACGATATCTACCTATGGGCGTTCCGGCAGGTCGTGCTTCCTTCGGTGAAACGTTTCCAGCCCGACGTGCTGGTTACACAATTGGGAGTGGACACACACTTCCTCGACCCACTAGCCAGTCTTGCGCTGACCACAAACGGTCACAAGGCGCTGTTCGAGGAACTTAGCGCGCTTTCGCCGGGTCGCTGGTTGGCTCTTGGCGGCGGTGGGTACAACCTCGATGTGGTGCCGCGATCATGGGCGCTGGCCTTCGCCGTTATGACTGAACAGACCTTTCCCGACGAGCTTCCGCAAGATTACCGGGCGAATTTCGGCGGAAATCGGTTGCAGGATGATCAGGCACCCCAAATCGATGAGCATGTGAGGACGCTTGTCCGCAGGCGAGTAGAAGAAGTTGTGAACGAAGTAAGCTTGCTTCACAATATCGAATAGATGNNATGGATCGCGAATGCCAGTAATACTACTTAGCCTCAACCTTGCGTCTCAGCCGGATTACGTGTACATCTTGTGCGCTTTCATGTCGATAACTCAGAATCTGCTCCTCTAGATCCACTTCGAAGGTGCCATCTGAGACCTCAACAGTATAGCCACCCGGAAACTGCAAATTTGGAACGAAGATCTCAGTCGGTGCTTCGATCTGCGTATCATGTTTGAAAAGGAACTCGAAAACCCCACCTTTGTAATCAAACACCATCCGTTGAGGTTCCCCTGCGACCTTGCGCGGGTATGGCCGAACGACGGCGTCCAACGCACGCCCACCGGAATGAATGTCCGCCGGGTTGAGTTGTTGATCGCGACTGAAGATGGAGAGATCCTCCCCGTTCCATTGATCACCGCGCGCGTTCGAGTTGTCGGACGTATAGTTCCACAACGTGCAACTCAACAGATTGTCCTCCACCGCTCGGAAGCTTCGGTCCATCGCCTTGACCTGAAGGTTGAAATCGCCGCTGCGATAGGCTCGCTTGTTTCGCAAATCGAAGGCGATGCCAAACTCCCCCAACATCACCGGTGCGTTGCCAAGTCTTTCCCTAGATTCTCTCAGAAAACGCCCCAGTTGCTCGCTAAACGAACGGCGCACGCGCCGCGGCCCGAGGATCAAATCTCCAGTGTGAAAATCCACTGCCAGAAAAGACCAAAAATTCTTCATAAAGAGAACGTAGCCATCGTACCAGTGAGGCGCATAGACAATACCGCTCGCATCCTCCAATCCCCATTTGGGTGGTGGATTCCGGGGGTCAGATTCGATAAATATAAGCGCCTGAGGATGGACCGAACGGATAACCTCGGAGAATCGGTTGGCAAACGGAAGGTAGTAATCATGAGAGAAGTCTACCTTTCGCCCCTCTACCCGCGTAAAATGGTCGGGGCGCAGCAATTGTGGTTGGCCCTTTGCATCGTAGTCCCAGACACCAGCTCGACGCCAAACACAATCGTATCCCGGCAACCAAGCTCTCACACCCAGCGGATTAACCCATTCACTACCCTTCACCTGCTCACCGCGAACCCCTAATCCCCAGACATCAACCTGCTGTGGAATACCACTGCCAAGCAACATGGCCTGAAGAGGTGTTGGGGACGGACCGAGCCGGATTATTCCACCAGGAGCTCTCAGATTCTCCCAACCGATATAACCGCGCAGAGGTTCGTTCATCGTGCCGTACCCTACGACATTAGGTAAATCCTTTAGTCGATCGGCAACGCGACGGATGGACTCAATATAATGACGCTGGAGGTACGATCCAACTTGTTCGCCCTCCACTTCCGACGCCGGCGCGAAATCGTCACCACCGAAAAATAAGGTGAACATCGTCGCCGCGGCCAACTTGGAGCTATTGGATGGCCAAATCACCTTCGGAAATGGATCACCGTGGGTTTGATGAACGATCGCCGCACCGCTATCATGAAACTTGGTGATGTCCAACCCCACCACCTCATATGTCCAGCCAGGNNGCTTTAGAGACGACGTCACGCAGGTAGTCCAGGTATACCTCATCATAAATCCCCGGACCTGCATGCTCGATTGCCTCCCATGTGACCAATAATCGAACGAACGTAAAACCCCAAGCGCGTAACCTGGCAAAGTGTTCGTCGGCCTCGTTCAAGGGGAATGGACGGCCGACAAAAGATACCTGGCGGTGCTCGAAGAAATCACACCGAATGTGAGTCGCGCCGTTCGGCACAAGAGGCACTTTCGAGCTGCCTCCCAGATTCACACCTCGCAAAAGCAGTGTGCGACCTTCTGCGTCCTTAAAATTCGGCCCATCAATGCTTATCATCCTGCCTCATTCCCATTTTCCCATATGGTATTTATTCTCTTTCAAGTAGTCTACAACACTCAAGGGAACTCTCAAAAAGATTGAAACGTTCCCTCGACTCACCATCACATCTCGGGCTTCGTGTAGATCAATCCTATCGTCGTCACCTGACCAGGGAACGAAGCAGGGAGTCAAACGTCTAAACGGATCAAATCGCCATCTGATGTCATTATAAGCAGCTGAAGGGGGCGCCTGTCCCGGGGACCGAGGGGAAGCAATATCCAAGATACATGAGGGGGATGCATCGCCCCTATGGGATTCGCTAACACTGTACACGGTGCACATAGAGAGCAAAATCCACAAGCAAACTTCACCTGTGGATACATGGCAGTATTGGGGATCTAGGATTGAATGGTTGAATCTTATGAAAAAGGTATTAAGCTCATAGAGCCCCTGCACCTCATGTTTATGAGGATACCCAAAGGATCGCCCTCCTAATCAGAAACTCCAAAACTACGTCGACGGGAGCCCTCCTCAAAGTGTTCCTCCCCATCTGTGGCAACCTCAGCCCCAACGTTCGCTTCAAGCCAATCCTCCAACATGAGCTTCCAATGATCGGGCTCTGATTCCCTACTGAATTCTGACACGGAAAGCAACCTCTCAATCACAAAGTGACCAATCTCCCGATCCTGCTCCTCAACGGGCTCCAATTCTGGGATGTGTTCTTGTGGAAGAGGGAGCCCACTGAGTTGTAATGCTTGCAGTAATTCAGCATAATCGTTGCGAAGAAGTGATGAGGCCTTTCCGATTTCCAGAGCATCCTTCAAGAGCTCATCGACGGCAAACATGTCTCTGGCCTCCATCGCCTCGTATTGATGCTTCAGTATTTCCAAATGCTGTTGTCGCTGCCATATGGCCATCGAACGATTGACCTGAAGAGAGTGCAGCAAGCGGTATTGAGTCTCATCGAAGCTATCACTGGCCTCGATTTCCCTCCAAAGATTGACTTCTTCCCGCATGAGATCTAGAAATCGAGGCTGCCAATGGCGGATATCGCGTGCCCACAACTCCATTAGGAGATCACGTTCCGTTGGATATGTCGCATCTTTCGCCACCTCATACTCCGTAGAAAATGCTTGAAAAGCGTGATTCCATGTCTCCCACACACCAATCAGCGAATCAAGAGTCGTTCGCCATGGAGCTTCAATCTTCCTGGAGGCAGGGTCGATTTCGTGGTCAGGCAATTCCACTTCTTCAACGGATCCATCATTAGCAACATCACTCGCCTCACTGGAGGGCGCCTTCTGCAACACCGCGCTTAGCAATTTATCCAAGAGGGCTTCATTGTCCGCTGCGTGTAAGAAACCTTCCGAGAAAGCCGCAAGGCTCGACATCACCACCACCTGACCCCGCCCGATCTGAGAAACCGCTAATACGGGTCTTTCTTCATGCTGCAACACGGTGATCGCCGGCTCGGCAACCTTTAGGTACATCCCTCCACCACCACGTAACGCGCCCAAACGGATTGCGCGCACGCCTGAGACGATCTCGTGAGGCAAGATGTCATCCTGCTGCAAGGTGACGTCACGAACAAGATCGCGCGTGAGGACAACACCAAAAGGCACAGTCAACGCACTCATGTTTTCGGCATTTGCCAGACTGTCTCCCAGTATCAACAGACCCCCGCCATTTTCGACGAAACCTTGGATCACAGCGATTTCCTCGTCGCACCATTTGTCGGCGCCGCGACCGATCAGCCATGGACATTCAGGACCGCCGATGACGAGTAATACCACACCCTCAAGATGACGTTCCGTCATTGGGCGATCCTTGTTGACGACAAGCGTGCCATGCCTTTCTAATTGCACCTTGAACGGTGTGTATTCATCCGCCCAGGTGCGCTCCTTGTGCGCCTCGTCAATCAGTACCACAGTCCGTTGCAGCGAAGAGATGCGAATGCCACGGCTCGGTGGCACTGTTTCAACAACGGGAGAGGTCCTTGATACAACCTGCGCGCTGGATTTGTCGAACGGTGAATTCATGACTTGATGGGATTCACCACAGTGATAACAAAATTTGGCGCTTCTTACCAATTGGGTTCCACAGGTTACACAATACAATATCACGCCTCCTGGGGATTGAGTTACTGTCGATCGTAAAGATCACCATTCGATAAAATCAGACCCGTGGTTGTTGTACCATTTATGGCGGATCGACGAACCCATCAAAATCACAGATCCTGGTCTGACAAAACACGAATCAATCCTTAGCGACGGTTGGCAGCACAGACCTTCCCCATTATCGCAGAACGACCGCTGAATCCTTCTTACAAGAGGCTTACGAAATGCTTTAGCAATCTAGGCGATCGAGGTCAATCTTGCCATATGGTAAAATCGAATTTGCCGGGCCAATCTGCCGACCGTGTGGAGAATATGTGCGCCCCCGCTCGGAGATCAACTCTACCTCTGAGCCCCGAGCCCCGGGTCTGCAAGCGTACAAGCTCCAGCGAGCCCACCCGGCGGGTTGCACGGTGGGGCAGATTTGTCGGACCTGGGACACATACCCAGGTCCGACTTGTTTCACCCCCAGACTGGGCTACCGACTAGGTGGTATGAGCCTGCATGGGAATGATTGTCAAGAAGTTATGACACATAATAGAAGGCACATATTGAACGGTTACCCCTCGTAGTGATAACCGTCTAGCGACGTATCACCAAACGAGTTTAATCATCGAAACAGCTCACGATGCAACATTTCGATGCACAAAAGGTGTATAGCTTGGTAGAGGGTGAACAACCGTTCGCCGACACCGATGGAACATCGGATTTAGCAGGAGAAGGTGCTAGCTCCGGTTCGAGTACAAAGCCCTCATCAACGTCCAAGACGTCGTTGACACTTTCTTTTCGACTCCTGGGAGGCGAGACTGTGAAGAACAAATTGTCCATTTCCGTACTCATCATCTTGGTAGGTTTGGCCAGTACGTTGAGCGCCTGCGGCCTGAACCTCGAACGCAACCCCGACGGCTCGATCCGCCTGGAAACCAACATCACGGAGCAAAGCCTACAAAATGAGATCGACATTGCTATCGCCGACCCACTCATCACCGATTTTTCCACCGACCTTCGAGAGGGCTATGTCTTCGTCAGCGCGGATCGTAAACGCGTCGGCAGTGATGTCATCGATACGATGGATTTTCGGCTGGATCTCGGTGAAAGCGACGGCCATCTCACCGCCGTCATCTCGGACGTACAACTCAATGACATCCCCATCGATGAGGCTCGTGTTGCTGTCTGGAACCAGACCATCGCCACTCGCTTAGAAAGAGCAGGTAAACGTAATCCGAACAGCTCTTTGCAGGAGGTTCTCATTACGGGAGACGCCATCACGATGGTCTGGAGAATCGAAACTGCGCAAAGCCGGGGAGAGTAGCGTTGAGAGGATCAATACACCCCGAGATGGGGTGTGAGATTTAACCACGAGGATCATACCGAGTACCGACTGTGAGGCAGTTGGGATCGGGAAATGAAATTGCCGTAAAAACGGGCTTGTTATCCCTAGGATAGATATAAGGGGATCAAGACAAGGGACGCGTTGTGGGTTCTCGGTACGCCTCAGGCCATCGAAAGACTTTCGGCCTTTTTCTCGGCAAGCATTGAGAAGCGCTCCCTCGTCTTGAGATGCAAGAAGTAAAAGCCTGTGATCGCGATTGCGCAGATGATCCCCGAGGCATACCACACCCAGTTTGGATTGTAGTTATCCAAGATCATCCCCGCGGCCCAAGGACCGACAGCTGCCGGGATAGTCCAAGCCAAGCTATAGACGGCCATGTAACGGCCGCGCATGGCCTCAGGTGCAAAACGCGCCACCAACGCCTGCCCAACGGGTACCACGATCATTTCTCCGATCGTGATCAATAGGATTGCTATCACAAATAGAAAGAATGTAGAGACAAACCCATACATCGTAAATCCAACCAGATAAAATGCGGTCCCGAGCATCATCATCAACATCGGAGGTCGGCCACGAATCCGCCGTGTGACCCAGAATTGGAAGAGAACAACAGTACCTGCGTCCAAGCTCAACAATAGTCCAAAGCCCTGCGCCGGTAGACCGTGCACGTCACGCAAATAAACCGACAGCGTGTTGTACATCTGCTGATAAACGACCAACATCAGCATCGAGGTGAATAGAAAGGCCATGTAGACTTTATCTCGCACGACGAGCCGGTATCCTGCAAAGGTTTCTAACATCGATTCCTGGCGCATACCATCCGCCAGTTCCGGTTTCGTCTCTGGTACCAATCGAAAGACGATAACAGCCGTGATCACGCTTGTGATTGCATCGAGAACAAACAGCATCAGGTAGGACTTCGCCGCTACCAGACCCCCGATCGTCGGACCTATAATCCAGGCTAGGTTACCCGCCACGCGCAAAACACCGTACCCATCCGCGTGTTTTTCCTTCGGCAACATATCTGCGACCATCGCTTGCCGTGCCGGACCTGCGATGTTCGATAGGGAGCCTACAAATATTGCCAACGTATAGAAAACTGCCAAACGATCCACCACACCCATTGACAGGCTGCTCAATGCGCTGAAAACCAACCCGAAGAGCACCATCCCTCGACGACCGAATTTATCTGTCAACCCTCCACCCAACATACTGCCCAGGAATCCCATGACGGAAAAAATGGCAAAGAGCACACCCGCCTCCGTCATTCCGACATTAAACTTCTGAGTGATATACAGCGCGAAGAAGGGAAAGATCATCGTTCGGCCGATGTTGTCAATGAAAGAGGCGAGCACCAACACCCAAAATTTAAGGGGAAATTCCTGGTATGTACTTATAACTCTTTTCAGCATCGAACTTCACACCTCGTGTACAGGTTGCATGATCCAATCGTGGAACGAATCCTGCGATAAAGTACAATCCAAGCGCCTATTCGTTGGGTCACGCGAGCTATCGAGCCTCGGATTGGTAATGTTTCAGTCGATCAGGCATCACATAATGTATACGAAGATGGAGCGTGAAAGTTCAATGAGATCCCAAAAATTCACCCACTTTCACTACAGCACGCTAGTTCTTTTAGCAGGGAGCTGTCTCAGGATTCACTTCGCTCGACCGCTTATATTTAACGCACACTGTCATACGAAGCAAAGAGTTGCCCGACGCCATCTAGCGCGAAGGGGTCAAAGTAAAGAGTCTTCAAGCGAAAATCAGCGCTCGGGTCGAGCAAAGAGCCCTCGACAATACTTGCAAACGGATCGCCTCCCAACACCCGGTGGGCGAAGGTGAGATAGATCCGATCCAGGACACCAGCGGATAGAAGCAAATGCAGCACTTTCGGTCCTGCGGTGGAATACACTGTTCTGTATCCTAATGCAGAAAGACTATCTACTAATCGACCTCCATCGACGCTGTCCTCACCGACAACGATCACCTTTCCTATTTGACTCTCAATTGCCTGCAAACGTTCCTGTTCGACCTCACGAATGGTGAAGACCGTGACCGAGCGTTCCTCGCTGACCAATTCCTTCGGAATCGGAAAATTCAAACTTCCACTAATGATCGCCAGATGCGGATAAGGCGCAAGCCCACGATCGAGACGCCAGCTCTTCAGATCTGCAAATTGCGGATCGTCGTACACGCGTAGGATGTCTTGGGCAGTCCCTGCGGTAAAATCTCTGAGATAACGACCACTGGTGATGAGGATGTCTGCCTGCACAGCGAGTTCCTGAAACAGGCGCCAATCGCGCGTATTGATCGTTTGGGCGGGCAACATCACTCCAGCCCCATCGGGACGCGGGATAGCGATACGCCCGTCAAGACTTGTGATGTAGTTGGTGTACACAAAGGGTCGCTTCTGTTGCTCCCCATGCCGACGAAGATTGTGGTCGAGGTATAGTCCTTCAAGTTTGAATTCCTGGCTCGGCAAAGGGTAAAGTTGGATCACCTTATTGCCCAAGACAATTGCTCCTTTAATTCGTTGCTTGCGGTAAATCTCTGTGATCGATCAACAGCCGGCTGATCGCTTTCACGGATGTCTGAGAAACACATGCATTCGCAAAGAACGGTTGCATAATACTAACATCATTCTTGTGAAGGGCAGTTATGCGGGCCACTCAATCGGTGTGGATTAATTTCATTGAACTTTGTCTAGAAACTTGTTCCAAACAATCGAAGCGCGGAATCCATAGCCAGACCCAGGACCGCGATGCCTGGATTCTTACTTCCCTAAATAAATCTACCTTCAATGAAAACCTTTGTTGATCACCACGTCTAGACCAGATTCGCAGTCGAGTCAGACAATTCTAGGCTATACTCAGCTGCGAGCCCCATTCGGGGGAACATCGGATAGGCCGCCTCTAGGTTTGCCTGTGAATAATCGGGATTTCAAGGATACGCTACCCTTTCACGGTCTGGCCGAACAAGAAGTTGACGACCGCCGTCGTCGAGGCCAGGGGAACGACGTCCACTTACAAACTAGTCGCTCCTACGTAAACATCTTGCGTCAGAATATCCTCACCTTTATAAACATCGTCCTGTTTGGAATCGGTGCGGTTCTGATCTTGATCGGGCGCGTGAGCGACGCGCTCGTCAGCATCGGATTGATCTCGATGAACATCATCATCGGGGTGTCCCAGGAGATCCGCGCCAAGCGTCAACTCGATCGTATTGCGTTGCTCACGCGTCCCAAAGTGTCCGTAGTGCGTGAAGGTCAAGAAAAGGTTGTGGACCCTGGGGAGGTCGTGTTGGGCGACATCCTGATCGCGCGCCCTGGCGACCAAATCGTGGTCGATGGTACCGTTATAAGCCGTGGTGATATCGAGGTGGACGAATCGCTGCTAACCGGCGAGTCGGACCGGATTGCAAAAGACATCGGAGACACGGTACTTTCAGGGAGTTTCTGCACCAATGGCAAGCTAATCTATGAAGCAACCCGGGTGGGTAGGGCGAGCTACGTCAACCAGCTCACCGCAGAAGCTCGCACCTTCCGGGTGGTCCGCACACCCCTACAAAAAGAAATCGATTTCCTCATCCGTCTGTTGACTTTGATCGCGTCGTTCATCGGGTTGCTCTTGTTGACGTCTGCCGTATTGTACGCCCTCCCATTGATGCGTAGCGCTCAAATTGCAGCCGTCATCGCTGGCTTGGTACCCAATGGTTTGTTTTTCATGGTGATCGCTGCCTACGCGATGGGAGCCTTGAGAATTGTGAGGCATGGTGCCCTGGTCCAACAGGCGAATGCCGTTGAATCGTTGAGCAACGTAGACATTCTCTGCATGGACAAAACCGGCACTATCACAACAAACCAGCTCATGCTTCACGATCTCTATGCAATCGACACGGACCCGGAACAACTCAAACAAACACTAGGCGACTACGTGCGGAGCGCATCCTTGCTGAACCGCACCAGCGAAGCGATCCGTGCGGTATACCATGGGCGGATGCTTCCGACGGTGGACGAGGTGCCCTTTGCATCCACGCGTAAATGGAGCGCCCTTGCCTTCAACAACGAAAAAATACGCGGAGTCTACGTACTGGGCGCTACGGAAATTTTGAAACCAAATCTTCGCTCCGGATTCGATCTCGAGCAGCCGATCAATACCTGGACGGCAGCCGGATTGCGCGTGCTCCTTTTCGCTCATCACCCCGACGTCACCTCCTTGCACAATTCCCTATATCAACCAAACCTTCCCCAGGATCTCATCCCGCTTGGACTCGTGAGCTTTAGCGACGAGTTGCGACCCAAACTTAAGGAAACGCTGGCAGATTTTACGGAGGCCAACATTACCATCAAGGTCATATCCGGGGATCATCCCCAAACAGTTGCCGCCTTGGTGAGGCAGGCAGATCTGCCAGGCGACACATCGGCTGTAGTGGACGGCATCGAACTGATGCAGATGGAGACCCCTTCTTTCGAGCAATCAGCCGTCGAAGGCACGATCTTCGGTCGCATCACACCCGAGCAGAAGGAGAAGCTGGTTGAAGCGCTCCGCGGGCTAGGTCATTTCGTCGCCATGATCGGAGATGGGGTAAACGACGTCCTCTCTCTCAAGAAATCCAATCTAGGCATCGCCATGCAAAGCGGGAGCGCGGCAACCCGGGCCGTCGCTGACATGATCTTGCTCGACGATACGTTCGAGGCCCTTCCCTTCGCCTTCTTGGAAGGCCAAAGGATCGTCAACGGCATGCAAGACATCTTACGTTTGTTCTTGACGCGCGCGTTTTATTTCGCGCTCCTGATGATTTCCACGGCGATAATTGGCATTGGATTCCCGTACGTCCCCAAGCACGCTACACTTGTCACGTTGTTTACGGTGGGTATTCCGACCTTCGCGCTTACTGTGTGGGCGCGACCGGGTCCCCTCCCCGAAGGCAGTCTGACTCGCGCCGTGATGCGGTTCGTGATCCCTGCTACCTTATCCATGTTCGTGCTCGGGCTGTTGATCTATTCACTGACCTTCGGTCTCACCCATCAAAATCTTGAAGCCCGTTCCCTGAGCATCACCCCGGCGGAGATCGACAGCTTCCGGATCTGGGCCGGGATCGACTACCCGATCCAATCCTTGGAAGCATACATCACCGAAGTGACGACAGTCAGCGCCCAAACTGCCCTGACATCTTTCACCCTTCTCGCTGGCCTGATCCTGATTGTTTTCGCCGAGCCACCCACGCACTTTTTCGTGGGAGGTGACGTCTACAGCGGTGACAAACGTCCGACGATCCTGGCAACGATCCTATTCTTCGCTTTCCTCGCTGTGATGGTCATCGCACCACTGCGTAAGTTCTTCGAACTCCTTATTTTGCCCCCCTATACCTATGGTGTGATCGCCGCAGCTGTACTTGTATGGCTGATAACGATTCGCCAAGCCTGGCGGGCACGCTGGCTCGAACGCTTCTTGAACATCGAACCTTAGCGTGGGCAATCTCTTTCAGCCACAAAAAACTGTGAAGCTTCCTATTGGCAACTCCACTAAACCCATGCAACGATTCTTCGTCAGGGCAATTTAAGACTCCTGGTGCCATTTTGTAAGCATTGACAAGAGGCGTGTTGCAAGAGAAAACCCGCACCTCCATGGATAGAGAAGAAGTGCGGGTGTGATCCATCCGGCGACTTCATCGCAGCCGGTTCGATGTTGATGCTGACCCGTCAATCTGGATAAAGCGCCTCGAATTCTTGCATGTCTCGCAACGCGTCGAGGTCACTATCCTGCTTGGACCAAGCAACCAGACTGGGATTTAGCTGGAATGCGTCCTCGAGGAGCTCAATCGCACGAACGGATTGGTCGTGAAGGGCATAATGACACGCCAGGTTGTAGCGGATTCTTCCGATCCATACATCTGAATCGTCAAGAGGCTCTAACACCTGCGCAATGTGCTCGTGGATAGCCTGCGCGCCTTCAACATCGCCGCGTACAAGAAGAATGTCCGCTAAGTGCCAGAATCCATGGTAATACGGCGTCGACACCACGCGCCACCACAGGGGCTGCTCACGCGTCCACTCGAAGCGCTTGGGGTCGTCTAAGTCCTCATCCGCCAAGGCCTCAACCGCCCGTGCAAGCCTGGTAAACACCTCTTCCTCAAAAACCAACAAATCCTCCCAGGATCGATCCTTATTGGCTGCGAAGATCTCCTGGTTATCGTGTTCGAAGTCAGCTGACTCCTCTGGTGTCTCATTGCGCGCAGCGGCCTCCAAGCTGGAAACCATCCTTTCGTTCCACACATTGATATGCGCCATGATGTCCTTCGGAGCCCACTGATCTGGTGTACCGCGGGCGGTTTGCTCGGCATCGCTCAACGCATCCCAGAATCCCATTTGCATCAAATGTGCACGTGTAATCAAATCGAGGAGCATGCTTCTACGTGAACGGTCTTCCATCGGTCCTCCCCCATCAAATCAAGACCTATCTCTAAGCCGAAATCCAAAGAAACGCTTGTCGGAGTGGTTCACGAACCACCCCCTCTATTCCCCACCCCCGGTCTGCAACGCCAAGTAGTTTTCAAGCCCCAACTGTTCGATCAATACAAGTTGCTTCTCCGCCCAATCGACGTGACCCTCCTCCATTTTGAGGATCTCGACCAGCGAATCTGCAGTGCTCTCATCCTTCATTTCACCTGCCAGCGCAATCCCGCTGTTGTAGGCCTTCACCGCACCGAGCTCGGCCTGCATATCATTGGTAACCAACTCGGGCACGGTCGCCCCAATGACCATGGGATTCAGCTTCGAGACGATAGGTGTCCCTTCGAGGAAAAGAATGCGTTCTAAGAGCCACTCAGCATGATACATTTCATCCTTTGCTTGCTTTTCCTTTGCCTCGTGAAGTTCTTGATAGCCCCAATGTGCGCACATCTCCGAGTGGACCATATATTGACTGATGGCCGTCAATTCGTCCGCTAGTAGTTCATTCAGTACCTTGATGAGTTTGGCATCACCCTTCATTGTCGCCTCCTCAGGTGTCACAATGCGCTTGAAATGTCCTTTTTTATTATACGCCCCTGTTAGGGAATCGCGAAATAATAAACCACTGAGCATCCTGACTCAGGCTCGGAAGCGAGCCAAACAAATGCTCCCAAAACCTCACTGACCGTCGCCTCCAAGGCCTACGACGCCGGTTATGCCCACGCTCAGCCGTAATCTCACTGCCGATGGCAAACTGCGATATCATTACCCCAGGCCAAGGCATTCGCCAATCAGAAAGCTTCGATGCGTGCCGTGGAGAGAATGATGCCCAAGATCACACACGTTGTCAAAAGGAGCGGAGCGGTCGTTCCCTTCAACCCGGAGCGTATTGTCAACGCCATCTACCGCGCTGCCGTCGCGGTCGGCGGGCGCGATCGAAAACGGGCAGAGGAATTGGCACAGCAGGTGGTAGAGATGCTGGAAGAGAAGTGTCCCAAAGGCCACCACCCGCATATCGAAGAGATCCAAGACGTTGTCGAGAAGGTGCTCATCGAAAATGGGCACGCCAAGGTAGCCAAGGCGTATATCCTTTACCGTGACGAACGGGCTCGCAGGCGCGAGGACGGCACACGAACTCACCGACCAACAGGGAACATCCCCTGGTCGAAAATCTGGCAAGCGCTCGACTGGGCTGTCGCCCACGGTGTCCACACCATCGACGCGCTCAATGAGCGCATTCGCCGCGGCGAGTTTCCACAAATCGTGAGCGAATCCGAAGCCGTGTATGAAGGCGACGTCGATGTCGCTGCGGAGATGATCCACGAACGACGCAACGAGCTCAAGATGGTTATTATCAGTGGCCCCTCCTCCTCAGGAAAGACGACGACCACGATCAAAATTGAGCAACGCCTTCGGCGCATGGGCATGAAATTCGTCGCTCTCAACATCGACAACTACTTTTTCGACCTCGAGTTACACCCGAAGGATGAGTTCGGAGACTACGACTTTGAAACACCACAAGCTCTCGACTTGCCTCTGATCAACGAACATCTCAAGCGCATCAGCAAGGGTGAAGAGATCCTGATCCCGTATTACGACTTCAAGAAGGGCAAACGCTTCATGGACCAGACACCCTTCCAACTGAAAGATGACGAAATCATACTCATCGACAGCCTGCATGGCCTTTATCCCGATATGACCGGCGATATTGCAGATGAGATCAAACTTAAAATCTACATTGAAACCTTGCTGCAGATGAAAGGGCCGGATGAGAGATACATTCGCTGGACTGACCTGCGTCTCATACGCCGCATGCTACGCGACGCGGTGCACCGTGCCTATAAACCCCAGCAAACCCTCGAGCATTGGCACTACGTTCGGGCGAGCGAGCTACGCAATATCATCCCCTACATAAATTCCGCAGATCACATCATCAATAGCGGGATGCCCTACGAAATCGCCCTCTATCGTCCTAGACTGCTGGACAGTTTCACCGAATGGGAGGCCCAATATCGCGAGGAACCTCTACGCGAAGACGCTCACATGCGAGCCGAGCGTGTCCTGCGTTTTTTGCAGGCAGTAGAGCCAATCGACGACGATTCGTCAGTCCCGAGTGATTCTGTTCTGCGCGAATTCATCGGTGGTAGCTCTTTGGAATATTGAGAGCAGGTCCGTCGCCAAGTGGACTGCGAACCTGCTCTGAATGCGCTATCCTAACTCTTTTTAATTCATGTCTCGCGATGGATAATCGCTACAAGACAACCTTCAAACTGTCCAAGACCGCCTGAATGGGGTTGAAGATGGTTGCCTCGTTGGACCCACCGAAGAGCAACCCCACGGCCCGTAAGGAATCACCCGCGACCAGCAGTGATCCTGAATCACCTCCCTGCGACATCGGGCCGCTGACAATTTGATCTTCGAAGCGCGCGACACGATTCTGGTCGTAGGTCACGTTCACTGTGGCATTCAACACCGTGACCTTTCCGGTTGTCAACCCCGTGGTTCGACCAGATTTCCGCACATCCATCCCGAGGGAGGCCGGCTCCGTTTCGCGCACGACGCCGAGTTCCAGAATCTCATCCAACACCAGATCCTCCTCGGTGGGCCGAGCCACGGCCGCGTCGACCAGGTTGGTAGCCGCGGGATCTACCTGGAGAGCCTGTAGCCGATGCTTCGATCCTAGAAGGCTGGCAACGACGTTCGCCGCTTCCGCCACACCGATGGCCAAAGGGCAATCCGGTGGAGATACCGAGAAATTCAGCGGCACGAAGCGCTCGAGGACTGCGAGGGTGTCGTCCCTCAAACGGCCACCATCCGCAGCACCGGGCTGCAGGATTGGATCTCCAGGTTCGGCATCGTTGCTGTTGGCCATAACGTGATTGTTGGAAAGGATCAAACGCGCATCCGTGTCCCGATCGCGCACGACCGTGCCGAGTGTGCCCGCCGAGATCTTGAAATGCCCGATGCTCACACCTCCAGGGGCAGGTCTCCATCGCCCGGTGCGCGTTTGCAGCGCCCTCAATTCCCCGACCTGAACCACGTCGGTGAGCACACCTTCGATCTTGGACGGCACCAGGTCCTGGGGATCCAGGCTGACTCGGGGCACCTTCTGTCGGACAAGCACGACGACACAAAGATCCTCGGTCACTCGGCCCGCGATCTCCTTGAAGCCCGTCCCCAAACCGACGACGTTAGCCATCTTCAAGATCGTTTCCTTGTGGAATTCCTTAACCCTCTGTACGTCGGATTGTGAATCCATCCCCTACCTCCCTCGACAAAGCCTGGATGATTTACTTCACTTCCTAGAACTCGCGTCTGAATGAAGATCCGTCAAATCGTATCACGAATGTAGTCTATTTCGAACCCTCTGTCTTAAAGGCAAATTCTTCCTCAGTTAAATCTANNTTTATAAGTTGGAAAATGGCAACGGACGGCGTCCTCATTATTGGCTATGGACTTGGTTCTATTCGGACCCACCCGGGATCCCCTTGATCCCCCTCGATCATAATTTGTGCTGCCGTGAACGCTCGAATAACCTCGGCATTGGTGACTAGATGCCCTGTAACCTTTGAGGTTCGAAATTCTGACGCCCCTGTAAGAACCGCAAGCGGCAGCAGAAGCTGGTCTGCCAGGTACTCATCGATCACGCCGTCGCTTTCCTGAAACGCAAGCAATTGATTTACCGCCTCATCGGCAACCCGCTCGGCAGGTTTTCCCCGCTCCCCCAAACCAAAGTAGCACGCTTGTCCACCCTCGCACTCGACAAGGAGTATGAGCAGTGTCCCCTTAGTGCGTGAGGGCAATTCACTTATGTCGACCTGCACTGAATAATCGAAACCCCGCAACCGACGCAGAGTTTGTTCACGTTGACGCTTCGCAATATGTAAGGGCAGATTGGAGATCGCAGAGAGGCCGCGAACCCGTAGAACCTCGCCACGTTTCTTTAAACGTAATGACGAAGTTGAGCCCCGCGGCCGGATAACAGCTCGCAACTGGCCACCACCCTGGGGATAAAACCCGGCTAAGTCGAGGTAGAGATCAGCATCATAACCGATCTTGCGCATAAAAGGCATCCAATGCCAGTGCAGATAATGGAAGCACGGGCTCCAGCGTACGTGGGTACCGCCTGTAATCGTCACCGCAGAAGGTGCGTCGACCAGGCTCAACGGAAGGAAGATCGTCTGAAGCACGAGGCCTGTCGCACCTGCGGTACCGATATCGAAATGGAAGTTTCCTGCCTGCAATTGCCTGGGTCGAAATGTGATCTCAGATGACCCAATTACGGCGCCGTCAACTTCGGCCTGTCCCACAACCGCTGCAGCTTCCACCGATTTCAGGTGCTGGGGTCTCAACCCGGGCTTTGGACGCCGTGCGCGGATGTGATGCATACGCATCGGCTTTCCTGTGGCAAGAGACAGCGCCAATGCGCTGCGCAAAATCTGCCCTCCACCCTCTCCCTTCGAACCATCGATTTCGATCAAGGTAGCACCAAATAATTTCGCACCCAAAATTCCCCCTTGCTGGGTTCGCGGGTTTATCTTGCGACAAGGTTGAAACGACGCAATTTAGTTAATAGACCTTCTGGGAGAGCACCGCAATATAAACGCCTGAGTGAAGTAGCCTAAAGCTCACGCTCTTCTCGTGGCAACAAGGATAGTGCGTTTACCAAGGCTCGATTGAACGCCATGGCCGGTGCTTCTGCTTGAGCTCGAGGAAAGAGTAAGGCGGTTAGGCGTCCTTCGAAGAGCGGTAGGAAGACATTTTCGCCCTCCACCATCAACGCCCCGAAATCAAGCCTCGCACCACTTTGCAATTGCCCTCGCAATTCATATCCTCCCACAAGAATACGCACCAGGTGAGGAAACGGCTTAGTGTAGCCACTTCGCATGCCGCTCGAAGGTCCCAGCCCAGCCCGAGTGCTGACCAAAACCGCGACGATTTCTCGCTTCACCAGCCATAATCGCGTGCATCGCTCAGGTGGCTCGGCGATCTTATGGAGCAGGTTGAGGCGCACGTCCTCCACCTCTAGATAAGACTCGGTCGGTCTGTTCAGGTAACTAAACAACCCTGGAGCGCCGGGGAAAACATCCCCGAAAATGCGGTGTGTTAGGGTGAAGATTTGAACATCGATCGATCTGCTTTGCACGAGCGTATACTCCACCAGGAGAAAGAAAGAACCACCGCGATCCGGTTGTCACTCCTAGCATCTATGATTGTAAAGAATCCGGGACACAAATACAAACCCTGATGTCTGTTGAGTTGAGATCAAATCACCTGCTGCGCCGCTTTGAGGGCAGGTCTCTTTTCCATTCCGGTGTACAGGAGCTCGGTTATAGGGGGAATTTTAAGGCCGTAAATCCCCAGGCGATGAGTTGAAACGTCAGCATGAGCACCATAGCGGAAACGCTGGGCAACGGATTGCGTTTCTGTGTGTATGTCAGTGCTCCCCAGAGGACTGCCGGGAATGCAAATAAGCTGAACCAGAAAACAACCGGTGGGAGTAACCAACTTCGTATCGCCAGCAAGGAGAGGAAGGCACCCAACGCGACCGCTGTGTAAAGTTTTTGTAGATTGCGGGGAGACCAGCGGGTCGCCATCGTGTATTTCCCCACCGCAGCATCTGCTCGACGATCAGCCCATGTGGTGGCAAGCAGGTTATTAAACGCCAATGCGACGAAAGGAAGGTACACCAGCGCCAATCGAAGATCAAGACGACCGGCTTGCACGGCATAGCCGTACTGAGGCAGGAGCATGGCGCCCAAAAGAGCGTTCGTAATCTCACCCCAACCCCTCCATGCCAGCGCGAAAGGGGGCAAAGAATACATCCAACCGAAGAACACTCCCACGAACAAGACAGTCATCCCCATCGGATGTAGCATACGAGCCCACAAGCCCAAGAATGCCAGCCCAACCACCACGAAAAGCGAAACCCAGGCCGCGATCAATGCGAGACGTCGCGGAAGCCCCGATTCAGGCAGCGCTCCGCTCCCTCCAGAATAAAGCGTCCGCTTGGTCCGTAAATCCGTCTCGTAATCCGCGTACTCGTTGGCATAATGAACGCTCATGCTGCCGGGAATCAGGATCAGAAGGCCTAACCAAAAAGATTCCGCATCGTTCGCTTGTCCAGTAGCCCAACCCACGACGGCCCCGAAAAGGTAGACAAAACCGATCAGCAGAATTTGTGGGGGGCGCGCCATCCGAAACAGCACAAGAAGGTGAAGCCTTATACTGTCAGCAGACAGTTTCCCGTAGAAATCATTATCGTGCCTTAGCATGTGACCAACTTCGGGCAAGTGAGATGGGACATCTTCACGCGGGAATCTTTCACGCACTCATGTGTCGATTATAATGATGCCACATCGGCCAGTAATGTAAGCCCGGATACGGCCTTATCGAATTCGAGATCCTAAGGTATGTGATATGCCAAAGAGTGATTTGATTTTAGCACTTACCAAGCTTCTGGTCGCCGCGGCGTGGGCAGACGGGGAGGTCTCTCATGACGAGATCAACGCCCTGAAAGACCTGCTTTTCCAGATTCCCGATCTAACAGCGCGCGACTGGGCGGCGTTGGAAATCTACATTGATTCGCCCATCGATCAAGCGGAGATGGACCGACTGGTGTCCGAACTACAATCCACCATCCTCACATCGCAGGATAAAACGCTCGCTTCGGATACACTAAAGACCTTGATTCACGCCGATGGCATCGTCACGCCCGAGGAGAGTGCAGTCGCGCAAAAAATCCAGTCCGTCATCGACGACGTGAACGTGAACATCTTTGGCCAAATGGGTACGCTCATGCGTTCGTCGATGAGACGTCGCTCCAATGTCGTCAGCCAAGCTCCCAACCGTGAGCTCTTCCTGGAAGATTTCTTACGCAACCGGATCTACTACCAGATGCGTCGCCGGTTGGATAGAAATGATGTTGAGATCGACCTGCCCGAGGAGGAATTGCGTAAACTCAGTCTCGCCGGGGGTCTCTTGTCCCGCGTGGCACACGCCGACGAGGACGTCTCCGACGACGAATTTGCAGCCATCGTTAAAGGGCTTCAAAGCCGTTGGAACCTTTCCGATCAAGCTGCTACATTGGTTGCCGAAACAGCTCTCGCCACCTTCGATCAGGGGCTGGATTTCTATCGCCTCTCACGCGAATTCTTCTCCGCCACCAGTGCCGCGGAACGCGTGGACTTCTTGCAAGCACTATTCGTTGTCGCCGCTTCCGACGGCGACCTTTCACACGAAGAGATCGAGGAAATCAGGTTGATCGCCCGTGGACTTAAATTGACCCATAAGCAATTCATCAATGCCAAACTACAAAGCCAGACGTGAGACCTCCCGGCATACGTTTAATGTAGAGACGTAGCATGCTACATCCCTAGCCATGTTCGGAATAAATGCTATCGCGTTCAAACGCACCTGCGCAGGTAGGACGATCGTAAAACTCCTCCCGTGAAGACTGGAACAACCAAACGTACAAGCATTATGCGGAGGATGAAGTTTTATCTTTTCTCCTCGATCGTTTTGCCTGGCGCAGGATTTCCCCTTCTTCGCGAACAGCCCGCCACGCTGCTTCAACCCGCGCCACTTCTTCCCGGGTTTCCGGCAATTCCCCGTAACGCACGCGCTGATACGCTTCCGTGATGCATGCTAGATCGCCACCACGATTGGGAAACAATACCTTCAAGGTCGATAAGAATTCCCACGGTGTCTGAGCAGTCAAGCGAGGGGAATCCAGATCCGAGGACATCCTCATCATTTGTGTGTAGATGCGCCGAATACGCGCCGCAGCCAGGAAACGACCACCTTGGCGCAAACGCTGGAGGTTGTGAATCAACCGCTTTGCACCATCGCGAAGTGCTTTCCTCAATGAGCTTGTAAATTCGGCCAGATCGAAGATAAATTGTCGATCCTCTAAACCCCACCTTCCGACAGTTTGACGCCGCCAACGTCGCCCCAGTAATACTAGCAAGAACATAACAGCCAGCAGGATCACCCCCAACAGGAGTATGGTTTTCAACTCTCGAAAATCCGCAAGCCTTCGCCAAAAGGTACTCAGGATGTCTATCAACCCATTGAACAACGCCAAGAGAAACTGCAAGACTTCGGACAGGATTTCTCTCAACGCCGAGAACCTAAAAATCTCTTCCAAGCGTGTAAGAATATCAGCCAAGAGACCTTCAGCCAACTGGGCCACAAGGACGATCAAAAGAAAGATGAGCGGACTGAGGACCAGCATGAGGAGAAATACAACTCCTTCAACGATCAGAATGGTCAACCTCAAAGCAAGATCAACCAGATACGTGGAAGCAAAACCGGCAACGACCAACGCGATGATAACCACGAGACTCGCACCGACTCCAACTCCCAGCAACCAGGAGCGATCAAATACATTAGGTTGCCCCCCTCGCAAGACACCCAGCTCCGCTGCACGCCCTGCCCCCATCCCGACTAGTCCAGCAAGCAGGAAAAGATGGAATTCCACACCTGGAGCTCCCTCCCAGGGAAAGCCCTGCAAGAAAGCCAGACCTAAGAATATCAACACGCCAACACGGAAGCTACGCACGACAACTTGAGCGCTCATCCATCGTTGTGCAATCACCACCCCGCGTGACCAGATCAGCAGGATAATCAGGATGACACCGAATTCTGGTAGGAGAAAGATCGAACGATCGCGAAAAGCCAGCAACGCACGTTGGACCACAGATCCGAGCTTGAGAGAGAGATCCGCATAGAGTAGATGATTCAACGCAAAAATCCATGCGAAGCCTAAGAGAATTACGGTCAGACCTCGCCGAACGAAGGCCTTTATACGCATGAAGTACATAATACGAGTGGAGAAGTAGGCGACGAGCAACACACTTCCTAGGATGGTGAAGATGAACGCCGCCGGATGATCCCTACCTGCGCGGCTTAATGTTCGGTAGCATATGACCATCAAGCACAGCTCAGCTACCATGAGAGAAATGGCGCTCAACTCTCGCCATGGACGAAATGCCGGTGGGCGCAAACGGGCGAATATCTCACCGCTCCTCGACTGTACAGGCATATCGATTGCCGGACTTTCGTTAAACCTTCCGTCCTTGCCTCAACTGCTCACCAATGGTTCGCACTCTGTGCCAATCGGCCTCGATCTTCTCAATCTGCTCCAGGCTCTCAGGCAACTCGCCATAGCGCACACGAACGTATGCATTAGTGATGCCCCGCAACTCCTCGGTCAGCGAGGGAAACAAGCGATCAAGGCGATGCAGAAACTCGATTGGCGTGGTAGAAACCGGACGAGAGACGCCAAGATCGGCGCTCAAGGCGAGCAAACTGGCGTAAATACGCCGAATACGCGCAGCTGCTCGAATACGCTCTCCATGGCGTAAAGCGATGAACGCCCTGATGGCTTCCTGAGCTCTCTTACGCAATAAGGAGAGCAGAAGACGCGTGAGATCACCAGGTTTTAAGATTCCTTCCCTCTCTTCATCTTGCCCCAGAGGAGCAATTCTGATTCTCTGCCGCCACCCTCTAAACAAGACCACGATCGCAATCGCAACCCCTACCAAGATTAGAAACCTGAGAAGCCACTCTCCCCACTCTCCAGCCCAAGTCGATGGCTCTACGTCATCCAGCAGGTCCTGCCACCCAGCACCGAGTGCGGTGGCTCCTTCGTCCAAGGTCACGTCTTCAGCAAACAACGGCGCCAGCTGCTCGATGATCCATTCGAGGATCCTTCCAATGAGGACCAGTACAGGTCGCATCACCAATAGGAGGAGACGGACAAAGATGTCAGATAAGGTTAGTAGCGCCTGACGGAGAAGGTCAGAGAGTCTACCCCGAGCGAAGATACCGAGCATCAACACCAGTCCGACCAATACGCCGGCGACGACTGCAACCCCGAGAATACGTCGCTTATTAAACGTCGTCACCATGCCCCCACGGACATAGCCCAAAAAGGAAAATCTCCCTCCCCCGAGGGCGATCAAACCTGTGAACAGAAAGATAAAGAGCTCGACATCAGGCAGTGATCTTCCAGTCCTCGCCGTCAGAAGGCTGAAAAGCACGAACATGAGCACACCAACACGGAAAGATCGCATAACGCCCATAGGACCAAGCTTTTGCCGGGCATGCGTCGCCCCCCGTCGCCATGCTAACGCGGAAGTACCGATTGCCAAGGCAAGGGCCAATACCTGGGCGTCTTCCTGTAGGTTTGGACCTAGGAATCGGTCGCGAATCACCGCGAGGGTCAAAGGCTCACTTCCCAATACCAGCAACTTGAAGCCAAACACCACGCTGGAAAACAATAGAAAGCACAGAACTGCCAGACGTACCCTGTCTTTAATACGTAATGCATAGGTCGCTCGTATGGTGAAATATGTGAGGACGTAGATCCCCCCCAAGACAAGATAGAGACGCCAGCGTGACGTCGTCGAAGATGTCGGTGTCAACAGCCGATACCACGGGATAACCCAACTCAACTCCATGGCCATGACCGCTAAATTCGTGAGTGTTTGCCAAAGGTTCGAGCTTGATAGCTTGATGCCAACCGGCTGGCTGGAGGGCACGGGGGTATCTAATGTCACTTCCAATGCTCTATTTCTTCATAGGCGAGTGAACGACGGTCTAAAAACGCTTGGCGTACAACTTGACTACCATGAGATAAGGGTTAATTGCGATCAGGGTGGAAGGCGGATCTTGTGCAGACGCCTGCTATAGGTCCAACGGAACCTCTTCCTTCTCGTCTTCAAATGGTAAATGGATCATGTTTACATCTGGTATAGCATCTGGTGGCTCAACAGCCAGGGATAAGAGTGTGATATTTCGTCGATGGCGCTTCAACTCCTGCAAAGTCTCTATCAATTCTGGAGGTGTCACTGCGGTGACGACCATCAAGCTAGCACCATAGTGTACGTTGGGCATCTCGCGCAACAGGTATCGTTCGAACGGAGCGGTTACCATGGGTGTGACGGCGGCGAGGGTTTGTAACAATTGGGGAAGTTGGATGGGAGAGCGGCCCGGTGGAACACTGAAAGACCTGTCGGAGTGCGCAAGGCTACCGTTAGAGATCAGACCAACTTGATAGCCGTCTTGGATTCCCTCGTAGATTAAGGTCGCTGCAACACTCACCAATTGTTCGAGCAAAGCTGGATAGAAACCTTCCCAATGCCGCTCGAAGGTGATCACATTCAAACACACGACAACGACTTTCGCGGACGTGGGTTGATATACCTTAACCTGTAATGACCCCGTGCGTGCTGTCGCCGGCCAGTGGATGCGGCGGAAGCTATCCTCAGGACGGTAATCCCGTACCCCAGAGGGAAAATTCGGATCCTCAAACAAACGACGCCGCGATTTTCTGTCTCCAAAGGGATCGTCGGCCGGAAGATCCAAGGCAGAGAAAGGTAGCAAGTTGGGATAGACGGTGAAAAAATCGCGCTGACTCCCCTTGCGAGTCAATTCATAGATGCCAAACAGATCACCCGACTGCATCTGCGGGGGGCCCACTCTGTAGAGACCCCGATCACGAAGTAGTAAGGTATAGAATCGGCGTGTGCGCTCAAACCACCGAAGGCTGAATACGTTGGTCAAGAAGCCATGATCAGGGATGTGTGAAGGACTGAGCTGATCCTCCTCTTCTGGTCCAATTGCCACTGGCCAAGGGTCTTCAATTCGTAACCAGGAAAGAGGTAGGAGCTTGCGGTTTTCAACCTCGAGCTGAAGAGGCACACGCTCTCCAGGGAAACCACGACGGTAATGTGGGCGACGTCGGTAAATGATCCCATCAAGAGCGTAACGTCGCCAGAGTGACGTAACGGAAATCAACACAGCGAGAGCAGCTGAGAGCGTGCTCAAGAACGGAAGTTTGAATAACGCGCCCAGAAGAAACAAAATACCGAGGAAGGGCAACCAGCGGTCAGGAGCCACGTCAGTCCTCGACGGGTACAGGCACTGTGTCCACGATATCCGAAACAAGCTCCTCCGGACGCCGGCCTCGTAATCGCGCCTGTGGTGAGATCATCAAACGATGGGTGAGCACGGAAGGTGCCAAATGCTTCACGTCGTCCGGCAACACGTAATCTCTACCCCGAATGGCAGCCCAGGCTTGCGCAGATTGATAGAGAAAAAGTGTGGCACGAGGGCTGGCGCCCAAATCGATCTCGGAATGGTCACGTGTTGCCCGTGCCACACGCACAACATAATCGCGGAGGGAATCCTCCACTCTCACCTCGCGCCGTTCCTCCTGCATATCCAGGATTTCATCAGGTGTGGTGACCGCTTCCAATTCCAAAAGTGGATCGCTGGCGCGAAAACGTTCCAAGATCGCATTCTCCTCTTCATCGGAGGGATACCCGATAGCAACGCGCAAAAGGAAACGATCGATTTGTGCCTCAGGGAGTGGAAAAGTACCTTCCAACTCGACCGGATTTTGGGTGGCTAGCACAAGAAACGGCCGCGGCAAGGGGCGCGTCACCCCGTCCACAGTCACTTGACGCTCCTGCATCGCTTCCAATAGAGCAGACTGTGTGCGCGGCGTAGCGCGATTGATCTCGTCAGCCAATACGACCTGGCTTATGATCGGTCCCGGTCGAAATTCGAATTCCTGCTTTTTCTGATTGAACCAACTTAATCCTGTGACATCAGTCGGCAGCAGGTCTGGTGTGAATTGGATACGGCGAAAGATGCAACCGAGGGATGCCGCCAGTGCACGTGCGAGTGTCGTCTTACCGATGCCTGGGACGTCCTCCAATAAGACATGTCCCTCACATAGCACAGCGACCAGGGTGAGGTCAATGGCTTCATCCTTACCGACGATCACTTTTTGAATATTGTCTCGCAGTCGCTTCGCGACCTCGTGTATCATGACGACCTCATGAATGTGCAGTTGAGCAATCGTACCATAGAGTCTACGCCGCGCGCACGACGCACGTTCATTCTTCCTGACCAAGAAAAACGCTCCCCCAACGAGGGAGCGCAAACAGGACATTACATTGGACGGGTGCAGTTTATTGGGCGAATCCTACACGATGCAATTTCTCGGCAGCCTCCATGGTTAGTGGAATGGCGACGTGAATGCGAGTCCCACGTCCCCGCGCCGTGTCAATGTGTAGCTTCCCGTTAACCAACTCTGCGCGCTCGCGGAGGTTTACCATTCCCAGACTTCCACGCTGATCGTAATTGTCCTCTACAGCGGCCAGATCGAAACCGACTCCATCGTCCTCGATCTCCAAATGAAGTAAATCACCCTTGCGCGCTAAACGGACATAAATATGGTCGGCTTTTGCGTGCTTGCGAGCGTTCGTTATGGCTTCGTCGACGATATAGAATACCACCCCTTGTTTGCCCATCTCCAATCCCTCGACGACGTTCGGCTGCGCCTCGACAATCACATTCTGGCCATGATTCTCAAGCACCTTCTCGGCCAATTGTTGCAACGCCGGTACTAAACCTTCGGATTCTAGGATCAATGGCCTCAAGGTGAAGAGCATCTGTCTAATCTCTTTGGTTGTTCGACGAGCCAATTCCTCAATCTTGAATAATTCCTCCGCGGCAGCGTCGGAATCGCGTGTGAGTAGACGACGAGCAAAATTCACTCGCATCGCGATCGCACCCACCGACTGCGTGGGACCGTCGTGCAGATCCCGAGCGAGCTTCTTGCGCGCTTCTTCTTGAATTTCAACAATGCGCTCTTTTTCTTGCTCGAGATCCCGATACAACTGCGCGTTTTGCAGCGCGATGATCGCCTGATTAGCCACAGCTTGCAAGACCTCCAAGCGCCCCTC
>WVZH01000306.1:30629-33500 GCA_011772595.1 Anaerolineales bacterium
GTGCGGTTGCGATATACAATTGGTCTTCCGAGAAAAGCATCAGTGCGCCCACCGCGCTGCTTGCAGGTAATCCGGGCTCTTCCAGAACCCCGTAAGCCAAATCGAGCGACATCTCAAGGACACGCTCGTAATTCAGCGTCGAGCTAAGAGAACCGG
This sequence comes from Anaerolineales bacterium, assembly GCA_011772595.1. Next base: position 30,786 of record WVZH01000306.1, read on the forward strand.
CCATGCGAAGCAATGTGCGGAACTGCTGTAGCTGGCGGAGCAAGATGCGCTCTCGTTCGGTCATTTTCTTGCTCTTGGGATTCCCTTCTCCTGAGGAGGGATCGCGACCAAAGAGATCGTTCAAAAACGCAATCACGGGAAGCGTGAAAAGCAAATACTCAAGTTCGAGAAACGGTCCAAGTTGTGACGGGGTTTCAAAAAGCATGCTCATTAGCACCCCGACCCAATCGACCATCTGCCAAGTCTCCAATCCGTACGCGGATTTACCTGCGATCGGACTTACGTATCAATCCGTCGAGTCTTCGTACCAGACCTCCGGCTACCACATCCTCTACCGGTTCGCATGTTCTTGAACGCTAGCTTGGGACATGCCGCCTACTCTAGTATGCTATATTCCCTCCGCCTCCACAATTTACAATCAACCTACAAACCTTGGTCTACCACTGGTGCCAAGTTGAATTTCAATCCTGTTCGGAGATAAAAACTCGATCCGTCACCTGGCGCCCCAGCGCATGAACCTCTCCCGTCGCTACCACACGTACATGAATCGGACCGGAGAAAGGCGCCCTCTCTAANNACCCGCGAAATGTGAGCCTGGGAACCGATTTCAAGATGGGTCAATCGTACTTCCTCCCGAATGGGAATGTTACCTTCAGCATCCGGTATGGGTGAACCGTGTGGATCGATTCTTGGATGACCTAATTTCGCTGCAATTCGATCCTCCAGATCCTCCGAGATTACATGCTCCAATCGATCTGCCTGCTCATCCACTTCATCCCACGAAAACCCCAACGCCTCGGTTAAATACAACTCGACGAGGCGATGATGGCGGATGACTTCTAAAGCGATCTTCTCGCCCGCCGGTGTTAGCTCCACACCTCGATAGCGCTCGTATACGATTAACTGAGGATCCCAGGCGGCTAATTTCTTGAGCATTCCAGTTACGGAGGCGCGCGCAACACCCAACTTCTCCGCTAAGGTCGAAGTGCTTGCACGCTCGTGGCCTTCCTCGTGTTGGATCTCGTAGATCGCTTTCAGGTAATCTTCAACCGCTGAGGAAAGAGTTTTCATCACCTTACTCTGAAGTTTTAGAGTCCTCACTCGCGCCACGCATTGTACACAGGCAACCATCTTCCGTCAACGAAACCGCCTGTTGTGGGTGTAAATCCCATGCGTGGTCTTCAGCCCCACTCTCNNCAAACCACCCTCATCCTAACTCTCACAACCAAGGGAACTAGGACCGGCCGGCCTCCTATGCCCAGCCGTCCGAGAATGAAGTTCACCCTCTGTGAACGAAGCAGCCCTTCAATCTTCAGAAGCTCTTCAAGCGCCCTCCAATGCTGACCCAAAGTAGGAGCGCATCGAAGTTTACACGAGTGGAATTACTCAGATAAATCTGGCAAAAGGGAAAAAATACCCTGACGTCAAGACTGGTCAGAGACTTCGGTCGATTGCCTCGCAAGAAGGTGCAGCACGACCAGACAGACAAGCACTAGCAGCAAACTTATCATTTGTGCTTCGCGCAGGACACCGAACAAGATCACACTGTCGCCCCTAAACGCTTCGAGAAATAATCTACCCCCCGCCGAGAGCGCGACAAACGCCACAAAGAGGAAACCCTCAAAAGGCGCACTGTGCCTGAGACGAAGGAGCGCAAAGAAAAGTAGCAAGGCCATCAGGATCTCATAGACCTGTGAAGGATGCCTTCTGGCGCCCCATAATTCGATCGCCCAAGGTAACGAGCTCTCAGAACCAAAGGCATCGCCGCTCGAAAGGTGTGCAAGGCCAGCAAACACGGCGAAGAGCGCAAAACTTGGTGTGAGAGCATCAAGCGTCGACCAGAACGGCAGCTTCTTCCGCTGACCGTAGAAGATTGCCACGATCAATCCCGCAACGAGCCCTTCGGTAAGTGCTAGAGTGCTAGGGTTGAGCGAAAACAAACCCGCCGGCTCGCGCAGGTAGGCATCCACGAAACGTAACGCATACCCCAAGCGCGCACCTACCATCCCGGCCAAAAGGGCGACAAGAACCAAGTTGTTGATGAGGTTGGCATTGAGCTTGTAGCGCGGCGCCTCCCTATCGATCAGCAGCGTACCCACCCAAATACCAGCCAGCAGGAAAAGGCCAGGCATTTGCAGCGCGAGTGGACCTACACTCAAGATCGGAAACATTACTCCGCATTCCCTAACAGATCTTCAACTGTAGTCCGAAGCGTGATTTCGCTCATCGGACCCCCGACAATGACCTTGTGGATGTCTCCTTCACGATCAATGAAAAACGTGGTTGGCAAAGCGCGCATTAAATACAGTCTCGCTACCTCTCCAGACCGATCAAGCGCAACGGGAAACGAGAGACCAAGCTGCTCAACGAAAGCAGCTACCTCTGCTTCTCGATCTTGGAAAGTCATGTTCACTGCAACAACTTCAAAGCCACGATCCTTATTGGCTTCGAAGACCTCCTGGATAGCAGGCATCTCGGCTCGACATGGCGGACACCAGGTCGCCCACAAATTGACTAGGACCGTCTCACCACGCAAATCGGAAAGGGTCAACGTACCCCCATCCAATAACTCCAGGCTGAAATCCGGGGCCAGAAACCCCTCACGCGGACTAGGGATGCGCCCGCCGGTTGTTTCCAAGCCCGGTACAGCCGACACCACCATCCATGTTATCCCCAACCCTAGGACCAGCGAGGTGAAGAATGTAAATCGAAGAG
>WVZH01000306.1:33506-34585 GCA_011772595.1 Anaerolineales bacterium
AGATAACAGTGTCCGGAACCACCTAGGGCGCCTCCAAGCCATGGGCTTCAAGGAAGGTGTGGTCCACCATCAAATCTTGTGTGAGACCGTCGAAGACGAGCTCACCCTGATCGATCACAATCGTGCGAGTGAACAACTCGGCCACCATGTGCAAATCGTGCGTAGCAACCAACATCGTTTGTGGCAATTCTCGCAACAGGTTGATCAGACACCGCCGAGCACGTGGATCGAGCCCTGAGGTCGGCTCGTCAAGGACCAAAATTTCAGGATCCATCGACAAGACGGTTGCGATCGCTACGCGCTTCTTTTCGCCCTCGCTAAGATGATGTGAGATTCTCTCCTCGTAATCCTGTAAGTCGACAGCCTGCAAGGCCCGGGTGACCCGCTCACGCACTTTCACCTCCGGCAAACCCATATACAGCGGGCCGAAAGCAACGTCTTCAAATACCGTCGGCGAGAAGAGTTGATCGTCTGGATCCTGAAACACCAGACCTACCGAGGCTCGGATCTCACCGAGCGTCGACTCTTCCACAATCGTGCCACAAACCCGCACTTCCCCTCGATCACTCAAGATGCCATTGAGATGCAACATCAAGGTCGATTTTCCTGCTCCATTGGGCCCAACCAGGGCGACCTTCTCACCGGGCGCGATAAACAAGCTCACTCCGCGCAGGGCTTTCTGACCATCAGGATAGGAGAATCGCAGGTTCTCGATTTCAATCGTGTGATGCACGGATCAACTCCGCCAAAAATAAATCATCGGTGCGAGTAACATCGTCCCAACCAAGACCAACACAAACCAATCTTCAACACGCATACGGAAACGGGTCAGGGTTCGTACCTGACCATCGTATCCCCGTGAGAGCATGGCGGCATACACGCCCTCACTACGCTCGATGGCGCGTAGAAACAGACTGCCTACCATCGCACCCGTGACTTTTCCCTGCCAAATTAGCGAGCGGCGAGGCACACCAGGGACCCAAGCGCTACGCGCAGCACGTGCACGCAACATCCGCAACGCCTCATCGGCAAGCACAAAGAGATAGCGGTACATGAAACCGATTATCGAGACAAGCGGT
>WVZH01000306.1:34591-56571 GCA_011772595.1 Anaerolineales bacterium
AGCAGGATCGCCACCTGAACCGCCAACCAACTGCGTATGAGGATGCTCAGGAAGCGAATCAATCCCGGCTCCGAGATCACCCACCCCAGCAGAGGCAGCCTCCAAAGCATCGGGCCCGGCGTGGTGAATGGAACGGCAAGCGCTGCGAGCACAAACGGAAGCACAATGAAAGATCGACGTACTGTGAAAGTGACTCCCAAACGAGACAGACAGGCTGCTGTCAAAATCAAGAGCAGAAAGAAGCCGAAAGCCCACCAGGTTCCCTCGGGTACCAAGCTAATAGCCAGAATAGTGCCAAGTGTCGTCACCACCTTGACCCTGGGATCGAGGGTGTGGAGCAAGCTGCTGCGATGGCGATATTGATCCGCCAGATTGACGTGCATTTAATCCCCTGAAGCTTCACGTCGCGTTGAGGTACGACCGACAAGCCACGCGAACGCGAAAACAATCAAGGTCCCCAAGGCGACAGCAAGAACTGTCGTCAAGGCAGCATCGGCCACGAATGGCAAGGTGTAATGCGGCATGATCTCATATATGGAATTGCTAGAGAGGCCATGAAAACCTTGTCGCTTGGCCACATACTCGAGACCGTCCGGATTTGGTGAGGCTAAGGGTGAGAAGAACGCCAGGGTGATCGCCACGAACAGGCCCACGACAACCAATCCCGCCCCCCGACGTCCCGGCGCAGTCTCACCCGCCTCTAGTACCTCCGGTCGAGTGTTCTGCAATAATGCGATCGCCCCCACAGTTATTAAGGCTTCCCCCAACCCAATGAGCATGTGGACACTCATCATCGCTGGCAAGCCGAGACGCAGCGGTGTCGTTCCAGAGAGAGCAAGTTCAAAAGCAGTCGCGATCGCTCCCATTTGCACCGAGAGCCATGCACCTACAGAGCCGGCGACCAAGCGCGATCTCGATGAATTGCCTGTCAGGCGTCGTACGAGCATGTATACGCCATACCCTACAAAAGCCGTGATGACCCCTGTGTTGAGGATGTTCCAACCCATGACCAGCAACCCACCGTCCTGGAACAGGAAGCCTTGGACGGCGATCACCGAGGTCATGACCAGCGTGGCCGCCCAAGGTCCCATGACGATAGCAGCCAGTGTACCCCCCAAGAGGTGCCCGGATGTACCTGCAGCCACCGGAAAGTTGATCGACTGCGCGGCAAAGATGAAGGCTGCCAAAACGCCCATCAATGGGATCTGCCGTTCCCCGAGTTGTGCACGCGTCTGGCGAATGGAGGCTGCGATCACAAACAGGGCGAGCCCCCAGCCCACTAGCGAGATCCAGGTCAGGAGGAATCCGTCTGGTAGATGTAGTGCTACCGGTGAGAACCACACGACAGTCTCTTCTTTCTCACTTTGCCCTCATCCGGCGATCTCTGTACTTTTGCATTCTTCACAGAGGCCTACCAAAGTTAAGTGGTGGGAATCGATCGCGAACCCCGTTTTCACCTCGACGGCTTGCACCAGGTGGTCGATCAGATCAGGGTCGATATCGATGATATCTTCGCATTTCTCGCACACCAGATGCCCGTGAGGGTGAAGTGGATCGCGCAGCGAAAAACGTGAAGGGCTGGAGCCCGAGTTGAAGAGATTTACCATCCCCGCTCTGTGAAGCGAGTCAAGTGTGCGATAGACGGTGGCGATATTCAGCCCAGGCAACCGTTGCTGCGATTGTGCATACACTTCTTGAACCGACAGGTGCCCTCCCTTATGAGCGACGGTTTCCAGGATCACAGTCCGTTGGGGTGTAACGCGAAACCCCTTCCTCCGCAGCTCTTTGGCAAGTCTATCTCCACATGACATATGCAATTCCTTGCTCTTGCAAATCTTTGCAATTATTATCATACGGACTGGATTTCGTCAAGAGCGGTCTCGCCTCATTCAATGACGCCGCTACCCGCCCCCCGTCCAGATCGCGCTGTGCACACCCAGGACACGGTACAATTATTGGACAAAGTGGACACGCGAAATCCAAGGCGTTAAAAATCGAAATTTCGATAAAACCTTTGTCCCTGGGGAGCTTCTAATGTCCGATACCACATTAAGCTTGACCGACAACCGCACTGGAAAATCGTACACTCTTCCTATCGAGCACGGCACAATCCGCGCCATGGACCTTCGTCAGATTAAGGTGGATGAAGACGATTTCGGTCTGATGAGTTACGATCCTGCCTATATGAACACTGCGTCCACGAAAAGCCAGATCACCTTCATCGACGGAGGGAAGGGTATCCTCCGATATCGTGGCTATCCGATCGAGCAACTGGCGGAGAAAAGCACCTTTCTCGAGGTGGCCTACTTGTTGCTGTTCGGTGAACTTCCCGATCAGAATCAACTGGAATCCTGGATACAGGAGATCACCACTCATACCTTCCTGCACGAGAAGTTGAAGTTACTAATGCAAGCCTTTTGTCACGACGCCCATCCCATGGGCATGTTCATCAGCTCCATTAGCGCCTTGGCCACGTTTTTCCCTGAGGCAAGGGACGTAGATGACCCGGAGATACGTCGTAAGCAGATCTTGCGCGTGATTGCAAAAGTCCCTACCATTGCCGCTTTTTCTTACCGTCATCTGCGCGGCCTACCATACGTCTATCCGGATAACGACCTCTCTTACACCGGCAATCTACTGAACATGCTCTTCAAGATGTCGGAGATCAAATATCAACCCAACCCTACGTTCGAACGAGCCTTGGACGTGTTGTTCATACTTCACGCCGATCACGAACAAAACTGTAGCACGAGTACAATGCGCGCCATCGGGTCCAGCAAAGCTGATCCTTACAGTGCTTTGGCTGGTGCCGCTGCAGCGCTGTACGGGCCGCTACATGGTGGCGCAAATGAAGCGGTTCTACGTATGCTAAACGAGATCGGGAGTGTCGAAAACGTGCCGTCCTACATCACGCGTGTCAAAGAGGGAGAGTTTCGGCTTATGGGTTTTGGACATCGGGTTTATAAGAACTACGACCCACGAGCGAACATCATCAAGCAAACAGCTGACCAGATTTTTGAAGTCACGGGGCGCAACCCCTTGTTGGACATCGCTCTCGAGCTCGAACGCATCGCTCTTGAAGACGAATACTTCGTCTCAAGAAAGCTCTATCCGAACGTCGATTTTTATTCGGGTATTATTTACCAGGCGATGGGATTACCTGTCGAGATGTATCCCGTGCTGTTCGCAATTGCGCGCGCCGTTGGTTGGTTGGCTCAGTGGCAGGAGTTGCTCATAGATCCGGAGCAACGCATCGCACGGCCGCGTCAGATCTACCTGGGTACTGCAATGCGCGAGTTCGTTTCCCTCCAAGATCGCTGACGGTCCACACGAGATTCTGATCTTTACGGTATTCAGTCACTCCATCAGCTACCCGGAAGCGATGAGCTTCCAGGTAGCCAGGAGCCTCTTCCGCACCTAACCTAATTTCCAGGTGTTGAAGATCATCATGGCAACGCACCTCCATATGGTTGTTACGCAAGGCGTTGTCAGGAAAGATGCGGTGCGAAGGGTTTCGACTCACAGATGGATCGTTGCTTCTTTTCATCTCCCACAACCCACCAAGTAAAAAGCAGGTCGTAACACCCCGACCTGTTCATCCCGCACATGGATGATGGCAAACATAAACAAGGAGGGGAACATAGGCGAGATACGTCAACAAAATCCAGAGTACTCGTTGACAATGATCAAGTTGCACAGTTATGATCAATTGTAAGGGAAGAAGCGATTGAGGCTCCTCGGATGTCGATACTGTACATTGTGTCCGGATGCCTCGCTTTCATGACCTTGTTGCTCTTTGATTGGGCCTTGATGCGAGGTTTTACACGAATCAAGTCGTCCTTTCTAATAATAGCTACGTTGCTTCTCCTGATAGGGGTGAGCGGTGTAGTGTCGACCCCAAGCGAGACGACTTTTTCCCCGTGGATCACGTACACGGGGTGGGTAGGTCTCATATTCTTCGGCCTTCTGCTCATCTTTTCGCTCTTCATCGAGATTCCGCTTATTACAACGTACTTAGGCCATGGCACAAATCGGCTTCTTGTCACAACAGGTACCTACGCCCTCTCACGACATCCGGGTGTACTTTGGTTCATTGGGCTCATGCTAAGTTTTATTCTCATTCATCCTTCGAGAATCACTCTCCAAGCAGCACTATCCTGGCTTACGGCCGATATCCTTCTCGTCTGGTCGGAGGATCGTTATCTCTTTCCGCGCATTTTCCCTTCGTACATAGCATATCAATCCACCACACCGTTTCTCTGGCCTACGCGTGCAAGCCTTCGCCGTTGTTTAGCGACGCTGAAGTTCAACTCGAAAAGCGTTCAAGAATTAAAGATGCATACGCTTCGTGATATTCCTGACTCTTCAGATAGAGGAGCGCAGGAGCATGGGCCCCCTGAGGAGGAGACCAATGTTGAAGGCCAAAGAACTCTTAAAACTAGGTCGTAGGGATGAGGTATGGGAGAAGTATTGCGGGTTTATCGATCTACGTTTAGGGCAGTTCATGCAAATCCAAAGGGACCTGCTCATGGAGCAGATCCAATTGCTTGCTGGTTGCGAATTGGGACGTAAATTGCTGGGCAGCAAGATTCCAGAGAATTTGGAGGATTTTCGCCAATTGGTGCCGTTTACCACGTATGAAGATTACGCGCCTTACTTACCTGAAAAGCGTAGTGATGTGCTCCCTTCAGGTATCATCGCCTGGGTTCGCACGTCCGGTCGTTCCAAAGGGGGGCGATTCAAATGGGTGCCGTATTCAAGCAGAATGTACAAGCGTAATGGCGAAGCGTTGGTCACAGGTCTGATTGTCTCCTCCTGTGCACAAAAGGGAGAAGTCTACCTGGAACCAGGCGAATGTCTGATCATGATGACTGCTCCCCCTCCCTACGCGACAGCCTTGTACACCCGTGCGGCAGATGAAGAAATGGATATCAGGTTTCTTCCCCCATTGGACGTAGGGGAGAAGATGGAATTTCGCGATCGCATGACGCTTGGATTTGAACTGGCGATGCAGATGGGTTTGAACTACTTCTACGGCCTCTCTAGCGTGTTAGCCAAGCTCGGGGAACGATTTCAGAGCAGCGGGGGTGGTGGGCGTATCTCACTTAAGATGGTGCGGCCAAGCGTGCTATTGCGTGTCGCGAGAGGCATGATTACTGCCAAGCTTAATAAACGAGGCATGCTCCCGAAGGACATCTGGAAAGTCAAGGGTATCCTGACAGGCGGCACGGACACAGAAATCTATAGGGATCGTATCCATCAATATTGGGGGCGTAAACCTATTGAAGCGTACGGCTGCACAGAAGGTGGCTCAATCGCTTTCCAAACATGGAACTTTAAAGGCATGACCTTCTTTCCCGACCTAAATTTCCTGGAGTTCATTCCGTTTGAGGATCACATCAAACTCAAAGAAGATCCTTCTTATCAACCCAGAACCCTCTTCTTTGACGAATTGCAGCTAGGGATCTATGAGCTCGTCCTGACCAATCTGCTAGGCGGTATCTTCACACGCTACCGCTTGGGTGATCTGATTGAAGTGATCGCGCTGAGAGACGATGAGATGGACATCGACACACCGCAGATGCGATTCTACTCGCGCGCCGACGACCTTATCGACTTGGCGGGATTTGTGCGCTTCACGGAGAGAGACATCTGGCACGCAATCGAAACAACAGGGATAATGTACGAGGATTGGTGTGCACGAAAGGAAGAGCGCGGCGGCGAACCGCTCCTGCACGTTTACATCGAACCTCAGACATCGGATGATCTAAATCTAGATGAGGTGAGAGGCACACTGAGTCAGGGATTACGGGAAGCCAACAGGGAGTTTGCCGATCTAGAAGAAATGCTAGGCGGCGAATACGTGAAGGTCTCCATGCTGCCCGAAGGCGCATTTGCCAGATATATGCGAGAGCAGCAAGCAGCTGGCGCAGATCTTGCACACGTCAAGCCACCGCATATGAAGCCATCGGAAATCGCGTTGCAACGATTAGCACAACCAATGGAGGCATAAAAACCAAGCGTGTATTGGAATATCAATACCCTGGTACCGCTCCTTGCGACGATCCTCTATGGCGCAGTGATCTTTGTCGTGGCCCGGGCCAGGCCACTGATGCAATCGCGCCGTGCTTTCCTCCTGTATCTGCTGGCAATGCTCTTCTGGTCACTGGGATCCTTCATGATTCACAGCGGCATAGGGAACACGCTGCTCTGGTTCCGCCTCATGTCCTCGGTAGGATTGGCTTCGATCATCATGCTTTTCCGCTTCGTCCAGACCGTGCTCAATCGAAGAAAACGCTGGGCCGAGTGGGCGTACCTGTACTTTGTGATCATAGCCGCACTTTCCCTATTCACGCCCCTCGTTTTTCCCTCGGCCTCAATAGAGAACGGTGAGCTTATCTATGAACTCGGGCTTTTAGCATTACTTCTCTCTCCCCCCATCTATGCGCTTTACCTCTTCAGCCTGTTCGAGCTTGCACAAGCCTACCGCCGATCCGAAGACATTATGCAGCGCAACCGTCTTCGCTATCTCATGCTGGGATTGGGATTTGTCATTGTAGCCTCGCCCATCAACTTCACACCTTTAGGCAAATACCCCATCGACATCGCCGCCAACGGCGTCAACGCGCTTCTCATTGCATACGCCATCGTCCGCCACGAGTTACTGGATATCCGCGTCGTTGTACGCAGAAGCCTCGCGTATGCCACACTCGTCCTAGTACTTTCACTCACATATCTCGCTCCCATCCTCATCCTCGAGCTCGCTATCGTGAAACTGCCCACAGGCTTGAGCTTGTCTGGTGTGCTGCTCGCGTTGGGCATTGGAGTGATTATCGCAGGAACTGTCCACCTATTCTATGAAAACATCCGCGACCGCATCGACCGACTCTTTTTTCGTGAGCGATACGATGCCTATCAGATGGTCCAAGAATTGAGCGACCAGATAACAGGTACGCTGAACCTTGACAGGATCGTTTCCATTCTCTTGGATAGGCTCATTGAAACGCTGCATTTGAATTCAGTGGGACTATTGCTAAGGCATCCCGCATTAGGTTATTACACCTTGACGGCATCGAAAGGAGTGAGTCCCGACGTTCCCGACTTCCGACTACGCCCGGATCACGCTATTTGCCGCTGGTTAACCAACGAAGCAAGAGTTCTCACGGCTCTACAGTTGGATATCCAACCACAATTCAGCAGCTTATGGCAAGAAGAAATTGACTTGCTATCTTCACTTTCGCCTGAACTTTTTGTCGCACTACGATCAAAGGGCGATCTTATTGGCATCCTATTCGTGGGTTCAAAACAATCGAGCGAAGCCTACACTCAAGAAGATATCACTCTATTCTCTACATTGGCTAGCCAAGTGGCGATCGCATTGGAGAACGCACGTCTCTTCCAGGAGACGAACCTTCGCTTGGCCGAGCAAATTGCGCTGTTTGAAGTCGGTGAAAGCCTGGCACGCACTGATAGACTGGACGATATTCTGCAACTCGTCGTGAATCACGCCTGCCTCGCCGAATCTTCTGTCTCAAGAGCCGTCATCCACCTTGTCGATCATGAAATGAAGCGGCTCATCCCACGTGCAGTCTCACAAACAGATGGTGACTCAACATTTGCAGTTGGATTTGGCTTGGATCAAGGCATCGCCGGACGCGCGATCCGCGAACATAGGATGATCTATCTTCCTGATGTTCGCAATGCTCCCGATTTCGTCGAAACGGGCGAATTATTCATCTCACTGGTCGTCGTTCCTCTGATCGTTGAGGATGTTCCCGAAGGCACACTGAGCGTGACAAGTCCAAAGGCCAGCGCCTTCAGCACGGATGCTCTACGGCAACTGGCTTCCTTGGGTAACCAAGCTGCGATAGCTGTGCGAAAAGCGCAGATGACAGAACGACTACGTACCTCACTCTCCGAATTAGAAAGCCGTTCTGTAGAGCTTGAGGCCAGCTTGGCGGAATTGCAAACCGCACAGAAGCAATTAATTCAAGCGGGTAAATTGGCATCCCTGGGCACCCTGTCCGCCGGCATCGCGCATGAGATCAACAACCCTCTCGCGGGCATCAAGCTTTTCGCCCAAAACTTGATACGTTATCAATCCGTCGAGCTTCTGACACCAGAGAAGTTGACTGAAAGCCTGGAAAAAATAAATTCTCTCGTCGATAAGGCAGCCGATATCATCGAGCATCTGCGTGCTTTCTCGCGACAAGCTTCCGGCAAGCTTGAACCTATCGACGTTAACCAACCGGTGGAGGATGCCCTCAGCATGCTTTCCGAGCAACTGCGGCTGCGAAACATCGACGTGAGCCTCGATGTGGACAAGGATCTCCCACCCGTTCTCGGGGATTCCAACCAAATCGAACAGGTCATGGTCAATCTCATCACCAACGCGCGCGATGCCGTCGAAAAAGCCGAAAGGAAAGAGATCTCCCTACGAGCATTTCACAGCGACGGCTTCGTCGTGATTGAGGTCGCAGATACGGGATGCGGCATCCCGCCAGACCACTTGGATAGGATTTTCGATCCTTTCTTCACCACCAAGGCCATCGGCAGAGGCACTGGATTAGGTCTTGCCATCAGCCATGGCATCGTTGAATACCACGGCGGTGACATCGAGGTCGAAACGACGCTCGACGAAGGCACGACATTCAGAGTGAAATTGCCGGTAGCAGACTCATAAAGGCTAGACGTGTGGAAGAAACGGCGCACATCTTGATCGTGGATGACGAGCCACACATCCGCGAGGGCCTGTCCGATCTGCTGGCCCTCGATGGGCATATCGTTACGTGTGCCGAAGACGGCCAGGAAGGTTTGGCTCTTTTTGTGAAGGGCCTCGAACGAGATGAACTTCCTCCCTTGGATACCCTCATCATAGATATCAAAATGCCTAGCCTGGGTGGGTTGGCGCTCATGGAGGAAGTGCGCCTACGAGATCCTGAGATCCCAATCATCATCATCACCGGGCACGGCGACTTGCGCACCGCCACTCGTGCACTAAAAAACGGAGCAAGCGATTACATCACCAAGCCTTTCGAACCCGAACTCGTGCTCGCTGCGGTATCCCGAGCCTTGGCCATCAGTCGTCTCAAACGACGTGTGGAGAAAGCAGAGCGAATGGCCAACCTAGGGGCCATTGCCGCTGGCATCGCCGACGAATTAGACGGTCCACTCAATGCCATCACGAGGTCCGCTGAGGAACTTTCCAAACAGTTGAATTTAATACCCCATCAGACTGCCCTGTCCCTAGACGCTGACGGCGCTTCCAGCACAAAGATCCCGATCGCAGATATCAATTTGGAACCGGCGTTCAAGCTTCTCGAAACGATTACACGCTCCGTTCTGCATTGCATCAGGATCTTAGAAACACTCAATGTCCAATCCCCCAGTGAGTCTCCGGAAGCCTAAGCCACGATCTCCCGCGCCCCATCACTACGATTTTTTTTTAGGCACGGTTCGTGACCCTCCTCTACCTGGATCCTGGACGTGTCACGACACGAAGGTGGACAAAAAGACACGTTATCCCATCTCATCTCTCTATCGTAACGCTATGCTAGGGACCTTAACATGGGATTGTGTGTTCCGATTCGCGAGTCCGAACTTGGCTGATGTACCCCTTCCGAATGGTTAAATCTGGATCAAAATGACACGCATATTCATATAGGATGTCTTACCGTTAAATGGGTGACTTTCCCCACTAGGCGGGTCCACATTGTACCCTTCATCATTTTAGGGAATGCAAACCGCTGGCGTGATGGAAAAAGACGCCTGTGAATGAAGTTGCGCGTTGGGTCTGCATTCTTTACATTTGGATTGAAGGAATAACCCTACCAAGATCATATACTCGAGCACCGGGTCCTGACCATTTGATGATCCGACTACAATCCCACGTTCATTTCCTGTTATCGATTTGCCCTTGTATCGCCACAGGATTTCACAGCATGAATTCCCGACGGACCCAACAGCATCCACTCGGATGCCCGTAAGACCATATCGCAGAGGAGAGCGACGCGATGAAGAAACTCGTACTTACCATACCTACCTTGTATGGTGATCACCACACCACTGCCGTTCGCGGCATCCTGGAAGCAATCAATGGCGTATCCGAAATCTACGTCAGCTCCGCATTTCACCAAGTTGAACTCCAATACGATGCTAAGAAGGTCAAGGAAGACAAGATCAAAAAAGCGCTCAGTGAGCAGGGATACGAGGCCAGCAGCGAGGGTTTGGTCTTCGCATCAACCCCGACGGGGATTGGCGATCGTTCCACTCGCCACACGGCTGCTCACGCTGGTGTTGGGGACACCCTCTCGTTTGCTGCCAATCCGATTATCTGGGAAGGACGACCCTTGTGGCCCTGTCCCGGATTTGATCCACGACCAAAATCTGAATAATGAGTGAGAAGAGGTAAGGAGAACACGAAATGGCTGCTGAGAAAAAGAAAAAGAAGAAGGGGCGTACACCGGAAGAGGCCAGTCTCGATCCTGCTGCGCAGGAGATGCTCGTGCGCGCCGAGGAGCTAGGTCTGGGGACCGCCTTCAGCCGCGCCGATCACATGGCACCATGCCCCATCGGAGCGAACGGGCAATGCTGCAAGGTATGCTTCATGGGTCCCTGCCGTGTCACCAAGGACGGACAGACGGGGGTATGCGGCGCAACGATCGAAACCATCACCGCCCGTAATTTCGCCCGCGCCGTCGCCGCCGGTGCCGCCTCCCACTCCGACCACGGCCGCGATCTAGCCTTCACATTGATCGCTACCGCTAAAGGTGAAGCGCAGGGCTATAAAATTCGTGATCCTTTCAAACTGAGCAAACTTGCGAAGGAGTTGGGCATCGCCACCGAAGGACGGAAGGTCAATGAGATTGCCCTAGACGTAGGCGAAGCCTGCCTCGCCATGTTTGGCCAGCAGGAGGGCGAACTTCCTTTGGTTGAGCGCGCCCCCCAGAAACGCAAGGATCTGTGGCGCAAGCTAAGACTGGCGCCGCGCGGGATAGACCGCGAGGTCGTCGACGTGTTGCACCGCACGCATATGGGCGACGACCAGGATCCCGAACACATCCTCGATCAAACCATGCGAGCCGGAATGTCGGACGGCTGGGGTGGTTCGATGGTCGCGACCGATATCTCGGATATCCTCTTCGGCACACCTAGCCCGCTGGTTTCTCAAATGAACCTCGGCGTGCTCAAGGAGGATGAAGTCAACATCATCGTGCATGGGCACGAACCGACGCTCTCCGAGATGATCCTCGCAGCCACAACCGATCCCGAACTCCTTTCCTACGCCGAGGAGAAGGGCGCCAAAGGGATCACCTTGGCAGGCATCTGCTGCACCAGCAACGAGACCTTGGTGCGTCAAGGCGTACCTTCAGCCGGAAATTTCCTCCATCAGGAGTTGGCGATCATCACCGGTGCTGTGGACGCTATGGTAGTCGACGTGCAGTGCATCATGCAGGCCTTACCCGAACTGGCCACCAACTTCCACACAGAGGTCATCACCACCTCCCCGAAAGTGAAGATCTCGGGCGCCACGCACATGGAATTCGACGAGCATCACGCGCTCGACATCGCCAAGTCGATCGTTCGCAAGGCGATCGACAACTACACAAACCGTGGCGAGGTGCGCATTCCGGAGTTCACATCCGATGTCGTACCCGGTTTCTCCCACGAGTACATCAACTACATGCTCGGTGGAAGCTACCGGGCATCCTTCCGGCCGCTAAACGACGCGGTCATATCTGGGCGCATTCGAGGCGTGGTCGCAAACGTGGGCTGCAACAATCCGCGCACACAACAGGACGCCACACACGACTTCATCGTGCGCGAATTGTTGAAAAACGACGTGCTCCTCGTAGAGACCGGTTGTGGCGCGATTGCCAGCGGTAAACGGGGCTACCTACTCGGTGAGGCGGCATTGGAGATGGCAGGACCCGGATTGCGTGAAGTTTGTGAAGCGACCGGTATGCCCCCGGTTCTCCACATGGGCTCTTGCGTCGACAACACGCGCATTCTGACGGTGCTATGTCAGGTTGTAGCGGAAGGCGGCTTAGGCGACGACATCAGCGACGTCCCAGCGGTTGGTATCGCCCCTGAGTGGATGAGCGAGAAGGCACTCGCCATCGCTTCCTACTGCGCGGCCTCCGGTGCCTACGTGATCCTAGGAATCAACAATCCTGTACAGGCGAGCGAGGTCGTCACCGACATCCTCAGCAAAGGTTGGGAGGAGAAAGTCGGCGGCAAGATCGAATTTGTCGTCGAGCCTGAGGAGATGGTGCGCCGCATGCTCGAACACATCGATAAGAAACGTGAGGCGCTCGGATTGCCCGCCTACGATCCCGATAAATTCGGACGTAGCGGCGACTGGCGCATGGAAGAATTGATGCAATTAGAACCCGAAGCGCGCGCCGAGGCTTTGTACGGTCAGCCAGCAGGCGACTAATCCACGGCCAATAGAGAACGAAGGAGCTTAGGAAATGTCACGCTATATCGCAACACGCGCAATCCGCGGCGCCAACGCTATCTTCCACGAAGCAGAAGTCATGCTCGCAAGAGCATTGGAAGAGAAGGGCTCCGAAACGCCAGTTGCTTTCCCCAATACCGCATACTTCTTGCCGTTCATCCTCGGGATGACTGGGATCGAAGTCGAGAAAATCGGTGATCTCCCGCAGGTCATGGAGCATGCCAAGACCTTACTCCACCCCGTGCCTCCCGACGTGCGTTGGACCCCCTATCTGGGCGAGACGCTCGATGCAGGAATGGCCACGCTGTTCGCCGAGGAGGTCATCATGGCGTTACGTTTCGCCTACGACCTGCAACCAGAGCCCTTGCCAGGCTTGCAATTAGCAGGTGGCACATCTTTCACGAGCCCTGACAACGGCAAAGGTCCTGAAGTGGATGGCCACTGCAATGGTCCTATCGACGACATCCAGCTTCGATCCTGGGGCATCCAATTGGTCGACGGCCGAATGCCAGGATTTGCGGCGATCGTTGGGTGCGCGAAGTCGAACGAGGTGGCTGTAAAAATCGTGCGCGAACTTCAACGCCGCAACATCCTCACTTTTCTTGTCGGCAACGTCAACGGGCGCAGTATCGTTCATCAGTTGATCGAGGAAGGCGTCGAGCTTGGGTATGATACCTACACGGTGCCCTTTGGCACCGACACCATCTCCGCCATCTACCCCTTGGGTTTCGCAACCCGGTCGGCCCTAACCTTCGGCGGAATGAAGGGCGGGCAAGCACGCGATATCTTGCTTTACAACAAAAACCGTGTCTTCGCCTTCGTCCTGGCACTTGGGGAGATCGACGATCTTAAGTATGCGACCGCAGCTGGAGCCATAAACTTCGGATTCCCTGTCGTTGCCGACACGGTCATCCCTGAGATCCTACCCACTGGCGTCACCACCTACGAGCATGTGATTTCGATGCCCTTCAACGAAATCGACGGTAAAGACGACTTGGAGCGCGCCGAAAAGTTGGTCCAGAAATGCATCGAGGTACGCGGCGTCAAGGTCAAGATCAGTGAGGTGCCTGTCCCTGTTCCCTACGGATCGGCGTTTGAGGGTGAGGTGGTGCGCAAGGCTGACATGCGCGTCGAGTTCGGTGGTAAGTACAGCCGTGCCTGCGAATATCTCTTTATGGCCGATATGGACGAGGTCGAGGATGGAAAGATCGAGGTCATTGGCTCCGGCTTTGACGATGTCGAAGATCAGGGTCACATGGATCTCGGAATCCTGGTCAAGGTCGCCGGGCGGAAGATGGAGAAGGATTTCGAGCCGGTGCTCGAACGCCAAATCCACTACTTCATCAATGGCGCCTCCGGTGTGCAGCACATCGGTCAACGAGACATCGCTTGGATTCGCATCAGCAAAGTGGCGGCCGAGAAAGGTTTCGAGCTGAAACATTTCGGCGATATTCTTCACACTCGCTTTCACGAGGACTTTGGAACCATCGTCGACAAAGTCGAAGTCACCGTGATTACGGAGCCCAAGTTGCACGCCGAATGGCTTGAGAAAGCCCGAACCGCTTTTGATGAGCGTAACCGGCGTATGGGTGAGATGGTCGACGAGAGCGTGGACGTCTTCTACTCGTGCACGCTTTGTCAATCGTTCGCCCCCGACCATGTTTGCATCATCAGCCCCGAGCGACTGGGTCTCTGTGGTGCCTACAACTGGCTGGACTGCAAAGCCTCCTACCAGATCAATCCCACCGGTCCTAACCAACCCATCGTGAAAGGCGATATCCTTGACAAGGGAAAGGGCTATTTCACAGGCGTCAATGAATATGCCGTTCAAGCCTCTCACGGCAGCGTTTCCGAAGTAGCCGTATACGCCATCATGGAGAACCCGATGACCGCCTGCGGCTGCTTCGAATGTATCGCCATGCTCATCCCCGAGGCGAACGGCATCATGATCGTCAGCCGCGAGGACACCAGCATGACGCCTGCCGGTATGACCTTCTCGACACTGGCTGGCGTGGCCGGTGGCGGCTTGCAAACGCCGGGTGTGATGGGACACGGNNTAGTCTGGTTGTCCTCGATCCTCAAGGAACAGATGGCCGAGCAATTGAAGGAAGTGGCTGAGCGCGAAGGCGATCAGGACTTGATCGACAAGATCGCCGACGAAACCATTTGCACCGACGTCGAAGGGCTTCTTGCACACCTGCAAGCAAAAGGCCATCCGGCGTTGGAAATGGATCCGATGATGTAAGTGGGAAGATGGATCAGGGATCAGGGTTTAGGGATGAGGATGCTCTTCTAACCCAGCGTCGAAGCTCGCATCCTGATCCCTAATCACCGATCCCTGATCTTCTTCCCTTAAAGATGTCCAGGAGGACGGTACCCCAATGTCAGTCGAAATCCCAAAGGAAAAATGGACCGGCAGCGTGCGCGAGGTGACGATCGGTGCCACCGCAGAGGAGGGCGGCACCCGTTCACATACCTTGACTGTCGGTGGGGAAACCACCCTGCCATTCCTCCATCACGAAGGAAAGATCCCTCACCGCCCCGCCTTTGCCCTGGAGGTACGTGATCGCAAACCGGATGACTGGTCCCCTCTTTTGATCGAGGCTTGGAAAGATGTCATCGACGACCCTGTAGCCTGGGCCAAGGCGGCCGAAGAGGCCGGCGCCGATCTGATCTACCTGGTTCTCAGTCTGACAACCGCAGACGGCGAAGCCAACTCGCCTGAGAACGCAAAAGCTGTCGTACGCAAGGTTCTGGAAGCTACTGGATTACCGCTGGCCGTGATCGGCCCAGGTCAGGCCGAACTCGATAACGAGTTGATCGTCGCCGTCGCCGAAGAGGCTGTGGGAGAGCGCCTGATACTCGGTCTCTGCGAGGACAAAAACTACCGCACCATCGTCGCTGCTGCGCTGGCGCACAATCATCTCGTGCAATCGAAGACCCCCATGGATGTAAATCTCTCCAAGCAACTGGTGATTCTCATCCACGACATGGGGTTGCCTCTCGATCGGATCATCATGGATCCGACAACGGGTGCGTTGGGATATGGCATCGAATACGGGTACTCGGTCATGGAGCGCCTTCGTTTAGCCGCTCTCCAGGGTGATTCGATGACGCAACAGCCGATGATCGTCACGCCTGGAGAAGAAGCCTGGAAGGTCAAGGAAGCAAAAGTTGGCGAAGGTGTTCCCGAGGTGTGGGGCGATTGGGAGCGACGAGCTCTTGAATGGGAGGCAATCACTGCAGCCACAATCGTTCACTCCGGCGCCGACATCATCGTGCTTCGACACCGTGAGACACTGCACCGTTTACGAAGCATGATCGACGAACTGATCACATCACCGGCGACGTAGGAGGGCGAAGATGGCGTTAACCGGACTGGAAATCTATAAACTTCTACCACAAACGAACTGCAAAGATTGCGGTTTCCCCACCTGCCTGGCGTTCGCCATGAAGCTGGCCGCCAAGCAAGCAACGCTAGACGACTGTCCGCACGTCAGTGAGGAAGCCAAAATCAAGCTCGAGGCGGCCTCTGCGCCACCCATTCGCCTGATCGAGCTTAAAGGCCAAGAAGGTGAGGTCAAAGTCGGCAACGAAACCGTCCTGTTCCGACACGAGAAAACCTTCTTCAATAAATGCGGGCTTTTCTGGCGACTCCGGGATAGCGAATCTGTCGACGATATACAGCAGCATGCATCCAAGGCCGAAGCCTTTAACGTGGACTATGTCGGCATCGATCTATTCCTGGATGGCTTCGCTATCGAGTCCGTCTCTGGAGATGCGGCCACCTTTGCTGCAGCCGTGCAAGCCGTTCGCCAGGCCAGTAAAAAGCCGTTGATTCTCATCACTTCCTCACCCGAAATCGCCAAGAGCGGTCTCGAAGCGGCCAATGGCACACGTCCTTTGCTGCACGCCGCCAACGCAGAGAATTGGGAAGCCATGGCGGCGATCGCCAAGGAAAAGAACGTACCTTTGGCCGTGCGCGCTGAAACCCTCGATGGCCTCGCAGAACTGACCGAAAATCTCAAGGGAGCCGGTGTGGAAGATCTGGTCTTGGACCCCGGAGTTACCGGGTATCTGGATTCCCTCGATCAACTTACGGCTATTCGCCGCCTGGCGCTCAAGGAGACGTTCCGTCCGCTGGGTTTCCCGATCATCACTTTCCCCGCTGCGGGTACCAAGGCGGATGAAACACTCCTAGCCGCAGAACAAATCGCCAAATACGGCGGTTTGATCGTCCTGGACACTTTCGACCCGGCCAGCCTCTACCCCTTATTAGTACTGCGCCAGAACATCTACACGGATCCACAAAAGCCTATACAGGTGAAGCCGGGATTGTACGAGATCAACGATCCAGATCCAAACGCACCGCTCATGGTTACCACCAACTTCTCCATCACATACTTCTCGGTAGCCAATGAGGTGGAAGGATCTGGTAAACCCGGCTGGCTGTTGGTTGCGGATTCCGAAGGCATGAGCGTGCTCACCGCTTGGGCGGCTGGCAAATTCGACGCCGAGCGCATATCCAAGGACGTCAAGGCCTTCAACGTAGAGGACAAGATCGCCCATAAAAAGCTGATCATTCCTGGACATGTGGCCGTGATCTCCGGCGAGTTGGAGGAGGAGTTGCCGGGTTGGGAAATCATGGTAGGGCCACGAGAGGCGGTCGATTTGAATGCATACATCGAATCGATGTGGCAAAACTGACCCGTCGTTTCGATGTGTGGTGATTGATTCGAATACATTTGCCCGACTGAATCTGTACACCTTCAGCTGAAATGGCGGTACGGGCAAAAGAGGGGCCAGGAGGAGTGAATTGACGGTACGAGTTTCCAGGATACCAAATGACCCCTACTTGGGGTACGACGCAGATCAGGTGGCACGTCTTGCGGCCGCGTGCCTGCAATGCCCCCATCCCACCCCTTGCACTCTCTCCTGTCCGCGCCAGGCGGACATCGCTAGAGTCATGCGCCTCGCGGGACAGGCAGCATGCGAGGGGTTGGTATTGACACGATGGTTTCAAGATCGAGAACGAGTCGAGGCCGCGCGTATTTGTGACGCCATCACAGATTCATATAATTGAACCACGTGTAGAGACGTTGCAAGCAACGTCCCTACTGCTACCGTGTAGGTTGAGAGACGTTGGCCAGCCATAAAGTTCAACTCATCCCTTCCAAGAAATCCGTCGAGGTGCCAACTGGCACCTTGATTTCCGAAGCCATCCATCAAGCCGGTCTGGAGCTTACCCAACCCTGCGGCGGCCAGGGCCGCTGTGGACGTTGTGCGGTCATCGCCGAGGGCGAAGGTGCGCGTAGGCGCTCCACCATTCGTCTCTCCGCATCCGACATCGATGCTGGCTATGCACTCTCCTGTCAGACGGTAATTGAGGGGGCTATCACCGTTACAATCCCAGAGCAGGAGAAGATCGAACGTCGTCTAGTCACGGATAAAGCCGCCCGCAAGATCGAGCTGCCATTCGCTTACGACCCACTCGCTCTACAAACCGTGCAGGCCCTGCAAATTGAACTGCCACCACCCTCCCTAGAAGATAACCTGGACGATCTCACACGTTTAAGAAAGGCACTCGAATCGCTCGGGTTTACCCCTCTCCACGTTCCATTACCCGTCTTACGTCGCTTGGGGACGCTTCTGCGTGAGTCTGAATGGTCACCCTGGGTGGTACTCGAGGTGCAGACACCACCAGGCGGTGCCGCGCGTCTGATCGATGTCCGCACCGATCCCATCCATCCATTCGGTTTAGCACTGGACATCGGGACGACGACGGTCACAGTGTATCTTATCGACTTGCTTACCGGTGAAGTTAAGAATTCAGCCGCCGAGTACAACGGTCAGATCGCTCGCGGTGAAGACGTGATCTCCCGCATCATTTACGCTAGCAAAGACGAGGGCCTTAAGAAACTCGGCGCCCTGGTGCGTGAAACCATCAATACTTTGCTCGAGAGAATACGCAAACGGACCGGTATCCCCACTGAAGCGATCTACAAGGTCACCGTCGCGGGCAACACGACGATGATGCACCTGTTTCTCGGCCTACCTCCGGAGACCATCCGTCTCACCCCTTACATCCCTGCCGCCAACCAGCCCTCCCGGTTCACGGCACAGGAGCTCGAGCTCAGCGTTTATCCACTAGCTCCGGTTGATTGTCTCCCCGGTGTGGCTTCCTACGTCGGGGCCGACATCACCGCCGGGGTTCTCGCCAGCAACCTGGCCGAGGCAGAAAGCCTCACACTGTTTCTCGACGTTGGAACCAACGGCGAGACAGTGCTTGGTACACATGAATGGATGGTCACCTGCGCCTGTTCCGCAGGTCCGGCGTTCGAAGGCGCCGGTGTCGTGGATGGGATGCGCGCAACGACCGGCGCGATCGAAGAGGTGTGGGTGAACTCTCAAACCTACGAGCCAACCATTCGTGTCATCGGCGGGAGTAAGCCGCGTGGTATTTGTGGTTCCGGCTTGATATCTCTCCTGGCAGAGTTGTTCGTAACCGGGGTCATTGATCGCGGCGGACAAATCAAACTCGATCTCAACTCGAAGCGTGTGCGCGAGGGCGATCATGGGGCGGAGTACGTCGTCGCCTGGGGCGACGAGACAGAAGACGGGCGCGATATCGCCCTTACCAAAGTGGACGTTGACAATTTGATGCGCGCCAAGGCGGCGATTTATGCCGGGTTCAGCGTTTTGGCCACCAGCGTTGGAGTCGACTTGGCAGACGTCCAGCAAGTCCTGGTGGGCGGCGCCTTCGGTAAATACATAAACGTTGAAAATGCCATCAAAATCGGTCTCCTCCCGGATCTTCCCTGGGACCGTTTTCACTTCCTTGGCAATACGGCCGTGTTGGGGAGCTATATGGCGTTACTCTCGCACCAAGCGCGCAGCCAAATTCGAGACATCGCCGAGAAAATGACCTACGTCGAACTTTCGGCTGACAACACGTTCTACGATGCCTTTACCGCGGCTTTGTTCCTTCCACACACCGAAATCGACCGTTTCCCGAGTGTGGCTGAGGTGTGGGAACAGCATAACCGTGTAAAGGAGAAATAAGTCTGGGGATTAGGGAATAGGGATTGATAGTTTGATACGACACACTCGTTACTTGCACTATTGAGGTGGTTATGATGACGAAAACGATTGCACTTGCTGGAAAGGGAGGGACGGGAAAAACAACTGTCACTTCGCTTTTAATTCACTCGCTGAGCTCGAGGGTGCGTGGTCCATTGTTGGCGATCGATGCCGATCCGGCCACAAACCTCCACATGGCGCTTGGCATTCCCGCACCTGAAACCGTCGGAGACATACGCGAAGAGATGTCGGAAACTGCGCAAGCTGGTCAACTCGGAGTGTCCATTAGCCGTCACGAGTATCTCACTCGCGAGGTCAGAATGGCTTTAGAGGAAGGCGCAAAATTCGATTTGCTCGCCATGGGACGCCCCGAGGGTCAGGGGTGCTACTGTGCGGTCAACCACTTGTTGCGCCAGATCATCGATGAGATGGGCCGCACCTATGAATACATAGTGATCGACAATGAAGCCGGTATGGAGCATATCAGCAGACGGACCACTCGGGACGTGGACTTGCTCCTGCTGGTCACTGATCCCACACTGCGCGGTGTGCGAACAGCAGCGGAGATGGCCAAGCTGGCGCGAGAACTTGAGGTCAACGTCAACTCGATCGAACTGATCGTTAACCGGGTCCAAAACGAGCTTCCGCCACCCTTGCAAGATGCCATCGAGGCACTTGATCTCGATGTGGCAGCTGTGATTCCCGCCGATGAAAACATCAACCGTCTGGATGCAATAGGGACGCCGCTCGTCCAACTCAATGGAGATTCGCCGGCCGCCAAGGCCGTGAAAGCGTTGACCGATCGTATCATGAGCTAACAGGTTCGTCCGGCGCATATTCTGAGTGTACACATTGTGATCTCAGGGACCTTGGGACGAATAGGGTATTTTAGCGATCCTCCGCCACACGAACCCGGACAGGCATCAGCTCATGAAGAAACGGATAGGAGAGGATTAATGTATAGGATCGGAGAGAACATCCATATCGTCTCGCCGAAGGTCAAAGAGGCTCTGAAGGAGCGTGATGGGGAATTCTTCGTTGACCTGGCGCGTCAACAAGCGGAGGCTGGCGCCGATGCCATCGACCTAAATATCGGACCACGCAAGAAGGACGGTCCTGAGGTCGCTGAATGGCTCGTCGACTGCGTTCAGGAAGCCGCGCCGGAGATGACGATCAGCTTTGATACCACCAATTTAGCTGCAATCGAGGCTGGCTTGAAAAAGGTGGGGTCCAATGCGATTGTAAACTCCACNNGGCATCCCTGTTAGCGCGGATGCTCGTATCGGCATCGCAATGGAAATTCTCATCCCACGCGCTGAAGAACTCGGCATCCCCATGGAGAATCTGTTCATTGACCCGCTGATCCTGACGGTCTCAGGGTGTCAGGAATATGTCCCCGAGGCCGTTGAGACCGTGCGCATGCTTAAGATGTTAATGGATCCGCCACCCATGACGGTCGTTGGTCTTTCAAACGTCTCGAACGCCGTACCCCACGAGATGCGCCCACTCATCAACCAGGTCTACCTGGTCATGCTGATGGCAGCTGGTTTAGACGCGGCCATTCTCGACCCCCTCGATGTGACCATGATGGATACCATTCGCATGATCGAGACGCGCGACGACAGCACTCCAGTCGGCGCCTTGTATCTTAAGCTGCACGACGCCGTCGCCGCAATGGAGGAATTGACTCCCGATAAGGTTGACATGTCTGATCCCGAGCAAGCCGATATCTGGAAAACAATCCAGATCTTGCTCAACAAGGTAATCTACGCAGATTCTTACTTGCGTCTCTGAGGGAGGTCAACTTTCCATCTTGGATTATAAGCTAGCTGCGCTTGCTCTCGCCTCGGCTCTCACTGGCAGAGCAACTTAATGAGGTTTGATCGCTGACCATACTACGTAAATGATGTTGGACTGATCAAAACGAAGATCATTACAAAAAGGAGGTAATTCATATGGCCGAGAAGGCCTCCCCTCCCAACGTCGATGAGCTATTAGCAAAAGCTAAAAAGCCTTCGGCGGATGCTATGCGGCTCCATCCTTTTTACCATGGTAAGGTTGAGATCGCCCTAAAAGCCCGCGTCCGCGACTTTCGTGACTTTGCTATCTGGTACACCCCCGGTGTCGCTGCCCCTTGTCGAGCGATCGCCGAAGATCCCGATTTGGTATTTGAACACACCCATAAGGGAAACACTGTCGCCGTCGTTTCCGATGGGACTCGCGTGCTCGGTCTTGGTGACATCGGTCCTAAAGCAGGGCTGCCGGTGATGGAGGGCAAGGCGTTGCTGTTCAAGTATCTTGGCGGCGTAGACGCCTGGCCCATCATGCTCGATACCAAAGACCCGGACAAGATTATCGAGACTGTATTGCTGATTCAGCCAGGATTCGGGGGCGTCAACCTGGAGGACATCTCCCAACCCAAGTGCTTCCGGATTCTCGA
>WVZH01000306.1:56604-58103 GCA_011772595.1 Anaerolineales bacterium
CCAATGTAGCCTGCGCCCGTCTGATCTTCGCCTCGGGCGCCACCCCAGCGATCTGTCGCATGGTCGACAGCAAGGGCATCCTGCATAAAGGTCGTGATGACCTCGAGCTGCGAAAAGCGGAATTTGTCGATAAATGGAAATTCTGCCAGATCACCAACGAGGAGGGGCGTGAGGGCGGTATCCCGGAGGCAATGCAAGGGGCTGACGTGGTCATTGCCCTTTCCAAGCCTGGACCTGGGACGATCCTACCCGAGTGGATCACCAAGATGGCAAAAGATGCCATTGTCTTCGCCTGTGCCAATCCTGTTCCCGAGATCTGGCCGTGGGAAGCAGAGGAGGCAGGCGCAGCCGTGATCGCCACGGGCCGCTCCGACTTCCCCAACCAAGTAAACAACTCGCTCGGCTTTCCCGGCATCTTCCGCGGTACCCTCGACGTGCGTGCAAAGACGATCACGGATTCCATGTGTAAGGCGGCTGCCGAAGCGTTGGCCTCCATGGCTGAATCCAAAGGCCTCTCACCCGAGTACATCCTTCCCAACATGGATGAATGGGAAGTCTTCCCGCGCGAGGCTGCAGCGGTTGCTGCTAAAGCCGTTGAAGAAGGGATCGCGGCCAATCCAATGACTTACGAGCAGGAACTCGCGAACGCCGAAACGATCATTCGCCGTTCGCGTGAGTTGACCAAGAACATGATGGCCGAAGGTTTCATCGCCATGGCCGAAGAGGAGTGAGCAACGATGTATGACCTGATCATACTGGGTGGTGGCCCTGCTGGGCTGACGGCGACCATCTATGCCCTGAGAAAACGATTGAGCGTTTTGCTGATCACACGCGACTTGGGCGGTAAAACGAACTACAGGCTGCAGCTCCCCTTCGTCGAAAAACATCTGGTGATCACTGGCGAGGAGGTCGTCAGTCGTTTTGCCAACGAAATCGACTACCTGGAGTTTGCGCGCCAATTCGACAAGGTTGAGAAGGTAAAAAGTACCAAAGGCGGCTTTGAAGTGTCTACGCGCGATGGAAAGCAGCATGAAGCCAAGGCGCTGATCGTGGCCACAGGCGCCTTGGGCCGGCAACTGAAGGTTCCCGGTGAGAAAGAGTATATGATGCGCGGACTGTGTTACAGTGCGGTATCCTACGCACCGCTTTTCATCGACCGTGATACCGTGGTAATTGGCGACACTCAATTAGCCTTGCGTTCAACGGCCGAACTGGCGCGCATCGCCAAAAAAGTCTGCCTGGTAGCGCCAAGCCACGGCGAATTAGATTCCCCAATGGGACGCAAAGTGCTTTCTGAGCCGAACGTGGAAGTGTTCAAAGGCTTTCAGGTTGAGGCCGTCCTGGGTGATGAGTACGCCCGAAAGCTCGTGATCAACAAGGATGGCGACAAACACGAACTCGAAGCCGATGCATTTTTCGTCGAGCTCGAGTTGGTGCCGCAATCTGACATCGTTGCCGACCTCGTGGATCGCGATGCGCTTGGCAGGATTCAAGTGGAT
>WVZH01000306.1:58118-62629 GCA_011772595.1 Anaerolineales bacterium
CAACAGGGGAAATAGCGCACTGTCTGACCGTGATCTTTTTTCTTTACTGTAGGGGCGGTTCGCGAACCGCCCCCACATTGTGATCATCAAAGTACCACACTCCGAAGCCTCCTTGCATTTCGCCACGTCTGGCTTTTGCCTCTTTTGTCATTCAGAGTAACGCAGCCGCGAGGAATCTTATCCTCACAACAGTTTTTGACATCCGGGAGGATACCTCTGCCTACATGTCATTCCGAGGACCCTTCGCCTACGCTCAGGATAATCTCCAGCCCGAGGAATCTCGTACTCCCAATTGCTTTACACCACCAAAAGGTGTAGGGGTAGTTCGTGAACCGCCCCTGCATGTGATCATCGAAGAAACTCCCCCACACACCATGACTTCTTTCACTAGCTACATCGTGGACCTGGGATTACTCTAGCGGACAGAAAATTACACGTATCGCGCCTTCTTTGTGTGGAGAGGGTTGGAGTGAAGGGTGCACGCTGCGCTCTCGCCACCACCTTCACCCCAACTTTCTCACCACAATGAAAGGTGGATTTGGGGACGATCCATTTCTCACGCACGCCGTGCCAAAAGGAAAGGGCATGCAGGAGAGCAGCACTCAGGTAAAGTATAAATACGTCGTCATGTTGAATGACTCATTTTGCGATGGGTGTCGGCAATGCCTGCCCTCTTGTACATTCGGGGCCATGATCTGGGTCCGCAGTGATGAGACCCTGCTCATCGATTCTTGGGCCTGTACGGGTTGCGGGACCTGTGTGACGGCTTGCCCCGGCCATGCCTTGAAGCTGCGACCAAGATCGTACTAATAATTGCATCGCAAACCTACTCTCCCCTTCCTCTTGATAATTTAAAAAACAAGATGCCGGATCAATCCACTTGTTTGTTTGCGGTGATGCTGTACTGGAAGCGCTACGCCTTCACAGAGGGGAGGGAAATCTGAAGGCCGTCCATTTCAGAACTGATATAGACAAGAAGCGCGTGCAAAAACAACACGATGCCAATGATCTCGAACCCTTCCTCGACGGTGACTGCAGCGACGTAGGCAAAACTTCGCCGCCCGTGCAGGGCCTCCTGCCGACCACTTACGATTTCAAGCACGATCGCGCCGGTAACATAGATGACACCGGCCAAGATGAAGTAAAGCCTGGTCCTTCGTGGAAGTCCCACCATGAACCTGAGATACATCAGAACGAACACAGCCACGAAGATCCCATATGGGATTATCCAGGCTAGCTCAAGGAATTCCGATGTGTTGAGTGCATCTCGCACTGGCGCGCTGAGCTTTTCGTGGATGCCGATGTACTCATCCACCGAGAGGTACACAAAGACGATCGCCAGACCTGCCCAATAGAGATAACCTCGCCCCCCCTTCCTTCGCTTAGCCGCAGTGATCGTCGCCAGCAAGGCCGCACAAAAAAGCATCGTCATCGAGGAGAAGAAAGCCGGCACACTACGCTCTCTTGTAAAGTCGAAAAAATAGAGCCCGAACGTCCGATCGAAAGCAGATATCGCCAACCAACCAGCAATATGGGCTACGAATAGCACCATAAAAATGACGATAAAGAAACGCGTCAGAGTCCTCGGCTTGAATAAGAATTCCACATTATCCTCTTCCACTGGACGGATTCCTTTGAGCTTTAGACGAACGGAGATACCTCACGAATTCTTGGGTTTTTATGCGCACAGCATTTAAAAGTCATTATAGTCGACCCGGTCACCCCCACCCACTGCCCTCTTTTACTTTCATCGCCTCCCTCAACCCGGTTTTCGAAATGCGATGACCCCTTACAGAACATCAGAACTCGGTTCATGGGTTTCGAGATAGTGTGCAAACGTATCACGAGTCTCGGGACTTGCTAATACCTCTGTTAGGATCTCAACCTCAAGATCCTGGCTCTCACGTAACGTGAGCTCAATTCCCGTGTTGATGACACGCTTGGCCAACCTTAAGACTCGGGGAGACAGCTTCATAAACCTCATAGCAAACGCAGCAACTTCAGCATCGAGATCGTTGGCCTGCACGACGCGGTGCACAAGGCCACACGACAACGCTTCCGCCGCCTTGAAGCGCCCACCCAACAAGATCATTTCCTTGGCCGCTGCAAATCCTATGACACGTGTGATACGCTGGGTCCCCCAAAGGATGGGAAAACCAAGCTTCACCTCTGGCAAGCTGAAGATGGTACGCTCACTCGCGTAGCGGAAGTCGCAGCACAACGCGAGAAGCAACCCCCCTCCGATACAAAATCCTCGCAACTTAGCGATGGTCGGCACTTCCAAGCTCTCAAAATTGTCAAGACAAACTTGAAGACCCAGGAGGAACCGCCGGTTATCCTTTTCTGAATACCCCAGTCTCTCTTTCACCATCCGCAGATCGACGCCTGTAGAGAAATGCTCTCCCTGACCTTGAAGGATAACGGAACGAACATCTGGATCTGCACGAAGACGGTCGGTGATCTCGCTCAACTCATATAGCGTTTCTGCTGTCAGATTGTTAGAGTGATCAGGTCGATAGAGCTCAAGCGTCGTGATCTGCCCCTCTTCCCTCACATTCCAGTTTTGATAAGCCATCTCTCATCCTGTTCGATCAGTTTGTCTCACGAACGATGTTCTCACCACACCCACCCCCTTGATGGATCAAACGCCGCTCACACGACTCACGAAAAGCCTGCTTTCCATCCGACATACAAACCATATCCGAAGTACTCTAGCAAATCCTTCGGTATCGAGATCGTCTCCTTAAGGAACTGTCTGAATCGCGCCTCTTTAAACACCAGACGTAGAAATCGAGGCCAGACGGCCAAGACATCCATGAGGCCCTCCCAGGTGCTCCCCAGTGCCTCTACCTTATAAGTCTCAACGACGAGATCTGCCAACCCAACATCTCTCAGCAACCCTTCCCATTCTCGAGAGGTGAGGATCGCCCCTTGAAAACCATACGTTCTTGATAGATATTCCACGAGGTCTTCCGGAGGCGGAGTTTGGATCCAGGTAGCCTCATTCAATCCGATGGTTCCACCAGTTCTCGTCACCCGCACATATTCCTTGAGCCCCTTTCGTTTATCCGGTAAAAGCCCGGTAATGAACTCACCGATGACCACATCGAAGATTGCATCGTCGAATGGCAATTCTTGTGCATCGGCCGGTCGAAATTGGACCAAATCCGTAACACCCTCTCGTATTGCCCTTTCGTTCGCTCGATCGATCATCTTCTCCAACAAATCCACGCCGGTGACACGGCAGCCATAGTGCTTGGCGAGATAACAGGCCGTCTTCCCAGACGCACAACCGACATCCAGAACGGTGCTCTCCTCATGAATAGGGCACGACGAGATCAACGCCTCCGTAGCCTGCATGCCACCAAAATGGAAGTGCCTCCTAAAACCGACCTCCGCGATCAATTCGTAAATACTTTTAGGAGTCAACGCCCGATTATCGTCCATGAGTACTTTCCCTTTTATAAGCTGATTGCCGTGCTTCCAGAAGGCAAACTAGCGACTTGATCCTTTAAATTCGGTTGAAGGACCATCAGACAGACATGTATACTAGCGTTGGAGGAGAAGCAATGCAAATCAGCGCACGAAACATCTTCAGCGGTCGAGTCAAGAAGATCACCGACGGTGTGGTCAACTCCGAGATCACGATCGAGCTTCCTGGTGGTCTGGAAATTGTCTCCATCATCACCAAGCAATCGGCAGTTGCGTTGAAACTCGAAGAGGGTAAGCAGGTCTCCGCGGTTATTAAGGCTTCCAACGTCATGGTCTCCGTTGAGTAAGCTCGATCTTAGGGTGTGCACCCTCAGTATCAGAGCCCACTTCACTCAGTCGCCTAAATCTCGACGCTAATCGGCTTATCCAAAACATCGACGCCTTCATCCATGATGAGTGATACGCTGATCCAATTTCGCGTACAACCCAGGCATCGACGATAGTTCAACAACTGGAGAGATGCTCATGAATAAGACCCTTGACCGGAATGATAAGTCATCCACTTGGATGCGTTGGTTCGGTCTCGTCATCGGGTCACTTGCTGTGGGATTCTGGATGTTTATCGTTATCGGCTCCATGATTCAAGGACCTGGCCCGTTGGACACTGAATCAACGATTCTTACCTTGCTCATCCTCCTCTCCACGTTCAGTGTTATTGTGGCTTGGTGGCACGTAAGGTTGGGGGGCAGGCTCGTACTCGCCTCGGGGCTCGCCCACGCCATCTTTGCCCTGATTATCTCGAGTCAAAACCAACTCTTGGCTGCTTCAGTCTCCGGCGGTCCATTCATCTTGAGTGGGATACTCCTGCTCCTCAGTCGTCAGAGACGAAAGGAGAGTGGAGCTTCACCAAACCAAAACCAATCGCTATCCTCTGGATGACAAAATCCTGGCTCGATTATGCTACTCCAAAACCCCCCACGGATCCAACCTCATCACAGAAGCAATTCAGCCATAGCCTTCGATCGAGACGAGGAGAAGGCTCAGGAGAAGATCAAGATGATCGAACACAACGATAAAGT
>WVZH01000127.1 GCA_011772595.1 Anaerolineales bacterium
GATCCGAAAAGACTCTCTTAGTGAAATGCTTGTTTTGTCTCAAATGTTTTGAGGACATACAGTCCGACCGAGTCAACACCCGGAACCCATTGCGGCGACCACCCGTTTTCTGCCCTCAGCAGCGCCGCTCCCCTATCCGCGTTGAGATAAAGCCCGCTTGAATCCGGCAGCCACACGGCGGAATTATATTCACCGGTTAGGAAGCCCTCTACCGCATTTCCCGCTTGATCGATCAGATAATCTTCCTGCCAGGTGAAGACCATGATCCAGCGCCCATCTGGCGAAGGGGAGAGTCGGTAGGCATCGTCAATGGTTAAGAAGAGTTCGCCAGCCGGGGTGTATAGGGCGAGACGCTGGTCCGGGTAGCTCGCTTCAACTTCGAACAAGCCCAGCTCATCCCACCAGCGGATCGGCCACTCCGGCGCCAGGTCGACTAACTCCGTCCAGCTCTCGATCCGTTCCGCTCGCCCGCGGCCGAGACCGTAGCGGTACAAACCCGGTGCGAGCGAGTCCTCGCACTCTACTGAGGCGACGCTGAAGAGGACGGTTCGTGTCGTGGGGTCCAGCGCCGGCGGCATAACGGAGGTCGGTCCGGCCAGCGTCCGCGCCAGACCGCGCCGCAGGTCGACCTCACGCACGGCGCGATCGCAGGCGCCGAACTCATCCTCCCGCCGGCGGAAGTTCTGCCAATCGATGAAGGTTGTGTTGGAGGTCCAGCCGGCGATCTCTCCGATAGCATACTCCCCTGCCGTGCTCAGGCTCCGGTCGATAAGATCAAGCGAGCCGTCCACAATATCAGCCGCCCAGATCCCATCCCCTAGCCCCGGGACCGACCCGCGCAGGATCAGATAACGGCTATCTGGAGACCAGCCCATGAGATCGTCAATCTCGAATGCCGTCTCCAGCGTCGTGACGGCGTTATCCTGGCGGACGTACAGGTGCGCCAGCAGAACCTCTTCGGAAACGGTTGGGCCGATCGCCTCGAGGAAAGCATAGATGGCACCATCCGGGGACCACGTGGCAAAGATGCCCATGACCCCCGAAGCTGCTACTCCGTCAGGGAACTCGTATTCGAGCAGCGTCTCCATCGACGGCAGATCGGTGAAGAGGACCCGGTCGAACGTTGTCGTTACTCCCGTGTCTCCGGCTGGAGAGATGGCTGGCTCACAGGAGCTGGCGTACCGCCGGGAACCGGATCCATGCAGGTCGTGGAAGAACGAGTCGCCAGCCTGGGTGCAGAGCAGGATCCAGGGCCCCTCCTCGCCCAAATCAATTTCGGTCGGTTGTGGTGTCGGGGTTTTGGTTATCGTTGGCGTTGGACTGGCCCTGGTTGACGTGCTTGTCTTGGTCGCGGGAGTCACTTCCGGTGTCCAGGTGCGAAACAGCGTGGCGGCGTGGACCGGGGTTGTTTTGACCGGCTCTTGTGATGGACGGATGCAGCCTGCGAGCGCGAGTTGAAAAAAGACGATGATCAGGAATGCGCGGCGCAGTGTCATCGCTCGCTCCTGGTTTGGATTAGCACGGAGTTCCATCATGGATTAATAGTAGAGGCTCTTTACGTGGAGTCAACTTCTTCGACATTCTTTCAATTTCTGTTCCAGCCTAGAGGAGTGGGAATCGTGAGCGTCCCACGCGGAGTCTCTGAAAGGGGCGACGCGATCCTCGAGCTGCAAATAGGTGCTTCCCACATTGCGGGGTGCCGCAATTACCTCCGTGTTGATGCCCGTCAATCCTACAATGCTTGACTTCTCCCCTAAAAACCTGTATACTCAAGTTACTTTCTTCACTGAATGAAGTAACTTATGGCTAAACAACCACGCGGAAATCGCAAACTCATCCGAGCGATCAACCGCTCCGCCGTGCTGCATGCCATCATGCGCTTCGGACCCATCTCGCGCACCGAAGTGGCCGAGCGCACCGGACTCAGCGCCGCCACCATCTCAGGCATCACGGCGGATCTCATCGACTCCGAACTGATCTTCGAGAAGGAAGCCGGGGATTCCAGCGGCGGCCGCCGACCGATCCTCCTGGCCCTCAACCCCCGTGGTGGCTATGTCGTCGGTCTGAAATTGGCCGCCGATAACGTCACCGGTGCGCTTCTGGATTTGGAAACCTCGGTTGTGGCAACACATGTCTCGGACTTCAAAAACCATTCCCCCGAAGACGCCATTACGACGCTAACATCTGTCGTGGATGACTTGCTGAAAGAAAGTGGAATCCACGAGGAGCAGCTGCATGGCGTCGGAGTCGGACTGGCGGGGATCGTAGACGCCGAGCAGGGTATCCTGCGCTACTCCCCGATCTTTGGCTGGCACGATTTCAACTTGAAAGAGGCCCTTCAGGAACGGCTTAAGGTGCCGGTCTTCATCGATAACGATGTGAACACCTTGACCCTGACCGAGAAATGGTTCGGCGCAGGACAGGGCGTGGACCATTTCCTCACGGTCACCATCGGAAGAGGTGTTGGGCTGGGCATCGTCATCAACGGTCAGCTGTACCATGGTTCACACGGCGGTGCGGGTGAGTTCGGTCATACGGTTGTCGATCCCCACGGGGCGCTCTGCGATTGTGGCAAAAATGGTTGCCTGGAGACCCTCGTCTCGGATCCGGCGCTGATGCGTTTGGCCTCTGAGGCCTACGCTTTGGGTGATTTATCAGTGCAGATTGGTGATATAGCTGAGTTGATTGCAATTGCCGAGCAGGGTGAGCAGACCGCCAAGGACCTCTTCAGTTCAGCCGCCGATGCACTCGCTCAGGGGTTGGCAAACCTGGTCAATGTCTTCTGCCCACAACTCATTATTCTCAGCGGCGAAGGCATCCGTGCGGGCGACCTCATCTTCGAGCCTATGCGTGCAGCGCTCCCCAAATACATCATGCCCGGTCTTCTGGATCTCGTCGAAATACGTATCGATGACTGGGATGACTATGCCTGGGCGCGAGGCGCCGGGGGGATCATCCTGCGTGAACTCTTCGAATCGCCCATTTACCGCAGGGAACTCTTCGCAGAAAGCTGATGCACTAATCCAACACCATGAACACTGGGTCAAAAAAACCAACTTCACAGAGAAAGCAGGAGGTGGAACATAGCAGCAGAAATGATTACCAAAGAATACATCCGATCATCGAATGGAGTTTGAGGAGTAAGAAGATGAAACTCAATAAAGGAATGGCACGCATTCTTGTGCTGGGCTTGCTTTTCGGTGTTCTTTTGACCGCCTGTAGGGCCGCCGAGACACCCGAGCCTGAAGGACCGGTCTCGATCACTTACTGGCACACGATGAGCGATGCGGAGACAGAGCAGCTGGAGAACGTCGTTGCCGCCTTCGAAGCCGCTAACCCCGGGATCACGGTGGAGACGACGCGCTACGCCTACGACGACTTCAAACCAGCGCTGCTGACCTCGATCGCTGGAGGCGAAGCGCCGGACACTGCCAGGCTGGACATCGCCTGGGTGTCGGAGTTCGCCGATCAGGGCGCTCTCATGCAGCTCGATGGGGTGATGCCCGGGTTTGAGGACATCATCGCCGGCACGTTCCCGGGACCGCTGTCGACGAACTATTGGCAGGGGCACTACTACGGGCTGCCGCAGAACACCAACACACAGGTGCTGCTGTGGAACTCGGAGGTCTTCTCTGCGAGCGGGGTCGCTGCGCCGCCCTCGACGCTAGCAGAGTTTGCGCAGGTGGCGTGTGACCTGACCCAGGGCGAGGAGCAGTACGGATACGCACTGGGCGGGACCTACTTCTGGGCGCCGGCGCCGGTCTTCTATGCCATGGGTGGGGCGGTGGTGGACGCAGGGATCACGACAGCCACTGGGTA
>WVZH01000565.1:0-29548 GCA_011772595.1 Anaerolineales bacterium
TATCTCCTAAGGTCAAACTGTAACCTATGTCTTCGGGTCAAACATCGCGAACCGCCCCTACGTGTTATTCATCTGTAGCCGGGCATCGAACTCTCCGAATAGGTGTTTAAATCTACAACCGTCCGAGGGAGGAGATCGTGTCACGCGTTGCAATTGTTACGGATACCGATTCCAGTATCCCCCTTGACGTCGCCGCTCGGTATAGCATTATTCAAGTACCCGTCAATGTGCATTTCGGGGAAGAGGTCTTTGAGACCGGTGTGGACATCGACGATGTGCAGCTCTTCGAGCGCGTCGACCGAGAGGGGCAACTACCGACCACCTCCGCGCCTGCGCCCGGCAAGTTCATGGAGGCCTTCCAACAATCCTTCTCTGGTGGTGTAGATGCGGTGGTTTGCTTCTGTGTCAGCAGTGAGGTGAGTGCCATCTATAGCGCTGCGCTCACAGCCCGCGACATGATGCCGGAACACGACATTACCGTAGTGGACTCTCGAAGCTTGAGCATGGGACAAGGTTTTATGGTATTGGCCGCTGCGGAGGCCGCCGGGCAGGGCGCCTCGAAAGACGCAGTCGTCGAGCGAGCGCTCGATGTGGGTGGCCGCACATACCTGTTCGCGGCGTTGTCGACGCTGAAGTATCTAGCGATGAGTGGAAGGGTAGGGAATCTTGCAGCCGGGATCGCCAACGTCCTGAACGTCAAACCGATCCTCACCATTCGAGAGGGGAAGCTGGATATGTTGGAACGCGTTCGGACGCAAAGCAAATCGTTTGCGCGTGTGATTGAGCTTACGGACCAAGCAGCGGCGGGACGTTCGATCGAGCGTATGACGATTCTCCATGTTGCCGCTAAGGAAGATGCCTGGCGATTTGAATCTCAACTACGGTCCAGCATGACATGTCCGGAGCAGATACCGCTTGCCGAACTCACACCTGGCCTCTCCGTTCACTCGGGGGCGGGATTGGTGGGTGTCTCTTTTGTGGTCGCTCGTTAAACTTGATTGCCTTTAAACGTCAGGCCGCTTTCGCTGGGATCTCGTCTCTAAGGTGAGGATTGGCTGCATAATAGGTCAAGGCGTTTTCAAACGCTGTCTCATCGAAATCGGGCCAATAAACCTCGGTCGTATAGAAAAGCGCGTGAGCCCCTTGCCAAAGCAAGAAGTTGGATAGACGTAGTTCGCCCCCTGTGCGGATGATTAAATCTGGATCTGGTTGGCCGTATGTGTAGAGGTACTGGCTTACCAACTCTTCGTTGACCTCGGCCGAGGAGATGCGATCGCGCAAGATGCGCTGAATGGCATGTGAGATTTCGGCTCGACCGCCATAGTTGAAGGCGATGTTGAGGGTCAATCTTTGATTGGCCCTCGTGAGCGCGATCGCTTCCCGCACCTTTTGTTGCAAGGAGGGGGTAAGTCTGTCCAACCGGCCGAGGTGGCGCAACTTTACGCCTTGTTGATGGAGTTCAGGAAGCTCACGTTTCAGGGACCTTTCGATGAGCGCTAGCAGGCCCTGC
Organism: Anaerolineales bacterium; assembly: GCA_011772595.1. Next base: position 1,511 of record WVZH01000565.1, read on the forward strand.
ACCTCCTCTGCAGGGCGGTTCCAATTCTCAGTGGAGAAAGCGTAAAGGGTTAGGTGACGAATGCCAGATTTGACCGTGGCACGAATGATACGCCGCAAGTTTTCGACACCCGCTCGATGACCTGCAAGGCGTGGCAGCCCGCGCAAGCGCGCCCATCTCCCGTTGCCGTCCATGATGATCGCGACATGAGTCGGTAGGCGAGCAGTTGGTGTGAGGCCTTCTTTGGATGTGTTCGTCATTGGATCGACCATTCGGACCCCTCAGCCTCGGTCAAGAGTCTCTCATGTGGAACGTGTCTGGCTTCGCTGTTTGATTCATGCAGTTCCGGTGCGAGAGGTTCTGGGCGCATCGACGGATTTTTCAATTGTGTCGACATGTCCAAGATCGGGGCTGACATCAGCAACAATGCTAGACCGAAAAGTGGCCAGTTAAACGAGGTGGGCATTACTATACGGATGCTTTCCGGGTCGCGGAGGATCAATAGAAGCGCGTCAGACATGAAAATTCCCAGCGCGAGCAGGACACCAGCGTTCCCCATCCACAATGCGCGACGGGACGGCCACGGGGCAAAATGCTGTCGAGCGGATTGGGTGGCCAATGTAGCCCCCAAGATCATCAAGAGCGAAATGAGGATGGGCGCAAGAACGGGACCCCACCATGGCAGCGGGATCAAAAAGAGAATGTCCCAGTCCAGAAGGGTACGCGGCCAACCGATGTTAACCTTCAGAATGGCGTAATAGAGAATGTCCCAGACCCCGAATGCGAGCAGGGCGTACGCGATCCGCGTGCGTCGTGTTCGCCCAGCCAGCAAGCCAACGCTTAGTAGCATGATCAAAGTCGCCAATTCACGTACATATTCGACATTTCCCAAGCCGTGGTAGGTGGGTAGGGGATTTGCTTGGTAGGGTTCGATCCGATCTACAAGCGTGCGCAGATAGATGACGGCCGCGGCCTCGACCCAGGCAAAGGCCGCGGAAAACACGACCACGATCCCCCAGCGTACTCGTTGAAGCATCTGTCCTTCTTTACCCTTTTTAATGTGATGTTACAGTAACGCCGCAGCCAGCGCCAGATTTTAAATGGCTGGTTTACCGCACCTAGGTGCTTGACAGGCTCACGGCTTGATCTGACAATCCTGTCAGAAGCGAGAAACCATAGTTGTTGCGGATAAGAACAAGATGGCCCTGAAAGATGATGAACAGCTGCAATTAATGTTGGTAGAAGACAATCCTGCCCTCCGAGGTGCTCTCAAGGAGGGGCTTGAGGAAACCGGTTTGGTCGTCGTCGTGGCGGAGACGGATACTGGCGAAGACGCGCTGGAGATCTGTCTCGTCGAACCACCGGAAGTCATCCTCATGGACGTGAAGTTGACGGGAGAGATGAACGGTATACAGGCTGCGGTCGCCATCCGTGGTGAGCACCCGCGTTTACCGGTCGTCTTCTACTCGATCCAGGATGAGGATGCCTATTACAGAGATTTCCGGCGTGCGGGTATTCTGAGTCACTACGCGTACGTGAGGAAGTCGAATTTCCTTCTTCCGGAAATGATCATCCCGCTGCTCAAGGATGCCATCGCGGGGCGCAGTTTTATCGACCCGGAAATCGTGTCGCGGGTGGAAGAGGTACGGCATAAAGATGAGCAATCGCCGCTCTCGCTTTTAGAGCCGATGGAGCAAGAGGTAGCGCAAATGCTGGCACATGGGATGACCAACGAACAAATCGCCACTCGCTTAGGATTCCGCGACAAGCGAAGTGTCAGCCGCATCAATGGAGCTATCTACACTGCTTGGGGCTTGATCGAAACGGCGACGGATGAGAAAGTCGCCCGGACGCGAGCAGCAATCATCTACCAACACGGACAATTCATTGTGTGGGATGACGAGGGCACGCCGAAAGTGGCGGATCGCCGGGGAAATTGGGTGCCACTGCGGCTTGACGATCGTCCTGCCTGAAACCATGGACAAGGTATTGACTGGCCAATGACAGGAGAGTTCCCGCTAGATTGGGCCATTCTGGCCGTGTCTTTATTCAATTCCATCCTGCTGGTGTGGCTGGGATTATCCGTGCTCCTGAACGCGGAGAGGCGAAGATGGGGTGTATGGCTCGTAGGTTGTGGTTTATTGACTGGTGGCGCCTTCTTCCTGAGCCATACAGCGATCCTGGGGCTCGGATTGGAATTCTTCGGCAAGGGATTGATACTGTGGTGGCAGATGGGTTGGATTCCCGTTGTGGCACTGCCATTTGCATGGTACGTGGTCATGCTTTGGTACGCGGGATTTTGGGACGACCGTCAAACGCCGCTTTATCGACGCCACCGAGCTTGGTTTCGTTTTGCTTCACTGCTTACTCTGGTGACATTAGTGCTATTCCTCTTTGCCAATCCACTCCCGATTTTTACAGAAAATATCCAGTTGGATTACACCGCAATCCCGTCGGTTGGCGAAATTCCTCTGTTGGTCATCTCCTATCCTGTTAATCTCATCTTCTGTTTGATCCTCTCGCTAGATGTATTACGCAGTCCGGGTCCCTCGGGACGTGTGATGGGCGAACTGGCGCGCCGCCGAGCTCGTCCTTGGTTGGTCGCTGCATCGGTCGTGCAATTGGTAGTCAATCTGCTTGTGGCGTGGGTGATGATCTATCTTCTATCTCAGGCTCGAGAAGGCAGCCTACAACTAGAGATGACGACCACGCTCGCTTGGTTTGATCTAAGCATTGCATCACTCATAGGAGTGGCCGCCGTGCTGACCGGGCAGGCCGTGGTATCTTATGAAGTTTTTACCGGAAAGACCTTGCCTCGTCGCGGATTGCAGCGCTATTGGCATCGCGCCGTTGTATTGGCTGGTGGATACAGCGCACTGCTCGGTTGGAGCTTAGCGCTCCAATTGCATCCACTGTTCAGCCTTTTGATGGCAACCATCATGATGACGGTCTTCTACGCTTTACTCGGTTGGCGGTCCTACGTGGAGCGAGAGCGTTTTATGCAACTGTTACGACCATTTGTGACTAGTCAGCGCTTGTACGACCAACTCATAAAACCCACGACCTCTATACCGATGGAAGTTGATGTGATGATGCCTTTCGAGGGACTCTGCGAGGACGTATTGGAGACAGGCGTCGCATACATGGCCGCTTTGGGTCCTCTGGCACCTTTTGTGGGTCCGCCATTGGTCTATCCACGCGGTTCTTCGTCGCCATTGCCTCCATTAGCGGAAATTACGAAGCAGTTTAAATCTCCTGCGATGATGTGGTTGCCCATACGTCCGACCCAGTACGGTGGTGCGAGTTGGGCAGTACCTTTGTGGAGTGAGCGAGGGTTGGTCGGCGTGCTACTGTTAGGTATGAAGCGGGGCGGCGGTTTGTACACTCAAGAAGAGATCGAGATCGCCCGTACGATAGGAGAGCGCTTGATCGATGTCTGGGCCAGCGCCGAGATGGCGCGTCGACTCATGACCCTGCAGCGGCAGCGCCTGGCTGAGAGTCAGGTGCTCGACCAACGGGCGCGTAGAGTCCTTCACGACGAGATGCTCCCACGCTTGCACACCGCCATGCTGGCTTTACGCAGCGAACAGCTCGACAACGCTGAGGAGAAATCCCAAGCGATCGAGCTGCTGGGAGAGGTTCACCGTCAGGTCGCCGATCTATTGCGGGATTTGCCCACGGCAACGGCGCCTGAAGTAGTGAATATGGGGCTGATTGGCGCATTGCGCCAGCTTGTCGATGAGGAGTTGCCTGATGCGTTTAATGATGTGACCTGGCAGATCGCAGCCGACGCGGAGCGGGGCACGAAAACGATACCCAGCTTGACTGCCGAGGTGCTCTATTTCGCTGCCAGGGAAGCGATTCGGAATGCCGCCCGACATGGACGTGGGACAGATTCTACAAGGCCTTTGAATCTGAAGGTGGGATTAATGTGGGAGGATGGCCTGGAGATCCACATCGAAGACGATGGCAAAGGGATCATGGCGACGGGCGAAATGGAGCGTCTAGACGGTCAGGGACTGGCGTTTCATGGGACGATGATGGCCGTTGTTGGGGGATCTTTATCCGTTGAGAGTGTGCCAGGCGACTTTACGCGCGTGCTTCTAACGCTTCCGCGAGAGGCATGGTAGACGAGGACTTTACTGGACGATAGTGGTTGGTGCGTGGAGATAGTGTATGCAAACTTTCTATGATGTAATGATGCAGGGGCGCAAATAATTGCGCCCCTAACAGGTTTAACACAATCAGGACATCCCAGCGGGGGTGTCTCTACATTGTCCCACCGGAGTTAGGGTGTGGTGTGGTCGTGATAGCCGAGGATAAGGTCAAGGGTGTGCTGAAAAATTCCTCTCGCTCACCAATTGACATACGGCACATCGTAACATCGAATCACCCCTTCGGTCACCTGGATTGGTCCCAGACTTCGGGTTTCGTCCATTATGAGGACCGTTCCGGGGTTTCCATCAATGCCGCAGCGCAGGAACATCTCATAATCTTCAGGCAGAATGATGCGATAGTCGTACTCGCTTGCGCGCGGTGAGAATATGGCTTCAATCCCTACCGCTGAAATCACGGCGTCCGAAAGCTTTATTAATACCGCGCCTTTGGTGCGCTGTTCTTGGTCGAGACTGGCCCAAAATCCTAGCCGTATCTCCTCACCGCTTGCCGGATCGCGACCCGCAACCGCACCACTCACGTATCGGGTGAAATATGGGTATAGATGTTCATCTGCAAGGGCCTGAGTGTCGCACGCTGTACATTCCGCATATGGCTCAAGCGCGAGGAGTCCTCCCTCGACATGGAGGATGAGTTCCCCAGAACCAGGCCCCAGGCGTAGACCGGTTGATCGGGTCTTAGGATCGGTGTCATCGGAGTTCACTTGGTGGATCGTGAGGCGGATGCGGTGACCGGCTTGAAAGACGTTTGCGATCGAAGCGAGCGTAATGTTGTAGGTCTGCCATCCTCGGGGGCGCGGTTCATAGATTTCAAAATGGTTGCGTAGAGAAGCACGTAGAAATCCTGAACTCACGCGATGGCTCGATCCATCAGGCCAGACGTCGGAGAGAATGACCATCCAGTCGAAGTCGTGAAGGTCGGTTGCGGCCGTGAGTGTAAGCTCTAGAGGTCCTTCAATGACGGCATCGCGTACAAGTGGGGAGGATGTAAAAGTTAGCCCTTCTAAATCCATCCAGCGCATATCGGGGAAGGAGTAAAACTTCCACGGTGTGCCGCCGGAGGAATAAACAGGGTCCCATACGGGCGCGGCGTGATATGTAAAGGGAGTCATGAGTGTTTCTTCCCCAGGCGCCGCTTCGGAAAGTAAGCCATCGTAGCGTGAAGCGATGGTGCCTGAGGGATCGGGATGAAGATAGAGGGTTAGTGGTGAGGTGTCCTCTGGAGGCCAGTTGTTGGAGGTCTTCCAGCCTCCGTATTCGTGGTTCAATAACGCCGCCTGTACACCGCCCTGGAGTTGGAAATAGAGGTAATTGTATTGCGTTGTCGCGAATTCTTGGCCGTCGGAAAGATAATTGAGGATGAATTCCCGGACGTCTCCCGGTATTGCCACACCATGTTGAAAGGCACTGCGGAACGGGCGTTCATTGCTTGGGTCGAAGGAGGGGTGCGGCCCAGGATAGATAATCACCGCACTACCAGGATGGACCATCTTCTGAACGAGATCCAGATACGGACCACCGAGTGGACCTGCCCCCCAAGCTAGATCATCCCAGGAGGTTTCAAAGAGCATGGGGACGTTGAGTGTTTGGAGGTCTTCTGTGTGGTCGCGGACGTCGGCGAATGAAGGTTCCCGTTTTCTGCTATGCACGGTAATGAGATAGTCGATCAGAGGAGGGATCCTGGTGTAGGGCTCTTTTATGGCGGCTTGCAAATATGTTTTCGTGATCCAATACGGTGCCAACGGCCACCAGGCACCAGACTTTGTAACGATGGTTTCCCAAATTTTCGCGTCCGCGCCGCCAACGAAGGCACACCTCAAACCGGGAGGCGATGCTGCGCTTGAGAGTGTTGCCAGCAGTCCCGGGCCAGAGTGGCCCTGGAGGCAATACTCACCTGAAGCCCAAGGTTGTCCGGAAAGCCATTGGTCGATCAGGAATAGATCGTTTTGAGCGTTTTGGCCGAAGAGATCCGTCGCACCGCAAGAGCTTCCTTGTCCGCGATTGGTCACATAAATGGTAGCCAAGCCGGAGGCAAGAAAAACTCCATTTGGTCGTATGTCGTCGATGGGGTAGGGCGTGTAGTGCACAATGGCGGGGAAAGGACCGCTTCCTTCCGGCACCCACGCGTTCGCTTGCAGACAACNNCCCAGGTCATCCCAGACCGCGAGAACCACGTTGTATCCTCCCGCTTCGTCGTAGGTGTGGGAGACGGGGAAGCAATTCCCCGCATCGTCGACGAGCGATGGAACGGCGGAAGAGCCATCGCCGAAACTATAACTGCAAGCCGAGATTCTGCCGGCAGGTGAAGGATCTTCACCGCTTCCGACAGCGATGACCTCCATCCCATTTATCGTCAATTCTAAACGTGCACGTGGAGGCCCGTCCTCCCAGTTACGGGCATTGACCTCGTAGCTAGGGATTCGAGGGAGTGGTGCCGTTGTCGCCGGGTGCTTGGGTTCGTCCTGTGGAGGTGTGGGCGATGCTCGACCGCAAGCGAACAGGATGAAACTGAGCACAATAAGCGGCACGGGATTTGTTAATCGTTTTCGGAAGGGTCGTGATTTTCTCGTCAGTCTCATTTCCACTGTCTTGTTCTTCCCTGTTTGTACATGCGTGTAGAATCGCTGGACGACTTCATGGATGGGCGCGACACACATGCCTGGTGGCATCAAATTGTAGCTAAAAACATGATTTGCCGCATTCCGGGTATATGTTTGTTGGATTGATATTTCGGTGATGCGTGACTTCAATTCTGGAGATAGGGGATTCGTTTTTCGACCGGTGATTGGCAGGTGTGCCGAGATTGTGAGCCGAAGGTGAAGCAATCCCCATACCGTTCTTTATCGTCGCGAGCCCTCCTTCGACTACGCTCAGGGTAAACTCCAGGGGCGAAGCGACCCCCAAAATTGCGAGACGGGGAATGCCACGGTCCTTCGGGCCTCGCAATCAAGGTTGAGGGGGTTGCTTCTCCTTCGACTTCTCTCCCTGGCCCGGCCAGCTGTCCTGGCTAACGCCTCTCAGTCCAGGGGACGGGCGAGACCTGCGTCGCGGGGTTTATCCTGAGCTTGACGAAAGGCTTCCCGCAATCTGTGATGATGCAAGCGGTACCTTGGTGTCTTTCCGTGCGGCTCGGAGAAAGCCGAAAGAGGGTTGGGCGCGAGTTTTTGGAGCGCCGAGCAGGCTTAGAGAGATATTGTACGTCAGGAAGCTTAGTGAAAGCGAGAGTGGCTGTTCAGAGGTGGTTGCGTCGGGGTTTCAGCTGTCGCCATTCGCGGGCAACCAGACAGCGAAGCGGGTTCCCTGCCCAGGGACGCCTGGGCTTTCCACCGTAATGCGACCGTCGTGACGCTCAACGATCTCTTGACAAATCGATAGTCCAAGACCGGTTCCGGGTGCGTTTGTTTTCTGGCTGGCTGCACCGCGGAAGAAGCGACGAAAGATCATGCTCAATTCGTCGGGAGGAATGCCTAGGCCGGTGTCGTTCACCTCTGCCACAACCCAATCGCCGTCTTTATTATGTTGTGACTGCGTTCGCAACGTGATGTTCCCGCCGTTGGGCGTGTAGTTCATGGCGTTGGTTAGCAAATTTGTAAACACCTGTGAAAGCAGCTGGGCATCGCCGACGACCTCAGGCAGGGTATCTTCAGTCTCGATGGAGAGCTTTATTCCGCGCTCCGCGGCGAGTGTTCGCCGATCTGTTACCAGTGAGCCGAGCAGTTCGTTGACATCTACAGGAACCGGAACAAAGGGTACAGCATCGGCGTCCAGGCGGGAGAGAGAGAGCAAGTCGTCGATCAGATTAGCCAGGCGCTCGCTCTCTCGCGAAAGGGTTTCTAGATACTGGGTAACCTTTATTTGGTCTTCGGATTTTCTCTCCAAGAGGTCCAGGTAGAGGCGGATATTGGTCAGGGGTGTGCGCAATTCGTGGGAAACGTCTGAGACAAACTGAGATTTCAGGCGGTCGAGTTCTTTTAGAGCGCTGATATCGTGGGAGACACTGACGAAGTTGATCACCCTTCCGAGTTCATCGAGAACGGGGGTGATGGTCAGAGCAGCGTCGTAGAAGGTACCATCCTTCCGGCAATTGATCACCTCGCCGCGCCAAGTTTGCCCGGTCAGGATAGTCTCCCACATCTCAACGTAAAATTCGGGTGGGTGCTGGCCGCTCTGTAGGATGCGTGGTTTTTTACCCAGTGCTTCATCGGCGCTGTAACCGTTGAGCCGCTCCCAACCAGGGTTGACGTATTCGATCACGCCTTCGGCATCCGTGACCATCACGGCGTCGCCGATGTTGGTCAGAAGAGCATCTAGTTGATCTCGCTCGGCTTTCAATGCGACTTCAAGAATTTTTTGCTTAGAAATGTCCAACACCAGCCCACTCACGCCTCGGGGTTTCCCGTTATCATCGGTGATCAGGCTGGCAGCGAGCAGGACAGGAATGCGCAGGCCTCCTCGAGTGGGGATTTCTAGGTCGTAGACCTCGCGCGTGGGACGTTCACCGTTATGCCTGGCTTTGAACTGCTCCATGATCGGCTGGTGAAGTTCTGGGGGCAGAAATTCGAGCATGTTCCTGCCGATCAGTTCGTCGGGATGGTACTCACCTAGGTTGGCCATGGCTTGGTTGATGTAGGTGATCTCCCCATGGTTGTTCACGTGGAAGATCCCGGCGAGCGACGTCTCTACCAACGCACGGTAACGAGCCTCAGAGAGCGCTAAATCGCGTGTGCGTTCCGTGACCTCTTTCTCGAGGCGCTGGGCCTGGGTGGCGATTTGTCCAAACAGATGCGCGTTTTCGAGGGTCACCGCGGCTTGGGCAGCGAAGGCATTCAATAAATTGAGATCAGAGTGGGTGAAGGGTCTGTTCAAGCCGATACGCCTCACGGTCATCGCGCCCATGACCCTTTGTCGGACACTGAGTGGTGCGAGCAGCAGACACTCGGGCTCGTCTTCGGGCGTGCCGGGAATCAGCATCCCGCGTGGGTCACCTGCGGCGTTATTCAAGATGACGGCTTCTCCAGCTTCAACGACGTGCCCGACGAGGCCCTCCCCTGACTTGAGTTGCATGGACATCGCCGCGTCAGCGGCTGGTCCCAGCGCGACGACGCAGCGCAGGACACCTTCCTGTGTGTCGAGGAGGTGGATGCGGCTGGCGTCGGCTTGCAATAGATTCTTGGCTTCGTCGGCGATCAGATTCAGTACGGTATCTTGGTCGAGTGAAGCTGAGATCGACCGGGCTGTCCGTATGAGCGCTTGCGATTCTTTGGCGCGGTGCGTAATGTCGGAGTAGAGACGTGCATTCTTGATGGCGACTGCTGCCATACTGGCGATCGCTTGTATTAACTCGACCTGCTCCTGCTCGAAGGTCTGATGCGCATGCATGGTGAAAAGCCCCATCCCGCCAATGACTTCNNCGGCGAGGCGTCGGGATGGTGTTTATAGTCCTTTATGAGCATCGGTTTTCGGTCTTCGACAAGCTTCCAGGTCAGACCCTTACCGCGGGGAAGCGCAGTGCTGCGCAGTATCTCCGGAAGCCCAAAGATGTGCGGAAACGTAATGCTATTTTCGCTGGGTTCTATGAGACCGATCGCCCCAGCATCGGCGCCGGTGACCTCGGCTGCCACTCCGAGAACGGTCTCTAATACCGTAGGTAGATCGAGCGCGCTTGCGATCGCTTCCGCCACTTTGTTGCGTAGGCGTTCACGCCTCAACGCAGCTTGCATCTCCCTGCGGACACGCACGTGGCCCAACGCAATCGCGATGTGGTCGGCGAGGGCTGAGACCATAGGGATGTCCGCCTCCGTCAGCCACGGAGCGCTGACGTTGATTGTTCCCAGGGGGTTATCAGATAGTATGAGGGGTGCGATGATAATAGGATGTTGTCCGAGCAGGTGTATAATTCGTGGGAGCAGCCCTCGCAGGGTTTTTGGAGCCAATTGGCGGACCACGGAAGCGCGATCTCGAGTATAGGTCGCCTCCCCTGTCGAAAGTGCCTGACGGTAGGCATCAACCTGTTTTGGGTCGAAGCGATATCCTCGGACCTCCATTCCGCTTAAGCGTCGGAGTGTCCGTGTCAACTCGCCACTGATCGCTTGCGATTTAACTTCCAGGTAACCATCATCTGCGATGAGTGCGACGGATCCGCGCAGCCTGAGACGGCGTAGTTCTTCGGTGACGGCTTGAAAGACATCGGCTTCGCTGGATACCGCTTTGCGCGCGACGCCTGCCGCAGCGCGCAGCGCCGAAGCCCAGATCGGATTTCCTTCTTGGCGAGGTTGGTCGTCGGAAGACATGCTCAACGTTTCCGCCCCTCGCGTGGTAGTGTATCACGGATCGAACTTTGGCACATTTCCTCGACACCCTCTTTGGGAAAAGGGACTGGGTGTTTCCCTTTCCTGACGATCGCAGCAATGCTTTATGAAGGTTCATGAGATCCACGAGGGGGAAACAGCCGATTTTGTCAGCACCTTCGAACCTTTCTTCAAGGTCCCAAGTAGTCCCCATAGGGTTTGCAAGCATCGCATCTCCTGGTGATTGTGAGATAAAATCGGAAGGATCGCGACCGCTCGTGTAACTTCGGGAGAAGGGTCGGTATGGCACAGGATCCAAAGGAGAGGGTCCGAGATAAATCATCGGAGGTATTACCTCTTCTAAAGACCAAGCTTTTCATTCCCCCTCCGCGGGCGAATATGGTCCCCCGTCTGAGACTGGTTCACCTGCTGGAAGAAGGAATCGCCACCAAACATCAGTTGATTGTCATCTCTGCGCCGGCTGGATTTGGAAAAACCACGCTCTTGTGCGCTTGGGTGCATCAAACAGATGTGCCTGTTGCCTGGATTTCACTTGATGAGGGCGATAACGACCTCACACGCTTTCTGGCGTACTTCGTAGCTGCAATCCAAACCCTTCACGCGGACATTGGAGAGACCGCCTTGGAGATGCAACAGTCTCCGCAACCACCTCCGATGGAAACGGTCCTCACAGCACTGATCAACGACCTCATTGAGATTCAACAACCTTTCGCGCTGATTCTTGACGATTACCACGTTATTGATTCGCAAGCTGTTCACCAAGCGTTAGCTTTTCTCATTGACAACATCCCTGCTCAAATGTGTCTCATCCTCTCCACACGGATTGATCCGCCCTTCCCGATCGCCCGCTTGCGGAGTCGCATCCTGCTCACAGAGTTGACGGAGGCCCACTTACGTTTCACATTCGCTGAAGCGAAGACGTATCTGAACCATGTAGTGCAATTAAATCTACTTCCGGAAGACGTGGCTGCTTTGGAGGAGCGGACGGAAGGTTGGATCGCAGGTCTGCAAATGGCAGCACTATCGCTACAGGGGCGACAAGACGTTTCGAGCATCATACGTTCAATGTCGGGAACACACCGTTACATTCTCGATTACTTGATGGAAGAGGTCTTGGATAAGCAATCGCCGGAGAGGCAAGATTTCATCCTTAAAACCTCGATCCTGGATCGTTTGACGGCCTCCCTTTGCGACGCCGTGCTGGATGTGGAAGGGAAAGGAGCGCAGAGCCATCTAAACAGCCAGGAAACCCTCGAATTTATGGATCGGTCCAATTTGTTTATCGTGCCTTTGGATGAGGAACGACGTTGGTATCGTTATCATCGCCTTTTTGCCGATCTGTTACGGGATCGCTTGGAGCGCACGCGGAGCGAGCTCGTCCCCATCCTACACCGGCGCGCCAGCGACTGGTATGAGGAGCAAGGGTTGATCGCAGAGACATTCGGGCATGCAATGGCTTACGGTGACTACGAGCGTGCAGCGGACTTGGTGGCGAGGAACGCGCTAGCGATGGTCTATCGTGGAAAGCTGACCACCCTGGCGCGGTGGTTGGAGGAACTGCCGGAGGAGACCAAGCGATCCCTGCCTTGGCTGAGTATCGCCCAGGCATGGGCGTTGACGTTTGCAGGACGACTCGAACCCGTTGCGGCGTTGTTGCTGGATGCGGAAGAAGCTCTGGAGACGATGAACGATTCAATCGAGGTCCAGCGTCTGTCGGGCATCGTGGATGCGCTGCGGGCCTACCTCGTTGCGCTGCGCGGAGACATGGCCTTGGCTATCGAATTTGCGCGTGAGGCACTCAAGCTCCTTCCGGATGATGATTTGGTGCTGCGAGGATTTTCGGCGATGCTGCTTGCATCGATCCTTCGTTGGAATGGCGATCTTGGTGCGGCTGCTGAGGCTTATGCTGAGGCTATCGCGATCAATCGCAAGGCGGGGGATAAAAATGTTCTCGTCGAATCACTCTGTGACCTGGCAACGCTTCAAGCCTTACAGGGACAGCTTCGCTTGTCGATCGAAACTTGCCGCCAGGCCCTGACGCTCGCGGAGGAGCATTTTGAGCTGTCTGGTCGCCAGCTGCCGGCGCACGGTCTCGCTTGTATACGCATGGGCGCTGTTCTGCGAGAATGGAACGATCTGCAAGCTGCAAGGGAATTTGCACTCCAAGGGTTGAAGTTGTGCGAACGATGGGGCCAGGCGGACTATTTGATACGGGCCCGTATTGAGTTGGTGAAATTGCATCTGGCGTGTGGAGATTTGGTGGCAGCCGAATCCGCTCTCAATGAAGCAATGCGGGTGGCAAGGGACTTGTCCCCTTGGTATGTGGCTCGCGTACTGGCCTGTGAGGCGGAGCTCAATCTTGCACGGGGTAGGGTTGAGGAAGCCACCCGTTGGGCTGACGACGTGCAGGAGTCCTTAGAAGGGGACCTTGAAGCCCAAAATATCGATACCTATCTCACTTTGGCGAGAATTCGGGTGCTGGAGGGAAGCTCCACTCTGGAAGGTGACAAGGAGGTTGCTCACCTCGATAGCACCTTGGGATTGTTGGCATCGATGCAAGGTTTCTTGGAGGGGATGGGTGCGATTGGGAATCTCGTGAATATTCTGATCCTACAAGCCCTGACTTTGGAAGCTAAAGGAGAGGGGGAGCAAGCGCTTGCTATCATGGCGCGCGCGCTCGCAATCGCAGAACCCGAAGGCTTCAACCGCGTCTTCATCAAGTATGGCGAGCCCATGACGACGCTGCTCTGTAAAGCGACCGCACAAGGTATTGCCGTGGAATATGTCAGTCAACTGCTGAGAGCTATTGAGCAAGAGGCGCGGACCCCTCACCCGATACCCGGCAAGGTTCCAGAAATGGTCGAATCACTCAGTGCACGCGAGTTGGAGGTGTTGCGCCTGCTGGCGACCCATCTTTCGAGCACGGAAATTGCTGACGAGCTGTGCGTTGCAGTGAGTACGGTTCGGACGCACATCAAGAACATCTATGGAAAGCTGAAGGTGCACAGCCGAAACGATGCCGTCCGAAGGGCGCAGGAATTCGGTATCCTATAGCACCATCAGACCAAGCTTCTTTCCGTTCCTAGTATCCTCCCCGGATCTATCATAGCCACAACTGAATCTCCGTGGTCAAATCCCCTACCAGAACCACCCAACATGGGGGATGACGAACCACTTAAGACCCCTATATTCTATAAGCGAAACTGGACATCGTCGTAGCGACCGAGAGAGTGGCTTGATCGGAGGAAACAATGATTTTGATGAGTGATCTCATGGCCGCTGAAGAACGGCGGAAGGATCAACTACGGGAATTGGAAATTGAGCGCCTTGTTGGAAAGAATCCCTCCCCTCTCCAGTTGAAACTTCGACAACTGCTACTTCGGTTTGGTGAAGCGCTACAGACGAGGTTTATGAGAGCGAAGAGCAAGTCGACGGCTGAGAAGACCGGCACCGGGCAGTTGTTGCCTGGGCATAGATAACGCTTGTGGACCATGCTGTGTTGAGGTCTAGGAAATTGAATGCAGGGAGAGAAGCCTGCTGCAAGATCAAGAGAGTTTTCCATTAAGAACCCTGCAGGTTCTGAACCTGGCCCAGGACCTGACGGAGTGTGATGTGATCGTTTGGTAAACAAAAGCTGGTACAAGTCTCTTCCTTCCAATCCTACGCACAGGGGGAATGCAAATCCACACAACTTGGGTGTGGCTGCAATCAAATGTGGCCACACCTTCTTCTTGATGCGAGCTCCTTTACATCCGTCTTCGCTGCGGTTAGACTCTAAAGATATTTCCCACAATCGAGGAACGAGATGTCTCTATTAGCAAATTGGAAAGAAGTTATCGATACAGCCAACCTTTCTCCCGACAAGGAGATGGACGTGGTCAGCAAGTGGCTGATCATCACACGCGCTGCCGTATTCTCCATGACAGCCACCTCAGGTCTGATTGGAGGCCTGCTGGCTGCGGCGATTGCAGACAATCCCAATTGGTTTCATTTCGCACTGGCCGTATTCGGATTGGTGATTGCCCACGCTTCCAACAACATGATCAACGATTTCTTTGATCTCGAAGGCGGCGTCGACACCGATGAATACGCGCGCGCAATGTACGCGCCCCATCCGGTATTAAGTGGGATGCTTTCCAAACGCGGGCTGCAAACAGCCATTCTCGTGGTCAATCTGATCGACGCGCTCATCCTGACCTACTTCGTCGTAACCGTAGGATATCCGGTCTTGATTTTCGCTCTTCTGGGCTTGTTCATCAGTGTGTTCTACGTGGCGCCGCCGATCCGGTTGAAGCACATTGGGCTGGGTGAGCCGGGGGTGTTCATCGTCTGGGGACCGTTGATGATTGGGGGGACGTATTACGTAACTGCCGGTGTTCTGCCCCCACCAGGCGTTTGGCTGGCCAGCATACCCTATGCACTCGTGGTGACGACCGTACTGATCGGCAAGCACATCGATAAAATCGAAGCCGACCGTGAAAAAGGTATTCGAACGTTGCCGGTGCTGATCGGGGAGCGATCGGCCCTGTGGTTGAATATGGCGTTGATGGTGGCGTATTACCTGGTTGTCTTGGCACTCGTTCTTTCGGGAACGTTAGCCATTTGGGTGCTTTTGGTTTTTCTGGCAGTTCCGAGATTGGTTCGCGTGCTCAGAATCTACCTGGAACCCAGACCAAGCGAGCCCCCGCCAGATTATCCCGTCTGGCCCCTATGGTACGTCTCGGCAGCATTTTTCCACAACAAGCTAGCCGGTGGAATGTTCGTGTTGGGTTTGATTTTGAACCTGATCTTCCAAATTAGCTTGTAGCACTTCCTTTCTGCCTGTGCTCACATAACGCAGTGGCGCCCCGACAGGGCGCCACGATTGTTTCAGTTTTAATCGGTAGGGGCGCAATTCATTGCGCTCCTACGAGTGACATTGCGGACTAACCAGGGCGCTACAATTGCGCGCAGGAGGAACGTAGGACAGCATGCGTGACCGTTTCTCGTACGGTCGGGCGTGGGAGGCCGACCTCCTGATTAGGATATGAGCAGCCTCCAAAGGTTGCATACGAGGGTCACTTCTGGCTGAGAAGTAGCTTGACGTACTGCGCTCGCTCGAAAGCAAACGGATCGTCGATCTCTCTCTGGCTCATCTTCCCGCGGAAGTCCTCCAGACGGTCGTAACCGTGTTCCGTCATCCAGCCTTCGAGTTCGCGCAGCATGGTGGAGATGTAGGGGATCCCGTTCTGCAACAACGCCGAGGCCGTTTGCACCACGGTGGCGCCGGCGAGAATTGCTTTTGCAACGTCGAGCCCTGAGTGTACGCCGGTGTTGAGCGCCAGGTCTGCCTTGATTCTTCCATAAAGCAGCGCGACCCAGCGCAGAGGGATTTTGATCTCTTGCGGGCTGCTATAGACCATCTCATTGAGCAAAGTTTCACTCTGCGGATCGATGTCTGGTTGTAGGAAGCGGTTGAAGAGCACGAGCGCGTTCACGCCGCGTTTGTCAAGCTCCGCGGCCACATTGACGGTCGAAGTGTAGAAAGGGCTGAGTTTTACAGCAACAGGAATCTTGACTTCACTGAGCACGGCACCGACGATGTCGTAGAGCGACTTTTCGACATCTGCGGCGGATTTGGCCGAGTCGGTCACGACGGCATACACGTTGAGCTCGAGGCCGTTGACTCCGGTGTTCTCTAATTGCTTGGCGTATTTGGTCCATGCCCCGGGGCTGATCGCATTCAGGCTGGCAATCAGGGGCATCTTCACTTCGGCGCGGGTCTTCTCGATCCACATGAGATGTTCGTCAGCGTCGCCGTGTTTCAACTCGGGGAAGTAAGAGAGCGCCTCGGGGAAAATGTCGGCGCCCACAGCCATGTCCTCTTCCATGCGCATGGCGTCGAAGAGGATCTGCTCTTCGAAGAGTGAGCGTATCACAAGAGCGCCTGCACCGGCCCCCTCCGCTGCCTTGATCCGGTCGATATAGCTGGAGATTGTGCTTGCTGCGACCAGGATCGGTGTCTCGAGTTCTATTCCCATGAAAGTTGTCTTTAAGTCGGCCATTGTGCCTCCCTCTGAGTTCACGGCAATTGATTTAAGGATAACAAATATCGTGCGGATGGGAATAGTGATAGGTGTCCTCCACTTTGTAATGCCCTTCAACACTGTTCTATAATGGCAAAGGCGACTACTTTTTAATTGGTTTGTGCCGATAGTCATCGCGCGCATGTGCGTCAATCAAAACGAACTGGTATTGTTTCGGTGAAAGGAGTTATCGATGCCAAGAAAGACAGCAAAGCGTAAATTGGTGCCCTACGACGGTAACGCCGCGGCCGCCCATGTTGCCTACGCCACGAATGAAGTGATAGCGATTTATCCGATTACACCCTCGTCTCCGATGGGTGAGATCGCTGATGAAAAAGCCGCGGCCGGCGAGCCGAATATTTGGGGGACCATTCCCAACGTGGTTGAGATGCAGGCGGAAGGCGGCGCGGCAGGTGCTGTCCACGGTGCCTTAACCACGGGCGCGTTGACGACGACGTTCACGGCGTCGCAGGGATTGTTGTTGATGATCCCCAATATGTTCAAGATCGCCGGAGAACTCACGCCGGCTGTTTTCCACATCGCTGCCAGATCCGTGGCCGCGCAGGCGCTCTCCATCTTTGCGGATCACAGCGACGTGATGGCAGCCCGCGCAACCGGCTGGGGAATTCTTGCTTCAAATAACCCTCAGGAAGTGATGGACTTTGCACTCATCGCACAGGCCGCGGCTCTCGAATCCAGGATTCCTTTCCTACACTTTTTCGACGGTTTCCGCACATCGCATGAGATTCAAAAAATCGAAGAACTAACTTACGATGACATGCGAGCGCTGATCGACGAGAATTGGGTCATTGAGCACCGAAAGCGGGGCCTATCGCCGGATCACCCTTCTATTCGCGGTACGGCACAGAACCCAGACGTCTTCTTCGCCGCACGCGAGACGGTCAACCCGTATTACCTCAAGACGCCGGCGATTGTGCAGGGAGCGATGGATCGCTTTGCCAAGATCGTGGGTCGTCAGTATCAGCTCTTCGATTACGTCGGTGCATCCGACGCCGAGCGGGTGGTCGTGATGATGGGGTCCGGTGCCGATTGTATGCACGAAGTCGTTGAGTATCTCAGCGGCGAAGGTGAAAAAGTGGGGTTGATAAAAGTGCGCTTGTATCGCCCCTTCGATGGCAAGGCCATTGTTGAGGCTCTACCGAAGACCGTGCAGAAGATCGCGGTGCTTGATCGAACCAAAGAGCCTGGCGCCGAAGGTGAGCCTCTCTATCTCGATGTGCAAAATGCGATCGTCGAGGCCGTGGTCGATGGACGACTCAGCCGAGACGACATGCCCATTGTGGTGGGCGGGCGTTATGGCCTGGGCTCGAGAGAGTTTAATGCTGGCATGGCCAAGTCGGTGCTCGATAACCTGAAAGAAAAAGAGCCCAAGAATCATTTCACCGTCGGCATCGACGACGACCTCCTGCAAACCAATCTGCCTTGGGAGGAGGATTTCGCCTCGCAGCCCGAGGGAGTTCACCAGGCGATGTTTTATGGCTTGGGCGGCGACGGAACAGTGGGCGCCAACAAGAATTCCATCAAGATTATTGGCAAGGCCACCGACTTTTACTCCCAGGGTTTCTTCGTGTACGACTCGAAGAAGTCGGGATCGATGACCATCTCCCACCTGCGCTTCAGCCCGCATCCCATTCGCAGCACATACCTGATCCAGCAGGCGGAGTTCCTGGCGTGTCATGCGTTCCAGTTCCTCGAGCGGGTAGACATTCTCAGACACCTCAAGCCGGGCGGAACCTTCTTGCTCAACAGCGCTTATGGCGCAGACGAAGTGTGGGACCAACTTCCCTTTGAGGTGCAAGAGGCGTTGATCGAAAAAGATGCCCGCTTCTACGTCATTGATGCCCATTCGCTGGCCAAGTCTTTAGGACTAGGGGCGCGCATCAACGTGATCATGCAATCCGCCTTTTTCGCCATCTCGGGTGTGTTGCCCGAGGACCAGGCGATGAACATGATGGAACTGGCCGTCGAGGACACGTACGGAGACAAGGGTCAGGCGGTTGTCGATATGAATGTCAAATCCGCCGAGCTCGCCAGAGAACGAATCCATCAGGTTGAAGTGCCGAATAAGGCGACCTCCAAGGAGCGCATGATTCCGCCCGTACCCGAGGACGCGCCCGAGTTTGTGCGCAAGGTGACGGGCGAGATGATCGCACGCCGAGGGGAGACCATCCCGGTTTCACTTCTTCCAAATGACGGCACCTATCCCGTAGGGACCACTCGCTTCGAAAAACGTAACATCGCCTTGGAGATCCCAGTCTGGGAGCCAGAGGCGTGCATCCAGTGCAACCAGTGCGTGCTGGCTTGTCCGCACGCCACGATTCGTCCCAAGATCTACGACGCCAAGTTCGCAGAAGGCGGTTCTCCAGCGGGATGGCAGGCGGCCGAGGCGAAAGGTCGTGGGCTGGAGGGCATGATGTACACGCTGCAAGTCGCTCCGGAGGATTGCACGGGCTGTGGCGTCTGCGTGCACGTGTGTCCCGCCTATGTCAAAGATGAAGCCGGTAAGAAGACAGAGCGCAAGGCGGTCAACTTGGCGCCTCAACCGCCGCTCCGGGATCAGGAGGTCGATAAATGGGAGTACTTCCTGTCGATCCCGGACCCCGACACATCGCTGTTCAACCGCTTCACCACCAAGGGATCGCAGTTTATGCGCCCCTTGTTCGAGTTCTCCGGCGCCTGTGCAGGTTGCGGTGAGACGCCTTACATTAAGCTGCTCACACAACTCTACGGCGACCGCCTCATCATTGCCAACGCCACGGGTTGCTCCTCGATCTTCGGAGGCAACCTGCCGACGACACCTTATGCGCCGCGCGACGACGGTCGCGGTCCCGCCTGGTCGAATTCGCTCTTTGAGGACAACGCTGAGTTCGGCTTCGGCATGCGCCTGACAGCCGACAAGCTCGCCGACACGGCCAAGGGATTGCTTGAGACGCTGGATTTCGGTGAAAAAGCCGGGTTGGTGGAAGAAATCAAGACCGCCGATCTGAGCACACCGGATGCGATCGAGGCACAGCGGGTCAGGGTGGACGAGTTGAAATCAACCCTCGAGAAGCGAAAAGAGCCCGAGGCACGGCGGCTATTGAGCGTGGCCGATTATCTGGTTCCCAAGTCGGTGTGGGTCGTCGGGGGTGACGGATGGGCCTACGATATCGGCTACGGTGGTCTGGATCACGTGCTAGCCTCCGGGCGCAACATCAACGTGCTCGTATTGGATACCGGCGTGTACTCCAACACCGGCGGTCAATCATCGAAGGCGACACCGCGCGGTGCGGTTGCGAAATTTGCCGCCGCGGGCAAGGAGATGCCCAAGAAAGACCTGGGCGCCATCGCCATGAGCTACGGCAACATCTACGTTGCTCAGGTGGCTTACGGTGCAAACATGACACAGTTGGTGAAGGCTTTTCAGGAGGCCGAGGCCTACGACGGCCCCTCGCTGATCATCGCCTACAGCCACTGCATCGCGCATGGCATCGACATGACCACGGCGACCGATCTGCACGAGGACGCAGAGAAGAGCGGCTTCTGGCCACTCTTCCGCTTCAACCCGTTGCTGGCTGAGGAAGGCAAAAATCCGTTGAATCTCGACTCCAAGACGCCGACGGAGGACATCGAGGAATTCGCCTACAAGCAGAATCGCTTCCGCTCGCTACGGGCTGCGGATCCGGATCGCGCCAACATGCTTCTGGAGGCCTTGCGGGAGGACGTGATCGCGCGCTGGAAGTTCTACGAGCAGATGGCGAGTTTGGACATCTAACTCGACCGCAATCGACCTACACGCTCCCCGTAATGTACTCGCGGGGAGCGTCGCGTTAATGAGAAGGGATGGATGGTAAGGCCGCCTCGCCTGAGAACCGACTCGGCATGGGAAGGTGAACGATAATATTAAGGTGAGAAAGCTCTCTTCGTTGTTGACATCTGTGCTCTCATTCTTGCATAATAGAGACAACAATCCACGGTAATGACCCCACGCCATCTCAACTCATCTAGGGGGAGGCATCCGATGAAGGCATTACGCTCACTTACCGCACTCGTACTGATTGTTATTCTTCTCACATTCACCATCCCGGCGGCAGCCCAATGCTCTGTGGACGACCCGGACTGCCCCATCGATCCTCCTCAATCTCAGGAGATCGAACCTGACTCGGGCGGCGGCGATGATCTCGTGGGCGAGGCCGCCGTGCCCGGTGTACTTACGCCGGTGGAATCCGTCCCCCTACCGTTCTTTGTCGAGCCGGCGCCTTTTTCGCCGGAAACAGAGAGGCCACCCGACTTCGAGACACTCGAAGTTCCTGTACGCTATCAGAACCCCTCCGATGTCTCCTGTGGGATCCAGGCTTTGGGCATGGCCATGGAGGGCTTTGACGGGGCCACGCCGACCTACAACGCGATTTTGGGGTTCCTTCAGGGCGAGAGGATGATGTACGAATTCGGCACGGGAGTAGAGGAGCTGGCATTCGCCGCCCAATCCTTTGGTTACAAAGGATCTCAATCCTTTCATGGTGCCACGTTGGAATCGCTGCTGAAGGAAATCACAGCCAACCGCCCTGTGGTAGTCGCCCTGGGTACCGACGCTGGAGGACAGCCAGGTCACTTTGTTACCGTGACCGGCTTCTCATCCGACGGGCAGTGGGTCGCCTTCAACGATCCCACCCGCGGGAAGCAAGTGATGCGTGTGGAGGAATTCTTGCGCTTGTGGACCTTGCAGGGCAACAGCGGTGTCTTCGTGCGTCAGGAACTTTCCTCATCAACCACGAAGGACCTTCTTCCGCTCATTGCCACGGCAGCGGCTCTGATGGCGGCAGTCTCGACGACGCCCCAGGCGCTGAAACGTAAAGGTATCGGCGGACGTCTGGTTGAGCATGACGGTGTTGTGAACACTGGCACAGAGCATTACCCGCCGCCACCGAGGTTCCGCTGGGCACGTCGCGTTGTCCCCAAATATGGATGGAAGGATTTCCTGGTCACCAAGACCAAAGAGGTGCCCAATATGGTGCGCAAACGGGTTAAGGTCGGTGCCCGTGTTTGGTATGAGAAGAGACAGCGCTACAAGACGGTGCAGGTCGATCGGGGACGATGGGCATACCGCAAAGTGACTCGTTATCGCAGTGTGCGCTACGTGCGTTATTATCGCCGCTATCGGGTGAGGAAACGCTATCACTACCGCCGAGGTCGTCGCTGGTACACAGGTTATCGATATGAATGGCGTAAAAAGCCGGTGTATGGCAAGCGGCCTGTTAAGTACACCTCGTGGGAACGCTATTGGAAGCCCAAGTTGGTGCATACGCGTATACCGGATGGGTATGATTTCATCCGCCACGAGGAGCCGGTTTATAAAACGGTGGTCGTGCAGGATGGCAGCAAGAAGATCCGGACGCAGGAGACCGAGCGTCACTGGGTTCAAGTGGGCACGCAGGTCAAATGGGTGCTGGAGAAAATAATCGAGGCTTTAGGCGAGCAGGACTCACGGTCGAACGTTGAGACGACTGGCGGGCGAGAGATGATGGTCACCAACCCGCTGAAGATCCGGGCGACTCCTGGTATGGATGGGATGGTAATCACGTACGCATCTGTACACGAAAGAGTGACTCTGACCGGGAAGGTAAAACAGATGGGGGCGACGGATTGGTATCAGGTGGTCTACGAAGACAGGTACAAGGGGAAGGTGACCGGCTGGGTGAGCGGTAACTATCTTATTGATACCGGCGACAACCCGGCCGGAGACATGCTTATCGATGGAGAGTGGCTCAGTGATACCGTGCAGACCAATTATGCGGTGCAGCGAGGTGGAGGCAGGCTCATGACGGTCACCGCCAATTGGCTGGTGATGAGGTCCGGCCCTACGACTCAACATCCGGTGGTGAGGGAAATCCCCTGGGGGCGCGCTGTCCGCTGGACAGGGTGCTATGTGAACATCAAGGGCACGAACTGGTACGAAGTGAATTACGATGGCAAGAGAGGCTGGGTTGCGAGCAAGTATCTGACCAGTTACAAGCCTCCAAAGGACGACATGCCTGCGCCTGCTCCCGGATATCTGTGGGTGCCGTTGAAAGAAACCTTCAGTTTCTCCTACTACTATGTGACGGATACCGAGAGTTACGAACCCGAGGCGCATGAGCCCGACCGCTTCAACAGTGATTACAAAATTAAATGGAAGTATGGTGGTCAAGAGATCAAAGTGCCTTATGGCGCGCTGTTCAGCCCAGCAGGCGTTGCCATGCAGGGCTCGGGCGTGGTGGAGATCAATGGCGAGCCCACATTTTTCAAGCTCGACAATCCAACACAGCTGAAGTGGAAGGACAAGGCTGGAAAGCATGTTTGGTGGGAGGATGGGGGGTGGGTTAATTCGGCAGGGAAGCGTAGCTTCCCTGTGGAGATCATGAATCCTGAGAAGGCTGTATTTACTATTGGCTCGCAAGCAAAGGAGTTCGAAGAGGGCAAGACCGTGGCCGCTGCGCCCGAACTAAGGGGAGCAACCCTTTTCTCTCCGGAAATGGAGAAGTATTCGAACAATAAGGGTATCTTCGAAGTCAAGGATGGGGGTGGGGCATTCCCGCCAGGTTCAACCCGCATCGATGTATACTTCCCCAATAGAGATGCGGGCCGTAAGTGGTACGAAGAAACCGAGCTAGATCGTAGAAGTACCACGATCTACATCCTGCAGGAAATTCCTCGAGAACACGAAGGATGAAGACGGAAAGATGAGCTCGTTCACTCGGAAGATCTGGGTTGCGTTTTGGGTGCTCGTGTTGTTGTGTAGTGGGTGCGTCTCGGACGTGGAGGAAACTTCTCATGTAACCCCAACGGCAGCATCACCTACATATGATTCACTTGTCCGCACAATGACAAACACTCCATCAACCACGCCGAGCCTAACGTCGACTTACACAGCCGTTTCACCGAATCTTCCCGGCTGCAGGATAAATAGTTTGATCGACCTTAGCGCAATGTCTTTGGCATTTGTCGCCAACTGGGACGGTGATGATGAAATATACATCGTTCAAGCTGATGGCAGTGGCTTCAGGAAGCTGACGGACAATGATATTGTCGAATACGGAGCAAAGTGGTCGCCCGATGGGCAATGGATTGCTTTTGTTAACGATGACATCGACAATCCAAGGCTTTACATCATGAGACCTGATGGTACGGACAGAACCAAACTCGCTCCGGATATCGAAATTACTTCCATACGTCCAATCTGGTCGCCGACGAGCGACAAGGTGGCCTTCCGAAGTTCTGGCAGCCTTTATGTTGTTGACATCATCGACGGCACCGCGACAGGTCTGACCAATGGATCAAGTTTCATTTCGGGGCGCCCTAGTTTTTCTCCTGATGGGGAATGGCTCGTGTTCGAAGTAAGTCTACTCACTGAGGCGACGCCCCAGCATCGTCTTTATTCCGTCAGGGTAGATGGGACAGATCTTATAGAAATCGGTTTTGACTTGGGCGATACATCATCTCCACAGTGGCATCCATTCGAAGATAAAATTCTGTTCCATGCGCGCATACCATATGAAGGAAATTCCATCTACACCATAAACTCTAGGGGAGAGCAGGTTGAGAAACTGGAGAGTGAAATATCCGGAAATTGGCCGCTATGGTCTCCCGATGGTCAAATGATCGCATATATCGAGACGAATTGGTCGTTCGATGAGAACAATGCCCGCCTTGTACACGATAGCATACATGTTATGCGTGCGGATGGCAGCGACGACACGATCGTGCTTGAGGGCTCCGAAGATGAATCTCTTGGGATATACAGAATCATATGGGCACCGGATAGCCGGCATATCGCCTATCTATTCGTTAATTATCAGGTAGAGGGAACACCAATCGATCTCTATGTAGTCGATATCTGCACGGGCGCAGTAAACCTGGTCGTAGAAGACATTGATGAATTTTCTGAGACTTCGTGGCGGCCCATTCAGTAGCGAAAGCCAGGCAACTGTGGTTTCAAGCGTCGTCGTCAGGCGACTTGGGAGTTTAAAATCGAAAGATCAATAGGGGGGATTATGAATACGTTACGAGGCATTGTGATTGTGCTCCTTACGGTGCTTGCATTAACAGCTTGTGGAGAAGGTGATCGAGCAACGGATACGCTCAACTCTCGGCCAACGGCAGAGAGCCCCACGCTAATGCCTTCTCCATCTAAAACGAGTGTCCCAGAGATCGTTGCCAGCCCCAGCTCTACAGTGACGCCTCCCACCGCTGTTTTGCAGGCGTGCAGTCAGCTAAGCGACGTCGATTTGAGCGATCTTTCGCTGGCATTTACGACGGAATGGGACGGGGACCTGAACATCTACGTGATTGGTGGCGATGGGTCTGGCTTGCAGCAGTTCACCCAGACTAAAAAGGATGAACGGGCGCCGAAATATTCACCTGATGGTCAATGGCTTGCATATCTTGTTGGTCCAATAAGCTCTGGCCCTGGCACGAAGACTGATATGAGGCTTTTTATTACCCCAACTGGTGGGGGTAGCGAGATTCCCATGGCATCGGAATACCGTGTAGTTGCGGTTGATATATCCTGGTCGCCAGATGGTCGTTGGATCTCTTTCCCGACAGCGGAGGGGCTCGGCGTGGTCGAGGTCGAAACAGGAAAAGCGCACCAACTCTCCTTTGCACATTTATTGGGCTTTCACTCGACCAGCTGGTCTCCAGGCTCTGACAAGATCGTTTTTACAACAGTGATTTCCCCCACCATCGCATTTTGGACCATGCATTTAGCCCAAAGGGACGGCGAATACCTGGGTGAATATAACATTGATTATGGCGACATCCGGTCGGTGGACTGGCATCCTGTTGAGGACAAGATCCTTGTCACTTCGATTATCAAAGGCGAAGGGATTGACTTGTATGTAATAAGTGAGGATGGAGCCAGTGTGGAGCGATTGACATCGACTGGCAAGAAAGAAGGTTATGGTAAAGGGGATTCCAAGTGGTCGCTCGATGGCGCCATGATCGCCTACGAAACGCTTGATGAGATCCAACCTGATCCCGAGGTTGCGGACTGGGTTCCGCATCACTCGCTCCGTGCAATGAATGCGGATGGATCGAGTGATCAGGAGGTGGTGGCTGCACCGAAAGGTATCGGACAAGCCATTGATGAATTTGAATGGGCGCCATATGGTCGCCACATCGCTTACATCTCGACAGGGTTCATTGAAGGGGAGCGGGGGATTTCAAACCTGCACATCGTCAACGTTTGCACGGGTGAGGATATCCTCATCGCTGAGGATGTATCTGAGTCTACATACACTTGGTGGCCCTTGCCATAAGTAACCACTAGCCGAGTCGCTATGGAAATTTTCCTGCGCTCAGTTATTGCCCCTAACCTGATGAGATTAGAATCCAGATTATGAGTTCTATACGGATCTCTGCGATATTCCTCCTGACTGCTCTCACTGTTGGAGTATGCACAGTAGCTGTTCCTCAGTCCGGGGCTCCATTTATCCACAGATTGCCGAAACGAGGATTTCTCTAACTACATTCACACCCACGCCATCTCTCACACCGACGATTGAGCTCACTCGAACCCCCACTGTCGTGCTAGCCATAGCTACACTGACTTTGATCCATCATCGACTAGCCGGATGTAAATCTTCCCCAACAATCGAACTTGGTTCAATGACACTCGCCTTCACCGCGGACTGGGATGGTGATCCAGATCTGTACCTAATCCAAGGAGAAGGAAGCAACTTACGACAACTGACGGACAACGATGTTAATAATTACGGAGCAAGTTGGTCTTTGGATGGAGAAAGCACTGTGTATTTCAGCACAGGCCGTCTAGGACGTAGATTGTACGTTTCTCAGTCGGATGGCACGGATCCAAGGTTGGTTACTTCCCAGATATGGGATCCAATTTGGTATTACAGTCGGGTGCCGTTTGGGGATGAGATTATGATCATACTTCAAGACGACCTTTATGCGGTAGACATCGATGATGGATCGTGGATCAACATTACGGACCATACCAAGCTCCACCCAAAAGGCGCATCCTTCTCGCCTGATGGTGGATTAATTGCGTTCGTGGCCTGCATTTCAGGACCTTGGCCTTGGAAACGCTTCTTCCTGATGGCTGTTGATGGTTCTTGGACAAACTCCATCGATTACTATCGAGGCAACGTACACTATGCTACTTGGCACCCGTCGGAGCGTCGGATGACTTTTAGGAGTACGGGACCCGATGGGGAGGGCTTCTGATACGACAAGGCATATATTCTGGAGTCAGATGGCACCATTCATGAGTCACATCTAGTTACAGGCGACATACTGTCATCAACGGAATAGTCTCCAAGCGGTGAGATGATCGCGTATGTCGACCAAGATAAGGAGAGCGTGGCGGCTGGGCTCGGATATTTTAGTGGGTTTCTAAGGGTGTTTAATGAAGATCAGAGTTACATAGCCACTGTCGTGGGTCCGAATGACGGGAAGAGCGTAGAATTTCATGGTAAGAGCTGGGCGCCGGACAGCCGGCATATCGCATATGGCGTTCTCACAGGACACCAGATAGAACCTCATAATATCGAAGTGATGGACATTTGCACTGGGAATTCACACCTTCTGGTTGAATCAGCGGACACTTGGACCCCATTGGCTTGGAGACCGCTACCCTAGGCCACCCTTTGCATACTCAACGACTCAAAGCTCAAGAGATTCAAGCTAGCTCACTTTCGGTGATTGAGGATCTCTAGGACGCTTCGATTGTACCTAAGATAGTATCACCNNNGAGGCCTTGCGGGAGGACGTGATCGCGCGCTGGAAGTTCTACGAGCAGATGGCGAGTTTGGATATCTAAATCACGGCGTACATGTTCTTCAAGATTTTGAACTGCTGTCAGCGCTAAGGAACAGGGCGACCCAACGGATCGCCCTAGTATTTATTCTGGTGTCTTCTTGAACACCTTTCCAATCGCGTCAAGATTGCGGGGAGGTTGTTGTCTTGGGTATGCTCCCCTCAATTAGACCTGCACTGGGTTTACGGATTGCATTCCTCCCCTTGTGAGGCTGTTTTCCAAATCGGGCGCGAAGCCCTCGAACTCCTTGCGAGTTAGTCTTCTTAACCACAAGATTTCCATCGGTGTCAGATCGTAGCCCTCTAATGCGCTTTCAATATCTCCGAAGAGCAAGTCACAATATTCGGGCTCGAATACCGCACGGATGATGATCGTCTGCACGTTTTTCATCGACATGACGATTTCCTCCCTGTTCGCCACGCGTGCGACAGCTTCGATTCAACCTTTGGAACGAACTTGGTCGCCGATTTGTGACGCGGTGAGATTTGCTCAATCCGGTCTTCCTGCACGCCAGGTTAGGGAATGGGGCGCGAGGCGGGTTTCCGGAGGTCGATGGCTGCCCCCTATTAATGAAAGCGTGCGAGACGCAGAGCCCTGCTGTATACTGCTGGGTCACCGGGCGCTCATGTTGGTGTGCGAACCTACTTTGAGGCAATTCCACTCGAAAGGCTGAGCAGCGATGCAAACGTTGAGGG
>WVZH01000565.1:29599-54626 GCA_011772595.1 Anaerolineales bacterium
GCCTATACGAACTTCACCGACGAAGATGCGTTCATAACCTTCCGCTTCGCGCAGCAGATCGCCTCAGGCAAAGGCTTCGTCTACAACCCCGGGGAGCGGATCTACGGGACGACGACGCCTTTGTTCACCCTTCTGATGGCGGCATGGTTACGGCTTCTGACCGCAGATGTGGTTACAGGCGCTCGCATCCTGAATATACTGGCAGCGGTAGGTGCCAGCGCCTTCGTGGCAAGAGCATTGCATCGGTCGAGTGCCTCACGATCCCAACAGCTGATCGTGGTTGCACTGCTCGCTATTTCTTCCAAATTCTGGCAAATGGACACGGCAGGTATGGAGACGCCTCTCGTCATCTTCTTTATGGTGGCATCCTGGTATGCATACATTCGAAAGCGGAATTTGTGGACGGGTGTGCTTTGTGGCCTGCTCTTGTGGACCAGGATAGACCTGATCCTGTGGCCGCTCACGATCGTATTCTTTGAGTTACTATCAAAACCGAGAAGCGGTGTTGCCGTGGCGTTTGTGACTGCCATTACGTATGCTCCGTGGGCCATCTTTGCCACGCTCTACTTCGGCTCGCCGATCCCGCATACGATCATCGCCAAGTGGGTGGCCTACATTGAATACGGTAGCCACATTGAGCAGGTGTTCTTCGAGACCCCGCTGTCAGAACTGCGCGTGCAGCTTAGCCCGCTCGCGGTGATCCTGCACTGGCTGTCTCCCTTCGAGTTCCCGGAACGTTTTCGTGCTGCTGGTACCGCGCTCTTGTGGTCAACCTTGATCGTCGTCTCTTGGCAGTCCGTCAAGGTGTTCAAACGCCGACGCCTGGCTTTGTTACCTGTGTTTGCATTGCTCGAGATCGCACGCCTCACCATCACGAAGGCGACGGTCTTCCACCGCTATTTTGTGCCTCCTTTATGGGTGGTTCTGTTGCTGTTGGGGATGGGCATTGGTGCGCTCTGGGATCGACTCTCGGAAAGTCCTGGGGGGTGGTTTCTTGTAGCTGCGGTTATTGTTGCTTTCGCCGTGGTTGGGCTTTTGTCTGGAGCGCTGCGCGCGGCGGACTTTAGACAAACCCAAAGGATACGGCATGTCGGATCCTTGAAAGCGATGGGATCGTGGCTCAAGGAGAATTCGAATTCAAGTGCGACTGTGCAGTTGGAACCACTGGGATATGTTGGTTACTATTCTGGGCGCTGGATCTACGATGAGGTGGGGATCGTAACGCCAAGAGTCGTTGCGTTGAAGCGGCGCGGTTTGCGCGAACAGGGGGATTACGTCGAAGATCTTAAGCCCGATTTCGTCGTCGTGCATTGCGATGACGCCATGAGGGAATTACAAAGCAATTCAAATCCGGAATTATCCCAGCTTTTTGGGGAGTATGAACGCGTTGCGGAGTTCGATCCACTGGATTTCAAGCGGGAACAGGCTTCACGCGCATCCGATGCGGACGGCTTGGCTCGCAGCTCGTGTTATGAGATTTGGAAGCGCTGAATATCTCGAACATGCCTAGTAAGTATCAGATTCGGGAAACCCATAGAAGAGTTATGCTTCCTGTGGAAGGCATCTCGCTTTGTAGAATACCTTCTTGCAAAGGAGCCAATTGGCCATTATACTATGGCTAGATGGCGAGATACTACTTTGAAGGGTTGACCCATCGGGTTGCCCCTGTTTGCAGGGGTATTTTGGATTGACGCACTTATTAGTGGAAGGGACTGCTCGATGACCACAGTTTATGATCGGTCGAAACCAAGTCGTCGCAAGAGATCGGTTAAAGAATCCCAGGCGATTCCTTATGCCGTCAGGATCGGCGTGAGAGCGAGGAGCACTCACGATCTGATGCGTAAACTGGAGGCGGGTTTCTCCTATAAAGCGTTTGTCCGTTTGCAGAAACTATTGGGATCCTCGATCAAGGAACTTGGTGATCTACTCCAAATCCCACGGCGTACACTCACTCGACGGAAGCAACTGGGGAGATTCGCCCCCGACGAGTCGGAGCGGCTCCTGAGGCTGACCAGGGTTTTAGATTCGTCCATCGAATTATTCGAGGGCGATCGCGAGACCGCCGTACAGTGGTTGCGATCTCCAAGTCGTGCACTCAGCGGTGAGACACCTCTGGAGATGTCTAAGACCGAGGTTGGCGCTCGTGAAGTTGAGACGTTGATCGGCCGTCTTGAGCGCGGCGTCTTCTCGTGACACTTCAATCCTGGCGCATCGTAAAACGCCAGTACAGTGATGATGCTTTTAACGGGGAGGGTGCGAGGGTATACGGCGGACGCTGGAACAGCCCCGGCGCTCCCATGGTATACACAGCTGAAAATGCCTCGCTTGCGGTCCTCGAGATTCTTGTACATCTCGAGTTGACCTCTATCCTGTCGAACTACATACTCTTTCGTGTGGAATTTGGCGAGGGAGCCGTCGAATTCATTGAAGCGGCTACCCTTCCAGAGGATTGGCAGTCGTATCCTGGGCCGAACTCATTGAGGTCCATCGGAGATCGGTGGCTGGAGGAAAGACGCTCTGTTGTCCTGTCTGTCCCCAGCGTGATCCTGCCGATCGAGCGACTGTTTCTTCTCAATCCATTACATCCCGATTTTGACGAGATCCGCATCGGCGAACCCCAACCATTCCAATTCGACTCCCGATTGATCAAGCCGTAAATTCGAAGGCAGATCTACCGAATCCCATGCGACGAATGAATCGCTAGAAGCGATGGTCTCTTTGCAGTCCATGCCTGAGAAGAGCAACGACCTAAGTGGGTCCGGTCTATCAGGAGGTTGGAGGGGCGACCCGCCGGGTCGCCCCAACGTTCTTTGACGCAAAGACCACCTAGGCTTAATGCGGGATCCCCCCGTGCGGCTTGACATTCATTTAAAGTGCCCCCATAAAGACGGAGAATAACTACTATTTAGGTCTAGATAGTATTATAATTCCAGGCTTGGAGAGGTTGTTCGGAGGAGTCGCAACATGTCTACGTCACGATCCACGCAAATGGAGACCTTGAGTCTGCGTCCGATCACGCCTGAGGATCGGGAGTTCCTCTACCAGGTCTTTGCCAGCACCCACGAGGGTGAAATGGCGCTCCTGGCATGGGACGAGGTTCAGAAAAACGAATTCCTGCGTGTGCAATTCAATGCCCAGCACACTTACTATCTTGGGCAATTCACAGAAGCGGCGTTTGAGGTCGTCCTTCTGGACGGTGAACCCGTCGGACGGTTGTACGTCGATCGACGCCAGGATGAAATCCGCATCATCGACATCGCACTGCTCGCAGAACACCGCAAGAAGGGCATCGGGTCGAAGCTATTAAGCGAGATCCTAGCCGAGGCAAGTCAAGCTCGCTTGCCGGTGCGCATCCATGTGGAGCAATACAACCCGGCCCTGCGCCTCTACGAGCGCTTGGGGTTTTCTCCAACAAATCATATCGGCATGTATTACTTGATGGAGTGGAGACCGGAGCGGATTCATGCCTGACAAGCTTGCCGACGGCTCCTTCACATCCTATCTATTCCAGTCTTTCCTCGTTCACGGTCAACGCTCCTCCGACTTGCTGAGATGCCGCCAGAGGAAAGGATTCTCCTAACTTCCGAAATCTTTATCGGAGCCCTGTTCTCATATTGTCGATTCCATGTCGACCCACTTTAGTTGATTTGTGAAAGCGTCGGGACAACCCGCCGGGTCACCCCTTTCGTTGTGCGATGTTGGGGCCGAAGTCTTCTTGGAGGGAGGGAGGAATTCGTTTCGGTCTTCCTGTCCCTAGGTCCATCATCACCCACAGCGTCTGAACCTGAGCTAACAGGGTATTGTCATGCGCTCTTGTGATCGCGTAGTGACGCGTCACCGTCGCAGGACGAATGTCGAAGAGCCACGTGGTGATCTCGAGTTCATCATCGATGAGCGCCGGTAGAAGGTACTCGATTCGGTTTCTGCGCGCCACAAAGGCGATGCCCTGCTGCTTCCAACGCGCCACCGGCCAGCCGACCGACGCAGTCAGCTGCACGGCGCAGTCCTCAGCATAGGCCAGGTAGGCGGCGTTGGTCAGATGCTGCAAACCATCAATGTCGCGCCATTCTACTCGCCGACGGAGCTTGAACGCGCCAGTGGGCGGAGGAGGAGGTTTGGGAAAAGGGTCGCGTGGAATGGGCGGAGGATTTTCGTCTTTTGCCAGGTAGGCTTCTGCCACCTCTGGAGGAATCGTCGTAGGGGTCATGCTATCCCGATCGAGATATACCCAATCTGTGTATGCCTGGGCTACCAACTCATCCGTAGAAGCTCTCTTGAACTCGTACATTCGTCGCGACATCACTCGCCGCACACCTGCGACCCATGTCGAGACCTCCAAGAGCTCCTCGGCGCGCACCGGTTGTAGGTATTCGATTTCGGTTTCGCGAATGATCCACACTCGCCGCATTTGCTCATAGATCTCACGGCTTAAGCCGACTGCGGCGGAGGCGGCGAAGGCAGCTTCCTGCATGAAACGCAAGTAAAAGGCGTTGTTCAGGTGGCCGTAGGCGTCACATTCGTAGTAGCGGACTTTAAACTGCTCGGTGTGTTTTATTGGCATGGATCCTCTCTGCCTGCCCCCGGTTGTAGACTGGGGAAACCTTCACCATGTGTACTGGTAGAGACGCCCCGCCGGGGCGTCTCTACGATACCTCCCATGTTTACAACAGTATAGTGTCTTAATATAGGCTCAAGGTTATGCCTGCGACGAAGATAACCCATGGGCGAAACGAAAACAATCAAAGGTAGCCATGCTCTCGATACCAATCGTAAGCCTCCTGCGCGGCTTGACGATATGGTTTGGGATCACTTAAGCCTAGTTCCCTTTGAGATTTCGAAAGATCGCAGTAAACGCCATGGTGGCCCAAGCGCAATTGCGCGCTGTTGATAGATAGATTCATTAAAGGGCTGAGTACATCAATGGCACTGGCTAGTGGGTCGATCAATCGTGAAGGGATTTTCAACCAAGGAGGCCGTCGGCCCACGACTTCGTTCACGACGGTGAAAATCTCGAGGACGGTCAGATTTTCACCACCCAGGATGTACCGCTCTCCCTCGCGACCCTTGTCTGCGGCTGCTAAATGGCCGACCACAACATCATCGATGTGAACGATGTTAAATCCGCCCTCCAGCCAGAAGAACCCCCAGCCGCGCGCGGCTTCGGTCACCAATAATCCGCTGATGATGTTGACATCACCGGGACCAAGAGCGACGGTCGGGTTGACGATCACGACGTTCAGTCCACGCGTAGCGAGCTTGAGCACTTCGATCTCGGCTTGTCGTTTGGCGTAGCCGTAGAGGAAGCGCTTAGGCGACAGGTTGAAAGTGTGCTCTTCGGTGAGCAGTTCGCCTTTGGACGGCGCCCCCATCGCGGCGATGGAACTGGTGTACACGACCCGTCTCACACCCGCTCTTAGAGCTGCAAGCAGGACGTTGCGCGTACCGTCTACGGCAGATTCTAAGACGAGCTCGGGATGGCGCACGTAGGCGGATTGCGCTGCAGTGTGGAAGACCAGATCGATACCGCGCATTGCCGGTAAGAGTGTATCCGGATCGAGGATGTCCCCTATCGATCGTTCGACGGAGAGACCACGCAATGCAACGAGGGACGAGGAGGTGCGGTGCAGGGCTCGTACTCTATAGCCGCGATCGAGCAAGCCACGGCACAGCGCTGAGCCGATGAAGCCCGTCGCGCCGGTGACCAGGGCGGTCTCAGTCAATTATGCCTAACTCCCGTCCAACTTCACCAAAAATACTGAGCGCTCGATCGATTTGCTCATCGGTGTGCGTTGCCATGTAGCTGGTGCGCAGCAGCCCTTGATCCGGTGGGACGGCTGGGGAGACCACTGCATTGGTATAAAGCCCGGCTTCGAAACACATCTTCCAGGCCAGGAAGGTCTCCTCCATGCCGCCGATGATGATGGGGATGATCGGGGTTACGCTAGGACCTGTGTTGAAGCCCATCTCATGCAGGCCGGTCCGCATGCGCTCCGTAACTTCCCAGAGGCGTTCGCAGTGCTCGGGCTCGTTCTCCATGATGTCCAATGCTGCCAGGACGGCGGCCACATTGGAGGCCGGCATCGATGCACTGAACATCAGTGAACGGGCGGTATGTTGGATGTAGTGGATGGTGTCCTTGTCTCCGGCGATGAAACCGCCCAGCGATGCGAACGATTTACTGAAGGTTCCCATGATCAGATCGACCTGGTCGGTGACTCCGAAGTGCGCTGAAGTGCCGCGCCCACCGCCCATCACCCCAAAGCTGTGGGCGTCGTCAACCATCAGGCGAGCGCCGTGTTTTTGGCAAACAGGGATGATCTCCGGCAGTGGCGCAAGGTCGCCGCCCATACTGTAGACGCCGTCGACGACAACGAGTTTGCCTGCGCTTTCATCGATCTTGCCCAGGACGCGATCGAGGTGCTCGAGATCGTTGTGGGAGAAGCGACGCATCTCGCCCAGTGCCAGCATACAACCGTCGACGATACTGGCGTGGTCGTCTTTGTCGGCAACGACGACGTCGCCGCGCCCCACAATGCAGGAGATCACGCCCAAGTTAACTTGGTACCCGGTGCTGAACACCAGCGCAGCGTCTTTCCCGACAAAATTGGCTAGACGCGCTTCGCATTCTTGGTGCAAAGCCAATGTACCGTTGAGGAAACGTGAACCGGTGCAGCTTGTGCCGTAGCGTTCCATCGCGTCGATGGCGGCCTTGCGGACGCGCTTGTCGGTAGTTAATCCGAGGTAATTGTTCGAGCCGATCATCAAGATCTTACGTCCTTCGATGACGACTTCCGTGCCTTCCGTGTCTTCAAGAGGTAAAAAGTAAGGATAAAGTCCTTCCGCCTGCATCTCGCGAGCGAGAGTGAATTGGCGACACTTTTCGAATATGTCCATTCACTTGTCCTTTCTCTGTGGGCCTCTCCTTTGGGAGGTGCAATATTTTGAGGACCACCGATCTTCGATGATGTCGTAACTGGCTAATCTCATCTAACCCGGTCGTCGTGATCCAATCATCTCGACCGGACTACAATTCCCACTGTAGACTTATGATCGGTGGAGTCGGACGAGAGGATAAAGGGAGAGGGCGAGATTGTCAAATGATTCCCTGAAGGACGCAGTCGGGGTAACTGGTGTGTGATCTCTTGACTCGGCCTCTTGGGGAAGTATAATCGGGCAAACAACGAATGGGTGCGTAGGCACCTCACAAAGACGTGCGCGGAGAGCAGTAGTGCGGACGATCCCCGACAGAGAATCGCCGGTCGGTGTGAGGCGATGGGGGAGCCGTGCGAATCCCCTCCGCCGACCCCGATTTGGGGTCCGTCGCTCCCGGAGGGGTAGGCACCAGCCGTAAGGGAAGCCGGGTCCGCCCGTTACAGCCTCGAGAGGCCGCAATTGCGGCGAAAGCAGGTGGTACCACGAAAGCCCCCTCGTCCTGCGGATGGGGGGTGGTTTTGTTAATCGGAGGTGGACATGATTGAAATGCGCTTGATCCGTGAGCATACGGATGAGGTGAGATCGGCGCTTGAGAAACTACACGTCGAAGCTCCAATCGACGAGATCCTTACCTTGGATGTCGTGCGGCGGGACATCCTTCAGGAGCTTGAAGCCTTGCGCCATCA
Organism: Anaerolineales bacterium; assembly: GCA_011772595.1. The sequence continues at coordinate 37,219 of WVZH01000565.1, forward strand.
ACGAAACATCACCTCTCAAGAGATCGGGCGGATGGAGGACCATGCCCAGCGTCAATCACTGATCGACGAGATGCGAGCCAGTAACGTACGCATTGGGGACCTGGAAGAAAGGTTGCGGGATGTTGAACACAATCTCGAGCAGGCCATGCTTCAAGTTCCGAATCTGCCTCACGAGAGTGTCCCAGTTGGTGCCGATGAGAGTGAGAACGTTGTCGTTCGTCAGGAGGGTGATCCAAAATCGCAGGACGATTTTGGTTTCACGCCGCTGCCGCATTGGGAGTTGGGGCTGAAGTTGGGAATCCTGGATTTTGAACGTGGTGCAAAGCTTGCTGGAAGTCGATTTTATGTCCTCTACGGCTTGGGGGCTCGGCTGCAACGTGCCTTGATCCAGTGGATGTTGAATTTGCACGTTGAGGAACACGGCTATACCGAGGTCTACCCCCCGTTTTTGGTTAAAGAGGCATGCATGTGGGGCGCGGGGCAGCTTCCGAAGTTTATCGATAACATTTACCGTGACGTCGAGGACGACCTCTGGATGATCGGTACAGCGGAGATTCCACTTACAAATCTGTATCGAGACGAGATTCTCAGCGCCGATGATCTGCCAAAGAAATATGTGGCGTATTCAGCCTGTTTCCGTCGTGAGAAGTTTTCGGCCGGACGTGACGTGCGGGGGATCAAGCGCGGCCATCAATTCGACAAGGTGGAGTTGTACAAGTTCACCAAACCCGAAAATTCTTACCAGGAGCTTGAGAAATTGGTGGTCGACGCCGAGAACGTCTGCCGTGCGTTAGGCATCCCGCATCGCGTGGTTCAGATGGTGACCGGAGATCTGGGTTTTACTGCGGCAAAGAAATACGATATCGAGATGTGGGCGCCCGGTTGTAACGAGTGGCTTGAGGTCAGCTCGTGTTCCAACTGTGAAGCTTTTCAAGCCCGGCGCGCTGAGATTCGATATCGTCCCAGTTTGGGGGCGAAACCCGAGTACTTGCATACAATTAACGGATCCGGCCTCGCCTTGCCAAGAACGGTGATCGCCGTCATGGAGAACTACCAACAAGCGGACGGAAGTATCGTGATTCCCGAAGTGCTGCGTCCCTGGATGGGCGGGATGGAAGTCATAGAAGCAGGGTAAGCTCATGGGGGACATTTTATTGACGATCGCTTTCGGTTTTTTAATGCTGCTCGGCCTTATAGGCTGCGTCGTTCCTGTGCTTCCTGACCTGATCTTGATCTGGGGCGCGGCTCTTGGTTTTGGGTTGGCCGTTGGTTGGGGAGCACGCGGTCCGTGGTATTTTGGTTTGATCTCCCTGTTGGGATTGTTGGGTGCTGCTGCCGAGGTGTGGGTGAGTGGATACGGTGCCCGGAAAGGCGGGGCTTCGATCTGGGCTATTTTAACGGGAATGGCTCTGGGCACTATGGGATTGCTCACCTCGGGGCCATTCGGCGCGGTAATCGGCATGTTGGGTGGCATTTTCTTGGTGGAGTACTTGCGCAAGCGAGATATCGAGCGTGCGACGAAAGCCATGCTTGGTACGGGACTCGGTTGTGGGGCTTCCTTGGGGGTCAAGCTGGGTCTTGGTATTGGAATGGTCGTCGTTTGGGTGCTCTGGGTCCTGGGGGGTTAATACCTTTATAGCTTGAAGAAAAGCATACCGATCCCCAGCCGGTTGAGCCCATCTTCCGCCCAGTATTGCACGAGGTAGGAAGAGTCGTTCAAAGCGGCAATCAAAGCCGGCACGGCCTGGGGGTTCACGATTTGCGCCAATGAGCGCGTGGCTTCGATGCGAACACCGGGATGGATGGATCGCGTAGCATCGGATAAGGGCGCAACCGCTGCTGGTCCGACGGCGACCAAGGCGTCGCCTGCCAAGCGAGCGACGAGACGATCGGAGTCGCCGAGTGCCTGGATCAAGCCAGGAATTGCCATGGCCGTAGGGCGCAATCGCAAGCCTAATGCTGCACACTGGCGGACAGAAGCGTCGGGATCATCGAGAGATCGACGTAGGCCGTCCAGGGCTGCAGGTTGTTTGAGGCAAGCAAGTGCACGAGTCGCCCACCAGCGGTGGTTGGGATCGGAAGAGTAGAGTAGCGACAGCAGCTGAGGCAGTGCGTCCTCTTCCATCTTGACGAGCTCCTGCACGCAGGTTTCTGCGCGTTCTTCATCACCCGAGATTAAATCGTCAAGCAAGGAACGGAGCTGGGCATCTTGTGAATTTTTTGCTGTACTTTCGGGGATTTCAGAAACTTCAGGCATTCATTGACTGACCAAAACTAGCCGCGATCACGATTCTAGGTGGTAGGGGCAAAGGACGAAAGCCTCAAGCGAGTTTTGCATTTGCTCGTTTCCCACGACCGGGACGGATCTCGCCCGGGAAGAGGGATCTCTTCCGTTAATCCTCAGGAGGGGGTACTGGCAAGTCTTCGACAGCGACAGCGACCCATTTGTCCCCTTCGTCGATAAGCATGATGGGGATGTCGTCCTTAATAGGGTACTTACGCTTGCAGTCAGATTCCTGGCAGACAAGCCATGTATCTTTGACAAGTGTGAGATTCCCTTCCTTCTCACGCACGCAATTAGGGCATCGCAGGATCTCAAGCAAATCTTCGCTGATCATTTCGCTCTCCTGAGTTGCACGATTCTACCATCTACGGCTTTGTGAAAGCCATACCCCTGCTGGAGGCCGGGCTGTCACTCCTTCTCGACCTCTACCCCCTTGGGCAATTTACTTCCCGGACCGAATTCGAAGATCGCGCGCCAGGGCAAATAGCGCGTCTTGATGGTGTCCTGGTAGAGCGTTTCACCATTGCGCGTGACAGTGCGGTAGACCACTACATCCATGCCATCCGCTTCGTAATCGATCTGCTTGATCTCATTTTTCTTCAAATCGGGGTTCTCTTTATAGAGCGGTTTCGGAGCCTCGATCTTGTTGGAGATCTGGCGACTCCATTCCACGGTGCGCTCATCCGAGGTGGAATAGAATTTCCACAGCAGTTGGTTTCCGTAAATGTACGTCTCGAGCAAAAGCCAATTGGGGGTGTCGTTGGTGAATTTGAAATCCACGATGGGGACAAAGACCGTGGCATCCAAACCTGTGCCAGGAGAAGCGGGACCTTGCTCGTAGTAGCTGACGCGATATGCGTGCGGATGGCGTTCAACGATAGGGTAACCGCCGAAAAAAACAGCTCGGAAAAGTGTGGTGCTTACTTGACATACGCCGCCGCCGACGCCCTTGATCGTGCGATTGCCGTAGATGATCAGCGCCTCGGCGTACCCGTTATCGAGGCTGATGTCCCCGAGAACGTCAGCCATCGATAACGTCTCCCCCGGCGCGACGAGCAGTCCATGAAAGGCACCGGAGGCTGTCTTGATGTTCTGGATTCGCTCACTGCTCGATCCCGAGAAGTACGTAGAAACGACGCTAACTGGTTCGTGAATCCCTAGAGATTCGGCGGTGGCGTCGTCGGTCACGACAGGATCATCAAGAATAAATGACAGCGGGATCTCGTGCAGGCCTGCACGTAGTCCATTGTTGACGGCTTCGATTGTCTTGGAGACATCGAGCGTGCGGCCGATTACCGCTGGTGTCATGAGATCGAGTTCACCGGTATCGTCATTGAAGATAAAACGAGCGTTCTCTGGATCGCGTTCCAGACCCTGGGACAGGGGCTCTAGCACGGCGGCAAGGGCACCTGCGTCTAGCACGACGTCGTAACCGGCTTCACCATCCTCTTGAACGAGATTGAAACGGATCATGTTGGCCAGGTCGGTAGGATCGAGAATCCAGGGTCCTGCGTCTGCGGCTGTCAAGGTGAGGGGCTGGGTGAGGAAAGCACGGGCCACAGCGGCTTGCTCGGAAGCGTCGAGGACGAGAGGAAGTGTATCCTCGACGATCAGAGTGAGATCGGCGTCGTGGAAATGGGTGACCGATTCATTGAGCACGTTCAGGGTGGCCTCAATGTCTAACCGGCGACCGATTTGCCCTGGGCTCGCTGTGACGTCGGTGCCCCTCACCATCAACTCGGCCTCTATGGTCGGCCGGTCGATCTGTTCAGCGATCCCCTGGAGGTAGAAGCTGCCCACCCAGTAATCAAAGAGAATGATCGGTGCGACGGGATGACCCTGATGCCAAGCGTCGATCTGTTCCTGGAGCTGCAGGGCGAGCGTTCCTTGTCGGCCTACTGAAAGTGCATGGCGGGACATTGCTGGGACGTCGATCAGAACGCCCAACTCGGATGGGCGCACCGTCCAGACCTGCTCGCCGTCGCGCAAGACGATCAACCCGGTCTCTGGATAGGTTAGCGCCTGGCCGAGCGCATTTGTAATCTGCTCATAGTTCATGCCGCTCAAGTTGATGCCGGCGACATGCACGCCAGGAAGCGCTTTATCGGTGTAGAGCAAGCGAACACCGAATAAGAATACGAAGCTGCTGATGAACAAGGCAATGCCGGCTGCAACCAGCACCTGGACAGCGCGCGTGGCATACAACAGATAATTATTGAAACGCGTGGGAACTGATCGTGTTGAATTCATTCGCAGCACACGAGTAGAGNNACACGAGTAGAGAGTGAGATTATATCATCCTCATAATCTGTTTCGAGTGTTTAGGCGCGAAACGTGGGTGAGTCAGCCGATAGCGTTGCCGAAACCGAGTGACCTCCAGAAAATCGATCGAGCAATGAGGTTAAATCTTGGAGAGCCGCACTGACTTCTGACCTTGCCGTCTCGTGGTGGCCCTCGACTGTGATCACGACCTCAGAAGCGCCGATTTGTGCTGCGCTGTCGTCGCTCTGACGCCAACACCAGCGGCGCGCGATCACGCGGCGGGTCGTATCCGAGAAAACCACCTCCCCGACCTGAGGATGGACAGGCTCCGCAGCGCCCAAGGGAAGGAAGTGCTCGTTGCCCTCAGCGAATTGGACAGTGATGGGAAGTTGTAACACTTGTGTGTCGAACACGGCGACCGGAAGTGCATAGCGAATGCTGACCAGATTGGCCAAGTCAACGAGGGTGTTGATCGAGGGGATGTCGCCGTGTTTGGTCAATCGCCGTAAGAGTGCCTCAGCTGCACTGCGATATTGAGTAGGTTTTACCCCGAAATCGCGAAATACCCTGCGCCAGGCAGCGAGAGAGGGGATCGAGCTGAGAGGTGTATCGTCGATCCGCTCGAGCGTACGTTTCTGCTCAGCGAGATATGTGGAAGACAGATCCGTGGGCGATGGGGCGTTGTGCACTTCTCTGGCGAGGATCACGCCACCGATGATGCTTGGGTAGTGTTGCAAGATTTCAGGGTGGTACTTGAATACGTCCATTGGAAATCCCCTTGTTGGATGCGCCGCCCTTGACGAGGCTCCGTGACGTCGGGGCGGTTCGCGAACCGCCACGACGTTGTGCTTGAACTAGGGCCGTAGCCAGACTTCCACACTGGTGTAATGGATCCACCCGGGAATGACTCCTGTGCTCGGTTCGGCGACGACGATGTGTGCCCATTGCGAAAAGGGGATCTCATAGGGGACTTCCACAGTGAAGGTTCCGAGTTGTCCGATGAGGGGTGCATCTAGCTCGACGGCCATTGAACCCAGAGTGCTCCCCTGGTTGTTGAGCACGGTCACCGTCAGCGGGGTGTCGGTGTCTACCCAACCTGCACCCCGTACGAGCACCTTCCCCCCGCTGGCGATGGCGTCGTCGCGGGGGCTGAATATGGCAAGTTTTTCTGTACCACGAATCGATGGGTGGACCAAATCGGTACCGATCGAGAGCAATGTCAGGTCGACGGTTGCTAAGTGGCTCAATTGCCGATCGCGCCGACTTTGCATGCTAACCTCTAAACGTGCCGCCTCAGCGACGTGATCAATCTCGAAGGGCACAGTCGCCAGGAAGCGCCCGGCATTGCCCGGTAAGACCAACAAGAAACTCCAGCCTTGTGACAGGACTCTCCCGTCCTCTCCGATGAGGCGCACGCGGATTCGATCGTTGAAACTGGGTCCTCCCCAACCGTCTACACGAAATGGACTTGTCACCTGTGAGCCGGGTCCAGGTTCGAGGATAGCAAGCTGCTCCGTTGGCATGGCGACGAGCGGGGGCAAAGCCGTCGGGGTGGATAGGTCTTGAAGGGATTCAATCACGATTGCAGGCGTGGCTCCTGTGTAGGGTGCCGGCGTCGGTGCCACCTGGATTTCCGTGATTTCTGTCGCTGGGGGAATCGATTGCACGGTGGGTGTGAGTGTGGGAGCCAAAGACGGGGTAGGGTTCGGCGTGGAGCAGGCGACTAGAATGCCGGTCGCGAGTCCGAGAAGGAGGCACATTCTGTTCGCCCGGCGAATCACGTCGTCCCCTCATTTAACGCTGGGATGACCTGCTCTGAGAAGCGAAACATGGCTTCTTTGCATGCTGTGAGGTCATGGCCACGGAAATGAATCACGACGTACTCCAGCCCAACCTCTTGGTAAGCATGCAGCGTTTCAATGATATTCTCTGTTGATCCAGACAAAGGTGCGCTCGGATCTGAGTCATCAAACGATAAGCGCAAACGGGCACTGATGGTGATAGTGCGCTTGCCTGCGGCATTACGGATCGTTTCAACGCCTTTTGCTATTTGGTCGACAGATGCGCCAGAGGCATGCCACCCGTCTGCAATCAAGGCCGCTCGGCGCAGTACGACGTCAGCATATCCGCCTATCCAAATGGGGGGACCATCGGCTTGCATGGGAGACGGGGAAAAGACTCCTTCGTCGAAGCGATAATACTGGCCATGGAACGTTACCGGCTCACCTTCTTTTGCTCGCCAGAGAACACGCACCACCTCTATAGCCTCCTCGATGCGTCTTCCACGGTCCTCAAAGCGTTCACCCAGGTTTGAGTACTCACCTGCCGACCATCCGACTCCCACGCACAGCATCGCCCGGCCACCTGACAACGCATCCAGCGTCGCAATCTGTTTGGCGACGATCACCGGATTGCGTTGAGGTAAGACCAGGCTAGACACCCCGAAGCGCACTCGCGATGTGGCGCCTGCGAGCCAGGCGAGTGTGATCAAAGCTTCGTAAAGGCGACCGAATCTCTCAGCATCCCACTGTGGAAGAAGCACGTGATCGGTGACCCAGGCCGAATCAAACCCCAGGCGATCGGCCGATTGTGCGATCGTGAGAATATCTTCAGCTGAGGCGGTGGCGCCGTAATTGGGAAGAATGACACCGAATTTCATGGTCGCAGGCATAGCTGGGAAGCGGTTGCTCCTCAAGAACAAGTTAGGCTAATGCAGTCCGTACTTCTGGTTTCATCATCAGATTCCCCATAATTTCAAGATGCATTCCATGATGGTGGGCTGCCCTCCAGGAAACGGTGGAAGAACGCCCTGAAGGCACTCCACCTGCAGGAACTCTTACCGTGACTGACTCTAGACAAGTAGAAAAATGCGGATCGCTTCCGGTCAACCATCACTGCAATATTCTGAAAGTGTGCGCGCCAGCGCCTGTAGATCGATGGGCTTTCGAATACAGGCATCCCCGCCGGCGGTATCGACACTCGCTTCAAGATTATCTGCTTGCATCGCGGTGATGACAATCACAGGCAGATCGTTGCCCTCGGGCATCGATCGCAAGCGTCTTAACGTCTCATAGCCGTCCATTTCAGGCATCATGAGGTCGAGTAAGACAATGTCGGGCTTATTGGATGAGATGATCTCCAAGGCGTCCTTTCCACTGTGGGCTTTGACCGGAGAGTAGCCGAAGACTGTGCATGCGGTGGCAAGCATCTCTGCGGTGTCCCTGTCGTCATCAACGATCAGCACGTGTAACATATGGGTGTTTTCATGGAATGCCGGTAATCCTGGATCGAAGGCTGATGATGGCCACGATAAAGCAGAGCAAGCTGTAGACCAGCGCTGCCGAGCGGTCGTCGCGCCCCTTGCTGAGAGCGTAATAGGCCGGAAGGGTTATTACGGCTACGATCCCGTAGAGAATGTGGACGCCAGGTCGTCCTGGACGCGCGCCACCCAGGTACATTATTGTGCCTACAACTGCTTCAGCGAGGATCAGAACTTCGCCGATGGCTAGAATCCCCCAATAGCTTCCATCGATACCCCGTCTACGCAGTGTCGTCGCCAGGCCAAAGACACCGGCGATGACCATGAAGTAAAGTACCGAAGTCGCCAGACCGTTGTGAATGAGAGTCAAGGTTGTGCCTCCGTGGGTGTAATTCTAGCATTGAACGGTTTTCCTAGCCTTGGGATCCAATTGAAGCATGCATCGCGAGGCAGAGGTGCAGGAATCCCTAGACTCGTTCATGTGTGTCATCGCGAGCCACGCAAGGGCGACGCGATCCCCAAAACGCGAGGCGGGGATTGCCACGGCCCGGAGTTTATCCTGAGCTTGACGAAGGGGGCCTCGCAATGACGTGTGAGGTCGAGGAGATTGCCCCCCGAGCGAACACTGGGATAGGAGTGGAGACAAAAGAGGGTTTATCGCGGCTCGAATCCAGACCACGCATCTAGGCGGGATGCCTGCCGCAGGTGGGGACCGAAGCGTTGTGTGGCGCATATGCGTCTTAGATTTTCCAGAATGACCGGTTTACGAAAGGTCGTAAATATCGCCGAATTTGTTCTGTAGATAGCGCAAATAGGGTTCGGCTGACAAACCTTCTCCGGTGATACGCTGTAGTAGCTCCATGGGCTCAAACTTGGCGCCGTGCTGGTGGATGTTCTCGCGCAACCATTCTAGCAGCGCATCAAACTGCGCGGCTTCGATCTTCTGGGTGATGTCAGGGATATCCTCTTCGATTTTTTCCCACAGTTGTGAGGCGATCAAGTTGCCCAACGCATACGTGGGGAAATAACCGATCATACCGGCAGACCAATGCACGTCTTGTAGTATGCCCAGGGCGTCGTTCGGGGGTTTGAGGCCGAGATATTCTTCCATCTTACTGTTCCACAGGTCTGGAAGATTCCCCATCTCCACTGTTTTTTCCATCAATCCCAACTCGATCTCGAAGCGCAGCATGATGTGCAAGTTGTATGTGGCTTCGTCGGCTTCGACACGAATCAATGAAGGTTCAACCTTGTTTATGGCCCGGTAAAAACTCTCCAGGTCTATGCCACCTAATTGACTGGAGAACATTTCCTGCAGCCTGGGATAAAAGACGACCCAAAAGGATCTGCTACGGCCGATAAGATTTTCCCACATGCGTGACTGCGACTCGTGGACCGCCAGGGAGGCGCCACCGGCAAGGGGGGAGCGCTCAAGCTCCGCCCTTGGTCCTTGGGCGTACATTCCGTGTCCGGCTTCGTGCATGGTGCCGAAGATGGCAGTGTTGAAAAACTTTGGGTCGAAGCGCGTGGTTATTCGCACGTCGTCAATGCCGAAACCGGCAGTGAAGGGGTGGACCGCCTTGTCCTGGCGTCCTCGATCGAAGTCGAAACCGAAAGCCTCGATGGCCTCGACGCCGAAATCCCACTGCTTCTGCTCATCAAAGCTCTGGCGTAGAAGAGAGTCGTCGACCGTCACGCCGCTATCAGCGATGGCGCGAATGAGTTCCACCTGTTGAGGACGCATTTTGTCGAACACTGCCTTGACGTCAGCCGTCTTCATGCCACGTTCGAAATCGTCCAACAGCGGGTCGTAGGGATGGTCATAGGGAGCGAAGAATTCGATGTATTGGCGTCGCAGCTCGATGATCTCCTCCAGCGATGGCTGAAATTGGCCGAAATCGGATTCCTCCCGTGCTTTCTCCCATATTTGATGGGCAAGAGATGTCGTCCGGCTGAATTCAGCGACCCACTCGTCCGGGACCTTTCGATATTTTTCGTAATCGCGGGCGGCTTTTTCCACCAATCGGGCGTTGTCCGAATCCGGATCCATTTCTGCGGCTTCTTCTTTTGCTGCTTCGATGGCGTCGCCCATCTCGTTACTAACGGCTTTTTGGTGTGACAGACGGCTGAGGGTGGAGAGTTGCATGGCGCGATTCCCTGCGCCGCCCGGAGGCATGTAGGTTTGCTGGTCCCATCTGAGTACGGCGGCTGCGGCGTTTAAATCGAACACCTCACCAAGCATTCCGCGAAGTTTGGCAATCTTATTAGCCATCGGTTCTCCTGTTGATCGGTTTCTGAGCCGCGTGCGATCAGGGGGGTTCCTGGTATTGGGTGGCTTTCCCCTCGAAAGCTGGACTGGCGTTGAAAAGAATTCTCCGGGTTACTGTGATTTACCACAGTAAACGTTTGACAGTGGGTTATTGTACCGTACATAAGCTGGTGTCACCCGTGGTTCATCCCCAGCAGGACCAAACCCAGATGTGCGACTTGCAGGTCTTTCGACATATCGCTCGACATCACAGCTAGGTGGGTTCAGGTGATCTGCTTCGTGGGGCGTACTTCTCCTCGATCGCACGCACGTCCGCAATGCAGGAATCGTCCTCGGGGTTGGGTTGATATTCCGTTGTAAACCAGACTTGGAGTATTTCGTTGGCGATGACCTCTGAGAGGCGGCGAAGGGATAGGCAGAGAATGTTCGCGTCGTTCCAGAGGCGTGCCCCACGCGCCGTCTCTGCGTCGTCGCACAGCGCGGCCCGTACACCAGGAACCTTGTTAGCAGCAATGCTCACGCCTGTTCCCGTCCAACAAAACAGGATGCCCTGATCGGCCTTACCTCCCGCGACGGCTTCAGCGACATTTCGGGCGACTTCAGGCCACATCTCTTTTTTATCAACGAGTGGTCCGTAAAGGGTTAGTTCGTGGCCTTGCTGACGCAGTTCTTTCAGCACCACATCCGTCAGGGTGGTACGTTCATCAGAACCGACAGCGAGTTTCATCATCGCCTCCCATCATGGATATCCATTAAGTTTATCAAGTTCTACGCAGGTTTGAGAAAAGTGTGGTCGGTGAAGGGAACAGGGGGACTGGGCACCGGGGCACTCGGGCACCCAGACATCTGGGTAACTGGGTTCCTTGGTGCCCCGGTGCCCTGGTGCTCCAGTGCCTAATCCCTGATCCCTATTCCCACTCTTCCTCCCCAGCCCTTCGAAGACGTTTATGGGATAATAAAAGCCTCAATAAGGAGGCTGGGTGTGAGTTTTGAAACTCTCTGCGTCCTGGGATTGGGCTATATCGGTTTGCCCACCGCCAGTACATTTGCGACGCATGGCATCCGTGTTATCGGCGTCGATGTGGATCAACGCGTCGTTAACGTTCTACGTAACGGCGAAGTACACATTCAAGAGCCCGGATTGCGCACGCTCGTTCAGGCGGCATTTCGCTCTGGGAACCTGCAGGTGAGAGAGTCCCCTGAACCGGTGGATGCCTTCGTCATCGCAGTGCCCACGCCGGTCACGCAGGATAAGCGGGCCGATCTCAAGTACGTCGTCTCCGCGAGCGAGTCCGTTGTCCCCCATCTGAGAGCGGGAAACCTAGTGGTGCTCGAATCCACTTCGCCGCCGCGCACCACCATAGACGTGGTGGCGCCCATCCTCGAGCGCTCGGGTTTACGAGTGGGCGAGGATTTTCAACTGGCATACTCTGCCGAGCGTGTGTTGCCTGGGCAGATCCTGCGCGAACTAATCGAGAACGCGCGCGTGATCGGAGGGATTGATAGGGCGTCAGCGGAGGCTTGCCGCGACTTGTATCGTACGTTCGTGCTCGGCGAGATCGCCATCACGGACGCCACGACAGCCGAGATGGTCAAGCTGATGGAAAATACCTTTCGGGACGTGAACATCGCCATTGCGAATGAATTTGCGCGTCAGGCAGATCACATCGGTGTCGATGTCTGGGAGGCGATCCGTTTGGCGAATCTCCATCCACGGATAAATATCCTCAACCCCGGTCCAGGTGTAGGGGGGCATTGCGTCTGTGTCGACCCCTGGTTTCTTGTAGATGCTGTGCCCGATCAATCGGCACTCATTCGGCAAGCACGTGAGGTTAACGACGGACAACCGGGCTATGTCACTCGGCGATTCGAGGAGACTCTAGGTGGACTTAAAGGAAAGCGTATCGCCGCACTTGGATTGACTTACAAATCCGACATCGACGACCTGCGTGAGAGCCCGGCAATGGAAGTCGTCCGGCTGCTTATTCGGGCGAAGGCCGAGGTACGGACGTACGAGCCGTTTGTCCTCACATCGTCTGTCAAGGGCGCAGAGGCCGCAATTTCACTTGAATCTGCGCTGGAAGAAGCGGATGCCGTTGTATTGCTCGTCGATCACCACGAATTTTGCACGCTTGATCCTCAGATTGTGGCACAGGCGATGCCTGGACGATTTGCTTTCGACACGCGCGGTGCTTGGGATCGTGAAGCCTGGCGTCAGGCCGGGTTTCAATTGCACGTCTTGGGGGTAGGGGAGCGCGATGGCTGACCGCCGACTGCGCGTTCTTTCAATCTTCGGAACCCGCCCTGAAGCGATCAAGATGGCTCCGGTGATCGCGCGTCTGACGCTGACGGAAGGCGTTGAATCGCAGGTCTGCGTGACCGCACAACACCGCCAAATGCTCGACCAGGTGCTCAATCTATTCGATATTCAACCCGATTATGATCTTGACCTCATGCGACCCGACCAACCTCTTCCCGCCTTGACAGCCTCATTGTTCACCGGGCTCGAACCGGTGTTGCGTGAGGTGCAACCCGACTGGGTACTGGCGCAAGGGGACACCACAACCGTCATGGCGGCCTCCCTGCTCGCCTATTATCTCGGTGTCCGTATGGGACACGTCGAAGCCGGACTTCGTACAGGGGATAAATGGCAACCTTTCCCGGAAGAGATAAACCGTCGCGTGGCTGGAGTGGTGGCCGATTTACACTTCGCGCCGACCGAGAATTCACGTCAGAACCTGTTGCGGGAGGGGGTGCCCGAGGAGCAGATCGTGGTCACTGGAAATCCGGTGATCGATGCCTTGCAAACGATTGTTACCCGGCCCTATGACCTCGCAAGCGGGTCGCTGGCGGAGATCCCATGGGAGAAAAGGATTATTCTCGTCACCGCTCATCGTCGAGAAAACTTCGGTGAACCGATGAGGCACATCTTCACAGCACTTCAGCGGGTTGCTGAAAAGTACGCAGGGGAAGTGCATCTGATCTATCCGGTGCACCTCAACCCCAATGTCCAGGCGCCGGCGTACGAGATGTTGGGGGACGTTCCGAACATCACCCTCACGGAACCATTGGATTATCTGCCGATGGTTCATATTATGAAGCGCGCCTATCTGGTGCTGACCGATTCGGGGGGTCTGCAAGAGGAAGCGCCTGCGCTGGGTACCCCTGTGCTGGTCATGCGCGAGGTGACAGAGCGACCCGAAGCGATCGAAGCGGGAACGGCTCGCCTGGTGGGCACCGACATCGACCGTATCGTAGCGGAAACCGGTAGGCTCTTGGACGATGAGGTCGCCTATCTGACGATGGCACGCGCTATCAACCCCTTTGGGGACGGCCACGCTGCCGAGCGAATTGTTCAAGCCTTGGTGGAAACGTCGACCTGAGGTGGAGAGCAGATATGCCGCGCAGAGACTTTTTTACAACTCTGGTCTCCGTTCGTCGCAAGCCTATCTTCGGGCGAATTGCTTATTATTCACTCAAACTCTTGGGGGTTGAAATCCCGCGGTCCGTCGAGATTGGTGCTGACTTCATGCTCGTGCACGGGGGTTTCGGGGTCGTCATTCACCCGCATACAGTGATCGGTGATCGTGTAAAAATCTACCCGGGTGTGACGTTGGGACGTGCAGATGTCCATATTCCGGCAGAGGGATCGGCCTTTGAGCGCATTATCGTAGAAGATGACGTGTTGCTCTCACCGGGTGCTAAAGTGCTGGGGAAAGAGGGGGTGTTGCGGTTGGGGCGGGGCACGATCGTGGGGGCGAACGCTGTCTTGTTGCAATCCACCGGGGAGTATGAAGTTTGGGCGGGTGTTCCGGCGCGTTTTGTAGGGCTTCGGGAGGATAAGGGAGGGGACCGGTAGGAGCGGTGAAAAAGCTATGCCTGCATCCGCGCCCCTACGGCGTGGGTGGAATGGTTTCCTTTCACCACAAGCTGAGCGCGGGATTGAAGGCGCGCGGCATTGACGTCACGCACGACCTGGAGGACACGCCCTACGATGCGGTCCTGGTTGTCGGGGGCACGCGTCATCTGGCCCGATTGCGACGTATCATCAAGCGAGGGATACCTGTCGTTCAACGCCTGCAGGGGATAAATTGGATTCATCGCAAACTGCGCACAGGAGTACGGCACTTTTTACGTGCCGAGTGGGGCAATTGGATCCTGGCTACCATTCGCAGTCGGTTGGCAACCGGCATTGTGTATCAGAGTGAATTTGTGCGTGGTTGGTGGGAACGAGCGTATGGTCCCACCCTGGTATCCCACACTGTGGTGCACAACGGAGTCGATCTGGAGGTCTACAACCCGGATGGGCCGGGTATCCCTCCTGAGGACCGCTATCGGTTGTTGGTCGTGGAGGGAACGCTTGCTGGCGGCTATGAGATGGGGTTGGAGCATGCTTTGGACCTGGCGGAGGGCGTAGCGAGAATCATCGACCGCCCGGTAGAGCTCATGGTTGTTGGGCGCGTAGCCGTTTCTTTGCGCACGAGCGTGGAGCAGAGGGCAAAGGTCTCGCTGGCGTGGGTAGGCCAGGTCCCCCAAGCGCGTATCCCTGAACTCGACCGCTCCGCACATATGCTCTTTTCCGCCGATATTAATTCGGCCTGTCCTAATGCGGTGATCGAGGCAGTGGCTTGCGGGCTTCCAGTCGTGGCGTTCGAAACGGGGGCTTTGCCCGAGCTGGTGACCGGCGATGCAGGGCTGTTGGTGCCATACGGCGGTGATCCCTGGGCTCTCGATCCCCCGGATATGAATGCGCTGGTCGAGGCCGCTAGCGAAATATTGGCCGACCAAGCACGGTTTCGAGCGGGCGCCAGAGTCAGAGCGGAGGCAGGCTTGGGGCTCGCTGTTATGGTGGATGGCTATCTCGCAGCCCTGGAGGGCGCCTTATGAATATGCGTCTTCAAGGACGTAGTTTTCATGGACGCGTGGGCCTGCAGCAGCGTGTTCTGCCAGCATATCGCGCGCCGTTCTTTGACCTCCTGGCCTCATGCTGCCATGGTGGAATGAGCTTGTTTGCTGGCTCCCCTCGTTCCGATGAGGGCGTTTTGACGACAGAACGTCTCCATCGTGCGCAACTGGTTGGCGCGCACAACATTCATATGCTGCGTGGGCCCTTCTACTTATGCTATCAATCTGGATTGCCTGACTGGCTGCAATCTTGGGATCCTGATGTTTTGATCCTGGAAGCCAACCCGCGCTATCTCGTCAACTGGAGGGCGGTCTCATGGATGCAACAGCGTGGCCGACCGGTGGTGGGCTGGGGATTGGGAGCCCCCCATGTGGGGGGAGTGTCTTCAAAACTGCGCCATTTCTTTCGGCGTACGTTTCTACGGCGCTTTGATGCCCTCATCGCGTATAGCACGCTTGGCGCTCATCATTATCGCCAATTTGGCATACCAGGAGATCTCGTCTTTGTAGCGCCCAACGCCGTATCGTCGATTCCGCCCCCTCTCCCGGAACGGACTGCAACGATTCAGCAGCCGGCAGGTTTACTCTTTGTCGGCCGGCTGCAAGCACGAAAACGCGTGGATCTCCTGCTGAGGGCTTGCGCGGCCCTGGATACAAAACCAGCTTTGACCATCGTGGGTGACGGCCCTGCTCGCAGAGAGTTGGAGGCACTGGCTACCGAGATCTTTCCACAGGCCTGTTTCGTTGGTGCTCAGCAGGAAGCGGCACTAGGGGCGTTTTTCAGGCAGGCTGATTTGTTTGTGCTTCCCGGCACAGGTGGGCTTGCAGTTCAACAAGCAATGGCGCACGGACTTCCCGTTGTTGTCGCCGAGGGCGATGGCACACAGAACGATCTGGCAACAGCAGATAACGGTTGGCTCGTATCGCCAGGCGACCTTGAGGCTCTCACCGAGACCATAAGGGAGGCACTATCAGATCCCGTGCGCCTGCGGGCGATGGGAAGGATGTCGCACCGTTTGGTGACGGAGCGCTTCAATATTGAAGTCATGGTCGATGTCTTCGTTGAGGCGCTGAACACTGTGAGCCGAGGACGCTGAGGTGCGCCTTCTATTTGTCGTCGACGGGCGCAGCCCCATCGCATTGAATTGGATACGGTATTTCGTCGATGCGGGTCACGAAGTCCATATGCTTTCTACGTTCGTGTGTCATCCGGACATGGATCTTGCCTCACTCAGCGTCGTACCGGTCGCCTTCAGTGAATTTCGACGTTCGACGGTCTCTAACAATCGACAGCCCGTACAGCGATCCTTTGTTGGGGGTGCACGCTGGATTCGTCTGCGAACAGGAATGCGCCATTGGCTGGGCCCATTGACGATCCCTCGCGCGGCGGACGCTTTGAGGACCCATATCGACCGTCTAAAGCCCGACCTGGTTCATGCCATGCGTATCCCTTACGAAGGCATGCTCGCCGCGCACGCCGATCCGCCGGTTCCGTTAGTGCTCTCGGTTTGGGGAAATGATTTCACGCTGCATGCTCGTGCCACGCCTGTGATGCGTTGGTTCACCCGGCGCGCGCTCGCGCGTGCCGACGCGCTGCACACCGACTGCCGCCGCGACCTTCGCCTGGCGCGACAATGGGGATATCGCGATCACAACCTTGGGATCGTTTTACCCGGTGGAGGAGGCGTACGCGAGGATCTGTTCTATCCGGGTGAACCGAATATGGCGACGCTCACGGAACCGTCGCGTTCTGTGTTACAGGAAATACCGCCTGAAGCACTGGTGGTGGTCAATCCGCGCGGCTTCCGCGCATACGTTCGCAATGACACGTTTTTTCGATCGATCCCCACAGTATTGGAAGCATACCCTGGCGTGATCTTTCTGTGTCCGACGATGGCGGGTGAACCAGAAGCGNNCAACTGTCTCCAAAGGAGATGGTGACCGTCTATCGGCGTGCGCAAGTGACCGCGTCGATCACCGAGCATGATGGCACGCCTAACACTCTCTTGGAGGCCATGGCCTGCGGATGTTTCCCGGTCGCCGGAGACCTTGAATCGATACGCGAGTGGCTTGATGAAGGCGAGAACGGGTTTCTGGTGGATCCGGATCAGCCTGAAGACCTTGCACGAGCCCTCCTTACAGCGCTATCAAATCCCGGGCTGCGGAAGCGTGCAGTGGTTCGAAATCGGCGCTTGGTCGAACAACACGCGACCTATGCGACCGTCATGGCGAAGGCGGAGGCCTTTTATTCCGAGCTACTGGAATCTCACAGGGTGTGAGAAAAGCCATCTCGTCTATTCAAATATGGCGTATGCGGAGGATGGGCCAGGAATGATATTTTCGGATCCTTATGACTTTGCTCCAATGCGTAGGGGCGGTTCGCGATGTTTGACCCGAAGACATAGGTTACAGTTTGACCTTAGGAGATA
>WVZH01000138.1:0-26505 GCA_011772595.1 Anaerolineales bacterium
ATAATCGGTACTTTCTGGTTGACATTAGGAACCGGGATCATCGCCATACCCCTGGGTGTCGGCGCCGGGATCTACCTCTCCGAATACGCGTCCGATAACGTTTGGACTCGAACGATACGCATCGCCATCATCAATCTTGCCGGTATTCCTTCGGTCGTCTATGGATTGTTCGGGTTGGGCCTTTTCGTTCTCTTCCTGCGATTTGGAACCAGCATCCTGGCAGGATCGCTTACATTAGCCATCATGACGATCCCCGTTATCATCAGTACCACTGAGGAAGCTTTGCGTGCCGTTCCCCACAGCTTCCGCGTAGTTAGCGTCTCCGTGGGTGGCACGCAGTGGCAGACGATCCGTCGCATCGTCCTGCCTCAGGCGCTTCCAGGTATCCTCACCGGCGTGATCCTCGGCCTCGAAAGAGCGGCTGGGGAAACAGCGCCTATCCTTTTCACGGTGGCAGCGTTTTTCCTCCCCAAACTGCCTACTTCCATTTTCGACGCCACCATGGCTTTACCATACCATTTGTTTGTAATTTCCACGCAGGTACCAGGTATGCCCATCCAGATCCAATACGGCACTGCGGTTGTCCTGCTGACATTCGTACTTGGCATGAACGCTATCGCAGCAATCATTCGCTCCCGCGCCCGTGCGAGAAGACAGTGGTGAGCGACAACCCGCAACTGAGCCCTGCATCTGTTGACGAGATGCAGAAGACGAAGATCCGCATCAAGGATCTTAGTATCCAATACTCTGATGGCACTGAATCACTTCGTGGCATCAACCTATCCATCCCTGAACACTCAATCACCGTGCTCTTCGGTCCTGCAGGCGGTGGCAAGTCCACACTTCTGCGCACTATCAATCGCCTCAACGACCTAGCCGATGTCGTCGAGCTCTCGGGGCAAATACTGCTAGACGGTTTGAACGTCCTCGATCCAGAGATCGACGTGATCGCGCTGCGAAGAAGAGTCGGCATGGTGTTCGCCCGACCTGTCGTGCTTCCGATGACCGTCCGCCAAAACCTCACTTACGGTCTCAAACTGGCCGGTGTCCGAGATCGCGACAGATTGGACGCTGCTGTCGAGCATAGTTTAAACGCCGCTGCTTTATGGGACGAGGTTCACGATCGTCTCGACGATCCCGCCACAACCTTGTCCGGCGGACAACAGCAGCGTCTGTGTATTGCTCGTGTACTTGCCCTCGAACCCGAAATCATCTTGCTTGACGAACCAACCTCAGGTCTGGACCCCATCTCCACTGGCAAAGTGGAAGGTTCCCTTCAGTCGTTGAAGGAGAAGTACACCATCGTTCTTGTTCCTCACTCTATTCAGCAAGCTGCACGAACGGCAGACTATGCCGCCTTCATGCTTGACGGCGAACTCATCGAATACGCGCAAGGCAAGCAGCTCTTCACCAACCCCAAAGACCAGCGGACCGAAGACTACGTTGAGGGACGCTTCGGGTAAAACGACCCTCCAATGCGCTTAAGGAAATCGAGGATTTTAAAGTACTCTAGAAGAAGACGGCGTGCTCTTGACGTTCGACCCCATTCAGCATACACTCATTTTAACAGGCGCCCCCGCCGTCCTGCGGACTATCCGCCGGTCGGCGGGGCACTTATTTTGAGGACCGCACCCCTCTTATTCGCCGTATCGTTGGCAGGTTTAATAGCAGCGTGCGCGACACAACCCACTGAAAAAGCACCTATCACTAAGAGATCGGAATCTACCCCCCTCAACCCAACACAAACCCGTCACACTTCATCGCCCAATCCCACTCAAAGGCCATCTTCAACACCCTCCCCCCAGCCTTCGCATACGGAAACCCATTGTAGCGAACAAACCGGTAGTGTGATCACAGATGAGGTTTCCGCTGCCTCTTTGACAAGGGCTCTTCCATTCCGCATCTACCTCCCTCCCTGCTATGGCAAACTTGAAAACACCCGCTATCCGAGTCTCTATCTGTTTCACGGTCTTGGTGCAGACGACAGCCAATGGGACGATCTAGGGATCGACGAAAGAGCAGATGACTTGATCACCAGCCAACAGTCGCTACCCTTTCTGATCATCATGCCGCACCAGGTAAAAGGCATCGACATGGAGTCGGCACTCATCGACATCCTCATCCCTCACATCGATCGAACGTATCGGGCAAGGCCCGATCCATGGTTTCGTGCGATCGGTGGATTGTCAAGAGGAGGTGGTCTGGCGCTGCGGATTGGTCTGAAACATTATGACACCTTCTCTACGATCGGTATGCACAGCCCAGCTAACCCTTACAGCGCCCCCTACATCGTAAACTGGGTCACCGCAATCCCACCTTACGCCACGCCTGTTATTTGGATCGACATTGGCGACCGAGATCCACTGCTGAAATTGACCCAGGAATTGATTTCTCTGTTCTCAGAACTCAACGTGACCACAGAAATACAAATAAATCCGGGGGATCATGACGCCAGCTATTGGTCATCCCAAACGGGTGAATATCTACGCTGGTATAACGATCAATGGCGGACACACATGCTGTCCGAGGCACAGCAGTCCGAACTCCCAACCGAAAACCAGACATTGCGAGATCCTTGACCGCTCGCCAATGAGCAATCGTGGTCAGGACTGCGTAAGATTTTCCCAGGTCTTCTTTTCGCCCCCAATTCACCCAACCATGAATGGTCGGTCTCCTAGCTCAGGGCCCTCCGAGCTTGATGGGAAGGTGCTTCAGCACCCCATAGCACTCAGCCCAGTGGTGAACCACCGGGCGTTCCAGCTGAGACGAATTGTTGTGAGCTGAATTTTAGGGAAGCCTGTCCCCATTAAAGCTCAAATCGCGCCAGAAGTTTCGGCCAAACTCCGTTGCGCGATTTGAGGAGGAGAATGCACTTTTAATTTTCCTCATAATGTTAAATCCCACATGAGATCAAGCTTAATGTTGGATAAGAAACAGCGAACGTCGCTATCGCAACGCAGCCATGATTTCGTCTTCTTGGATCGGTCCTGGTCGGAGAATGCGTGGGATCGTCCGGGTGCAGTCCAATACCGTTGAAGATTCACCGCCTAAAGTTTTCCCGCCATCCAATATCAAGTCGACTCTCTGCGCCAAGGTATCTTTGACATCTCCAGCGGTGCGGGCGCTTGGTTGTCCAGAGGGATTTGCCGAGGTCACAGCCAAAGGTCCAGCCGCCGTCAGGAGAGCAAGAGCCGTGCGCTCATTGGGCACACGTAAACCTACCGTCGCATCTGCACTGATCTCCGGTGGTAAGTCGGTCCTGCGCCAGACGATAAGTGTCAACGGGCCTGGCCAGAATACCGCCGCCAACCGTCGCGCATTACGGGGCAACTTGAGGGCTACTTTCGACGCCTCTCCCAAACCCGCAAGCAACACCGGAATTGCTTTCTCGGCGTGGCGACCTTTAACACGATACAGACGCTGAACCGCCTCGGGATCGAAGACCCTGGCCCCCAGACCATACACTGTATCGGTAGGAAATGCTACCAGACCTCCACGATTGAGAACCTGGAGTGCCCGTGTAATTGCTCCCGGATCTTCAGCGGCGATGACCTCTACTCGCATCTCTGCCTCTCTCTGGTCGCTCACCGTATTCATCTCCTGTCATCCATGTAGGTATACGGAAGATGCGGGACACAACCCATTTCAGTATCCCCATCATACACATCACCTATCTCCCATTGGAACGTCCCTGGGAGTTGGGCAAAGACCACGCTCATGTGCGATCGATCACGACCAATCGTTGCAATCCCGCAAGGTCTCTACGTACCTCACATCGAACCTGTGTAACGGCTTTGCTAGCCAAATCGAGCACGGCCTCATCCTGCCCAACCCCGATCTCGAGCAGCGCGCGCCCACCCTGTGCTAATCTGTCAGGGAGCAACTTCATCAATCGTCTGATGACCTTCAAGCCATCCGCGCCCCCATCGAGAGCTAGATGAGGCTCTCGGCGCCCTACGGCAATTTTTTTCAACTCACCCGTCGGAATGTAGGGTAGATTAGCGCAGATGAGATCGAACTCGCAATCGAAAGGTACGAGTAAATCCGATCGCACCAACTCAATCTGTGATGATACATTGTGCTCGAGGATATTTCTGCGTGCCAAGGTCAGTGCGGCGGAAGATATATCGCTGGCAAAGATACGCAGACCGGGCATCTCTGCCGCGAGCGTAACGGCGACACACCCCGACCCCGTGCCAACATCGATCACGATCGGAGGGTAGGATCGTCCTGAGAGATATTCCAGCGACGCCTCCACCATCTGCTCCGTCTCAGGACGAGGGATCATCACTGCCGGGCTTAGGTGAAATCGCCGACCATAGAACTCCCACCAACCAAGCACGTAGGGCAATGCTTCCCCCAACTGGCAGCGATTCAACATATTGGTGAACTCTTGCGCTTGTTGATCCCTTATCATACTTTNNGTCGAGGCCTGGGGTGTCACTGATAGCGGATAACGTCTTACGACCCAACTCTAGTGCTGCGCCGATGGTTGAGGGAAAGGTCACGTTTCGTCGTAAACTGCTAACCGCTCGGCTTCCTCGCGTGTGGCCAGTTCATCGATAAACTCATCGAGGTCGCCATCCAAGACGGCCGGCAAGTTGTGAGAGGATACGCTTATACGGTGATCCGTCACGCGGGATTGGGGGAAATTGTACGTCCGAATTTTTTCCGATCGCTCAGCTGTGCCGACTTGGGCGCGCCGAGCAGCATCTTCCTTTTCCTGTTGCTCTGTCAATGCGATCTCATACAGGCGTGCGCGTAGGATACTTAATGCCCGCATTCGATTTTGTAGCTGCGAGCGTTCGTCTTGACATTGAACGACGATGCCGCTGGGAATATGGGTGAGCCTGACGGCAGTGGCGTTCTTTTGAACGCTCTGTCCCCCCGCTCCAGCTGCACGAAAGACATCCATACGGATGTCCTTGTCCGGGATTTTGATTTCAACCTCATCTGCCTCTGCCAACACAGCCACTGTAGCTGTTGACGTATGAATGCGACCTTGCGACTCGGTTATGGGCACACGCTGCACTCGATGAACGCCGGATTCGTGTTTGAGGCGCGAGAATGCACCCTTTCCCTGCACGAGAAAAATAATCTCGCGAAAACCTCCGACTCCTGTTTCGTTCGACGAGAGAATCTCTACCCCCCAACTCCGTCCCTCGGCATATCGGCTATACATGCGGAAGAGGTCGGAAGCGAATAATGTGGCCTCGTCGCCACCCGTTCCCGCCCGAATCTCCATAATCACATTGCGATGGTCACGTGGGTCGCGCGGCAGTAGCATGGTCTTAATTTGCGCCTCGAGGGAATCACGNNCGCAAGGCGATGGCCTGTTCAAGCTCGTTCTCTATCGAGACGAACTCACGATACGCCGTGACAATCGGTTCCAGATCTGCCCTCTCACGCGCCAAATCGGCAACGCGCTGGTAGTCTTCGCTTGCGCGCGCCAATTCCTCCTCCAACTCACGAAATTTGTTCTCGATCCCTGCCAATCTCTCAAGCATCACATTCTCACACAATAAACTCCCACGGCAGTGGTGGGAGATGTCGTTCCATTATACCATGCATGCATGATCGAGAATTTGTAGGCAACTGCGTTCCAGTTACGTCTCCTTTATGCAACATGGAATGGCGGAAGAAGGAACTTTATCGAGCTCCCTGGCGTCTACAGGTCAGAACTTATTTTCACAAGCTGGAGGTGTGTCATGCGCCGAATCAAACTCTTCTCGATGGCTACGCTGCTCATTCTATTGGCTGGGGTCTTTGTCGGACCCGCTGAGGCTGACGGGATCATCATACCCGATCCACCCTTTTGTGATCTAGGACCATGCCCCGAACCCTTTCCAATTTCACAACTCGCCATCGAATATCACCGTGTGGACGTGACGATCGAAGATCAGGTCGCAGTCACGCATGTGGACCAAGTCTTCCGCAACGATAACGATTGGACCCTGGAAGGCACATACGTCTTCCCGCTACCCAAAGGAGCCTTGGTAAGCGAGTTTACGCTTTGGATCGACGGAGAGCCGGTTGAAGGGGAGGTACTCACACGTGAAGAAGCCCGTAAGATCTACGAAGACATCGTTCGCAACCTTCGTGATCCCGCTTTGCTCGAGTACATAGACCAAGGCGCAGTCCAAGCCTCCATCTTCCCCATTGCACCCGGCGAAGAACGCCGCATCGAGCTTGAGTACACCCAGGTTTTGCAAGCCGATAGTGGCTTGATCCACTATCGCTACCCACTCAATACGGAAAAGTTCTCCACCCAACCCCTCGAAGACGTGCGTATCTCCGTACACGTACGCTCTCCCCAGCCCGTACGGGCGATCTATTCACCATCTCACCGCATCGACATCGATCGAGACAGCGACTACCGCTTCAGCGTTGGGTACGAAGACAATGATGTTAAACCGGATATGGATTTCGACCTCTATTATTCCATCGCCGACGAAGACATCGGACTCAACCTGCTCACCTTTCGGGACCCGCAAGGTGACGATACGGATGGGTTCTTCCTGCTCCTAGCAGCGCCCAGTGTGGAAGTCGATCCCGACCGCACAATCCCCAAAGACGTCTTGATCGTGCTTGATCGCTCTGGAAGTATGGATGGTGAGAAATTCCAACAAGCACAAGAAGCGCTCCACTACGTGCTCGACCATCTCAATGCTGAGGATCACTTCAATATCATCGCCTTCAGTACGGGCACCCGGTCGTATGCTAGCAGGTTGCGATCCAGCGAAGAAGTCGCGGAAGCAAAACGCTGGGTCGATTCGCTTTCAGCCGCAGGTTCTACTGACATTAACCTGGCACTATTGGAAGCCCTCGCCCAAGTTGATAGAGGACGTTCCACGATCGTGATCTTCCTGACCGACGGACTCCCGACCGAAGGTGTCACAGAAACTGTAGATATCCTAGAGAATGTCCAAAAGTCTGCACCGGATAACGTACGCCTTTTTGCCTTTGGTGTAGGATACGACGTAGACACGTTCCTGCTGGACTCTCTCGCCAACGACCATCACGGCGCCACGACATACGTCTCACCGGGTCAAGCCATTGATGAAGCCGTCTCGGGTTTCTACGCCAAGGTCAGCACGCCGGTCCTGACGGATCTCGAGCTGGACTTCGGTGACGTGGTCACCTACGATCTTTATCCAGATCCATTACCAGATCTATTCGCCGGAAGCCAGTTGATTCTCGTCGGACGCTACAAGAGATCCGGTTCCGGTTCGATCATCTTGACTGGGCGAGTTGAAGGACGAAGGCAGACCTTCGAATATGAGGATCATACCTTCCGTAAATCCGGGGGTCCGGACTTTCTACCTCGCCTCTGGGCAACCCGTAAGATCGGTGCTCTTCTCAACCAGGTCAGGCTACATGGTCCGGAAGAAGAGTTGGTCGATCAAATCGTGCGCCTGAGCATCCGCTACGGAATCGTTACGCCCTACACATCTTATCTCGTCACCGAACCCACCGCTTTGGGTGTGGAGGCCCAGGACGACATCGTCAATTTCGCCTTCGAAAAGATGATGAACGAACCCATGGCCGTAACCGGCGCCGACGCGGTTGAACGCGCTGCTGCGGAAGGTGAATTTCGAGAAGCGACGGTCCCTCTGGCTCCACAAGGATCTGCCCAGGATGTCGTGCGCATCGCAGGTTCGCGCACCTATCGATTGATAAACGGCGTTTGGATCGACACAACGTTCGATCCCGATACCATGTCCACAACTAGGGTGTCCTTCCTCTCCGACGACTATTTTGCATTGGCTGACGCGCGCGCAGATCTCCGTGCCGCCTTTGCGCTCGGTCCCAATGTGATCGCAATGGCGGATGGTGTCGCATATGAAATCATCGACGCTGAGTTCGAGGGCGATCCGATCGAGATTCCCGAAAGTCTGCCCGAAGATACCGAGGAGGGCTCAACAATCGACGTGCCGTCGCCTTCGGTCCGTGAGCCGAAGGAACGCGGCCGCGAATTAACCCTGCCGTGCCCAGGCTTTGTGTTCACGATTGGATTGGTGTTCGTTCCTTGGTTACAGCGGAAACACGACGGAACCGAGCGTGGATGATACCAACCAGGTTGAATACATTCCGAACAATGCACACATGAAATTCAATCAACATGGACCATGAAATCGAATGACGGGCGATGAGAACTCGCCCGTCACGACTTCTAACTGCTCAATTAAGGGTTCTCGCAGTTAATGAGGTTGCGCTAAAGGTTACTACGGACACACATCCGGAGCCTCATAAACGCCAAGATTCTTTTTAAGTTCTTTCCCGACCTTGTCCTTAACCCAGGCGTAAAGAGTAAAGTCACATTCCGATCCGCAGCTCCCGCTGATATTCACATCAATGTAAATGGTGTAACAATCGCGCCACTCGTCGCCCACCACCCATCCAACGGGTGGAGGCGGATAAAAGGGTGAAGATATAACCCAATTTTTACTCACCGGATCCTGATATTTGAGTTTGATCCATTCGATACCGCTTGAGAACGCAGGATCGACGACCTCCAGATCGTACACCCCAATCATATCCGAGCATAAAACCACATCACCCGGCGGAGGGATCATATCGCGAACTGAAGCGATCTGAGGCGCCTTTGTATCGGACGGAGGCAGAGGCGTGTTCGTTGAATTTGGCTTTCTCGTCGGCTTTTTCGTGGGCGTCTTCGTTGGCCGAGGTGTCCGCGTCGGTGTATAGGTCATGGTCGGCGTCGGTGTGTCCGTAGGAATTGGAGTGAAGGTCGGCGTTGCCGTGAAAGGCTTTTCACCTTCAAAATCGCGCGCCGTGGCAGTCGGAATGGGAGATTCGAGCACGTTTTTAACGGCCTTCGACTGATCTTCGGCTTCTTCGGGCGACATTCCCTCGTCCTGCATCGCATCACCCACGATAGATAAGCGAAAAGCGCCGAGCCTGTCTCCCTCCTCTGCACTGTAATCGGAGCGCAATTGCGAACCCAATCGCAGGGAGAATGGAAATCCCCCCGCATACGCTCCACTGAGGAGATTGGCCATGACAATCCACACAACTAGAAGGATCAGAAAAACACCAAATGCACCTAACAACCAACGTCGCCCTTTCATCACTTTCCCTCGTACGCGGTGGTATAAGCATAAGCTTTCACATAGATGTGACACCATATAACCGAAGTCCTAAGCAGTTTTTTCAGCGGGAACGACGGGTGCATGAGGAGATATTCATTCACAAGCAAGATCATCCTTTTCATCCCCTCCCTTGGGGTGTGTCTCAAAAACGCAGGGGTGACCAGGTAAGAACTTGATTTGGTAGGAGTTTGGATCACACTTGGAACGTGAAATCGGCGTATGAGGCGTGGGAATTCTTCATCGCACCGTGAGATGACGGCCTACATTTCAATGAGGCGAACCGTGCGGTCGCGAA
The DNA here is from genome assembly GCA_011772595.1 of Anaerolineales bacterium. Next base: position 9,406 of record WVZH01000138.1, read on the forward strand.
TCTCGTGGACACCAACTACTTCTTCACCCTCATCCACTTTTGCGCGACCTTCGCGACCGAACTCGAATTGAGAGCGCACCTTTTCCAGGTAGCGATACGTATCCTCACTGATAAGCAGATTCGCGCTCGACGGTTCGCGTGTGATTCGCTGAATAGCTTCCGCTGTGCGCACAGCATCGCCAATAACTGTGTAATGCATTTGGTCTTCAGTCGTCAAGCCGCCGGTAACCACCATCCCTGTCGAGATCCCGATCCCCATTTCCACTGCAGATGACCCCTCGGACATCCCTTGTCGGTTCATTGTGGTAAGGACGTCGAGCATTTCGAATCCGGCATGCGTGGCTTGGAGCGCGCTGACTTGGGGAGGAAGATTTCGAGGCAGGACACCAAATATAGCCGTGAGGGACATGCCGTCAAACTTGTGAAGCACACCGCCGTGCAGATCAATGACGTTGACGAACCTTCCGAAGTAATCATTTAGGATCTGTAGTAACTCGCTGGGGTCTTGCACATCTTCAGCAGAGGGAAAACCCCGCAGCTCGGCCACGAGTATCGTGCCCCTCGCCGCCTGTCCTTGAAGAAATGCCCCACCCCTGGTAAACGTCTCTCGTATTCGCGCCCTCACCTGAGGACTCATTGTGCGGCGCAGTAGCGTGCGATCCATGTCGCTTTCACGGAGTTGTTCGACCATGCGATTGAAGGTTTGCGCTAGCACGCCGATCTCATCGCCTCCCTCAACAGACACGTGGGTGTCCAGATTTCCAGAAGCTACCTGCGAAGACGCGGCGGCTATGTCTACCAGAGGTCGAGTGATGGAGTGTGAGATCAACAACCCTACAAGCACGACCAAGATCAGTGCTAGCGCGCCGACCAGTATGATGCTTGTGATCCGTTCCTGGTATGCCTGGTACGCCAGGTCGGGGTCTTCCGCGCCAAATAAGGCAATCCCCATAATGCCCAACTCTTCCGTACCCAGTCGCACGACAAAAGGTGTAAGCACTTCACCATACGTCCTACCCGCAACCTGAATGGTACGGTATGGCTCGGATGCGGTTTCCGGTGACTTTACACTTTCTAGAAGAACTTGGGAGATGGGAAGACCGGGGGGTTCCCACGTCTCCTCATCTTCGAAAGTCGTACTGAGGAGTTGACCCGTCGTCGAATCGTAAATTGAGACGGTAGCACGCGCGTCCTGGCCGAGTTGTTCGACGAGGTGATCCAGATACTCACCAACGAGCACGGCACCAAGGACGGTACCTGCATCAGTGACGAGTGGGGCAGCGACGAAAAAGACCATCGTGTCCCTATCCGCTAACCGGATCGTCTGCATTCCAGCTTGTTTGATGCCAACCGAATCCGTAGCTGACCCTGAACCTTCTTCCAGCCCCAGTACACGCTCTACAAAAGGCCAATCGCTGTAGTACCCCTCCCCCCGTAAGATTTCCGGGATTTCCGAACCTGTCCGTCTCGAGGCGAGCAGACTGTTGCCGTCTCGCTCAAGAACGACGGCGACGTCGACCTTCGAGTTGATGATCAATCCTAGGATGCGTTCGCGCAGGGCTTCAGCATCACCAAGCGCCACTGCATCCGCAACACCTTCCGTATTTGCGATGGCTCGTTCAATCTCCAACATCCGATCTTCTATACGGACGACTTCGTCTGTAGCCCGTTGACCGCTGTCACGCAACTGACGGAGAAAACGAAGTTGTTCGGCTTGAACGGAAAGTCGGCTGATGGCTACCGTTGCGCCCAACGCCAATATTAAAGCGATAAGGATGAAGGGTATCGTGATCTTCCAGCGGAGGCTGATACGGACCGGAGGGCTTTCAGTGGTCGTACTCATGCTGGCATGCTTTCTGAAGCGATCACTTAAATCCTAATTCAGGAAAATGGATAAGACGACTAACAAGACAATAAAGAAGCCGGCTAACAAACCGATGCGTTTAAGGTCCTTGACGACATGAGCATAGTCTGGGTTGAAATCTCTTTTACTCGGCGCCACGGATGGAGACTCCGCCGTTCTTATCGCCTGAAAAGTTTCTGGTGGCAGGTTTGGCCTACGAACTCGTTTCTTGCTACGTTTTTTTGCCAAGACATCCTCCCTTAGGACTCATCCAAAATCATGATCGTGGCATTACTCCCAACACCAAGCTACCCATCCACCAGCTCGCCGAAAACCACGATCCGCTGATTGTCAACGAGATATGGATAACATGATATGAGGGTGACTGTAGACCGGACCGTTGGGGCTAAGACACTCACTTCCGTGGGCGCTACGATTCGCAGTCCAGTGACACGATAAGTGAATTGGCGCGTTGCAGTCTGGAGGAAGATCTCGTCTCCAGGTTTCAGGCGATCAAGATCTCGGAAGAGTTCTCCAAAGATGTCGTTGTGTGCTGAGAGGACTAGATTCCCGTTCACTCCCGGATTGGCACTGCCTATGTGTTGACCGACCCCGCGCTTGAGTTGCTCCCAACCATCCCCTTGCACCACAGGTGCGGGAGCGTTCCAAAGCGCCGGGATAAATATACTCCTCGCTTGTTCGGGTCCGGGTGTTGGGATCGCTACAACGGGCAAAGACTGGACCAAAGGCCTTAAACTTTCAGGGATCTCGGACTCATTCGGTCGCGCACCTCCAGGCGAAGTGGGTGGTGTATGCCCTGAGGGTAAGACGACGGCAGAGATCAATGGTGTAGGTGTCGGCGTTTGTCCCTTCAAGACATCCGCGGCTTCTCGATTCAGCAACTGTAATGCCTCAACCCCATTGTAGAGAATGAACGCTAAACCAAGAACCGCCGCTATCTCGATCACCAGTAGGGTGCGGTTAAAAATCGATCGTAAGATTGGGCCCCTGGTTTCTGTTGTGGCCCCTGGAGTCTGCTCCTCACTTTGAAGGGTGGGATCGACCTCCTGAGATGAACTGCCGACCTCAGACCGCAGACGAAGCGCTCGACCGCTGCGGCGGAATTGGTGGACGCGCGCTTGTCGCGCTTCAAGTTTCTTCCTGGCGAGAAGCGCTTCAAGCTCTTCAATGGAGAGTTCATCCGCGGGTCGACGATCCTTGGCCATTAGCCTGCCAAATCGAAAGATTAAACTTTGCCGTCAGGTGCATGAATGGTGCCACACACCTGCCGTGATTATACCCCGACGCGCTTTCCAGGAAACCATACTGCCCTATAGATTTTGTGTCCTGAATGATCATTTGCAACATTTTATGCGAGACCACCCTTGCGGTCTCCTTGATACAGTCGACCCAACCCATGTGGAGGACTTCATTCGTGACGACCCCTACCGTATGCAGGAAGCGGATAAGAACTTTTACAGCGAAAAAATCATGCTCGATGAATATTCAGCGGCCTGAGGTCTCAATATGACTCGAGAAAGCAGTCACAACCTGTCTCGGTGGACCAAATATGATATAGGGGGATCTGTGGTTTGTGATCGATGGGATCTTATCTGTCTATTGACGGGAGGTTATTTGAAGAGGTCCATCGCGCTGTCGTCCGTCATCATCCTCAACCGTACTGCCAGTCTCTCCGCTTGTTCGCTTGCGATGTTCAAGCGCTTCAGTGGCCCTTCTGATCCGGAATGTAGACTGTCTCTTATTCTGAGTATCTGAGGAACGAGGACTTTGTCGATGTAGGACAGTGCCTCTTCAACATTCTCGAATTGCTTTTGATGCGAGTATGCCAGCATATTCTCGAATTCTTCAAGATCCTTGCCGACACCACGTAGCGCGGCACCGAGATCCGAAGCCGACTTAAGCAGTTCGGCTAATCGTTCCGCGGCATCGATCGTCTCTGGAAATGTAATCATCATCGTCTACCCTAACCCTAAGGAAATATTGCAAGTGCGCCCATAGTATACCCATGTCATTGTCGCAAAGAAAACTGCCCAGCGTGCTTGCCGAACACTGGACTTGCCTCCCGGATCACAGAAATGCAAGACCTCAGATCCGAGATGTTCCCCGAGCGGCGCTGACAATAAACGGACTCTCTGTGTATCAACACCCGATCGTACTCAGGATTACGATCGCTAGTACGATCCTATTGTCCTATTCCGTATAACCTACGGGAATGAGGTAGAGAGGTTCATGATCCTCAGGCAGCCCAAGGACAGTCTGAACCTTATTATCTTCGAAGGCACCGATAGGAACAGCTCCTAGACCCAAAGACACGGCCTGAAGAAGTAGATTTTGGGCGGCATGACCGACTTCCATATGCACATATCTCGGCGTACGAGCAGGACCGTACTTCCACGAGGTACGGGCGTACACGGCGGTAATGACAACGGTCATCGGGGCTTGGATTATTGCATCCTGTCTTAGAGCCACCTCGTATACATCCCTTCGAAAATCACCTTCTCGGTGTTGAACAAGCGCATTGGCGCCCGGTTGATAATGAAAAATGCCATCCTGGGAGAGAATGTAGATCTCTAAGGGGTATAAAGCACCCGCCGAAGGCGCGGTGCGGAAACCTCGTTCGTTGGTGATCCCCTGCGCAGCCCAAAGCAATTGTGAGACTTGATCCATCGTCAGTGGATCTGAGGTGAACTGGCGCCGAGAACGCCGCTGCAGTAACGTCTCTTCGAGCGAGAGAGGACCCTTCAAGGATGGTTTCGGAAGGGATATAATGTCGGCCATTTGGTCCTCCTCCACCGCCTGTTCCCCACTGGGTAGCATCGTGCATCCAATAACGAACGCACTCCAACCGAAGAGCAAGAACAGCATGATCCTCTTCATCGGAGCCTCCTGCGATCACTCCTTACCTTGTCGATCAGGTGGGCGGACCAACCTAGAGTGTGTCTCGATAGGTCTCCGGCTTAAGCTCGGCGATGTAGGGGAGTGTCCGGTGAGTATCGGCGAAATCCAACCCGTATCCAACCACCCACACATCAGGAATCTCAAAACCCAGATAATCGATTGGTACGCCCGCCTGCTCACGCTCTTTCTTTAGGAGTACGCATGTCTGCAGCGACGCTGGTCGCCGCTCATTCAAGGTGTGGTGGAGATAGGAGAGTGTGTTCCCGGTATCTACGATATCCTCGACAATCAATACGTGGCGCTCTTCGATCGATTCTCGTAGGTCCATCAGGATGCGAACCGCACCACTCGAAGAAGTGGTCTTTCCGTAACTCGACACAGCCATAAAATCGACGATATGGGGGATCCGTAACCTGCGTGTTAGGTCTGCTAGAAAGATAAAAGCCCCTTTGAGAATCCCTACAAGGTAGAGGTTTTCTCTCTTTTCATAATCCTTCTCAATTTCCGCAGCGATCTCGTCCACCCGTGCTTGAATGGTCTCTCTTGAAAGAAGAACTCTGGCGATATCTGGGGGTGTCTTCTGCATTACAACCTCACTTCACTGGCAAAGATGTGCCAATACCTAATCCATTTGATGCGCGAACCCTACGACCATTACTATCATTACTCCATTGTAGTAGCATGTGTGGACAAACTCAACCCATCCGTCAAGCGCTCGATAAAGGGCTCAAGAAACTGGTCCTCCAGTATTCGCTCGCGAGGAAACCAATTTCATCGGAATCTCGGATAGCTTTCTCCCTGCTGGTTGGCGTGCGCCATTCTTAACAAATCGAAAACAAGCCCCAATTTCAGGTACAATAGATCTGGATTGGGCTTGCTCTTCAATTAAGGTTCTACATAAAGCTAAGGTTCTACATAAAGCGGTGAACTGCGTCCGTTTCCGATGGGGGAATAGGTCTGGACGTCTTCAAGATTAAGGCAAACAAATTCCACGAGATTTCCCTTTTTGGGGATGGGAAGTGGCTTCGTTAAAGACAAGCTTATCTCGAATGATGGCTCGATTATCTAAACCGATCCGCTTGCGCCGGCTCCTCCAGCTGGCGGCAAGTATCGCCATTATAACGAGCGCGTTCACATTCTCCGCACGTCAGGCATATGGGGACGTCACCACACCACCACGTCAAAAGCTTATCGAGGTCGAATATACACAATATGAATGGTGGCTCGCGACTTGGGCTGAGAATGATGTGGTCTGCCAGATTTATATCGAACACGTTGGCCCACCGACCCACGAGGAGATCTTTTGGTTTTGTGGCTCCGACATATCTAAGCAGTGGAGTGAGACAGAAACCTGTCCACAAGCCCTTGAGGACCAGGGTGATCCTACGAAGTGTGAGGGTCTGTATCTCAACCTTGCCAAGGTGACCAGCGGTGTACGTGAAATCGTGATTGATTTACCGATACCCTCAGTTTGGGTTACCCTGGAGGGATGCATACCGATCGTGCCCGAGAATCGATGTGACTTCATTCCCAAACTTCGTCTTCTCGGTGAAGAGCCTCTACCCAACGAGTACATCATCAGCGTCCATGGCTCCATCGACGACATCCCCTTCCATTGTGAAAACGCGTTGTGCGACATCCCCCTCAAACCAACGGACAGCTCCGGCATATACGTCTACTTCCAAGCCGACTCCAGCCTCGGAGACAGCAGTCCTGTGTTCAATGCACGAATACGCGTCGTAGAAGCCCCCGCGACGCAAGATCAATCTGCAGGATGGTACATTGACGTGCTCAGCCCACAATGGCGTGGAGCTCCCATTGCCGGCTGCTCTCAAGTCTGGGACACCTTTCCACCCGCAGGTGGTCCTCCTGAATGGCTCTCTACACCTGAGGAGGCGGAATCCCTGGCAACGGAAGAGCCTTACATCTACTTAGCAGGTGTTTTGATCTCATATGGCGATGTAAATGCACAGGATTGCCCCAATGGCGGTTTATTGCCGACTGGGGGCGCAAACGTATGCGGTCTTGATCGGGCACTGGATGTTGCCAAAGAATGGCAAAATCAATTCGACGAGATCATTCTCAGGGTCGCTCGCGACACAAGCGTTCCAGCCCAATTGATGAAAAATCTCTTTGCTCGTGAGAGCCAGCTTTGGCCCGGTATCTTCAGCAACGTAGAGGAAGCAGGATTGGGCCAGCTTACCGAATTCGGCGCTGACACAACCTTGCTGTGGAACAAATCTTTCTACGATCAATTCTGCCCACTCGTATTGGAAGCAGCCATCTGCGAAAACGGATACCCCCACATGATCGAGGAAGAACAAGCCATGCTTCGTGGAGCCCTGTACTCCCGTGTCAACGCCCAATGCGAAGAATGTTCTATGGGCATCGATATGAAGAAGGCTGATTACAGCGTGGAGGTGTTCGCCGAGACGCTGCTAGCCAATTGCGCTCAGGTCAGCCAAATGATATGGAACACAACAGGGAACCTGCCCAGGACAAGCACGTTTGAAGACCTGTGGCGTTTCACGGTCCTGAATTACAACGCCGGCCCGGGCTGCCTTGCCGACGCGATCGAAGACGCCTGGTCCGACGACCTCCCGCTCTCATGGGAAAATGTCTCTCTCGCGCTCAGTCCCGGCTGCGCCCCCGGAATCAATTACGTCAACGACATTTCCAAGTGATAAATCGGGCGACCACGGGTTTTTGATCCCAGTGACTCTCAAACGCCCGGTAGCTTGAAGACCCCGGGTGTATGTATTTCGGAAACGCACCTTAGAAGATGTGCGGTGGCATATAAGCCGTTCCCACTCCTCAGTTCCATAGTGATCACAACATTGTTCAGCTTCAGTTATATTCATTCCCCCAGATGTGATTGCATGATTTGCCCGATGCTTTTCACTTGCTTCCAAACAAGCCCAGGAAATTGCGGATCTGATCGAAGAACAATCGATCGCATTCATGCCAATAGTGACCACAGCCTCTAAGGACGACAAAATCGACTTCTGCGGAGGAGAGCGCATTCATCGTCGCCTCAGCCATTGGCATCCCAAAGGGATCATCCTCTCCCCAGAGCATTAGGATGCGATGGTCCAACCCTCCAACTTCCTCAGCGAAATCCCAATCCCCCGTGTCGGATAAAGTCTGTTCGTATATGGAAAGGTCAAACGACATGTTCCTCAACTCATCAGGCATTTCGAACCTCGGATCCGAGAAGTACGCCGGAAGAATGGCCTGGACCAATAACTGATCGGAGCCTATTCGCTCCTTTGGGATAATCCCTATCCGCTGAAGCTGTTGAATTCTCTCCCCCAACCGCATCTGTCCAGCCCGAATGGAATCGATGCTGGGTGAACCACTACCCATGAGTATGATCGATTTGACATGCTCCGGATACATTGTCGCATAGCGAAGCACGACGACACCACCCCAGCTATGTCCGAAGACATGCACCTTTTCAACTCCCAGCGACGCTCGAACGTATTCGAGGTCCTCGACGTGTTTCGCTAGCGCATAACCCTGTGTCGACAATGCTGAACGACCCGTCCCACGCTGATCGTAGGTCACCACGGTTAGACCATCAGCCTGAAGTTGCTCAAGACTGATCATATAGTCGCTCGAGTTCCCAGGTCCACCATGAACAGCGATCAACACATTCTCGGCAGGTAGATCACCAGCAATGCGCCTAAATAGCTTCACGTCATCTGAAACGACCTCGATCTCTTGCGCTTCAGGGACTTTAGCCACGCTACATGACGAAAGAAGAAAGATGGGTAAAAGAGCGAGTACGATAAACCTTGAGATTGACAACTGATGCCTAATAGAATCGAATTTCATACTGGCACAATCCAGGTTCACCCTCAATGAAGAAAAGTTAGCCGACGATACATACAGAAAAATACATTCATTCTTTCTTCTACTTCTTGAGTGTCGGCGTCCACGGACCTTCGACGACGTAGGCTTCGTCCTCTCCAGGCCAGGGAGGCATCGTCACCCCGATTGCTGACAAGGGCTCGGATCCAAATGAGCGAAACTGGAAGTGCGTTCCCAGAGGAATCGTGAGACAAACACCCGGTTCTAATGCTTTCGTCTCTACTTGATCGGCAAGCTTTCTCCACATTTCCCCGCGGCCTGTTAGAACATACCAGATCTCCTCGACAGTTCGATGGGCAATCGGGATCGATGTCTCACCTGGCGCAATTTCGAAGTGCGCCAATCCGCCTCCTCCGAGCTCCAAGAGGATACGGACATCAGAACCATCAGGAGCTACGGTCGTCCGCTCGATTGGGAGACACACAGTCTCGAACTCACTCATTGAATTCATGATTTCTCAGTTCACTCCACGCTAAGTGCTGTCTTTAAGAACTTTCCTGATTATACGAGATACCAAAGACGCATGTGCAGCTTGAAGGCAGAGCATTAAATGGGAATGTGGGAAGGATTCCGTAGGTAAGCCCCCCAAAAAATCCCCTGCTCGGGTAGCGTTTCCCCCTTGTGTTGTTCTGTAACCTTAAAACAATGGCTGGGTTTTGATAGGCTTTCAGGATTTACGGGCATGCCATGAGGGTCGTACCCCACATGAGCTCCTCGAACGTTATCGAGGCGGTTTGAGCAACACCTTCAACGGTTGCAGAGGTCGTATTGCAATCGTCATTACTCAATCCAGAAATACGCAACCTGTATCGCTCACCCACACTGATAACGGAGCTTTCAATCTCGATAGATTCACCGATCCCCTCGAGAGGGAAAGTATACTCCTCAGGCGTAACTTCCTCATACTCAACGCCCTCGGGACAATGCACCTCTTCAGTCTGTGACTCAAGATCAAAGGATATCGCACAACCGGCAGTTCTCGCCAAGATTTTCAACTGATCGGCATCCCAAATGACAATCCTGAGGCTTGCCGACTCTGAAAAATCCTCCGCGTGTATCGGAATATTGAAGGTCACGCTCCCTATCGGTGGAATTTCAGTAAATCTACCAGCACACGACGGAAGCAGCGATATGAACACGAGATATAGAATGACCCTAAAGAAGACTGTCCTTTTCATGCGCACCTCATTGATATATTGACGCAATTTACCAAGAATGAGTTCCCGTCTCTCCGGAGCGGTTAATATGATCGGGTTGCCTGCTCAATCAGGAACCCGATGGCGTGAGCCCAAACTTTCTCATTTGCCGGTCGATTGGCCTCCATCTTTTTTGAACTTATCGGCAACCTGATACTCCCTAAAGCTATAAATGTCATGAGAGCTGATAACGCTTACCTCCTGCCCGTGCTCTCGAACTAGCACCCTCAGTCGAGGAACATGTGGCCCAATGACCCGATACGCAAACCAGCGCGGAAGGATGTTTGCACAATACTGAGACTTATCACGATCATGTAGATCAGTATCCTGATGAAAAGGGGAAGCAGCATCCCCACATTGAAACAACCAGCCATCAGGCATGCGAATCGCTACACCACAGTGACCTCGAGTGTGGCCCGTGAGAGGAACCATCAAGATCTCCGGATCCACTCCCGGCATAATCTGGATGCAATCCAAACCGTAGAAGCTATGATTAACTTCTTCATGGAGCACCCAATCTGGCTCGTGCGCCCAATGAGAAGCATCGTAGGCATATTCGATTAATCCGTGGGGATCCATAGCCGCTCGATATTCGGGCCCATAGACATGAACTTTCGCATGTGGAAAATCGGGCAGCCCGCCAGCATGATCGAAATGCAGATGAGTGAGAATGAGATGACCCACATCTTTTGCGCGAAACCCCAATCTTGAGATTTGATGGAGGGCGGTCTCCTCCAGAACGCAGGCAACCCCCATCCATTTGAGGAAGAATTTCATCAAAGGTGAGGGTGCCGAATAATCGTAGGTTCCAAAACCCGTATCAACGAGGACCAGACCCTGGGAGGTTTCCACCAGCAAGCAATAGATGATGGCCTCTGCCTTCGGGAATAACGGGCGTAAGGTCCCGCAATTTAAGTGATAAATGTGCATGACACCTCGATTGAACCCCCGCTTCCAACAGGTGATAGGGCATATGAACGAAACAGGTGCCTCGTTTGTCTAAGACATGCGGCAGTAGAGACATAGGTGAGTTTATATGCCTATCGAGAAATCCGCCACAGGGATGGAGTCTGCGAATCTCGGCTCCCCAGAATGTAAAGCACACTTGACATAGATGAGAAATTATTGTACGATGTCTATGTCAAGCCCACTTTACATTTACGGTAGATACACGATGGCTGAACGAGTGACCAACCAATTGAAGGGACACCGGCGGCGAATGGGATTAACCCAGGAAGAGCTGGCAAACGCTGTGGGTGTGTCCCGTCAGAGCATCAACTCCATTGAACGAGGAAGGTACATTCCCAGTTTGCCGCTGGCATTAAAATTCGCACGCTTATTCAACTGTACGATAGATGAGATTTTCCAACTTCAGGAGGACAAATGATATGGTCGAGTTCATCAGCATTCTTGCGAGTCTGTTCAAACCTGATGAGCGGTTTATCATGCACAGGTACTATTCTTCGAGGTTCTCTTTGATCGTCGGATTGACGTTGATGGTAATTTGGTTCAACTATGAACTGATTGTCAATCAGCAATTGCGCCTGGATTTCGCCATCATCATCGGCGCCATGGCGCTGGCAAAAATTTTGGCCATGCTATATTACCGAACCCTACAATGACAGAGTTGATGCATTTTCCACATTCACCTTTATAGGCTAACCGATATCTTCACCTTCCAAATAAGCGATCTGGGGATCCTCGCCAGCGTAATGAACCACGACCTCGGAACCAGGTTCAAGACGATGGTAGAGTGAGGGTGAAACCTCTGCCTCCAACATTCTACGTTGCGATTCGGAGGAAGGAAGGTCCGCCTTGAATTCGAAGACGATCGTATATCCACTAGGTGGATCATACTCATCCTCTGGGCTCTTTATGTATCGACGCACGATCGTGCCTGGTGAGGAGGCGGCCGAACGTTGAAACTTTTGTAAATCACTTTGCTCCCAAAACAGAGATTTCAACGCCACGATTGTTATTACAAGTCCCCCGATCATCACAGGCGAGCAAAGTAAATATCCAATGATCTGTGCGCCACCCTCAACCGTAAAATAAATGCAAGGTGCGATAATAAGCAATAGGCCAAGAAGCAGATAGAACACATGGCCTCTTGACGCCAGCGGTTTCTTTCGCTTTGGTACCTTCATGACGACCCCCCTACCACAAGATGTGGACTTATCCCCGCGACAGCAACAAATAGACAGCAACTCCTATAACAAGCAGACCTAGGAATCGCTAAATGGTCAGAGGTGTGGGTTCAACACCTCCAATCCCCGGCTCGTCAACAACGATCGAGATTACCATCTGACCCAGAATCACTGTTGCCCGCCCCACCGCTACACCCACTCGTTGCAGTCAAAAGGAGATCCCTGTGATGATCAAAATGCCCAAGAATCCAGACAATGCTACAAACCCTATCACTGATCCAGGGAACTTCGACGATCCAATCCCGTCGCGAAGAATTAGGAAAATGACGATCAATCCCGCCAGGCCTCCGCCGAGAAAGTTTGTGAGCAGGCCTGTTTTAGCATCCCCAATGATGATTCCCGCTCGGCTCGTTATCGAAGATTAAATTCCGATCATAATGTCCGTGAACAAGGCATCTACGGCCTCAATATGAATAGCAGTCCTCAACCTGTTCCTCCTTTTCGCAAAAACCTTTCATCGATTTAATGACAAAAACAAATCGAACGGACCGACCACACGGATTTCTGTTGCTTATGTGCTGATACACTCTCTACGCGTTAGAAGGCTACATGCACAATAATCGATGTGTTTCAACTTCCTCCATTTGCCTCTCCCCGCTTCCTCAACCGCTCCACCAACTTCCTGGCCCTCTCAAGAGCTTCGCGTTCTTGTTCATCCATCGGCTCTGACCAGGGTTGAGTCACTCTCCAGGTTATCTGCCCTCCCAGAGGAGGCTCTGGATATGCACCGACATCATGAACCGTATACTCCATAAAGCTTACAGGCTCTTCTTGATAGCAAGACCAGACAGCCTTTCGAATCACCAGCGGATCCCCCTCAAACTGCAAGTCAATGAGTTCGAGTTGCTTCCTGAACCGGTCTATAAAGGAAAGTGGCAAATTGTATAGGAAAGGATGTGGAGCCTCAGTCCCCAAGATGCGTTTCTTTTCATCGACTCCGTTTTGGAACAATGCTTTAAGCGCTTGACCGGTTTGATGACCATCCGATTCAGGGCCCCCAAGAATCAAGTAGCGGATATTCGGATTAGCCGTGATGTTGCAGATGATCTTTTCAAAACCGATGTTTTCAGTTTGAACCGTGCCGGCGAGCGCGGCACCCGATTCAACTCCCGCACGGACCAAACGCTCCAGATCGGGAGGGATCTTGTCTGCGTCGCAGTTAAGGACAATGGCTACGGCCACCGGCGAATAATCATTCCCCCGGATGTACCTGCCCTCTTCAGGAGGATAGCTTGGATGTGGTTCTACCTTCAGCATCGCATGACAATCCCAGATCTAATACAGCGAGTATCCTTCTGGCTTAATTCCCATATAGGACATTCCAACAACTCAGCTCCATAGTGCAGATCATCTTCCCTCATGGTTTTTGCTCCAGCTCTGGGCAATGTGTCAAGGTCTTGAAACTCAGCCTTCGTAGAAAATGAAATCGATATCGCCGGGAGGTTTGCCTTTGGCAGTCAGCAATTGAGCCAATTCGCTGTGATGTTGCATACCGTGGAACAAAACGTGCTGCAAAATACGCCAGCGGGGAAAGGAGTAGCTCTCCCCTCTTCGATTTTCTATACTGATATCACCAGCAATTTGCTCGGTATCAAAGCTGTCCAGCAATTCCTGCCATGCCCCTCGCTCATGCTCGAAGCCGGTTCGGATTGATTTGAGGTCGGGGAAATCCCCTTGCCGCAATGGGGAAGCCTGACGACCAGTCTCTAATCCTATCCGCCAGGATTGGTCGGCGCGCAACAAATGAAAGAACAAATCACGTATTGAGCCGCGGCCGTAACCCTGTTTTTCTTTGATCTGGGATTCATCCAACTTTATGGCCAGATCTATCAACCGCAAGTTCGTGTGCCAGTGGTATGCAAACAATGTCTGAAATTGGGATTCGATACTCATCCAGATCCTCCTGGGATACTGATGCAAATCACCTAAGGTATGGGCGAACAATGTACCCCATCCCTTAAACCACACAGTCTTTCACCCGTAGACTGTATTCTACTCAGGTTTGAAGTTCATCGATTTTCATGGGTACATCCGACAAGCTGGTTGCTTCATTGGTTGAGAAATCAAAATCATTCCATAAATGCACGTGCCTGAGTGTTGCGAACTGCCGGCGTTTGGAGAGAAATAATAAAAACCTGATGCGTGGTTGGCCGAATGGATTTCTAATCTAGAAACCGATTCTGATATCCATCGAGAGAAAGCATACAAGTATCCCGACGCCCAAACCAGTTGAAGCGGTTGCGTGCGATGAGTGTATACACACGATCGCGAATAAATTTTGGAATCAACCGAAGCCAACTCAAGATTGGCCAGAAACCAGGGAGCAAGCCCAAAACCTTCAAGACAGCGTCGGATCGCGTATAACAGAACCCTCTGTCGATCAAAATGAATGTCTCATCTAGCGAGAGGGAATGATCACAATCGCGCCTCAGGCAATCTGCCTTCTCAGACTGTAGCGCAAGGAACTTGAACCGCGCTTCGGCATCATGACGAAGGACAAAAGCTACTGAGGAATTGCATAGGTTGCAGAAACCGTCGTATAGAATTACAGGGCCACTTAACTGTGCATCCCAGTTGTCAATCACCTTAGCGTCACCCAACACGAGCATCCGTTTTTACCATCAAAGAATGTCCTCTCCATGGCGTATCCCCCTCCGTATACGCTGCTCGTCCCTAGCGCTCACGGAGGCGTGGGCGCCTTTTCAGCGATTCACACGCTGCGATGTGTATCTGGGTCGGTGATGATAACGCCCCCTCGAACCGTCGCACCAATTACGAGACCCGCACTAACGAGGACAAGGTTCTTGATGATGTATTGGCCTTCAAGCGTCGGAACATACGGAATACGGATGAACACCTCCTCCGGAAAAAGGAAGAGGGGTATGACCGTTCCGAGCATCTGCATGAATAGCAAAAGTAATGTCGCTCGCAAAAATCTACCCGATATCAGACCTATGCCGATAAGGGATTCCCAAGTCGCCAAGATGAGAATGGATGTCGTCGGAGGGATCAAGCCAAAAGTGAGACTATCGATGGTACGAACGGCGATGTCCTCCGCAGGGCTGATTCCGGCAAAGAACTTCAAGAAACCAAACCAGAAGAAGATGAAGCCCAGGCTCAATCGCAGTAAAAGAATTCCATAACGCGCCATCCAGTTTGTAATGGCCTCATCCATACGCTTGTAGGACGTGTAAATATTATCCATCCGAGCCTCCCCATATGCTTTATACCACCAGAAAATTGGGTATCGGGGTTACGTTGAATGAGTTTGAGGAATCAAAGCAAGGCATTTACGTATTGAGGATGACCACGGAATCCCCGAGGATATCCTTCTGGCAAGTGTAATTGAGCCACTGACAATGAAGGCTTAAGCTACCCATCGACAGGTACCATATAAACCAGGTAACTAGACTGGATCATCGCAAGGACAGCCGGGTCAGGTTCTAAGTCGCCTTATCCCTTTTGCGCTAAAATCAGCGGATGTTGCTCTTCCGGTGTGTCATGCCCACAACGGTAGCCATGACCTACGAAACGCTTTTCAAGCAGGTTGAACCCGGCATCGCCCAGCATGCTCTCATAATCCTCCAAGCCGTAATGGCTCCAATACATGGTCACACCGAAGAAATCCTCCTCAAGATACGGAACTTCGCTCTCCTTCGAAACCGTCGCCAATAGGTAACCTCCGACCTTGAGCCAACGATGAATGCGCCGAAAAAGCTCCCCATGCTCCTCGCGAGGAATGTGGAAAATCGAATAAAAAGCTAACACGGCGTCGTAATGGGAATCAGGCAAACCAATGGACATGATATCGGCGTGAATGAAATGCGCCTCAGGAATGTTCTTTTTCGCGAGTTCGATCATCTCTTTCGAGAGATCGACACCGGTAACATCGCACCGCTGGACCAGTGATCGAGCGATAGGGATACCAGAGCCGCAGCCAATGTCCAGGACCTTAGCCCCCTTCACCAACTTGCCAGATAGGAGCGCAAGTTCGTCTCCCGCCTCCAATGATCTGACAGCATCGTATGCCTCAGCACATCGATCGTATCCCTGTTGAACGAGTAATTTGTAATCCACGTTCGAGTTATTCGCAATCTTCACCAGAGGTCCTCGCGTCGTCGCTCGGTAGGTATTTGTATAGCTATCTGTCTGGCATTCTTCCTCCTGGCTACCTGGTTCGGACAGGTCCACACATTCTCGCCGCATGCAGCAGAGGATTATTGAGAAGCAGGCATTTCCTTCCGATAAATCGTCGTGTCTCCTTCTTCCGGAATGAGCGGATCGGATTCTACTTTTGAGAAACCACACTTTGCATAGAAGTGGTGATTCTTCGTTGCGTAGGTGGGCGTAGCAAGTCGCCAACTTTTCGTCTGCGGATAGGTGTCTTCAATATAAGCCCACGTACGTTCGCCGATACCTTTGTCCTGCAGAGCTGGGTCAACAAAAATGGTGCCGAGAATATTGTGACCTTCGGGCAGTACCCAAACGATGATTCCCCCCACGATTTTGCCTGCAACCACGATTTTGTATCCAACACTCTCCTTGTATGCGAAAAGCCACTTATGAAAAAAATCACCGTTGTCATACCCCTCGGGTCCGCCACGCTCTTGCCCCAAGTGCTTCTGAGCGTCATCGTCAAATGCGCGGGTCATCACCTCGGTGAGCTCGGGGACATCGTCTTTCGTGATCTCTTGGAACGTGAGACGGGCATCTTGAATATTCATCGCACACTTTTCTCTCCATCCATGCCGAAAAATTTAGCGCATGCGTATTCTAAAGACCCCCTTCTTCCAGGGAATCCTAAGGCTGATTAATGGGCTCAAGATTTCATCACTTTCCGCTTTATCCGCTGGGCTTCATTCAAATGGACGAAATTGTGCCGAGTTGCTGGCATCAGCAACAGTCCTGCGATATTCCGTCTGCTCCAATAATCAATTAATCCCTGTGCCGCTTCGACCACAGCGCCTTCAAACAAAACTTGCTGCAGACGGGCAGGATCAACATCCTTTCTAAAATCTTCCGCCATAGATCGGCTAACCATCTCACGTGTTGTTCGACCAAC
>WVZH01000138.1:26556-44877 GCA_011772595.1 Anaerolineales bacterium
GCCGGCCACCAGCATATTCATGGCGACGTCTTCGATACGAGCAATGTGCCAGATAAGCCAGGCAATGGAGTGCTCCCCGACGCGTGGGATACGTCGAATCTGATCCTCCGTCATATCGTTTAAGATCTCATCTTCAAAGGACCAACCCTGTGAGGGGTCAACCTTCGCCGAGTGAACCATAGCATGTTGGGTCATGAACAATTCAATCGCTTGAGGGTGCTGGCTAGAACTCGATAGTAGCTGGCGCAACTTGGTTTGCTGCCTGTTCCAAAGCTTGCGATTTAACTCCACTTTCTTGTAATCTCCTGCTAATCAAGCTCTCTCGGATAAATCTCCTAGCTTCGAGACACTGACAGGCCGCCTGAACAATCCGATGACCAGAGCGCAACCCTAAAGGTAAATTCCTGCTCACGTGTTTAATTGCTTAATCACCATCTCCCATGACTTCTTCGAAACTCTTACTCACATCGATAGGCTCGGAGAAGCGAAGTCGATAACCATCCGGATCGCGTATCGTTACGTCTCTCACGTTCCAAGGGCGCTCAACCGGTCCCTCCACACTCGACGAGCCGGCGATTTTTGCCTGAGCCGCAATCTCGGCTACCCCTTTAGCACCTGCCTGAAACTGTATCGTGATCCCCTCGGCGGGTGATTTCTTACTCCCACCCTCGGCCCGCAGGAGAAAGAGATCTTGACAGCGATCCCGCCTTAAATGGATGAGCTCGGGCTCATCACCTCCGCTCCTGAACAGCTCTCGGAACCCCAGCGCACGTTGATACCAACCGGCGGAAAGTGAGGGATCGCTCACGTCCAGATTGACAAACATTGGCATAGGGTAAAAATCTTCCATCGACTCCTTCACCTAAATGAGAAATTTGCCTCACTCTACCATAAGGGCTGGCTGTCTTTCGTGTTCGATTTTACAGCCAGGTTAGGAGCAGTCTAACGGACCTGACGGGAAGTGGCTAGGGATCATCTTTCTCGACTGCAAATTCCACCGCATGCCCGTCCTGCTCCAAGGGGGAATTTAGCCAGCGTCGGCTCTCTATTCCCGAAACAACACACATGGCTCGAGCTCACATTTGCGCCACGACCAGTTGAAACCCGGATGGATCCAACCTGCTTCGTCACCGACTCGAATAATGTCCACGTCGAAAGTTTCTTGCCAAGCGGTCGATGCTGTAAGATCAAGAACGATTTCCCGGCTTATACCGTCCGTACAATTACCTTGGATTGCTAATCGCCGTTCACTCAAGCTCCGCCACTGATCACCAAAGCGGCAAGTCGGATCACCACTACATACTCCATCAAGCGGACAATCATGGTTAGGTCTCGCAACAGTACCCGTAACAAAGTCAACAGAGTCGACCCCCAGGGTAACGGACTCTATCAGCTCGATCGTACCGTCCGGCTTGAAATCGTAGACGCTAGCCTCATAGAGGGCATGGAAGGGTTGATCAATAATCCACCTCCCCACGAACGCTTCATCATGGGCCTTCGGCGATTCAACGACAGCACATCCGGCGACGAAGAATGTGGCAAGCAAGATGGGGAACGGACGCCTTCCCATTGTAATCTTCTACACCGTGAAACTCAGGGCCGCTGAAACATGGTGCGCTTGGCTACCTGCAATTGTCCATCTCAATACAAAGAAGGTCCCCAGCGAGAGCGCAGATTTATTATAGGCAAATACTCGCCCACGTACATCACCTCCAATGCATGCAAAGTCCGGCAGCGGTATCACGTCCACTTATCGATGGATAAGGGTCCCATAAAAACAAGTCCTGCCACCCTCTTCCCCAGGGAATCATATGCCCTCTCCTTCCTCGTTCCTAACCATTAAGACTAAATGGGTTTATAATATCCAGTATTATAAGTAGCGCGATCTCGTCGTGGTGTCTACCCTCACGAACGCGACGAATCGCTCCAAGTTAATCGAACGGAGAATATCAGTGACCAATGATTGGATCGGACGCACGCTGTCAAAGGTCCAGATTCAGGAACTGCTAGGGCATGGCGGAATGGCGGAGGTTTACCTCGGTCTTCATTCCACCCTAAATCGCCCGGTGGCGGTAAAGATCCTTCATGCCCATCTTGCCGGAGATGCTCACCTGCGTAGTCGAACTCGCACCGAGGCACAATCGGTTGCTGCCCTGCGACATCCAAACATCGTCCAGGTTTACGACTTCGACCTTGTGCAAAACCGGCCATACATCGTCATGGAATTAATCCAAGGAATTCCATTATCCGACTATCTTGATGGACTACATGCTTCAGGCATTTCGTTGCCCCTCGAAGAAATATCTCGCTTGATCCGCTCGATCTCTGACGCTTTGGACTACGCACATGCCCGCGGTATCGTCCATCGAGACATCAAGCCCGCCAATGTCATGCTGCGCCAAGCAGCTTGGCCGGTAATCGCGGGAGCGCCCCTTCCTCCAGACGCAGAGCCGGTGCTCACGGATTTCGGCGTGGCCCGCATCGCGACTGCCACAACCCAGACAGCAACAGGGATGATCCTCGGGACCCCGAATTACATAAGCCCTGAGCAGGTTCGTGGTGAACCTGTAGATGCGCGTTCAGATATCTATTCACTGGGCATTATGCTTTACGAGATGGTTGCCGGGAAGCTTCCTTTCGACCCAGAAATAGTCACGCCGGCATCCATCCTCTTCAAACATGTGGAAGAAGCTCCCCCTCCCTTGCCCAACGCGAGCCCGGAACTCCGTGCCGTGACGGAGCGTGCACTGGCGAAAGACCCCGACGACCGCTATCAACGAGCAGGAGACCTGGCCCAGGCTCTTCAGATCGCTATCGAAACTCCGTCCAGCCTCACCACGATTAGAAAAACACCTCCTTTACCAGCTGCTGCGACGCCCCAACCCGTTACGCCTGCGGCATCCCCAAGTATTGGTAAGCGGCGAAACCTGAAAGCAGTAGGCGCCATCGCTCTCGGAATTGTCGTTCTGATAAGCGGTATGGTATTGACCAGCGGTTTGTTGAAGACCTCTCCTACAGTGATGCAACAGGAAGTCACGACGAGTCCGATCCAACAAGAGCCCGCAAATACCGTCCCCGTGGCCGCCCTGGTCACTACCGCGACACCAAGCCAGGGCGAAATGTCAACTCCCCTAGCGAGCACGAGTGGACCACGCGGATATGCTTCATTTCGTGATGCAAACCTCATTGTGGCGATTTCTGACGTTGACCCTCCACCCGAGGGCTTCGACTATATGGCCTGGCTCGTCAGGACCAGAGAAGAGGAAATCAGCTTGGGTAAGCCGGAGTTGATCGACAGCGAACTCGTACTTCGTTACGAGGACCCATCCGGAGAGAACTTGCTCGGCCGATATAACGAATTGGTCATCAGCCTTGAGCCGGTAGCTGTGACACGACCTGAGACATTTAGCAACGAAGTGTTCGCCGCCGAAGTGGCACCAGAAACGATGAAACGCTCCCAGCTTCTCAGCGATGTTTACGGAAATGAACCCCACTCTTCTTCCTTGTTGAATGGGCTACTTACTCAAGCCGCACACTTCGACAGCCACGTGAACAATGCGGTTAATAGCATCCAATCTGACAGCTTGGAAGGAGGGAAATCACACTCCGAACATGTCATCAACATTATTGAAGGGCGAGAAGGGGAGATGTATGGAGACTGGAACGAAAACGACAGGGTTGAGAATCCGGGGGATGACGTTGGATTGCTTCCCTATCTGCTCCTTGCGCAGGAGAACGTCTTGGGCTTTCAAAATCTAAATACAGCCGAAGACCTCAACACCATGATTGAGGGGACGCTCGTGGACATCGACGAAATCCTCCTACTCGTTGAGGATGCACGGAAAACCGCTCTGCAAATCGTACTTGCCGACTCGTTAGAACTAGTCCAAGACCTCGATCTCGCCGCTCAGTTGACTGAGCTACTCTTGAAGGAGAGGATCTCGCGACTCACGGAAACCTTGCAAGCGTATGACCTGGCCTTCAGTGCCGATGTTTATGCTGTGTCACCCTGAAGACCGAAAGCATGATCAACACAGTCACGGTAGCCAGATCTTAAAAAATGTAATTTCTCCTCCTGCAAGATCGCGAATGCCAGCCAGCAATCCGCATGCCAACCGCGATAGCTTGCCAGGATGGAGTGGCTCGTATCCCATGTCAATTTATCCTGCCTAGGCTTCAAGGACCAGCGTCTGGAGATACGACGTCAGATGCTTGACGTCCGTGCTCGTTAGCTCGACCGGGAGTTGGAGTTGGACGATACAATCCTCCCTTAAAGGGAATGGATAGCAAATCATGCGCGTCCCAGACTGTGATGTTGAACTTTTCGGGAAGAAACTGCGCTGGGATACGGATGGCGTGTCTCGCAGTTCGCGCTCCTCCAGAATGGCTCTCACGGGAGATTTCGGGGGCTGCCAAGTCTCAGGAGATTCCAGGTATTCGAGATACAGCCTCAGAGCTCGCTTGAACCTGAGCGCATACGCTGCGACGGTCCTCGGGCTATAGTCGCGCTCGCGTGCCGCAACAAATCTCTGTAGTAAATCCTCAACATCGATGGTGGATACGTCAATCGTCTCCCAATGCTCTTCGATGCTCAACACCTGTTTGCAGGCTCCACCCAGCGAACGCGCAGAATTAACGTTCATGAGTCCTTCGCGGGCAACGTAATCCCAGCGCAAGAAAGGGTTAATTAGGAAGTTGAGCAATTCGGCCCGATGACCAGCCAGCAGCCGAGGTTGCAAGACATCATTTGACTTTGTACGGTCCGCGCTGCACATGCTCTAACTAGTAAATGCGCGGTGCAATGGCCGATCAGTCTTGAACCTCACGCCACATGAAGTAATTCATGACCCCCAGGATTTCGATCGCATCCACAGTAATGAAACCAAACCTCTCATAGAAGCGCACATTCTTCAACTTGTCGGCCTCTAGATATGCCGCCAAATTCCGCTTGTCAACAAACTTGCAGTACCTCTCCATTAATCGGGTTCCCACTCCGAGACTTTGAAAATCTGGCAAGACGCCGATCGGACCAAGATGACTATGCTTTTCGGCCGGGTCACGACTCGCCCATAATCCTCTCCAGAGATCATCTCGATCCTGGAACGAAGATAATTCCGGCTCGTTAGCAGCAATCAAATCCTCGACCTCCTTCGAAATCGAACGACCACCATGGCAAACATACGACCTACAGATCCCGATGATCTGAGCTCCTTGCTTAGCCAGGAACACCTCCCCAGTGCGATCTTTGAGCATGGTCATAAATCTCTCTTCGATTTGTCGGCGTACCGCTTCACTTTCCCCTTGATAAACAGCCACATGAATCGGGTTGCGAAGCATTGCATGACTGAGGACTGTAGCTGCCTCTTCCATTTCAGCGGGTTTCATCACCTGAATTTCTATCGCCGTCACCCTATCAATTCCTCCGCATATTCGCCATGGGACATAGAACAGGTCCTCGTTGCCAGCAGATAATGTGCCCCCGCTTCATACGGCGTGAGATGTTATGTTCAGTATGGTGCTGATAACGAAAAGCACCGCGTAGACGAACCACAATGGTCGTTGAATGGTTCCAAGAGACCACCAGTAGAACATCAGGCTCGATAAGTACAACAAGACATAGGGGATAAAAACCGGCCACAAGATCGGAGACCGCCATGCCACAGGACGGGCTATGTCGACGATATACCCAAGAACCGCCCAAGCCGCGTAGAGAAACCCCGCAATCCACTGGTGCCACGGCTTGCCGCCGGATAATAGAATGAGGCTAACGATGACTGCCGGCACAGCCATCGCAAAGACAATCCATCCCAGCTGCATCGCTGTGTCGAATGTCCATTTCCTCAGAGCGAAAAACACCAACAATACGATTTGAATTAAGAAAGCAAAAACGACAAAGAGCCTAGCGTAGCGATCCATTCCATTCATGTCACTCATCCCTCCTCGAAGAGCATACAACACCCCTGCAATAAAAGAATCTTTTGAGATTATGTTGAGAAAATGCCGTGCCAGCGCTCTAGTTTGTATTAAACAGCTTCATTCTTTCAAGAAGATGGACCAAGATAATCAGGCGCTTTAGCACAGTTCGGCGCTCAGGTTGCCCACACCTTGAGGAGCCACGGCGCTGCTTCTTTCAAAGCGTCAACATATCCAGCTCCATGGAAGTGTCCAACTCCCTCAACTGTACGGTATGCGACGTCTCTTTGGTCATCCTTGAGTGCCATGTACGCATTATCGGCCATCTCGATGGGGAAGATTTCGTCGTCTCGACTATGGATGATGAAGAGTGGCACGTCGGGAACACGATACAGCCATTCATTTTTACGTTCATTAAGTACATCTGAGAGAACTGCAAAGTTGTCCTCAAACCTCTCGACAGGATCCATAATCGGTAATGTGGCGATCATGACTGACGAGCTGAATCTTCCGGGATTTTGTTGCAGGAGATACCAGGCTCCCCATCCTCCTGCGCTATATCCAACAAGGGAGACAGCCCCGCCGGAAATTGCATGTTCCTCCAGAAAATAATCGAGCAGCACCGAAATTGCGTTCACGCTCCTCGGGTGATTCCAGGCCGGGGATGGACAATCAGGCGCAACGATATACGCCCCAGTTGTTAAAAGGGCAGGAGCAAATAAAGAAGCTAGAAACTGTTCACCATAGTTTGGGCTGGGAAGCTCACCTGCCCATCCAGGGTGTAAGACGATGATTAATGGCTTTCGCTGGGCGCTCTCCCTCTCGGGACACATAACCGCGTAGCGAAAGATGGACCCGTCTCCGAGGTCAAGCATGTCTCTTTGCAGTTGAACATTCATTGACGTACTTCGCAGTCCAGGATGATATCCTCCAAAGGCGCACATGAAGGATCTGATCCAACATGTTGTGAGTCGCTAGAGACAACGGTTGGTTCTCCAAGATCGCCCTGCATACTCATCACCTGAATAAATTCGCCATTCAGTGATCAACCCGTCTTGGACCTAAGCTATCCAAACAAGCGGCTCTTTTTCTTCTATTTCGGGAGGCACATGTGAACCTGAGGTGTGGCCAATGATTGCGACTCCATTGCCTCCTTGAAGCGCATGCTGGACTTGAATCTTATACTGAGGGTAGTTGATTAAATAATTCTCCATGAATTCCGGCTCGCGATACACCCTGCCTTGGATATCAGTAAAGATCACATCAGCGGAAATATAGGCATTCACCTCATCCAGATTCGCTTGATCAACGCCACCAATGAAGTTCAGGATTATGGATTTGGGTGACAATTTCTCCATCACTGACGCCTCCCTTGTGGATGTATATCTGCTCACCGCCTATCTGCAGTGAGCGAATGACTGTGCAACGAGGACAGCCTCCCTACCGCTAGGGTCAATATACAACGAAAGAAGCAGGCTCTCGAATTGGGTCAGACCTGTCAGACGGTCATTGCGGGGAGGTCGACCTGCACGGCACGAGTGACACACACTTTCTCAGCAATATCGGATGGAACTTGAACATCCCACAGCAATTGGCTGGACTGGTCTCATATTCCTGACGATATCAAGACCTGATGGTTTCGACAAGAGCGGTCAGACCTTTCTTATGGAGCTGACAATGATCCAAAGGATGATCATCGCATAGCTGGCGATGTTTGCCAGCGCCAAGGGCCTAAGGATTTCCCGCAGGTGCCTTCTTCGAACGAATGAGATGACGCCACCTTCCACCAGAATTGAAAGGGCCAAGCTGAAAACCACAAGCGGGATCAGCATTCCGGTCAACTGGGCCTGCGTGAAATCTATTCGTAAAACCCAAGCGACCAGAATTCCAATCAAGGCGGAGGCGAGATTCATCACCAGCGAGTCTACAAAGCTACGGCCGAGCGCCGCCCATCCCAGCCTTCGTAATACAATCGCCTCGAGCAGGATAACTGCAAAGAGGGCGAGCGCGCCGAAGCCAAGCATAACCAGAATGATAATCCCACTGAACGCATCCAATTGTGGAGTTGAGGCCATGATCAACTATCCATGTGATTCTGCGTGGATCCTCCGAACACAACCCAGACCGATTTCTTGAGTCATTGGAGAATTGTTTCCCAAGTCAACTTTAGCGAGATCATGGAACCGATTCTTCATGAACCGGCTTACGGTTTTGAGCCTTGGCTTATTCGGTATCCTTTTGCGGCGAGCGACTTGTTTCCACACGCATCATACTTCAAAGCCTGGTGTAGCTCAAACACGCATGCGAGTTCCGTTCCAGTGATGATATGGATCCTACAGCACATATGTGATGACCACCAATTGCGTAAGGTGTATGGACACGAAACCAACACGCTGGTTCCACTGCCAGAAAGAGTTCACGAATTCTGCAAGAACTTCACGCAAATCACGTACAGGTAAAACGCTGCTAGAGAAGGCGCTTCTAGCGAATAGTTGGAAGACAGTTGTGGCCTTTCTAGAACAACTTGGGAATCAAAGCCCCTGTTCGAAGCCTATACTTCTCGTACTCTTCACCAAAGGAGGCGACAAGCTTCTCTTCTTCCGCAGGTATCACCAGAAATCGAAACACAAAGAGCCCGATTACACAATATACGAAGATGAACCAATTGCCCGCGATCAAGCTTATCGAGAAGAGCAGTAAAAGTGTCGATGCATAGAGTGGATGTCGAACCCATCGGTAGGGTCCGTGCTTTACGAGCTCATGATCGCTTTTGGTCAGCACAGTCTCTGAGATATTTCTACCGATACTGCGAAACACCCACAAAATGATTGGAACACAAAGCATTGCGCCTACAGCGGCAAATGACCGAAGCCACAACGGAAGATGTATCGTGGCCCAATTTAGCGCTCGAGGGTAAAAAATCGTCAGTAAAATGGAGGCAAGAAGAGGTATGGCCAATACCATTCGGAGAATAAAAACAGAGATCCCTTCCTCCCGCCTGGCAACAACTTCCCCGGATTCTCGCGCTCTTTTTCGGAACGTCGCTGAAATCGAGAATGTGAGGACAAAAACCAACAAAATAATCAATCTAAAAAGCATTTCAATGTCCATCTGATCTCAACCTGTCTTTCCATAAATTCAATTGGCAAACAGCAATCCCCCAGACTCTCCGGNNATCCTGGAGACATTCTGAAGGGGGTATTCAGGATTTGATCCGTGTTGGTTGTCGTGAGAGATTCGGTGCCGTAATTCCCCTCATCCCTCCAGACACGGTCGGGATTCATAACATGAATTTCGTTTTAAGAGGCTCTTCTTTCGCTATCTGAATAGTTTACTCATATTAATGGGCTATCCTTTATAAAGGATTCAATATCATCCTTTCTTCCCCACTTCACGAACACGCCGGGTAGGACCTTTCTCCTTAAGGTTTCATCGGTAATGGGGATAGCCCTCGCGGGGATGTTCGCCTGAAGACGTTGTTTGAGATGAAATGTGAATTCAGGATTTGTGACCAGATTTGCATACCAATCCAGTTTTCCCGGCATCCCGTTAATGTAAACAGCTCCCTCCAAGTAATGAAGGGCGATGCTGCGCCAGATACCATATTGATATACGAACACCTAGACCTTGAAGATGCCCGCGAAGATGATAGAGCAAGAGAAATAGCGTGCCACCTCAACTGGTGAGAATAGCCAGTAGCTGTGTCTTGCTCTGTGGGTTAAACAACGGTCCGGGCTTTCTCGAGATCATCTACACCAATGACAAGTGTTGTTTGTGTCGCCTTGTATATCAAGTCGACATTTACACCAGCGTCGGCGATTTTCCGCGTAACTTCCCCGAGCATGCCTGGTTTGTCCTCTGCTTCAAGCAATAGCACTTCACGCTCTGAGAGAACCTCGAGACCCTGGGCTTCGAGTGCGCGCCGTGCTGCTTCAGCATCCTCAACCAGAATATGAATTACCCCCTTGCCCTCACAAGGAAAGCCACACATACCGTCAATGTTGATGGCAGCCTTACCCAGTGCCTCACCCATATCTGCAAGCGAACCTGGTCGGTCTTCTAATGTTATGGTTATATCCTTTGGCATGATCTTCTCCTCTCCTCCGGCAGTGAGCGTCTTCGCTAATTGTTATCACGAGATATACGGCTTCGTGCTTTGGTTGTTTATTATAGCCAAGCATTCTGTCCCGGCGGCCATTGCTTGCCAGAGCAAGCCCACCGTTCTTTGTATCGGCAGTCGAGTCTCACGCCTGCTCTCGCTTTCCACTTAGACCTTTGCATCATCATAGCACGCAAATCGTCTCACATCCCATCTAGAATGACCCACAACACTCCATCTGAGCTCTGAAACAACTTCGTCGGAGAGCTTCAGTGAATTCCTGACGCCATTTGAATTGAGATCACAATGAAAAGACCGAGGGACACAATTCATAAACCTCGTCCCTCCGATTTACTCCTGATTTTATTTTCACAGAAGAGTGCGATTACAACCACCAAACCAAAGACCTCACAACATAGCGAAAACAGCTTATACTGGATGCGGTATTCTGTAGAAACCCGGCCCAAATTATATTGTATCCAATGAAGGCAGACAGGTTTCTATTAATCAGGTTAAATCCATAAATTCCCCTTGAGAATTCGAGCAAGGGAGGAGGATATTGTGGATTACGACGTCATCATCATCGGTGCACGGGTGGCTGGAGCTATTCTGTCAAGTCTTCTTGGAGAAGGGGGACATCGAGTGCTTGCGCTCGATCGTGCAACGTTCCCCAGCGACACCCTATCCACACACTTCTTCAGAGCCCCGGCTTTCCGTGCCTTTCATCAGATAGGGGTATTCGATGAAGTTCAAGCGACAGCCCCAAATCTCACTGTCAACTACAACGTCATAGACGGCATCGTGTTTCCGGAACCGGTGGACCGTCCCGAGGATTACCCGTTCTATATGTGCATTCGTCGCATCACCCTCGATGCTATTCTCGTCCGCCGTGCCAGGAAGACCCCCAATGTAGAGCTCCGGGAAGGTGCCGTTGCGAAAGGATTGCTTCGCGAGGGTGATCGCGTAATCGGGGTGAGATGGAAGGAAGCGAATCAGAAGAATGAGGCAACAGCAAAGGTGATTGTTGGCGCAGACGGATTGCGATCATTCGTTGCCAAGGAAGTCGGTGTCCAGGCTGAGCACGAAGAGCCTGTCAATCGGGCAATGTACTTCGCCTACTACCGGGGAATGGAAGCAAAAGAAGGCCCGGCGGCCGAATTCCATTATCGGGGTAATAACCTGGCTTACTGTTTCCCCTGCGACAATGATCTAACGCTTCTAGCCGTTTCTGTTCCGATTGAACAGTTCAAGGAATTTAAGCGCGATCCCGAAGGGAAACTGCTAAGCGAATTTGAAGCCATGCCTGATCTCGGCACCCGGCTAAAGAATGCCGAACGAGAAGGGCCGGTTCAAGGAACGGGTAGTATCCCAGGCTACCTTAGAATCCCTTATGGAAATGGTTGGGCCTTGGTGGGGGATGCGGGAATGGTGATGGACCCATGGTCCGGTCAGGGTATTGATCAAGCCTCGACACACGCCGTTTATCTTGCGGAGCACTTAGGAAACCACCTTACAGGCAAGCAAGACTGGGAAACTGCAATGAAGGCCTATCATCAGGCACGCAACGAATTCAGCCTGAAAGCCTATCGCCGCACCTGCAAGCTTAGCGTTGATTTCACGCCCATGACCCGGGCCGCATTAGAACGCCGCGGATTTGTGTGAGAGGCTCATCTTCCCCCCATACAACATTAATCCGGCTTCTCGGTTCTCGCGTTGAATCGTGAGTTCCATAGCTGGCACCTTCCATACGCGCAGTTCGCAATGAGAATGATTGAACGATGAGCGAGGATATACCATCAAACCATCTGAGGGGGCATCTATTAGTCTTTCGAACCGGTCCTTGTCCCATTCGCTGTTCGCCGCCCACTGAGCATCGGCGACAATTCGTCAATGGATCCAAGGAGGCTCTAGTAGGACAGCTGGAAAGGATTGTTTATAACCTTCGACCTTCCCTCATTGCTTAGAGGAATGGCTCATCGTCTCGCTCAAGGCGGTATTTAACCGCGTAGTAAATCACCAGACATACAGCTCCAGTAACGAATACCAATACAGCCATGCCTAGCCAGGGAAGGAACGCCAGCGAAGCGAAATTTTGGCTTTGAGCAAACGTGCTGTTTTCTATTCTGTTGATTAGGATGAGGTATGCAAAAGCGCCTGTCACGATCAGAGGAACGGAAATGCCGGCGAAACAAAACAAGAGAATTTTTCGCAAGCTCTTCAGTTTCCGCTCTTGTGGTGCAGGAATTTCAGTCGACATGGGTACGTCCTTTCTATTGGGATCTCGTCGGAGAGGTCACTCGATCGAGAAGCTTACCAACATCCGGTTGCTGGAAGATACGAATGTTACGCTCGATGAACGCGGTCAGAAGATCCACCCCGAGTGGCGTAAGGTAGAAATATCGCCGGCTTGGTCCGGTCTCCGATTGTCTGATTTCGCTGTCAACGATCCCAGACTGAGCCAATCGTTTGAGTGCACGGTAGATGCTGTTCTCCTCGGCAGTAATCGTGTTCTGGCTCAATTCGGCGATAGCTGCCTTCATTTCGTATGGGTAGGCCTTGCGTTGGGCAAGTAGGAGCATGAGCCACAAAGTCAGAAGGCCTTTCTTGTACACTGCCTCCCATTGGGCGAGTAGGGTTTCGAGATCGTTCGGCCCCATAAGTATTCTTCCTAAGGTATTATTCCTTAAGTATAATACCTTAGGAAGCTTTTGTCAAGTGACTTTTTGAGAGCGTAAGCCCTTCCCCACGATTTCATTAAAGCGAGCTGCTAGCTCCCCCACGAAGGCCAGTAATCGCCACCAGGTTCGTCGGTGAGACGCCGCACATTACTGCCATCGGCATCCATGATCAGGATCTCGAAGTTGTAATTGCTACTACCGGAGGTTTGAGGGTCAGCGTAACGATCAGATTGAAACGCAATTTGCTTCCCGTCCGGTGACCACGTTGGATTCTCATCATTCCCAAGATGGGTGGTCAACGTTCGCAGTTGACCTCCATCAATCTCCATCACACATATGTCGCCATTCCACTCATTGGGGCGGCTACACCTGTAGGCTATCTGCAGACCGTCAGGTGACCAGGCGGGGAAAATCTCCCAAGCGGGACTGTTTGTCAAATTCTGCACAACGCCACCATCTACGTTCACCACATAGATATCCCAGTTGTTGTCACGCT
This sequence comes from Anaerolineales bacterium, assembly GCA_011772595.1. Next base: position 39,743 of record WVZH01000138.1, read on the forward strand.
CGGAGTTAAACGCGAGCTGAACCCCGTCCGGAGACCAGGCAGGGCGCATATCTTCGGCCGGATGGTTCGTAAGTCTTTGAGGATCGGTACCATCTGCGTTCATTATATAGATTTCCCGGTTACCATCACGCTCCGACACGAATGCTATCCGCTCCCCATCCGGCGACCATGCGGGATGCGACTCATATTGAGTGTTATGGGTCAATTGCCGTTGGTTACTACCGTCAGCATTCATAACAAATATTTCGTTATCACCATCACGGCTTGATGTGAAGGCGATACGGGTTCCGTCAGGTGAAGAAGCAGGAGCCATACCACCGTTCACCGTCAGTTTTCGCAACTCTGTTCCGTCGGAGTTTATGACATAGATCTCAGGGCTGCCATCGCGCGAAGAATAAAATGCAATCCAGCTTATGTCGTTTACGGGGATGTACGGCGAAGATGTCGCAGTAGTCTCTGGCATGGGTGCCGCGTTGCGGAATGTCTTGCATGAACTCAAGAGCAATGAAATAAACAGTAAGCCAATCAATTCACACCGCAATCGCAATTTATGCATCACCACCCCCATGGACTATATCGTTCCTAGTGTGATGAGGTTCATCGTTGGTCTGGAGGCATTTACAAGGAACTGCGAGGGCGTGCAATCATCGGATACTTGCACCAGGAGAGTCGCTGTCTTCATCCTGCTTGAATAACTTTCCCAGGATTCCAAACAACGAGAGTGTGAGATAGAGCGAATATCCTTGATATGGAACACAAATCATCAAAAGAATCACAGTGTAGAAAGGAAAATCAGGATGGATCTTCCCTTCTATCATGGAGACATTGGGAACTGAGGCAAGATGCCTGATCTCGACTTCTCGCACAGTTCATCTTTTACACGCTTTGCGCAGCCCATGAGCAAGAGGCAAGAACCGTCTTGCGAAATCCATTTTACTTCTGTTCCCGTTTGTGACGATGGCCACCGAAATATTCGTTCGATAGTCGCCGAACGCCAAACTGGAAAAACCCCCAGCGTGTCCAAAACACCGCTTTGTATTCCACCACCCAAAACTTGACGGGAAGCGAGTGCCCACAACAAAACCTCGACCTACCGCTAAAGGAATTCTAAGGCTTCTGTCCCACGCCACAACATGCCGTGAAGTGTATAAGCGTATCGTTCTTTCTGTAATCAACTGTAATCCTTCGTGTGTCTTACCTCCCATTAAGAGAAAATCATAGAAAGCCGCAAGACTGGCCGCATCACTGACCAAACTGGTGGCCGGATTCCTGGCATTGAAGAACAGCTCAGAATTTTGACCTTCAAAATCTTCTGCCACGTTCATTCCAGCGACATTAACCCTATCTTTCCCTAACCAATAAGAAAAAGCTAATGAATTTATATCTCGCCCCCCCAGTCCAAACCGAAGGGCTGGCAATTGTATCGGGAGAGCAATCTCATCAACGAAGAAATCCGGCAGACTCCTCCCATCTGCCCTCCATACGATCTCATCCAGAATCCACCCGTATTCATGGGGGTGGTAAGCTAACGTACCACGCAAGTATGAAGGAACCGTTTCAATGAGCGCTACCTGAACGGCTTCTCGATCTCCCCACAATTGAGTGTTCTTTACAAAATCCGGCATCAGAATTCCGGATCTGTGGGTCAAAACATCCAATGTCGTGATACGTTCTTTGCCATGACGCGCAAACTCTGGGAAGATTTGCGCAATGGGTGCATCGACGTCAAGCACCCCTCGATCCTCCAGCATGGCTATCACAATTGCAGCGAGGGGCTTGCCGGCAGAAAAAAGGGGAAATGGCGTTTGTGAGTGCACCTGCGTAGGTTGGATTGGTTCATTTGGTCGCAATCCCCGAGCAATCCCGATTGCCACATTGAGTACCAGCTTTCCGTCACGTCTTAAGACAAGCTGACCACCGGGGAACGAACCCGATCGTTGCTGACTTCGGAAGATCTCAACAACCCTGGCCAACCTACCTTTGTCCATATTCACGGATTCGGGCTCAACCGAACCTTCGTACCGGTATGTCGTCATGCGTCAAGTCCTTCGCGTCCAAGCAAACCCAAGATTAAGGACAGCTCGCCACGATGATGGATCTCGTGCTCCATCACATGCCATATCATGTCGATCAAAGGATATGTCCCCCCCCACTGGGCCTCTATTTCTCTTTCAAGATCATCATCCACAAGGCTTTCTATATACGTGAAAGTTTCTTTATGAACATTTGCTAACAACGCTTTGAGCGACTCTATTGTCGGGTATGAATCTTCTTGATACTCAGGCGGAAACGCATCAATCTTGCGAGTGATTCCATATTGGATTTCACCATATTCTTCTTGAGCGATGTGGAGAATGATTTGCCGGACTGAATAGCCATTATCGAATGCAACGAACGTAAGCTCTTCGTCTGCGAACCTCTCTATGGTCTTTATTAAACCTTTGCGAATTTGCTTCCAAAATCGAATGATTTTCTCCAAACTCATGTGACCTCCTATCCGCATAACAACCATGAAGTATATAGGCGTTTTTCCAGGGCACGAGCAAGCAAGTAGGTTGGATTCCTATTTTATTTACGATCCCTCCGGTTTCTTTAATTCTAGAAACAACTGCTGACCCTCCACCATCTCCGAGATTATCTTAAAACCTACGCCCTCGGCCAACCGCGCATAATAAGATACATCTCGCCCTCCTTCAGGCCATAACACCCCATACACTGCGTCAATCTCACCATCAGGTAGCTTAACATTGAGCGGAAACACGGCCACATCCTTCTCTTCACTAATTCTCGGCGGAAAGACCGCGTCCCAGATCAAGAATCTCCCACCTGGACCAAGAACCCTGAAGACCTCTCTAAACACCTTCTCATGATCTACCCCTTCGATATACATCAATGTAAAGAATGAGGTCACCGTACCGAAGGAGTTATCAAGGAAATGCATGTCTGTGGCATCCATGACGATCTTGAGTGGGCCGGCAGCCGCTTCTTCCAGTTCGCGTTTACTCGGATCAATGGCGATGACCTGATCGCCTTTCAACCTCCCTATTACACCTCTACCACCTCCTCCGATATCCAAAACGAAGCCTTCAGCATGGAAGTCATCAACAGTGACATCCTGCTTGTCAAAAAAGAAAAGACGATCCTCGGATATTTCCGGATGATAATCGTTCACTTCTCACCTTCCCTAGAACAGAGGGACAAATATTCGTCCTACCGGTGCGTTTCAGCCACTGGGACGGCAGAGGTTTCAATGCATCTCAGAGTCGTTTAGTTTGCCCGGTCGACTGCAAGCTGTGTTTTGCCCTCATGATATCCTTTTCTTAAACCTACCCACTTCGTTTGAACTGTGCCGAAATGGATAGCTGTTCTTGTCGAGCTTGGCGTCCGAATCTTCAACAGCCCAACCAAGATGACCTAAGAGCGGTCCTGGGGATCGCCGGGCAACCAATATTCCAGCTGAATGTTGTCCGGATCGCGAAATGCAACATACTTGTTCCCCGTATGATACGTTTCGATGCCAGAGGTCGTCACACCAGCGGTCTTCAGTTGATTCGCGAGGGCATCCAGCGCCTGTTCATTGGGAGCGGTGAAGGCCAAGTGATCGAGACCAATCCGAAACTCGTCGAACCGGTCATTATGAATGGGCTCATTGGAGGGGAATAGAAAGACAGTGACGCCGCCGACTCTGAAGGAAAAACCATCCGCGATGTCATTCAAGTCGAATCCCAGTAGTTCGCAATAGAAGGCGCGCGACTGGGCAGTGTCTGAAATGGTTAGAATAATGTGGTTGATACCGGAGGTTTCCATTCGCATTTCTTGATTCAGATTGTGATCTTGCCCTGGTGCCCCGTCAATTGAGAAAAAACTCTCGCTGCATTTCTGGCTCCCCTGGATATTGCGATTAACTGATCAGGATTATCCCTGAGGAAGGGGGACCAGTGATTTGTCAGGCTGCCTTTCTCCATAGCCTTTACGGTGCCTGCAAGGTTCCCACTGTGCATCACACAATCCGTCAATCCGTGGGCGCGTAATGGCGATAGCGAAGAAATCGCTCTCCGTGAAGCTCTACCTCGTCTTCGAACACAAATCCCAAGCGCGTCAACACCCTATCTCGTCTCCGGCTGGGTGGCAGCAATACGATCACCGACTCGAATTTCATCTTCTCGAAGCCTTCAAAAATGATCTTGCGGTAAATGGCCTCTCCAATGCCCCAAAAGTCTGGATGCATGACCAACGCAAGATCATCCTCTTCGCTCTCAGGCTGTAAGCCTCCCCAACCCGCAAACCTGCCATCCACTACAAAGGCCCACGGACCGTAACCGTGATCAGCCCACAACTGCTCCTTGGCGGCAATGAACTTTTAGCAGTCAGCTTCAGTGAAACGGTCGCTCAGCAACGGCATATGTCGCTTCAATGACGGGTGGTTCATTAATTCAATAATGTCGATTTTATCGACCTCAGTCAATCGCTTGAAGGAGATGTCCATATGGTTAGCTTGATATCCTCACGGTTTTATCTGGTAATCTCATGACTTTAAGTTTCGCCGCACTGCTAATTTCGGCTCTTACTTTGCCACATCCCATATTCAGATCTGTCAATGTCTAATCGATCTGCCCGTGGGATTACTCGTCGCGAATTGTTGTGCGGTGATGATAGTCAGTTTCTGATCTCTTGCTTTGATCCCCTAAAACCATAGTCTTTGTTCCGGCCCGAACGCCTTCAAACAAGCCTTACTTGGTATCCCCCTTCTACTGGATCGTCGAACACTCTCAAGCTATCCAGTAAAGTTGATTGTTTCACCTCCTGGTGAAAAAATGAAGAGAACCTCAACTTGTAACCGCCAATGACTCCAAGAACTACCCTCCACACGATATGCGGGATGGTTGAGAAACCCAGCAGTTCAAGAACCGGGGTGCGACTCAGAAGAGTAAAGGGGATGCATCCACCCGATATGGTGACAATCCCATTCAAGATCCCTGCCAACAAACTACCTATGATCCCAATACCCATGGCTTTGGATATTGTCGAGGGATTCATCTCTCTCCGATAATCTCATTCAGATCAGATATCGAATGCCCACTCTCCACTACGCATAACCGGCTCAGCCACACCATCCTCTGTCAGTCCATCAACAT
>WVZH01000540.1 GCA_011772595.1 Anaerolineales bacterium
ACGAACGCCGCGGATAACGCGGCCGGGAGTAAACGTGACCGAGCGAAGCGAGCCGACCGGCCTATTCCGGCTCGCGTTCATCCGTTTGTTCGGCATCATCTTGGGCTTTGATTAACGCCCAGTAGCGGCAGTGGCGAGCATCTTCTGACGCGCCGCAACAGTTCCAGTGGTTCAGGTTGCGAACACCCAGCCCGCAACGACGCGGGTTGCCACCGGCGACCACACTTCGACACGCCCCACAATGCCCAACGCCGAACTCGCCAGGGTGCGCGAAGGCGCCTTCCAGTCGCATCACAGCTAGCGCAAGAACCTTTCTCTCCTGATAACTATAACTACCAGATAGCTTCACACCGTTCGGTCCACCCGCATCAATTAGCTCTTGGGCGATTTTAGACTTGGCGGTCACCTTGGCTTCTGCGGCAGCGACAGCAAGAGCTTCGGGCCGTTCGCCGGGCTTCTTCTTCGCTTTGGCCTCATCGAAAAGATAAAGCGGCCAAGATGATCCGGATGGGGATAGGCTTGTGTACCAGAGCACGGCACTCGCGTAACGCGTACCCGATTCGAATTGTGGATGTGCTGTGAACCCCACCGCGCCAGGCACCTTCGATGCGAACTTGGCCAAGTCATTCTTCGTCTGCACTTTGTCGAATCCCTCAACCTTGGTCAGATCCGTCATTTCGGTAAGACCGCCGTCGCATCCGTGGTCAGCGAGATAGTATTCCTGTCCGTTGTCTCCTTTCGACTCGTCACCGTTTGCTGTAGCGACGATCAGTACGCAGGCCACCAGGCTTATTAAGCGGAGTCGATCCATGATGTCCCTTTCCGGTGTCGTGTGATTCCTAGCAGAACAATTAAGTTGACCGGCGGCGTAATCGACGCCGCGTTCATAATGGCCGTTGCCGCCGTCCGGTCCAACGCCTTGTTCTTCCGCCCTTTACGAACCTGTGTCAAAACCAAGCCACAGCTTAACGGCCCGCTCGACACCCGTCATTTGGTCATTTGGCAGAGGGCCAAGGCGGCGAACCAGTTTGACGCTAGGAATTGTGATAATGTTCTGTGCATCAAACGCGCCAGGTTTGAGAAATCGGGCGCTGGAAGCGATCTCGAATCGTGAATCGCGCGTACTCGTTGTGTGCGGGATAACCGTTGCCAACACGCGATCGCTATCTTCAACCGCGGGAATGCTAAGCACCACGCATGGGCGCACTTTGGCGACCATACCGAGATCGACAAGCCACACGTCACCCCGCGTCGGCACCGTTGCCATTGGATTCCTCAGCATCCAGCGTTTGGAAGAGTTGGTCGGCGATCCCGACAAGTTGATCGTCGGACAGAATCGTATCGGGCAGTTCGCCGCTGCGCCGAAGCATCGCGATTAGCAGTTCGTGCTGTTCCTTGGCGGGCAGCGAATCAAACGTTGCCAGCAACTGGATTGCGGTTTCAGACATCGTGAAAGCCCATGAAAGGTGAAATGTCCATTATAGTCGGGCGAACAATATTCTTAGGTCCCGCCAGCTGGGGATCATACCCGCATAACGGCATTATCCCGCGCTCAGCGAGCGGTAACAATTATAGAGCGTTGGCACGACGCTTTTCAATACTTCAGCGCCCACGGGACCAAACAACCTAGAGGGGCAAAAAGGGACGGGTCCATATTCGACAAAAGGTANNTCGAGTTCGAGTACGAGTACGAGTACCGTTGCACTGAGTACGAGTACGAATGATCGTCCTGATGAACGACACGATTAACCGAGCGTTCATGGGTTCTCGTACTCGTACTCAGCATCGCGGTACTCGTACTCGTACTCGATTCCCACCTCGGCGACCGTCTCGGTGCAGGGGGCAAAAGGGGACGGGTCCCTATTCGACAAAGGTACCTGTCCCTTTGTGCTTTCCGTTCGTGGTCCAAACTCGGGCTCTCCAGGGCTACCCGCTTCGAGTTCGAGTACGAGTACGAGTACCGTTGCACTGAGTACGAGTACGAATGATCGTCCTGACGAACGACACGATTAACCGAGCGTTCATGGGTTCTCGTACTCGTACTCAGCATCGCGGTACTCGTACTCGTACTCGATTCCC
>WVZH01000470.1 GCA_011772595.1 Anaerolineales bacterium
GGATCCTGGCAACCTGAACCATCATAACTTACCCACGAGTTATTGAAAAGATGACATCGACATTTGGTATAGGTTGCTGTACCGACCGGTACTGCTATTCCAAGAACCACCTTTGCCATCGGGCTGGACGGCAAAAAATAAGTCACTATCATCCACAAAACGCACAGGTTGAATTATCCAGGCAATGTAGGGTGCGCCGCGTTTGACTTCGGCGGCATTATCCACACTGTGCAGCAGTCGTACTTGACTACCGTCCGCTTTTGCCGAGTACAACTCAGAGACAACTATCTCCTCATCTTCTGTTGTCTTTGCTATTCTCAGCTGACTCCACGCAACTTGCGAACCGCTTGACGAGATCACAAAGTAACGGATGTTATCAACATCGAGGAAGGGTAGCCCCGTGAGCGTGCCGTCGTTGGCATAATGGATAAATTTCTGATTTGTGGATTCCTCACCGGTAACGCGCGTTAAATAATATACCCCATCAGCCGTCAGCGCCAGCAATCGGGAGATTGGTGGGTCAAACTGCATGGTGCATTCTGACTTACTGGCAACGTGACGTAAAATGTAATCCTCTCTATTTTTGGCCTGGAAAACCATTGCAGGGCGGGGCAGATCTGGACAGATAGGTAGTCCAGGGTTAGATATTGAAGAAGGGGTTGAAGTTATCTTCTGTGACGCCCTTAATGTTGGTTCGGATGGACTCTGAGTGGTAGGCGTCCTGCTGATCACGGCTGTTGGCCTAACAATGTTCGACCTATTATCACCGGTAGCAACACAACTGCTTATGAATAAACAACAAATCAATGATGCGTAGAATTTATACATCATCAAACTGTCCAGTTTTCCGCTAACGCCGGTTCACCGATATCAGCCCGAATCAGGTCCATATCTCTACTTCTGTACACGCACCTCGGCAGCGAGCACCCATTCGTTTTTGGTGCGCGCATTACGACACGTTCTTAGAATAACGGCTTCGCGAAAACCAACTCGTAGGAACTCTGCGAGAAAGGCGCCGCCTTCCTTGGCACCCGCAATTCACGCAAACCAGTTGTCTTCGCTGTTCTGAACCTCTGGAGGGAGTGGTGCCTTCAGGATGAGTTCAGCGGCGTACACTACTGCGCTTGGCCGCGTGACGCGAGCAAGTTCGGCGAAAATGAAGTCCCTCTTGGGGTTTAGATTAAAGATCCCATTAACCAGAGCCACTTCGATCTGTTCAGCGCCGATGGGCAGATACTCACCATCGGCCTGACAGAATCTAATATTAGTCACATTGGCTGCCATTGCAGCCTGGTGAGCTCGAGTGACCATACTTTCACTAAAATCAACCCCAATAACCGCTCCTTCAGGACCTGCCTTTCTGGCCGCAACTAACGAATCAAGGCCAGCCCCACATCCCAGGTCGAGCACGACGCTCCCAGCAGGGATATGGGCAAATACGGACACATTTGAAACACCCGTGAATGCATCTGCGGCTCCAGATGGCAGACTGGCAAGCAACTCTTTTGGATATCCAATGTTCTCAGCGAATTGCGCTCCGACGGGAAAAGGGTGCCTATCTTCGGGTTCTTTTGCTGCATTGGAATAAGCCCCTCGAACACCGTCTCGCAGTTGATCTGCCTGCTCCCTATTCATACCTTTACCTCCCCTATAGATGTGCGGGCCGACTTGGCCGAACTACGACTCGAAGAAACGAAAATCGTCACGCTTTTTGGGTATTCCTCAACAGCTTTTATATAACGTCCTAAAGTGCGTCCAGCCCATTGCTATCGCTGTTCTCGTAAGAGGGCGAGATTTCATAATAGAGAACAGATTGGCCAGATTCGACAGCGGGAGGATACCTCCCTCAGCCGCCGGATCGAAGCGGACCCAGTTGCGAATATGTTCTTCCGACCGGAAGAGGTTCATGGTGCTTCAGGCGTGAGGGAGTTGTTCACCCCACTCTTAAAATCGCCGTCACGGAGTGCTTGTTACAAATTTCTTCTTATCCTGCTTGCAGATAATCTGAGTTACATTGCGGCCCGACATAGCCGCCGTAGGCACGCTACCGCCCGGCTCAACCCATTGCCCCGCCATATAGAAGTTCTTGAGTCCCGGCAGGGTCTTGCTCATGCGCATCCTCAATGTCTTTGTTGTAATTTTCCAGCCCAAAAAGGTACCCTGCCAGTTGCCGGTGTAGCGCTCGAAGGTCATGGGTGTCGCCACATCGCGCATCTCCACCTGGGCGGCCAACCCCGGGAAACGCCGGTCGAGCGCAGCAACCACCTGGTCGGCGATCTGCTCCTTCTCCGCTTCATAGCGCTCAGGGTCCTGCCGCAACCTATTCCAGTACGCATAATCCGTAGCGAAATAGACTCTCATCACCGTCTTGCCCGCCGGTGCCAGGCTGGGATCGAAGTTGTACATCTGTACACACAGTCGCTTCCGCTCCCGATCCCCAATCCTGACCGGCTCGTCGAGGGGGAAGTCTAGCCCTGTCACTTGATGCGGCATCTCCTCGAACGAGCGGGCTACGCCCAGTGCTATGTAGATAACGGGACGAGAGACAGGTAGGGCATCATAGTAGCCCTGGATTTTGTGGTTGATATACTTCCCATCCAGCATGCCAAATATGGTGGTGTGACCGTCGGCGGCGGAGATGACGATGTCGCTGCGGTGCTCACTGCCGTCAGCCAGCCGCACGCCAACCGCCCGGTCGCCCCGCCCCGAAGGGTCGGCCTCCACCAGGATTTTTGTGACCGGTGACTGGTAGTGGATCTCGCCTCCTGAGGCCAGGTAACGCCGCTCGATAGCTTGAGCAAACGCCAGGGATCCACCTACCGGATAGCCGGCCACTTTTTGGTCCATCCAAGCAAGACTCATGAGAAAACCCAACATGGGGAAATCCGGGTCATTCTGGAGATTTACGGCCAGAGGAAAAACCTGGCGCAGGAATGGATTCTTAAAGCGTTGGGCAAAGTCCTGGATTGTGATCTTGCCCCATTCTCTCAGAAACGGGAAGTAGGGACGCATCTTAAGCATCATCTTAAGGCCGTCCATTGGGCCATAAAGCTCGCGCGCTTTGTCTACCGGCATGGGAAAGTGGATCATGGTACGAATCCCATTGGCAAACTCTTCGATGACATCCTTGTCCTCCGGGGCAAGCTCTTTCATATGCTGCTCCAGGCGGTTGATGTCAGAGTAGACGATAAAGACCTGGCCTTCCTTGCCTTCGATACGTGCATACTCCTCATGGTCAACGATCGTCCGCCCCTGCAACGCACCCAATTCCTCCCAAAGAGGGTAGAAAACGTTTCCCGGACGGGAACCCGTCAACCAGTGAAGACAGCCGTCGATCTTATAGCCCTCACGTTCCCAGGTAGTGCAACAGCCGCCAGGTTTGGTGTCCATCTCGAAGATCCGGGTCTTGTATCCGTTCATCTGGCCGTAGCACCCGGCGGATAGGCCGGCTATCCCGGCCCCAATGATAATTGTTGACTTTTCCATCTTATTTCCTCCTTTAATCATTTCGCATGGAAGTGCTATGCCGTAGCGCATTGCCTGGGACGTCCCAAGCAATGCGCTGCCGGGGTACGACAGTCTAGTTTCGGCGAACCAGCGCGCTGCCCAGGATTGCCACGCCGATCAGCAACAGGATCAGCGGAAAGCCTATCTCCAAGTTGAAGAAGCCGCCGAGGCCGAGAATCAGCAGAATTCCGGCCCAGACGTAGTCCCACGTCGTCGGGGGCAGGTAGTCTGGGCTGGCCGCGCGCAAGAGCGCCCCCACCAGCGCGTATAGTCCCGCCCCAAAGAAAACCCAGCTCCAGGCGTCCGCCCCACCGATCTGCGGCAGGTATCCCAGGCTATCGGCCCCAAAGACCAGGCCCGCCCAGATCAGCACGCCGCCCCAATATACGGCTTCCAGGTACTTGCGTTCCTGTTTCCAGCTCGTCACGTTTTGCTCGGTGGTCATATCACTCACCTCTCCTTTCTTGATTTTGTTTGCCCATAGGTATAGACGGAGATAGCAAGCAAAAGGATACACTTTCGGATTGGCCG
>WVZH01000115.1 GCA_011772595.1 Anaerolineales bacterium
TCTCGAGCGCGCGGATCGGTTCTCGGGCAAAACTGGTCTGAACGAAGAGGGGCTTTTTGTGCGCTTCAACCAGCGCTGCCAGCTCACGAGCTGTCTGCTCCTCCAATTCAGCCACATGGGGCGCGATGATATCTCTGAAACCTCCGAAAAAACCGGTCATCAAGAGGGCATCGACGTGGTCATCCTCCATGCAGACGCGGCAGCACTCCGTGATCATGTGAGGGTTCTCTTCGGCCGTACCGCCGTAGTCTACAGGATTGTCGGCTGCCATCCCTTCGATTAGGAAAGGCTTCAATTTCTCTTGCGTTGCACGCGACAAAATGGGAACTTCGATTCCGTATTTCTCTGCATTATCTGCAGCAATCGAGTTGTCACCGCCCCCTTCAGAAAGGATCGCCACCCGGCCACCCTTGGGGAGGGGGCAGCGGCTGAACGATTCGGCCATGTCAAATAACTCGTCGATATTCGAAACCCTCGTGATTCCGGCTTGCTTCAAGGCAGCATCCACAATGAGGTCGTCTCCTGCCAGGGAGCCTGTATGGGAGGCTGCGGCTCTAGCGCCTGCCCTGGTTCGACCAACCTTCAAGGCAATGATGGGCTTTTGTTGGATCGTCTCTCGGGCGACGCGAACCAGCTCACCACCTTCGCTTATCCCCTCGAGGTAAAGCATGATGGCCTTCGTATCTCGATCGTCTTTCAGATACGCGACGTACTCATGGAATTTGACGCCGATGGCATTTCCTACGCTAATGATCTTACTGAACCCTGCTCCCCTCATGCGAGCATAGTGAGTCAGTGAATCGATGACATTTCCGCTCTGTGCAATGACAGAAAGGCTCCCTTTCTTGAGTGGAGGGACGCCCAGAAAATTCATATCTGCCGAGGCACTGTACATGCCGCTGCAGTTCGGACCGATGATGTAGGTCCCCGCCTGAGATGCTGTGTTCAGTATCTCCGTCTCGATTTTTCTACCCTCTTCGCCGGTCTCTCCCAGACCTGCTGTGATGATGATGATGCCTTTGGCCCCCATCTTAATGCTATCTGCCACAGCGGCGGAAACGAACCGTGGGGCGACAACGACCATGACGAGATCCACGGAACCGTCGATTTCGAGAATGCTGGGGTAGGCCTTCCGCGAAAAGAGCCGAGGCCTCTTGGGATTAATCAGGTAGATTTTGCCGCGGTATCCGCCTTTGATGAGGCTCCGGATCCTGCGCTCAGCTGCCTTGCCGGGAATTTCTGAAGCACCTATGACGGCAACCGAACGAGGGTTGAAAACCCTTTCGAATGGTCTTTCCATCAATCTCTTCCCACAGGTTTTACTTGGCCTTCCAGGAGACCGAATTGATACGAGACAGCGTCATTCGCTGCTACAATACCCCTTACCCAATTACGAGTATCTTACAGGAATTTTGCTCGAAATTGAACGTCCCGGGCAGGCCGCTCGGTATTTGACGGGAAAAATGCCATGTGGTACATTGGCGCGGGGGACTGGTG
>WVZH01000027.1:0-191 GCA_011772595.1 Anaerolineales bacterium
GATCGCTTCGCGGGAGTTGCCTTAACAGTCAAGCTCTATCCTGGAGACCTAGTAGACTGTCTCGATGCCCTTTCTGTGGCTCAGAGTGGCGATGTGATCGTCGTCGATGCCGCCGGTGAAACCGAGACCTCAATCTGGGGAGGGTTGATGGCGAGTCTCTGTCAGCAGAAAGGGGTATCAGGAGCGGTGGT
>WVZH01000027.1:400-2958 GCA_011772595.1 Anaerolineales bacterium
AGGAGTTCGGACGGTTGTAAACAGGACAGAGACGACACACTGAAGACCGAAAGGAGGTGGTTCAGAAGACAGATCTAAAATCAACTGAATATGATCTATGTTTCAGAAAGGAGGGCTAAAATGCGAAGATCGAAGTTGTTGATGATCGCAGTAACCGTAATTGCTGTGGCGATCCTGTTCACCATCACAGGTCCGCAGACGGTGATGGGGTCGACGGCTGCCGAGCGTGCCATGGATGGACTCAAGGCGCTAATGGATGCAGGCAAGATCAAGAAAGGCGATAATTTTAAGATTATGATCCATTCCGGACAGCGCGGGCAGCTGGCTCCTCAAGTGGAAAAGTTAAACAAGCTTACCGGCCTAAATGCCGAAGTCGTGGTCATCGGCGTTGAACCCGATATCCACACCAAGGCAATGAACGAAGCGGTGGTGAAGTCGGGAGCATTCGATCTCTTCTTGGGATTCAGTAACTGGACCGGTGACTTTGCTGAGGCAGGGCTCATTGCTCCACTCGATGAGTGGGCCGCGAAATACCGTCCCGAGGTTGACCAGGGACCCAGTGCTTTTGTCGCTCCCCTCGACAAGTTCACGACCCGATACAAGGGAAAGTTCTATGCCCTGGGAATGGATAACGATGCCTTTGTGCTCTTTTATCGAAAGGATATGTTCGAAGATCCCAAAGAGCAGGCCAACTTCAAGGCGAAGTACGGCCGTCCGCTAGCCCTGCCAGAGACCTGGGAGGATTTTGAGCAGGTGGCAGCCTTTTTCGACCGGCCGGGCCAAGGGATCCGAGGCGCCCATCTCTACTCGACTCGATGGTTTGCGTATACCTCGTGGGCTCCGCGGTTTGTCTCCAGGGGAGGGATCTACTTTAACCCCAAGAACATGGACCCCATGATCAACACTTCCGACGGCGTGAAAGCCTTACAAGAGCAGATCGATGTCACGCAGAAGCATATGTTCCCTGAGGCGTACACTGGAGACTGGTCGGTTTCCTATGACCGGTTCCCAGCGGGACAGCTATTCATGGCCGTCGCCTGGCCCTCTCTCGCGCAGTTCGCTGAAGACCCTGAGGTTTCAAAGATTGCGGGAAAGGTAGGGTTTGCGAAGCTCCCAGGCACTCGCCATGATGGCAAGCTCATCCGAGCAACGCCTCACGTGGTTGGGTGGAGCCTCACGGTATCCCGATACGGGAAGTCACCAGAAGCGGCCTACCTCATCGCTCAATGGTTGAACAGCCCTTCAGTCAGCTTAGACGTTATCACGTCAAAAGGAACGCTCGACCCCTTCCGATTGAACCACTTCGAGAACAAAAAACTGATGCAGACATATGGGCCAGAACTGGGACAGGTTTTGAGGGGGAATACCGAGCAGTCCTTCCCCGACATCTCGTTGCGCGGTGCCGCCGAGTATATTGACATACTCAACCTCAACGTCCAGGCTGCTGTGGCTGGCCAGATTGGTGCGAAGGAAGCACTTGATAAAACCGCTTCAAAGTGGCGGGAGATCACCGATCGCCTTGGAAAAGAGGAACAACTCAAAGCCTGGCAATCAGAGATCAAAGGATATCCCCGTCATATCAGGGAGCTCTGGGTTGATATGGGCACGGTGTCACGGGGGATGGCTGGTTTATAAGCAACGCTGCTTGGGCTGGGGCAGAGCCGGGCTCTGCCCCAGCGAACTTCTTATCTGATGGAAAACACAAAGGAAGTCAAGGTGGGGCGGGGTCTGGTATCTGAATTGGGCCGACAGCTCAATCGAGAGTCGGTGTTCAAGATCAGCCTGGTCGCTCCCATGCAATTGCTGCTCTGGTTCCTGCTTATCGTTCCCTTCCTGATTGTCATATATCTCAGTTTTGTCAAATGGCAGCCCATCTTGGGCAGTTGGACTGAGGCGCCGTTCGCGTGGTTTCAAAACTTCCAGAAGTTATTCACCGAAGTGAGGTTTTATGAGGCGTTAGGTCGTACCCTTGCCATCGTCGTGATTGCGGTAACGGTCGAGTTTGTCTTCGCCCTCGGTCTTGCCCTCCTATTCACCCGAGATTTCTTCGGTAAGCGCCTCTTCACCTCAGTCATTCTCTATCCCATGATGCTACCATGGGTTGTTGTCGGATTCATCTTCTATCTCTTATTCATCGATCATGGATTGGTGAACTCCATCCTGACCGCACTCTTTGGCCCTAGTGCGACAATCTCATGGCTTCGTACCTCCGTTCCCGCATTGTCTGCGATCATCCTCGGTGACGTATGGCAGTGGACGCCGTTCATGTTTCTCCTCCTGTATTCTGGTCTCGGCGCTCTGCCCCGAGAACCGAAGGAAGCGGCCATGACACTCGGAGCGACTCCATGGCAGATCTTTCGTTACGTGACCTTTCCTTCATTGAAACCAGTGATTCTGATTGCCATCATCATCAGGTCTCTCGAGGCCTTCAAGATCTTTGATTTAGTCTTTATCATGACCGGAGGCGGACCGGGGACGGCCACCGAAACGCTCTCTATCTATATCTACAGAACCGGTTTTCGGTATGTCCAACTCTCCTACGCGGCGGCACTGGCCAT
>WVZH01000151.1:0-2203 GCA_011772595.1 Anaerolineales bacterium
GATCCTGTCATGGTCGCCGACGGACTGAATGGGAATCATTCAAGCCGTTGATTTCTAACTGAAACCTTCCGCTGGAACCCTCATACAAAACTTACTATTTCCGACGCTAATAAACAGACCGAGCCACCGGTGAAAGCAATCCGCTGCGGTATGAACGATTTCTGAAACAAATAAACGGAACTCCACCCTGCGCTGGACGCGTTATTCCATCTTGAAATCAACGGACCTCGTTAGAGGAAACTGCAGGGCAAAATGACCCTTGCGATTAAAGGAAGTTGCCATTTGAAATCCCTCGTGGTAAAAAGGCAGAGGGGAGAGTTATGAATCCAGAAAGCCTCCTGCTGCCCTGATTTGAAGTACGCTCTTGTTCTAGTGATAGCGGAACTTCACACTCCTGCTTAATCCACCCGTGACACATCGTTTTCCCAATTCTCTCCCGCTACCCAGAACCCAAACGGGGGTGATCCCATGGCCGAGGAGAGCTTCAAACGTAAGCTGACCGCCATGCTCAGTGCGGATGTGGCAGGGTATAGCCGTCTGATGACCAAAGATGAGGCTGCAACGGTTAAGACTCTAAAAGCCTATCGGGAAATCATGGCTGAACTCATCAAACAGCACCGGGGCCGAGTGGTCGATTCTCCTGGTGATAACGTGCTTGCTGAGTTCACGAGCGTCGTTGATGCTGTCCAGTGTGCTGTGAGCGTCCAGAAGGAGTTACAGGCCCGCAACGCAGAGTTACCTGAAGACCGAAGGATGGAGTTTCGGATCGGCGTCAACCTCGGGGATGTGATTGAGGAAGAAGATCGGATCTATGGAGACGGTGTGAACATTGCGGCCAGGCTGGAGGCTCTAGCAGACCCGGGAGGCATCTGCATCTCCAAGACGGCCTTTGATCACATCGAGACCAAGCTCCCTCTGGGTTATGAATTTCTGGGCGAGCAGAAGGTCAAGAATATTGCCAAGCCGGTGGGAGCCTACCGTGTAGTGATGGAACCGAGGGTGACAGTAGTTGGAGCTGGGGAAGAGAAAAAACCCTGGCCAGTGAGACGCAAGGCAATTTGGGCGGGAGCGGTTGCGGTGCTTGTTTTGGCCATTGCGGTGGCGATCTGGAACTTTTACTTGCGCCCAGTTTCTCCCCCGACAGAGGTTACCTCTGAGCAGATTCCGACGCTTGAGTTGCCAGATAAGCCCTCCATTGTCGTGCTGCCTTTTGTCAACATGAGCGGAGACCCCAAACAGGGATATTTTGTCGACGGGATAACCAAAAACATCACCACCCAGCTTTACAAGATTCCGAATATCTTCGTTATTCACAGATCTACATCGTCCACCTACAAGGGCAAGGAGGTGAAAGTGCAGCAGGTTGGCCGGGAGCTGGGGGTACGCTACGTGATGGAGGGCGGTGTCCAGAAGGCCGGAAACAGGATCCGCATTAACGCCCAGCTCGTCGACGCCGTCACGGGAAACCAGCTTTGGGCGGAAACCTACGACAGGGAGCTGAAGGACGTCTTTGCCCTGCAGGATGAGATCACCCGCAAGGTAGTCACCGAAATGGCAGTGAAGATTAGCTGGGGTGAAATGGCACGCTCGTGGACTCATGCCACTGAGAACTATGAGGCCCTTGATCTCTACTTTCAAGCAGACAAATTGTTCAGCCGGTTCGAGAAGGAGTCGAATGTCCGGGCTCGGGAGCTGCTCACAAAAGCCATCGAGCTGGACTCGAAGTTCGCCCGGGCAATCGCGTTTTTGGGGTGGACCCACATGCTGGATGTACGTTTTGGATGGGCTAAGGATCCCGCCGAGTCATTCCGGCAGGCCGAAGAATTGGCAAACCAGGCCCTGGCTATCGATGACACCGTTTATGTGGCTCACGGCCTATTGAGCCGCATCTATACGGGCAAAAGGCAGTACGAGCAGGCCATCGCCGCGGGTGAGCGGGCCGTAGAGGTCGAGCCCAATAATGCCATGGCCTATAACATCTTGGGATATACAATGATGCTTGCGGGGAGACCGGAGGAAGCCTTGGTGCTGCAAAGGAAAGCGATCCGTCTCTGCCCTTATCCCCCGATCTATTTCTTAGTCGAGGCAGGCGATGCCAATTACCTTACAGGGCGGTATGAGGCGGCAATAGATGAGTATAAGAAGGTCCTCAAACGACAACAACATGGTGGGCGTGCCCGCAGGGTCCGGCAATGGCTGATCG
>WVZH01000151.1:2300-2553 GCA_011772595.1 Anaerolineales bacterium
GATCGCCAAATCGAATGCCTGCGCAAGGCGGGGCTTAAGTGACTTGGACGAGAGGCGATCCGTTTCCCACTAAGTCGTTTTAATGGTAATGGCTATCTGAAACTGCGGATTGCTAACTGAAATCTTCCGTTTCTCTGATTCCCAATTCATACAAGATTTGAAACACAAATAAACAGGCCGAGCCATCGGTAAGCGCAATCCAGCCTGATATGAACTATTTCCGAAACAAATAAACGGAATCCCACCCTGCGCT
>WVZH01000422.1 GCA_011772595.1 Anaerolineales bacterium
AAATCAACGAGCAGACGTCGCTAGGTCCTCACATCCGTGCAAAAGACCAGGTGATCGCAATCCTAAAAATAGAGGACGACGGAAGCTACACCGCAATTGTCGTTGTACGGTATCAACCCGCCTCACCCGAAGTCTCGGTGACGGAAACCGGGAAGGAGAGGGATACGGCAGAAACTGTGTCCTCCCCGATTGAAACGGAGGCTCCCACAGAGGAAGTTGAATTCAGTGGCATAGTTGAAGCGATATCAGGAATATCCTGGATCATCGATGGTCAAGTCATCGGCATCACTACCGAGACCGAAGTTGAGGACGACATCGTCGTCGGCGATTTCGTCAGGGTTCATGCCCAAATCGCTGAAGACGGCACGCTCACGGCCATCGAGATCGAACGATTCGAAGTTGAGGAGGACGATGAAGTAGAGAGAGAGGGTGAAGAGAAAGACCGACAAAAAAATGATGAAGACGAGGATGATGAAGATCCGGAAGAGCAGGAAGAACTGGATGAGGATGATAAACTAGACGAGCCCGAGGAGGAGGAAGAAGAGGAAGAAGAGGAGTAAGGCTCGATTGCCTTTTATGATGTCGGCTCTTCTATTGAGTCAGGCTTGTCCTAGATCGAGTAATGTTGACCCCATGTTCCTCGAGAGGTAGAATTTTTAGAGAAGAAACAGGTAGCTTATATGCCCATTTATGAATACGTATGCATGGATTGCGACACTCGCTTTGATGCACTGCGCGCGATGCGCGAGGCTGATGCACCGATTCAATGTGCTGAATGCGATGGCGTTCATACATCCCGTGTGATCTCCCTATTTGCAGCCCATAGTGACAGCAAGGTCGTCGCTGGGAGTACAAGCGCCTGCACTTCTTGTAGTACGCATGCTTGCTCTACTTGTGGAGTTTAAACGAACGTATAGAATCCTCATGAAACATACAGTCCACCACAACCTTATCGGTCATGGTGGACTGTATCGCGTTCAAGGTCATGACGATAGGCAACCCTCTGTCGCACCCACCTGGGGATTAGTCTTCGATAGGAGAGACAAGCGGCTCAAGTAGACCCAGTAGATGATCCGCAGTCGCTAAGGTCAAATATTTATCAGCAAGACGCTTATATCCATCTACATAGTCAACCCAAGCCCGACATTGGAGATCTTGCACCACTTCAATAGATCGATCGAGCCAATCTAACACCTGCCTCAGGTGATCGACGTCCAGCCACGAACGACCCAAGACACTTTGCAACTCAACGACGGAGCGATTCCCTGTGTTCTCAATGAGGGGGTGACACATAAGTTGTCCAAGGAAATACGTCATGTGCCCTTTGTCGAAATCCGACCGCCAGTCCTCGACATCATCAAGTAACTGCGAGGCTATAGAAATGAGTTCCAGCGCATCTTCGAGAGCAGGCAGAAGCTCAAGTCGGTCTGCAGCTGTTGCTAATGCTGCAACCGTGATTACCATTGGAGCCACTTTGCCGTATGTCAATCCACGGAAGGACGTTATGTCCATTCGTCGTGGATTCGATTGCATGTCAAGTTCAATCGCCAAGCCCTCCTGCTGATCGGCGGTCAGACGATCAAAATGATCCCAGAAGGGAGAGCCCGTTTGAAAGATCCGACGATACTTGGCAATCCCGCCTTCGCAGAAAGCTTGATGAAGAAGCGCAGCGCTCTCCGGATTTTCAACCTGGCGATCGATGATATGATCCATGATCACGGAAGCAAGCACATACAACATGCCCGCTTCTGCGATATCCAAAATCTGGTCATCCGGCAATGTAGTAAATGCTTCCCAGAAGAGCCACGGTGTGCCGATAAGCGCCGGGTTTAATGATCTCAGGCCAGGGAAGTCCCTGCCCGTTCTCCGTCCGGAAAAGGTGCTTTCACAGCGAGCAACCGTGCGTAACGGATCAGGCAGACCCTCCACAAAGTTGATGAAGCGTAAGTCGAGCCTCCTGAAGAGGTCCGCAGCACGCGGACCTCCAGACTGTCTAATGTAGCCCCAATGATTTCGCTCTGCCATCGTCTACATACGTTCTGCGACTGAGAAAATGACAACCTACATTTGGCGTCCTAATTCATCGGGGATCACAAAGAACCAGCCTCCGAGGAGATTATCGCCAAACCTATCCCTAAAGCGTTCTTCAAAACCAGCTGCTTTCAATCCCATGAAAATCTCCTGCACCTCAGGTGCAGTGAGGCCGACAGTCTCTTGAAGAACGTTTTCAACGGCCTCCGCCTCACCAGAAGCTAGCATTTCCCGAAGAGTTTCGTCCTCCTTTGCTAATTCGATGAGTTTGGCAAATTTTTCCCAATACTCTTCATGATAAGTCATTTCGTCCTCCTTCAATATGAGATTAGAATTCAGAACACGGTGAAATCACAACCTTGTCGCGAAGGATGTTCCCCTCACCGTTCACTCAATGAAAAACCTAAACCGAGCGATAATGCCAGAGCATAAAGGAAGTCTGCCACTACACGAGTGAGTAACTCTCTCGAGTACAATACGTAGGTCGTAGGGATCGCAACGAGAATAATCAGGGTGGCTACAAGAAGAGCTCGAATTATCTGGTCCCTTCGTAAAACAGGAGTGTCAATTTCAGGGATGATCATCGTCAGGATGATGCCGAGGAATGTGCCATACAAAATGTAAATGGGTACATACACTTGAGGACTCGCAGCAGGCTCAAGTAAACCCGTCACCGCAAAAACAATCGAGAGTCCGGCATGAGTTAGACCTGATAAAGCACCTAGCACCAGACGCATTCTTTTCCGATTTGTTCCTCGCCAAAAAACGTCAGCCATACCAACGGCTAATGTGCTAATTAATCCCTGTATCCCACTCCATACCATGGTTCCAACGGCCGCAGTGATAACCCAGCCTGTGAGGGACATAAATTGCAATTGAGCCTGATAGTATTCGTTGTTTACTACCGACGAAATAAAGGGCAAAAATGCTCCCATGATCGCCCCGGCGATCAATGCACCCCCTGCGCCTCTTACCGTGCGTGAGCCGACTTGATTTCGTTTTGATAACCACCGTCTTAACGCAAGATTGGCACCCAGAGACAGCCTGGGGTAGGGTTCATCGCGCTCTGGAAGGCCAACCTCATCTGCAATCGCTACGAGAGCAGTCATAGCAGAGCTGTCCCGTTCTTGAACGTGCCGTAATAAGATGTCAACAACTGGACCTTGCTTTCCCATATTTGCAACTGCAATCGCGGCTTGGGAACGAACGGAAGCAGCATCCTCGCTCTCAACAATTCGGAGCAGAGCATCCACAGCCAGATCCGACTCAAATCCTCCGAGCGCCTCTACTATCTGCATGCGGACACGTGGTTTGGGATGCGCTAAGTACGCCTTCTCCAATGCCGCCACCGCAATACTTGCGGAATCCGCGCGGCTCAACCAGGGTTCAATGTCAACTCCGTGATGCAACGCGCTTCGGATCATTAAGTCGACCTCTTCTGGTTCGAAGGTCATCTCTCTGCGGGCAGCATGGACAATCGCCAAGCTCCCCAAATCCAGGGTATCTATCCCCTTCTCCCTCCAGCGCGAGAGCAACGTCTTAACCGCGCTAGAAGCATCCCTTTCGACAATTGGTGCAACGGTCTCATCAGCTCGCTCCAGGACCTCCCCTCGGGACAACCGCTCATAGAGCTGCTTTGTTTGCTCTGACGGTTCCACACCCAACTCAGTCTCCAGAACCTCGCTACACCTGCGGTAGACAGCGGCCATTTTAGCGCTATCCCCAAGTGCACTGTTGGCGATCATCAGCGCACGATATGCCGGTTCCGGAACGTGGCCGAGAGCTATCCAGCGTTCTCCCCACTCCAAGACCCCCGTCCAACGTCCATTCTCTACCAATGCATCGAGCAGTGATTGCATCTTCTGATCAAACGTTGCGCGCAAGCGTTCACGCTCTAGAACCACCCAGTTCTCATAAAAACCTGGGAGCAGCTCTCCACCGTATACCGAGATGGCCGCCTGCAGAGAGTCGAGTATCGGGTCCTTGGCGATCTCCTCATCCAAGATGAAGACATCGACCGTATGAGCGATGTTTTCGTTGAAAGCGATGGTGACCTTATCGGCGTGGAAGGCCTCATCCCCCAAGGCTTTACGCAGCCGCCATAACGCGTGGCGCAGATAACCACGGGCGTTGGCCTCATCCGAGTCCGGCCAGAGCATGCCCGCCAGCTTCTCTCGTCGAAAGCGATTCCCGGAATTGAGGACCAAATAAGCGAGCAACGATTGCGCAGGACGCGAAGGAATCTCAATGGGTTCACCATTGATACGCACGTCAAAGGTTCCCAGCATGCGGATTTCAAGCATCGAAGCTATCAATTGGCGCGTAGAATTCTGACGGTCCTAGATTGCCCCTAATAAAAAGAAGCAGTGTTCAGTATACATTAATTCTTGTGCAACTTTGATCCCGTCTCAGATCTCCAATCTCTTCTTCAGCCCTCTAAAAATCGATCACTAAGTCCTGACGAAGGCTAAGTGTGAAGACCGGGATGTTTTCCCAACGAATGCAACTTCATGCTTTGTTGGGGTCAACACGTCAGGTGTAACGCGGCCACGACAAACTTCTCTTCTCGTAGCCGGTTGTACGATTCGCAGGCCTCTTTCGTAGGCAAAACCATCACTTCCACACCAGCTTTTTCCACATCACGATGAACTTCTTCAGGAACATTCATGCGACTAAAGACCCCCGTACCGATCACCAGAACATCCGGTGGACCAGGTAGCGCCTGCTGCAAATCCTCATTGGCTAGAGAATGACCCTCCAAACGCCACCAATTAGGCAACACGCGGTCAGGTAGGATGATCAGGTCGCGCTGGTATGTATTGCCATCAATCACGATCTTACCGAAACTGAAATCATCGATNNAAGTCTCCAGAAGGAGTCTCCCATTGCACCTCCACCTTGTCAATCCGCGCGGATGGGGGTCCTGAGTGACACCAATCGACCAAGCTGCGCACCGCTGATTCTTCGCCTTCAAAAACGGCCTCCACTCTGCCATCCCACAAATTGCGCACCCAGCCATTGACACCTTTGCTTAGCGCCTCCTGGCGGGTGAAGTACCGAAAATTGACCCCTTGCACACGCCCACTGACGAAGAGGTGAGCCCGAACCACAGTGATCCTCCTTCTCCCGAACACATATCGCCTGCTTCAACTATACACCACAAATTCTCGGAGAAAACACGCTGAATAAACGATCCTGCCCACGCTTTCCATACGTTAGCAGGTTATGCTGCAGTCAGAAATTTTACAAACCGTACATTCAATTGAAGGAGGTCAACATGTTCCCCAGCGAATACATACTAAGAGAGCTCGGTCGTATGAAGCACGAAGAGCGTCTTCGCGAGGCCGAAATTAGGCGCATGCTGAGCGCAGGCAAAACCAACAGCCCCCAGGAGAATCAACTTCCCTTCCTGAAGCAACTCACTCCCGTTGCAATGGCTCTTGGTGTTGTGATCCTGGTACTACTCGCAACCTAGGCTCCCGGCACTGGGCAGGAGGATTCACTCCTCCTGCCCGTCTGCTTTTGGAACCCGCAGCATCACTCAAGCCTGCATGCGATGGAGGAAGCCAATATGAAAAACTTACCCGAGGAGAAACGGATCATCGATCTGATCGAGGAAGCCCGATCTAATTCCAGTGGCCTCGACCCAAGTAGGGAAGAGCACATCAGAACATGCCTGGATCGCGTGCAATCACTGCTTTCCACCCCAGCCAAGATGCGAAACCATGTCATGCTTCTACTATCGGCGGCCTTGCTGCAAATCAAGAAAACAGAGAGGCTTTCCATTGAAGCCATGCTCGGAGGCGAGAGAATCACGCAAAATGAAATGGCCGCCCTCGTGCGGATACGGTTGATCTGCGCTGAGGTGATCAACATTTTGAGTGATGCCACGGAAGAAAGAAGGCTGGTTCCCGTCCTGGCAAATCGTTGACGCGAGTAAGCCAAGGTCGAGCCGATTTAGATCAACATAGACAAGAAGGCATGATCCATACCAAAACAAAAGAAGAGAGAAGTGGGTGGCGACAAATACGGTTCTCAAGATCCCGATGAGAAATCAGCCCCTGCGAAATCTGTCCTTGACATTGGTCACCATGACTATCCATCTAGAGTTGAGAGGGGATGAGACATCCCCTACAGATATGAAAGACACCGGTGGCACTGCCACCAGCATCGATCTTGTAGTTTCTTATATCGGATTATTCTTCAAGCTTGAACGTTGAGAGCATTTGCTCATACAATGCTCTTTTTTCCACATCGCCGACATCGATCAAATTGATACGCATGAGACTGCCGTCCCGAATAAAGTAGATTTCCTCATAAGAGGTTGCCATGGGCGACCCAGGAGCGTATATCCTCACCGCCTGAACTCCACTAATCTTCATGTTGGGATCTTCGGGGATATCCTCGAGTATATCCATAAAGTTGTTCCCTACCCATTCGATCAATTCTGCGTCTGCCGGAGGATGGTACAACGGCGTGGCATGGTGTGAAATTCTAAAACCCGCTAACGATAATTGATCACCCTCACCAAGATATGCCTGTAGGTACACATCGTTCGGATCTTCGCTATTCAAGAAGCATAGGCACTCCGGGTTTCTTTCCTCAGGCGGTTTTTCTTTACAATCCGATGGCATTGGCCCTATAAAGCATCCCACCGGGTACTTGAACGAGTATCCATAGACCGGGTTCTCGAATGTGGCCCAGTCATCGCCAGGATTACCTCCTGTGAGATTACATCCAGTGATCACCAATGCGCTTGCGATTAATAAGAGTGCGAACCAGGTTGCCTTGGCCTTCATGAGACTGCTCCTTTCGATACCTAAATTTCTTGAGTTGGATCCCCGATCTCCTCCGAGATCTATCGATTCAAGCTGGGCTCTCATCCATTCGGGAAGAATCGGTTTCTTGCACGATCTATCCTACTGGTTCGTTACACGAATTTCATCTACCGTCCAGTTCATCTTAGTCTCCTCCAATGCAACCATTTATCCATCCTCCATGTGGGCAGGTTCGATAACCGGCATGGATCGGGACTTCCACCAACGATCGAAAAAAAAGCTGGAAGCGTACGCTTCCAGCATGGTGTCAAGGTAACTGCCTCGCCAGGATTAATCAGGGACGAGATTGTGTTTTATGGCCAAAGCCACCGCCTCGGTTCTGTTGGAAGTGCCCAGTTTCGAAAGGATATTCCTCACGTGATGCTTCACCGTCGAGCGGCTAATCACAAGTTTTTCTGCGATCTCGGGGTTGCTATGACCCCCAACCAAGAGGCCAAGAACTTCCCTCTCCCGCTGTGTGAGATCGAATCCCAAATCCGGGGGCTTGGTCGTAGCATGAATCAACGCCTTCGCCGCTTCTGGCGCCAGTGTCGGTCGACCTTCGTGCGCATTACGTATCGCCTCCGCAAGCTCCCGCGCGGAAATGTTTTTCAAAAGATAGCCGATCGCACCTGCTTGGATCGCCCTCTGAACAAGATCTTCTTCCTTGTAGCTTGTTAACGCAATCACCTGGATATCGGGACAGGATTCTCGAATCACCCTTGTCGCTTCGGCACCGTCCATCCCCTCCATCACCAGATCCATAAGCACCACATCGGGCTTCAGGCGTTCACATTTCAACACCGCCTCCTCACCACTCGACGCCTCGCCAGCCAGTTCTAAGTCGTCGTAGGCGAGGAGGAAATCGGCCAAGCCGCTACGTACCACGGCGTGATCATCAACCAGCATCACTCGGATTCTTTCAATCTCTTCCATAGAGCCCTCACGATCTTGCAAGTATAAAC
>WVZH01000552.1 GCA_011772595.1 Anaerolineales bacterium
AATGGCTCACCTCTATACTGTGAAAAGAGGTGTCACTGCAGAGTCAATATGTCCCCTTAAGTGCAACATGAAAATGTCCCCTCCGTAGTTAGGGTGTTGTGGTGATGAGTTGTTGACCATAGTCACCGGGTGCTGAGGCGAGATAAACCCAGCAGTAGGATTTTGCACCTCTGGTGTGGTATTTCTTCCGTTGCAGGGCCCGCAGGGGTTCCTGTAGCAGGGTGGAGCTGTGGGTGGCGATAAGATCGTCACCGTAGTAGACTCGCCAGGACCCATCCAACAGCTGTCGTACTTCCACTTTCGCCTTGGCGTAGGATCGTCTGCGTGGGCCTTCTGGTATGTCAATAACGATACCTCCCAGCTTGACGCTATTGTCATTGCCCACAGTGGCCCGGTAGCAGAAGCTGATGATCCGATCAAGATCAAGGTCCTGTGGTACCCTGCGCCATGCCTTCTGTGACTCTCTGGCAGCAACACCAAAGCGTTGGTTGAACTCTGCAATAAAGCTCTGTTCCAAGAACTCATTGGCAGCCTCAATGGTGCTGATGCCGGCCAGCTTCAGTTCAGCCATCAGGCGATCTTGCACGGTACCGAAGAGCCGTTCAATCCGCCCTTTGGCCTGGGGTGAGAGCGCAAAGATGGGGTGAATACCTAAGGCCTCCAGGGCCACTCCCACCTGGGTGGGTTCTTGTTTGCCTGCCAGCTGTTCTTCCAACGTCCAGTGCTCATCATTGCGATGCAGCGCCCCGTGGCAATCCTGGTAGATAGAAAGGGGTATGCCGTCGTCGTTCACCATGCGATCCAACAACCACAGATAGCCTGCGGAGCCTTCAAAGGGGAAAAAGCGTGCTGCCAGTACTTTTCCCGTGGCATCATCCATGGCAGCCAGCAGACAGCACGGGGGATGCTCGGTGCCAAACCACCGATGTGGGCTGCCATCCCACAACACCATCAGCCCTTCTTGAGCCATGCGCTCTCTGCGCTTGCGATGCCGCTTGGCTCTACGTTTTCGCTTGGCAGCAATGCCCGCTGCCCGACGAAGCGTGCGCACCGTCTCACGACTCAGTGCGATGCCGCAGTGCTTGACTAACTGCTCGGTGAAATGACTATCGTTAAACCCCTCATACAGCCCCCGTGAGAGATCCAACACCAGCTCACGAATCCGCTCTGGTGTCCGGCAAGGCGAGGGCCTTCCCCGATTCCGATGCACCACCCCCTTGATACCCTTCAACCTGACCCTCTTTCGGATCCGCTTGGCATGCCGGTAGGACACACCCATTTTGACTGCCGCCTCCCCCAGGGTGATCTTTCCCACCTCAACAAGCCCGATTAACTGCCACCGCTGCAACTCCCTCTGACTCACTATTAATCTTTCCCCTTTCATGGGGACATTTTAACTCTGCAGTTAACAGGGACATATTTACTTTGTTACCACACCCCTGCAAAAACTGGTTGACAGTACGCATAGGTTATGTATCATATATATTGCCTGG
>WVZH01000424.1 GCA_011772595.1 Anaerolineales bacterium
ACATTTTAGCCCCCATTTTCAAAGCGCCTGTCCCTTACATCATAGTCGTGGCGCTGCTTGTTGCCGCCTGTTTTCTTGAGATGCAGACAACCCAGTTCGAAGGTTCTGCTTTTGCAGTGACCGCACGTGATTTGGCATTAAATTTAGCGGTACAGATACCCGCCATAATTGCGATGCGCTCAATCGGCCTGTTCTTTCGCCACTACACCTGCCACCTCCGCTGGTAATTCACCCCTCATCGCGACTTGCCTATTGCCCCAGTAACGCTTGAATTCAGAGTATGCCTCAGCACTCAGCCGGATATTGCTCCTGTATGAGAAATTGCCCACCAGAGTAATCAGCGGTTCGCGGCATTGCCACAAGTTGCACCACACCCTGCGCAGAATGCGCGGCATGGAATAGAAGTCCCGGTCGCAGGAGATCATTTCTTCGATGATGCCGTCCAGAGACAAATGCTTATACCGGNNATTTCCAGTCTTCCGGGAACGTATCGAGGGCGATGCGGCCCTCCGATTTCATCTGGTCCCACAGGCGCGTGCCGGGCAAGGGAGTCAAAAACAGCACGTTGAGATTGTCCACACCGTACTGACCGGCCACCTCGGCGATACGCTTACCAATGCCCGCTTCGTCTACATCCAAACCGATGATAAACGAACCCGCTACCAGAATATTGTGCCGTTGTATCCGCTGTACGGAGGCGCGGAAGTCCCTGCCTTTCAGAAGGTTGAATTTCTTAGCAACCTCCACAAGTCCTTCCGGCGAGGGAGACTCAAAGCCGATGTAGACTCCTCTGCACCCGGCCTTGGCGGCCAACGCCAGAAGTTCTTCGTCATCGGCGAAGTTAATGGTGGCCTGCGATATCCACTTCTTGCGCAGGTTCGCCTTTGCCATGGCGCGGAACAGGTCCTTGGCGCGGGCGATGTGTTCAGGGCGCGTGCCGATGAGGTTGTCGTCCACCACCAGAACATGTTTCTCACGGATCGACTGGAATTCCCGCACGACATCCGGAATGGGGCGCTGCCGGTAGTGGGCCCCGTTGAACGCCGTCACGCTGCAAAAGCTGCAGTTCAATGGACAGCCGCGTGTGGTCTGAATGGCTCCGAAGGCATATCCCGCAGCCAGCAAATCATGGCGGGCGAGCGGGACATCGTCTATCTCGGTAAGCCCTCCTTCATACCGGCTCTTCAGACTGTGACACCGGGCGTCCTCCAGTACCTGAGGCCAGATGCTCTCGGCTTCCCCAGTAACGACTGAATCCACACGCTCCGTGGCCTCGTCTATGCACATGGTTGCGTGAATGCCGCCCATGACCACGGGTACGCCCTGATTCCGGAAGTGACTGGCCAATTCGTAGGCGCGGTTCGCCTGCGAGGTGAATGCGGTAATGCCCACAAGGTCAGGCCGAGGCATCGCCCGATAGTCCGGCACACCGAGGTTCTCGTCCACGATCGTGATTTCCCACTCCGGCGGGGTCAGGCCCGCGAGAACCATAAGGCTGAGTGGTTTCCACACGCGGTAGCGTCTCCATCGGCTCTCCTTGGCTTTGATGATGCCGACAAGCGGATTTGACGGATTTATCAGATATAGTCGCATAGCGTCCATTCACTGATGGCTTTTGCATCACCTCGCCCGGTCGTTATGGTTAGCCCCGCCATCACAATGGCGGGGTTACTTGCCATCGCAATTTTATCCGCCTCTGGCGGACTCAACCCAAATCATAAATCGAAAATCAAGGTTTGTAAATTAAAATCCCCCCGCTGCCCCTCGTAGCAAAGCCCGCCTTTTGAAATTGGGTTTG
>WVZH01000518.1 GCA_011772595.1 Anaerolineales bacterium
AATCGGTAAGGTCCGTCAGTTCATTCGGACAACCCACCACCACCCTGCTGGAATCGATGGTGATCTGCTTCCGGTAAGAATAGGTATCGACCGTCGTGGTGGTGAACTGCTGTGTTGCGCTCACCGCGCCTTCTAGCCCATCATCGTCCCAGAAGGTGATGCGCCAGTAGTAGGTGGTGCTATCCGCCAGGGCGGAGCCGGCGTAGATGATATCGGGGCAGCGGTTTCCGGCGGTGGTGTTTGCCATGGTGGTTCCCGAGGCTCCTGAGTCCCACATGACTGTGCCGGCAAAATCGCTCTGGGTGTTGACCTCGACGCGGTACTTGTTGGCGGTATCGCCCGGGTCGTCTTCGTAGATGGCGCTGAAGGCGGGCGAGGGGTCGGTGATCCCGGTGGCGGGACTCGGTTGGCCACTCTGGGCCGTGTCGTTGTTACTGTATGGCGTCGTCGGGGCGTTGGGTGCCGCGTTCACGAGTGTCGTGGTGGTGAACTGCTGCGTTGCGCTCACCGCGCCTTCTGCCCCATGATTATCCCAGAAGGTGATGCGCCAGTAGTAGGTGGTGCTGTCCGCCAGGGGCGAGCCGGCGTAGATGATGTCGGGCGAGCGGTTGCCCTCGGTGGTATCGGCCATGCTCGTTCCCGCTGCGCCGGAGTCCCACATGACCGTACCGTTGAAGTCGCTCTGGGTGTTCACCTCGACGCGGTACTTGTTGGCGGTATCGCCCGGGTCGGGGTCCTCGTAGATGGCGCTGAAGGCGGGCGAGGGGTCGGTGATATCGATCGGGTTTGTCTGCCCGCTCTGGGCCGTGTCGTTGTTGGAGTAGGGCTCGGTCGGGGCGCTGGGGGCCGAGTTGAGGGATACCTCCGGGTCCACCGTAATAAAACCATTGGTCGGGTATTGGGCCTTGTTGGGATACTTCTGGTTGTTGAATTCGGTTTGGATCCAGCAGGCTGAGCGAACGAAGTTAGAGATACGGACTTCA
Source organism: Anaerolineales bacterium (assembly GCA_011772595.1). The sequence goes on from WVZH01000518.1 coordinate 984, forward strand.
TCCAGATTCCCCTTCCATGGTCGAGTACCCGCGGCTCTTGCGCCAAATGCGAAATCCTCGTCGCCAGATACAGAAGTGCCCGCGATTGTGTTGATGGCTTCCGAGCCCGCCGGGCCCCCATCCACATAAAACGTCGCCGTGTCACCGCTCGGTTCTCGATTGAGCACCATCGCGACATGGTGCCATTGGCCGTCGTTTAATCCTAAGCTGGGGTTCGAATTGAAAATGACCCGCGTGGTGCCATTAGAAAACCGGTTATCCAGCTCGCCTGTGCTGTTGTGATAGTCAAACCAATATCCTGCATTCGTGTCCGATCCTCCGCCTTTCGACACAATAGTGGGATAATCGTCAGGGGGGGAAGGATCTAACAGCACCCATGCCGTAATGGTGAAGTCGCTCGTGCCCGCGTCCAACCCGCCGTCGGCAAATTCCCAGGGATCCCCCGGATCAGGGACTAACACGCGATCAACCGTCCCATCAAACTGCTGCCCACCAGCTATTTGGCCCTCTTGACCCGTAGCGGAAACATTGTCATCGCCGTGGTTGGCATTGGAGGTGGAATCCTTGTAGAGATCGGCGGTACCGGTTCCGGCAGCCTCTTCCTTCAGGTGCCAGATGCCCTTGAAATTCGAATCCCACACCCCGGTTGGATTCTCGGTGGGGGAACTGACGCTGCTGTCTCCGTAGTAGAGGTAAATGGTTGTATCGGAAGACCCGGATAGGGTGGGTATTCTC
>WVZH01000276.1:0-5135 GCA_011772595.1 Anaerolineales bacterium
GGTTCCAACAGATGATGCGTACAGTTCATCGGTTGAGAGATATGATCAGTCTGCACATGGCTGAAGAAGCTGGATTTGTGCCAACATTGCTCGTGGCTAAACCAGATATCCGGCTTGATAGTGAAGAAGCTTCCTCAGTATTTGCGGCTGCCCACAGTTTCAGGGAACGGGTGCGTGGATCAAAGTAACATAACAATGAACTCAACGAAGGATTACATAAGAACTGTACTCGAAACAATACAATACAGTTTTGGGGACTTGCTGTTCGGCAACGTATTATGGGTCTTATTAATGCTACCGATCATTACCATTCCCCCAGCTTTTGCAGGGCTATATTATGGAACCTCGCAGATGGTTCATAATGAACCCATAACGAGACGGACATTTATTGAGGGATTTAAAAGATATTTCCGAGCCAGCTATGTTTGGTTTTTTTCCAATGTGGTTGTCGTGGGGCTCCTACTTTTTAACATCGATTTAAGTATCCGGTTACCCCAATTATCCTGGTTAAAGTTTTTGAGCGGGATCTATTGGGTATTACTCGCTTCATGGATGCTATTACAGATTTATACATTTCCACTTTTGATTCAACAGGAAAAACCCCGGCTTGTACTTGCTTTACGTAACAGTGCTATCCTTTGGTTCAAGCACATCGTCTTTAGTTTGCTCCTTTCAGTAGTTATTAGTGTTTTAGTCGTAGCTAGCCTTTTTCTATTCCCATTCTGGTTTGTCATCACTGCTAGCTTAATTGCATACCTGGCAAATCTTGGTGTGGTATATCTTCTGTCCAAAGAATAAATTATGCGACCTATATGCAGTCAATAATTTACATTGTCAGAATGGTGATCCCCTACAGAATTCTCAACCCAAAGATTCAGGATTAGAAAATCATCACATCCTATCTCTCCTTTAAGCCCAGCTAGAAGGAACCGCCTAGCATTGAGGAGTAACAATATGTGGTTTGATTCAATCTCAAACACGGAACATGCACAGAAATCTGAACACTGCGAAAGTATCTCCAACCCAGATTTGCCCAAATCCGCTCGCGGATAAAGGAAAAACCCCCAGATATGGGGGTCTCTGAGAGTGGGCGGAACAGGACTCGAACCTGCGACCTCTTCTGTGTAAGAGAAGCGCTCTAACCAGCTGAGCTATCCGCCCGGGAATCGAATTATAGCCTTCGAACGCCTGAGGGTCAACGCGCATGTTGGACGCTTGGTTTCTGATTATCAATCTCTTCATATCGATGCTGGTCTGATCTGAGTTTAAGAAACGCTGTTTTGCCTGGAACTGGCGCTTGTGCTATAGTTGGCCCACTTTTAAATCCGTTAAGATCTCGTTTTGGTCCGAACAGGGCGTCAGTCCATTGAAGTGAACAACCAAGAGTTTCCCCATAATGCCTCGTATGAGGAACGAATACGTAGAGTACGACCCGGGCTATCCCCAAGCTTCGTGCGCTTAGCGAATTACTTATTAGATTCCTATACCGAATCTGCATTTCTTACTGCAACAGAATTGGCTCATGCGCTCGACGTCGATCCGGGAACTGTCGTGCGTTTTTCCCAATATCTGGGGTACCGTGGCTATCCTGAGTTGCAGCATGAAATCCGAGAGAGAGTAAAGAAAGAGTGTTTTCCGGATCGGAATATGGAGTCCAACACGCCTTCTGAAGCGGCAGTGAATGCCCTGGAGGAAGTCATACAAATCCTCGATGCGGTGCGCCGTAGCTTCCCTATCGCTGTTGCGAAAGATCTTATAAATACACTGGATAATGTGGAGCGGGTGATCCTGTTGGCCGAAGGTCTCGCCGAGCCACCAGCGAACACACTCGCAGCATATCTCGAGGCTGCTGGATACACCGTCCATCGGTCAGGTGGTGATCCGGCTGGTCTGGCGCGTGCTATCGCCGGTGCCCGTAAGGGGGATCTGGCCCTTGCCGTTTGCGTTACGGAAGAAACTCCGTTTATCGCCCAGGCCCTGGCGGGAGCTCGTGAAGCGGGAGCCAGAACCGCAGCCTTGGTAGCGGCTCCTTCTGCAGAATCGACCTTACACGCTGATTTGATCCTGGCGGGGTACGCCTCATTGGAGCCCGGTGTAGGGCAGATCATGCTGGAAAGCATGGTTTACGCCCTCCTCAGAATGCTCGCCCACGCTAGACCCGGTCGCTTTATCGGTGCTACAGAACGCGTCCAAGAGATGACGCAGCGTCTTGTGGGCCATCAAGTCGCGTGAGCCATTTCGGCGAAGATTTCATCATCTTTTCTGCCACACGCAGTGTGTGGTTCTCAAAATCCACATTATCGATGCAATGAGCTCGATCGTCCTTGTCATTCTAGGGCTCTTGGTGGTCCTCATCGGGTGGGAGATTTGGATCTGTGAGGGTGCTCACCTTGGTCGTCGGTTCGTTGTGTTTCTGTACGAATTGGCTGCGCATCGATATGATCGCATTAAGGGCTTTGACCTCGAATGGGAAGGCCGATTTCTAGGGGAACCGATCTACGCTGCAATCTCATCGCTTCGTGATGCACGACTCTTGGATATCGGTGCAGGGACGGGTCGTCTGGCGCGTGCATTAAAACCTTTTCCCGTGGTTCAGCGATCGCTTATCTGCGTGGAACCGTCGAGGCGCATGCTGGGGCTCGGTCGCAGTCTTTCTCCAAGTGGATGGGTTCATTGGATGCGTGCTTGGGCCGTCCCATTGCCCTTCGAGAGCGCGACTTTCGACATGGTTATAAGCTTGGAGATTATCGAGTTCACACCAAGCCCGCGAGATTCGTTGGCCGAGATGGTGCGTGTCTTACGGCCAGGCGGATGGCTCGTGGTTACGAACCGTGTGGGATGGGAGGCATCGCTGATTTTCGGAAAGACCTTCCGCCGCGCGCAATTCCCGCAGCTCTTAGAGTCTCTCGGCTTGGGTGACGTACAGGTATACCCCTGGCAAGTGGATTACGATCTTGCCTGGGCGCGCAAACTTTTTTGACTTTGTGCTTCAAGACCAGCGACAATCATCCGTGGGTTTTAACTCACGAGGATATGTTGTAGTACTTCATCACGCCCCATTCGAAGAGTCGTGCGGGTAGGAAGCCCTTTAATTTGTATGCGATTCGTTCAAAGAGTGGACCGACCGAGTAGCGCGGTCGAGGTGTCGGTGTTTGGATGATGCGCTCCAAAAGGAAGGCGATTTTATCGGGGCTGGGTCCGTGCCGCTCGTCGTTCTCCATCACGGCCAATGCACGTTCGAAGTTTGTAACGTATGCGGGATTCTCTCCGGATTCCAAGGCTTTTTGTCGATTGTCGGTAAACGAGGTGTTGAAGTCTCCCAGTTCGAATACGACCACATGAACGCCATATGGACGTAGTTCCAATCGAAGTGCTTCACTCAACCCTGCGAGTGCGGATTTGCTCGCACTGTAAATCGCTTGGAAGGGGATTGGGATCGATCCAGCTATTGAGCTGATATTTACAATCAGTCCTGAACGCTGTCGCCTCATCACGGGGGTCACGACCCGGCAGACGCGAAGCGCGCCGAAGAAGTTGGTTTCAAATTGGGCCTTGGCTTCATCTAGCGATGTGTCTTCGACGGCGCCGGCGATACCGAAACCAGCACTATTAACTACGATGTCAATTCGATTTTCTAATTCCAGGATCTTTTCAATTCCCCGGGATACCGAGGTGTCCTGATCCACGTCCATCTGAATCCACTCGAAATTTTGATGCGTAAGCCCGGCTTCCCCAACATGGGATCGCAAGCGCCGGGAAGCACCATACACTCGGTAATCTTGTTCATGGAGGTGCGTAGCACAGGCTTTACCAATACCTGAGGAGGCTCCGGTAATCAACACAACTTTTCGATTCTGCTCTGACATGATCCCCTTCTCCAATCTTAGTATTCTGACCGAATGATACGCACACACTGGGTGAAATAATTTCGGCGCAGTTGGTAAAATGCCGTGATATTCATTCTGGCCTAATCAGACCTATAAGATCAATATAGTGCCTAACTATACCACGATTTTTCAAAAGACCGGTTGAGCTTCCATTGTTTGGGGGATGCCGTGGAATCTGGTACTCAATCTTTCGATTAATGGAATGGACAAGATGCTTTGGTCTCGTCTATATTGAAGGTGTCTTAACTGGTGTTGAAGGGTTATGCGCGTTCTCGCGAGCCCGGAAACGCGTATCGAATTTGTTCAACCTCAATCTGCGGATGCCGATAAACCCTGGACTTTGCGCAAGGTCTCGATCGAAGCCAAGATCAAAATGCGGCTGTTTGCTTCCAAGCGCTGTTCGTCTTGCGGGTGTAGATCGGCAAAATCATCGGACTGATAGCACACCACAGAGAGATCCAGATCTCGCTCCAGACGCTCGACTGTCCAACCGGCAAGTTCTGAATCGGGGCTGATCTTCACTTCGCTGAGATGGAGCAAGTCATCCCCGACGTAGAAGGAGTGGTGGACGTTCAGCCTCATCGCTGCGGAAGCGAAGATCGGGGCCGCGAGAGCCGAGGTGCTGAACGCCGTGCGGATGCCGAAGCCTTTTTCCACCCTTCTGGCCAAGTCGCTGTCGAACATGCGCATCACGACTTTGATTTCTGGGTTGAGCTCTCGCGCCTCGAGTGCGATATCCAGGTTGGTCAACTCGTCGTTCGTGCAGGGGACGATGGCATCCGCTTTTTGCACACCGGCTTTTTCGAGTTTTTCCATGCGACGGGCGTCGGCGATGATAACGGGCACGTCGAGTTGCGTGACGCGGTCTATGAAGCGGCACTCAGGATCCACCTCGATAGCCACGACCTCGCGATCGAACTTGGAGAGTTCGAGGATGACGCGGTATCCGACTTTGCCGACACCGCAGACGATAACGTGATTGTTAAACGTGGATGCCATTGCGATTTGCCATTTCTGCCCTCTGGCCTGCTTGCTGATCAGGGCGCCACCAAAGCGTAAGACACCGTCGGCGGCAACAGCCAGCCCGAGGATCGGGATGAGGAAAAAGAGAACTTGTAAGCTTGTTTGTTCGGGATACGGTAGGCGAATTTCAAAGAAAACCATGGAGAACGAAGCGTGCAGCGCTTCACTGAAGCGTGGATGCTGGTCGCTGCCGGGAAAGACGTAAAAGAGATGAAGGATCAGCGC
>WVZH01000276.1:5301-8098 GCA_011772595.1 Anaerolineales bacterium
CCCATGATCGTGGGCAATAATAAATGCCCATAGCGCAAGGACTTTCACCCTCGCGAGAGAATACCTTCTTGATCGCCGGTTCTTATAGGACGCTTCCCAGACCTAACATCAAGAAGGTAAATCGCTGGGCAAATCCAGGGGTTGATTGAAATCATACGGGTAGAGGTTGATTTCGATTTGAACCAATCCTAAAACTGTGCCCATGTGAAGATCGAGAGTGTAGCGAATGAGGTAGGGCAGACTGTCGGCTGCTCCTACCCAGAGCTCACTGGAGACACTTTCAATGATTCCTTGCTTTTTTAAGATCCTCGGGAGGATCTTATTCCAATCTGCACCATCGACCGTGCGATAATTGAATACACTAACCAATTGGTTGTTTATTGTGATCTGACCTGCAGCCTGCCATGTCTCGTCGGGGTTTCCGCTGGACAGGGGCAGGCCTGCAACCGGGTAGGTATTGCCTGTTCCAAAGGCCGGTATCCCGGTAAAGAAGGCAAGGAAAGTATACGGGTGTTCTCTGGTCGTGTTGGATAATCCCTGTTTTGAAGGTATTAAATCAAGCGGCGAGTCCGTCACTGGCAATGTTAACCAGTGATCTCCAAACGCCAAACCCCTAACAGAAGCCTTATCATGTGTGAAGTAGAACTCGATTGAACTGTTCGATGCGATATCTTCTTCAATCTTGATCAAAAAATAGGATAGTGGCTCCAGCTCCTCATCCTGGGATTTAAACTGGGCCGTTCCGCTCAAGATTCGAATCTTGTCGCCGGTTGGCTCAAGGACGTTCGCATCAAAGCGAACCTTAACCCGATGCACGGATCGTAAAGCTTGTTCGATTGTTTCCGCGATTGGTGCGCTTGTTTGTGAAGGGATGGCTGTGGCTGGACTGGGTTGTGGTGCAGAGAGAGACGATGGTTTGGTGGATGTTGTTGAAAACGTATCGCTCGTCACTAGTAGCCACAGAAAGGAAAGTGCCAATACGACCCACCGAATACTGGACCTTCGCGCCCGACCCTTTGGTCGGTCGATGTCCGAGCAAAAGGCTGAGTCTTGCGTGTGAATCTGACCACAGTCAGGACAGTGCATGAGGTCTTCCTAACTTAGATGACCATCCTTCGTGAGCCTCATTCCAAGTGGAAAGTCAGAAACAATATCTCCCGTCATCTAGTTCAGGTATTCAATCCGTCTCGATGAATAGGATCATCGTAGCCTTCGCTACACCGTTCTCCATGGGCGTGCCTGCTACGGCGAAGTATGTGACCGGATAAGCCTCACGCTCCGCATCAGGATCGACAGATTCCTGGACAAGAGGGGGTATTTTTTCCTGTATCAAGGCTGCCAATCCCCGGATGTCTATATACATCACGGGCGCCATGCCTTTCGGGAACTCTTGCCATATCTGGCTATAGCGCTCACTATCTGCAAGTGAAGGTCCACCTGTGAACAGTTCACTGAGCGCACTCGCCGAGGATCCGACCATGAAGTAGCCCTCTTCTACCCCATAAGTGAGAATGTGTCTTTCGTCAACTATAGAGAAGACGTCATAGAAAGTGGCGCCCTCCGAAATCGTTGGTTCCGCCGTGCCAACTGTCAGCTGCTCTAGAACCAATCCGAAACCTTCAGACACTTGTTTTAGCCCTTCAGGGTCACTCGTCTCAGACAGGAATACGAAGCCCACCGGGATCTCGAGTTCTTCATACAAAATGCCCTCTGTACTTGGAACGATGCCAAATGCCCATTCCCCGTCGAGCTTACTGAGGAAATCCTCAAATGGATCGAATCCAAAGGCCATTGTGAAAAACATCATCGCCTCCGTGAAATCCTCCTCTCCCTGCATGCGAGCCAAGTTCTCTTGTAGATCATCAGCACCCTGATTGATGCCCGATCCGGCGCGGTAGACGAATGAGCCTTCTGGCATCAACGAGTCTGTATGCGGCGGCTTTCCAGCAGATTGGTAAGCAGAGAGCGTTTCTTCTGTGCGATTTGCTGGGTCGAGGACAAAAGCCAGGTCCACTCTTATCCCTGCATCAACGATGTACAGCCCTGCAGCCTCATAATGTTTCGGGCCGATGGATTCACGGATTGCCTCAAACGTATTTGCGTCAGCAAGGTCCTCAAAGAGAGGTGAAAGATGTCCTAAGATATGCTCTGAATCTAAATATATGGTCAACAAACGGCCTCTAGGAAGTTCGGCAATCGATTCTCGGAAGGCTGAAGAGTCCGCCAGGGACTCACCTCTCTGGGCATCGATCGCAGCCTTGACATCGCTCTTCCCTACGCCGAAGATAAGCAAGTCGTCGGACCGGGCGAAAGTAAATTGGTCAATGGCACTCGGGGCGTCCACGGAGTACAGAGTGGCACCCTGGTAGATTTCATCCAAGAATTGTTCGCCAGATTCTTCAGAAACGGCCGCCATCATTTTGGACAGGAATTCGTCTACTGCCTCCTGATTGCGAACTTCGAAGGAGAAGATGATCTCGACATCCTCTATCCCTCCGAAAGGATTCAATGTGAGGTCTCTCCATCCTAAGGCGATGGATCTTCCGAGCCATGGTTTTACATCGTCGGTGAAGGTCAACCCCCAGTTCTCCTCCATACTCGTATCAAGATTGCTGAAATACTCATCGAGGGCGCACTTGCCTTTTTCCTTATATTCCCGCGAAAAAGCCCAGACAATAGGATTTAAGTCTTCACACGTTATGTTTCCCAGATCCAGGCTCATATAGAAGCCCACATCAGCTGGGATCGCCCGTGCAGCTCCTTCTGCCCTTCTCAATCCGAGCAAGTTCCAACCAAA
>WVZH01000276.1:8121-8614 GCA_011772595.1 Anaerolineales bacterium
GCGGCGGAGGGCTCTTGAGGAGTGAGCTCGTTCATATGGAACTCCTTCTTTCATGGACGTTTTTCAAGTGAAGAATACATCATCCTGGCCACAAACGGAAGTCGTCCAATACCTGCGCTATAAAGAATCTTTATGCCGTGGAATGTCGCCATGGCAAATAATTAGTCGATCTATTGGCCACCTGTAGATAGGAAGGATTATTTCCTAAGCACACGATGCATCTCTAATGAGAAATCGCTTTAGTTCGCTGATGGAGGGAAGCTTCAGCACCCATAGATGAAGGGTGTGAACTTTCATGTAAAAACCTGTTTTGCAGGCAGGTTGCCCCTGTTCTTCTGCTCTTATGGGTCGAAGATGTCTTTCAATCAAGCCCCAGCATCGCGGAGATGTTTTCGGCGCTCGGATCGAAAAAGATGCTCAGACCAGCTGCGATGGGATCGGATTCGAACGGGGAATCAGTGCTCCAGGATCCGTACGGGCTAATTAGGTCGCG
>WVZH01000276.1:8751-8962 GCA_011772595.1 Anaerolineales bacterium
GTGTCGTCGCGCAATTGGCGAGGCGGATAGTTGTATTGCAGGAAGTAGTTTCCAGGCGCGCCTTCGGCAACCCAGCCGGTGATGTCTGCCTGGCGATCGCGGATTTCCCAAAAGACGTACGCCGAACCATCCGAAGCGGTGAAACAAATTGGTCCGTCGAGGATGTCAACATAATCACCTTCTGCCACGAGATCGAAGATGTTGCTGTCGA
>WVZH01000276.1:9028-20323 GCA_011772595.1 Anaerolineales bacterium
GTGGCTGTGGGAGGCACCTCCGTAGGGATGATCTCCGTGGGTGTGGGTTCCGGTGTGTTGGTGGCGGGTTGTTGCGTTTGGGTAGCGGTGGCCTCTTTTGTGGGTGTTGGGAGGGGAGGTTGAGGCTCAGAACACGCCGAGAGGAAAAGGGTAACACAGCATAGGATCATCGAACTTCTTGACATCGTATCCCCTCGAAGAATAGTTGTTCACGAAGTAGAGTCTCATGACGCGTGGTAGATTTTCGACGATGAGTGCACTGAAAGTGCATTAATTGACAAGCGATGCAAACCCTGTATAAATTGCGAGAAAGTTTGAATGCGCCGTACAGGAATCGAACCTGTAACCTTGGGCTTAAAAGGCCCCTGCTCTGCCAATTGAGCTAACGGCGCACGCGTTGGATTGTATCATCGCCAGGTTGCGGGCGTCAACGCACGAGTGCACCGTAATGGAAGTTCAGGGACTTGGGATTAGGGGTTAGGGACCAGGGACACCAGGGCGAATTGGGACCTGGGCACTCAGGCTTTTCGCTTCCACTGTGTACTAGGGCCCCGGTGCCCCGGCGCCTAGGTGCCTGAGTGCCTAATCCCTATTCCCTATTCCATAATCCCTTTTCATTTTGCAGATCCTTCGGTTGACACACCCCGCGTGTATTGATATCATGGCGTTTGAAATTAACTGTGAGGCTGGTATGACCGACAAGGCGATCAACATCTAGGAATAACCCTGGCGCGGCCACGTGTGCGCACGTTGATCGTCTTTTTAACTTAAATTTAGATGCACGTCGTGGCGAAGCCCACGGCGTTTTCGCGTCTTACACCCAGTCTGAAATTGAGGTTTTCAATGCTTGTTTGTCACGGTATCACGAGACGATTCGGAAGCGAAGTCGTCCTTAAAGACGTCAACTTCTCAATAAGTCGTAGCGATAGGGTCGGTTTAATTGGTCCTAATGGGAGTGGCAAGACGACCCTGTTGAAGATCCTGTCCGGATTGGACCAGCCGGATGCAGGGCGGGTAACACTATCTCCCAAGGAGCTGCGGATTGGCTACCTGCCGCAAGGATTGGACGCCTCCGACGATATGCGCCTCATCGATGTCATCTTTCCCCAGGCACGTGCGATGACCCAGGCGGAGGTTCGACTTGCTCACCTGGCAGAAGGGTTGGCTAATGCCGAAGGCAAGGATGTTGAAAAAGCGGTGGAAGCGTACGATCGAGCCCTAACGCATTTGACCACCCTGACGTCCCAGGTTGAGGTCGGTCATCTCGAATCCGTCCTCGCCTCACTCGATCTGCAACGGTTGCCTCTGGATGCGCGCATCGGAGAGTTGAGCGGCGGCCAGAAAACGCGTGTTGGTTTGGCACGGGTCCTGATTGGGAATCCACAACTGTTACTGCTCGACGAACCTACAAACCATCTCGATATCGTCATGCTAGAGTGGTTGGAAACTTGGTTGCAGCGTTTTGACGGTGGTGTGCTGCTCGTCTCTCACGATCGCACCTTTCTCGATCGAACGGTGGATCGTATCCTCGATTTGGACCCCAAAACCCATAGTGTTCGGAAGTATGAAGGGAATTACAGTGATTACCTGGAGCAATACCTGAGCGAGCAGGCGAAGCGGATGAGTGCCTATCGCGATCAGGTGTACGAAGAGCGTAGGCTGCGGCAGGACATTGCTCGTGTCAAGGAGCAGGCGCGGCGGACAGAGCGGAAAACGACGGATTCTTCACAGCGGCGATATGCGAAAAAAGTTGCCCGTAAGGCGAAGGCGCGGGAGAGAAGGTTGCAGCGCTATCTTGACGCGGATGATCGTGTGGAGAGGCCAGAGCAGAGCTGGCACATGGCCCTTAAATTCACGGAGCCTCAACATCTGGGAAGTGATGTTCTCCGAACGCATGATCTCGAGGTTGGGTATCCAGGCAATGAGCCCTTGTTATGCAGCTTAGACCTGCAACTTCGCGCTGGCGAACGTGTGGCGTTTACGGGTCCGAACGGCGCTGGAAAGTCCACGTTACTCAGAACATTTGCGGGAGAGATTAAACCCCTTGGGGGAACCGTTCACCTGGGAAGTAGTGTTCGTTTGGGATACATGTCCCAGGAACAGGAACTCCTTGACTCGACGCGCAGTGCATTGGAGATCATCCGAAACATCGCACCATTGAGCGAGACCGATGCACGCTCGTATCTACATCTCTTTCTCTTCCGTGGGGACGACCCATTACGTCCGGCGGGGGAATTGAGTTACGGCGAACGTGCACGACTGGCATTGGCGGTGTTGGTAGCTCGCGGGAGCAACTTTCTTCTGCTTGATGAGCCCATCAACCACCTCGATATCCCCTCGCGGGAACGTTTTGAGCGTGCGTTAGCTGAGTTTATGGGAACCGTCATCGCCGTAGTGCACGATCGCTATTTCATCGAGCGTTTTGCTACGAAACTATGGGTTGTTGAGGGTCGGAGAATAAGGGAGGAGATACAGTGAGGTCAGGGATCAGGGGCACCCAGGCAGCTTGGCAATCAGGCTTTTTGTTTCCATGGTACCCCGGTGCCTAGGTGCCTGGGTGCCATGGTGCCTATTCCCTAATCCCTGATCCCTATGATGAATTACTTTGCCTTCCCATGTAGACTTCACCCCCTGCTATAATCGCCCCATGACTGTCCATGTCTACCTTTCACCTCATCTCGACGACGCGGTTTTTGCCTGTGGCGGATTGATCGCACAGCAAGTTTCATCTGGGGACGAGGTTTCGATTCTAACGATCTGTGCGGGAAACCCGCCCTCGGGTGACCTCACACCCTTCGCGCACGAGCTACACATGCGCTGGGGTGGAGAGAAAGAGCCCGTGGAAGTTCGGAGAGCTGAAGATCGGGAGGCGTGTGATGATCTCGGCGCTAGCTTTCAACACCTGGAGGTTCTGGAGGCCATTTATAGAAAAACGGGCGACGGTGGGGCATATTATCCAACGGAGGAATCGATTTTCGGAGTGTTGCACGAGGAAGATTCAAATCTGGTCGATCGATTGGTCGCTGAGTTGAAGAGCCGCGTTGGTCCTGAGACCCGTCTCTACACGCCGCTCGCGATCGGAGGGCACGTAGATCACATACTCACGAGACGAGCTGCTGAAGGTCTCCGACGACCCCTATATTATTACCAAGATATGCCCTATGCGACCCGAGGGTTCGAGATCTCCGAAAGGCTGGGCTATCCGCAAGCGAAAGAGGTGATCTTTTCTCTCCGAAAGAGAGATATTGAACGCTGGGTGGCAGCGAGTTTACGCTACCGTTCTCAGATATCAACTTTTTGGGCCAACAACGAGGCGCTTAGGGAGGAATTCGCCGCCCATCTAAGGCAGGTGGACGGCTTGCGATTGCTCACCACGTATGGGGTACCTAACCCATTCTAGTTGGGGTGTTTAGAACCGTACTGTAGTCCTCTAGTCCGCTGGACAGAGTATGTAAGTTGTGCTATTATCCTGCCGCAGCAAAACTTGTTTGGGCTGAGAGCAGTCTCTCAGTTCTTTGTTTGTATCAGAGACCTGTCATCTACTTGGCAGGTTACTCCATACCGGGATGGTTGAGCGATGGCAAACCCCGCAGTCTATCTTACCTCTGAAGGATTGAAGAAGCTCGATGAGGAACTCCAACATCTTCGCACTGTTAGACGTCAAGAAGTTGCACTCCGGTTGCACGAAGCCATGGAAGACGGCGAGCTGATTGACAATGCGGAGTACGAAGCCGCCAAAAACGAGCAAGCGTTCATCGAGGGCCGTATCCTTGAACTCGAGCACATGCTCGCTACAGCCAGGCTCATTGAACCTTCCAAAGAAAAGGGTGTGGTTCAGATTGGGAGCACCGTTGTTGTGAAACAGGACGGCAAGAAGAAGGAGACGTTTCGCATCGTCGGAGCGGCGGAGGCTAATCCAAAGGAAGGCCTGATCTCGAACGAATCACCACTCGGCCAAGCGCTATTGGACAACAAAGTTGGGGATGACGTGGAGGTCCAGGCCCCAGCCGGGATTCTCCGGTTCCGGATCGTCAAGATCAAGTAATACGGGCGCGGAAAACCAGCGCCCCGCGTGTTTGGTATTATGCGGGGCGCTTTTTCGTGTACACTACCCATGAGATTTGTGTGAATCTACGTTGATAAACCCCAAAGAGAAAGAAAAGGCCAGGGATGACTGAATGGAGTGATATTGAACGCCTTCGTATCGAAAAAATCGAACGCTTGCGCTCCGCGGGTGTGGAGCCCTACCCCAATCGTGTTGATCGCACCCACATCGCGTTGGAGGCCATTCAAGCCTTCGAGAGTGCGGGTGAGGGGGAACCCGTCGAAGCCATCGTGACTGGGCGCCTGCGTTCATTACGCGAGATGGGTAAGACGACCTTCGCGCACATCGAGGATGGCTCCGGACGTCTGCAGCTTTATCTGCGCAGTGATGACTTAGGCGAGGAACAGTTTGCGCGTTTCAATGGTGAGTTTGATCTGGGCGATTTTATTCAGGCTTCAGGGGTGATGTTCCGCACACGCACAGGGGAAGTGAGTTTGAAAGTTTCCTCGTTCGACATGCTGGCGAAGAGCATCACACCGTTACCGGCAGCAAAGGAGGAGATCGTCGATGGTGAGCGCGTAGTTCACAGCGGTTTTTCCGATCCCGAAGCGCGTTACCGGCAGCGCTATACGGACTTGGCTGTCAATCGAGAGGTACGGGAGATCTTCCGGGTACGAGCCCGCATCATTCGCGCGTTGCAAAACTTCCTCGATGAACGCGGTTTCGTCGAGGTTGAGACGCCCGTTCTGCAACCAATCTACGGTGGCGCAGCAGCACAACCCTTCACCACCCATCACAATCAACTTCGTCAGGATCTATACCTGCGCATCTCTTTCGAGCTCTATCTGAAAAGACTTTTGGTCGGTGGTTTCGAACGCGTATATGAGATCGGAAGAGACTTTCGTAATGAAGGCGTTTCCCATAAACACAATCCCGAATTCACACAAATCGAATTTTATATGGCGTATGCCGATTACCATGACGTCATGTCGCTGACGGAGCAGATGGTCGCCTTCGTCGCTAGTGAGGTTGTCGGTTCGACCACGATCGTGTACAAGGGTAACTCGATCGACCTTGCACCGCCGTGGCCGCGTATCGAGCTACGCCAGATTCTGATTGATCAGGCCGACATCGACATCTCCACGCATCAGGAGGCAGAGAGCCTGCGCAAGGTGATGATCGACCGTGGGCACGAACCATCCACCCGATCCACGCGAGGCAAGTTGATTGAATCTTTGCTCACACATTACGTAGAACCGAAGCTCATCCAACCGACCTTCATCTTCAACTACCCGCGTGACATCTCCCCATTGGCAAAAAACGTCCCCGGGGATCCGAACACGGTTGAACGCTTCGAAGGCTTCGTTGGGGGCATGGAGCTGTGCAACGCCTTTACGGAATTGAATGATCCTCTCGATCAGGAGCAGCGTTTCATCGAGATGGGCCGCATGTATGCCGCAGACGACGAAGAACGGCATCCCATGGATGAGGATTACCTGCGGGCGATGCGCTACGGCATGCCGCCGAATGGGGGGTTCGGCATGGGCGTCGATCGTCTGACGATGCTTCTGACGGATCAATCCTCGATCAGGGAAGTGATTCTCTTTCCGCACTTGCGTCAGAAAGAATAGGGATTAGGGAGCAAGGGATCAGGGATCAGACACTTGGGCGCCTGGGCATCAAGGCACTTGGTTGTTGCTTTTTCAATTCTACGGTGCCTAATTGCCCCGGTGCCCTGGCGCCCCTGTGCCCATTTCTTGCAAGTAGAGTAAATCCTGCGACCGTGTCCAGACGGCCAGACCCAATGTGACCCCAAACCAAAGAGTGGCAAAACGGATGAGCAGTGTTGAAGTCGCTGCGGTGCTGGTGGGTAGCCCCAGGAGCAAGGTGAGCATCCCGGTCATGCTCACCTCCACAGCGCCCAACCCGCCTGGCAGTGCCGAAACCGCCCCGATGACGGTCGAGAAGCTGAGTACGAACACGGCGATCGATAGCGTCTCCCATCCACTCGGCACACCCAAACCGATCAGCACCAGGTACATCCCGATCCCTTCACCAAGCCAGGCGAAGGTGCCGAGCGCCACGGCTGTCAGCGTTGCGCGTGGGCGAAAGAGCGCATAGGCACCCTCATAGAATTCACGTAGATGCTGGGCTATCCGCCGTATGAATGGTAATCGCTCGGCTAACCGGAGCATGCCCATGGCAAAGGGTCTGATTTGCGAGAGAAGCACGGCAGCGAGTAGGGCACCGAGTACGATAGCAAAGACGGGCCAGTAGCGAGGGTAGGCGATAACGCCGAGAGTGGAGAGAATCAGGACGGCCAACCCATCACTGATGCGTTCCGCAAGCACCACAGTGACCCCGCGTGCGACCGGGATTTGGGTTTTGTTATTCAACCAGACACCCTTCAAGGCTTCCCCAACTTTACCTGGTGTCACAGCGAGTGGAAAACCGGCGACGAAAAGGCGAGCGCTTTCACGCCAGCTGAAGTCGCGAATACCGATCTGCCACAGGTAGTAGTGCCACTTTAAGAAGCGCAATCCGTAGTTAACCAGTGTGCAAGCCAGGATGAACGGCGCTAGGAGCCAATTAAAAGCGACAAAAGAAGCGCCGACTTGGCGGAGGTCGCCAACGAGCGCCAATCCCAATAAGACAAGAAAACCGAAGACCAGACCAGCGGCGAGGCGCCTACGGATCGACTTCATCCGAGCTTGAGCAGCAGGCTTATGCCAACGATGGTTAGCGCCGCCAGGACTGCCAGACCGACGAGTGCTTGAACCACGGTTTTCGGTTCCATACCAGGCAAGATTACCCGTCCGTCGCCGTACTGCTTGAAGAATTCTCCCCATTGTGTCTGCAAGGCAGCTTCTACGCGTTTGCGGCCAATGAACGGATACCAATACACGTTGTGATAGAAGTTGCTGGCGAAGTAGGACCACGGGACCAGCGGGCTCTGCAGGAGGAATTTTTCAAAGGGCTTGAGCGGACCGTGGTAAATCAGCTTCTGACCCCGGCTTGCGAAAGTATCTTCCTGCTTGAATCCCCAGGATTTCTCCTGATCGATGTCGTAACCCACGATTTCAATTTGTGAAGGATCGCCGACCCCCAGGTCCATCTCGTGTGCTCGACGGATGAAGTGAATACTCATGGGGTCGAAACCCTGCAGCTTAGCGGAGACTGCGTCGATGGCGACTTGATCTGCGGATGCCAGCAGAATGTCTTTCTGGTGCCAGCGCATCGCCCGCGGCCCAGGACCGTCTCCGGCGAAGGTGCCGTCCATCATAGCAAAGACGCCGGGGTGGATATCCTGTTGGATCGTCAAAAGGTCGACCAATGTATCGTGGATCACGGAGTGAGTCCAATGGCGGTTGCGATGGAGCAACCCGCCGAAGGCATTCTTCATGGCGCCAGTGATGGTGGTGAAGACGTGAGTTTTCACGGTTGGTAGATGGACGATGTTGATGCCGACCAACGCCTTGGGGATAAACACGCCCTGCGGATAGACTTTATCGAGGACGAGTAACGGTTCCTTTGGGTGATATTCGAACCAGTCGAAGTCTTCCTCGTAAAGGTAGACGCATGGCACATCATACTTGTCTGTGATGAAGCGATGTTTGTTGTTGAATTCACCGACGTTCGTATCCACGACCACAGTGTCGTTATGTACACCGATCAAGTCATCATAACCTGCAGATCGTAAAGCCATGATGACACCCTCGAGTTGCCAGGGTGTGGTTGAACATGCAGGATACCAGGTCTGCCAGGAGATATTGATCTTTAATCCGGTTTGGATTCCCTTGGGCAGCACACCTTGGAAACCTGCCATGTGCATTATTTTTTCGGTATCATCCAGAACGGCCCCCGGTGTCGTCTTCAATACGGCAACGACGCCTTTTCCTGGAAAATCGGGCATGGTTTTCTCCTTCGCAGTGGGAAGATTTTAACGCAGTCCGTGGATTGCCGATAGGAATGAAATTCGAATGTATGTCCTGGCACGCACGAAGTGCGAGGGAGGAGATAAAGGTTCATCTTTGCTGGAAAATCTATACCTGTGGTGGGTGTGAGCATGTTAAAATAGCCTATGGAGGCAATTTCAGGGGCTCAAAGGATGGATCCAAGATTCAGCCAAGATAACGACACAAATTTGACGTCCGCCACTCGTCGGCAGATTCGCCTGCAGATCATGCTTCCACTCGTACTTGGAATGCTGGTGGTTGTTGCGGCGGTGGTATGGATCCTGTTTAGCGGTTATGGCAGTGCGAGTGTCTGGGCGGACCTTGCGCTTATCTTGCTCACCATTCCGATGTTTATCTTGGGTTTACTCTTGCTGGCGGTTCTTGTCGTGTTCACATACATCATCAGCCGCTTAATCATTGGGCTCCCAGCGCCCCTACGCCGGGCGCAGCGAGTCGCTGCGAGGAGCGCGCGTGCATCGAGACGAAGCGGCGACTTAGCCGCTAAGCCTTTCGTGACCCTCCCGGCGGTCTGGGCTTCGCTCCGAAGGTTCGTGCAGGGTTTGTCGGAGATTTTTGTCCCTTTAAAGGAACGTGATTATGAATGAAGATGAAAATTGGAAGCGCAAGACGATCCTGATAGGTGGCTTGATCGGGGCTTTGACGGGTGTGGGCGCGGCTTATCTGATTATTCAACGTGCCGAGAAAGAGGGAGCGCCGCCGAAGTTGGGTGCCGGGGAGGGGTTTAGAGTCGGGATAACCCTTCTGGGCTTGTTACGTCAGATCGCACAAGCGGAGCAGGAGTAGGGCGCTTATATTTCCGTGATGAATTCTGAGACGGTGGCGCGCTAGGGTGCAGCGCAAGAACACATTATTCGTTTTCGCGTCGCCCATAACCAGATCGCCTGACCCGTTTGGAAGTGCCTGTCTATTGACAGGCGTTTCTTTTTATCCTAAGATAAGAACGAACGTTCGTTCTTTTTATTCGTCAGCGAGGTCAACATGAGCAGCGTTGCTTCGAGGGGGGAACGAACTCGATCTGAGATCATCCGGGCTGCCTATCGTCTCTTCGAGCAGCAGGGCTACCACGGCACCTCCATGCGCCAGATCGCCGAGCAAGCGGGGATCGCACTGGGTGGCATTTACAACCATTTCACAGGCAAAGAGCAGATATTCGAGCACGTCCTGGAAACCTATCACCCCTATCATGAGATCGTCCCTATCCTGAAAAACGCCCAGGGGGCGACAGTAGAGGCATTCGTGCGGAATGCTGCTGAGGGCGTTGTCACGGTGCTGGATCGACGCCCCGATTTCCTCAACTTGCTGTTGATCGAGATCGTGGAATTCAAAAGCAAACATTTGCCACGCTTGGTCGAAAGATTCTTTCCTGAAGTGATGAGCATCGTGGGTGAATTTGCCGAGATGAAGAATTTACGGCCCATACCGCTGGCGACCATTGTACGGACTTTCCTGGGCAATTTTTATGCTTATTACTTGGTTGAGAAATTCATCGGAGAAGCGTTTCCGGCGGAATTACGCGAGCACGCATTAGAGTACTCGATTGACATTTTCCTTCACGGGATTGTGTCGCAGGAATGAAACATGGTGTTTCGTATCCTCTTTTATGCCGTAGTGATTGTGCTGCTACTGATTCTGGTTTGGGGTGTCCTCCTCAAGATTGTCGTGAAATGGTATTCATTCCCGATCCCGCAGTTCATGTCCGACCTGATCGACAATCCACTGCGACGTAGACTCCAACCACCCCAAGAAACAGCAATTCGACATGGGATCGAGCCAGGTATGACCGTACTCGACGTTGGACCCGGAAATGGCCGCTATACCATCGCAGCAGCACGAAGAGTGGGAGAAACTGGCGAGGTGGTTGCAATCGACATTGAGCCCAAGATGATCGAACGCGTACGCAGGCGCGCAATGAGAGAGGGGATTACCAATATTGATGCACGGGTCGCCGACGTCTATGCGCTTCCCTTTGCGGAGCACAAGTTCGATCTCATCTATTTGATCACCGTGATCGGTGAAATTCCTTCTCCACAGAGAGCCATGCAGGAGTTCCACCGTGTGTTGTCCCCTTCTGGCACGCTGGTATTCAGTGAACTTCTACCTGATCCCCACTACCCACGTCCACGCACATTGCAAGGGTGGGCGGAAGGTGCTGATTTCAAATTACGGGAGAAAATCGGGAATTTCTTCTACTACACTTTGATCTTCGAAAAGAATCGATAGGACGGAATGAAGATGGTCAACAGTCGCTTGCTTTCGCTCATTCGCAAGGAATTTATCCAGATTTGGCGTGATCCACGCACGTTGATACTGGTGATCGCCATCCCGGTGATGCAATTGCTCCTCATCGGGTATGCAGCCACCACAGACGTACGCAATGTCCCCCTAGCTATTCTGGATCAAGATCGGAGCGCTGAGGCCAGGGCCTTGCTCGATGCCTATCGGGCTGCGGATTATTTCCGTCTAGCTTTCGAGGTCGATACGGAAGAAGAGATGCGATGGATCATAGATCAGGGTGAGGCTAAAGCCGGGCTGATCATTCCCCCAGACTATAGCCGGCGCTTGAAGGGGACGGAATCCGCCCACGTGGCCTTTATGCTCGACGGTAGCGACCCGACCATTGCGTCGACGTCGCTCACGGCAGCCCAATTGATCGGCCAGGAGCATGGGACGGAAGTGAGAGCTGCGCAGCTCTCGCGCTACGGTCAAGTTGCAGTAGGCGAACTTCCTCTCGAGGTGCACGCTCACGTCTGGTACAACCCCGACATGATCGACGCTTACTTCATGGTGCCGGGCGTGATCGGAACCATTCTGTACGCATTGACCTCCGTGCTTACGGCTACGGCGGTCGTGCGTGAGCGGGAACGTGGCACGATCGAACAGCTGATCGTCACGCCGATCCGCCCTTGGGAGCTGGTGTTGGGTAAATTGATACCCTACATCCTCCTGGCGTTCATCAACACCCTCGAGGTCTTGGCGCTCGGGTCGTTCTTGTTCGGGTTGCCCATCCGAGGGGAATTGAGTGCCATCTTGTTGCTGTCAGGGTTATTCCTGTTCTCGGGTCTGGGCATTGGCCTTTTGATCTCCACGATATCGAACACGCAACAAGAGGCCATGCTTTCTGCGTTCTTCACGTATTTACCGAGCATATTTCTCTCGGGTTTCTTTTTCCCGATAGAAGCAATGCCCAAGGTGCTTCAATGGTTATCGTATCTGTTTCCACTGCGTTATTACCTGGTCATCATTCGATCGTTATTGATCAAGGGCGTTAACTTT
>WVZH01000276.1:20335-47050 GCA_011772595.1 Anaerolineales bacterium
ACTGGCTGCCCTGCGATTCCGTAAGCGACTTGATTAGAAACGTAGAGCCGATCGACAGTTTGCGGTTGCGTGGCAGGAAAGAAAACGGAGGTTTCGATGACAGCAAATCGTTTGAGAAACATTCTGCTCCTAGCGTTCTTAATCACCATGGTGGTGGTGGCGATCGTATACCTATATTCGGTCTCCGGTGTGGAGGAGGCGGGGTTGCGCGCCTCCGGGACGGTGGAGTCGGTAGAGGTGTTGATCGCTCCCGAAGTCGCAGGTAGGGTGGAGCAGGTGCTGGTTGGAGAGGCTGATCTCGTGGATGTGGGTGATCCGCTTGTGAAGTTAGATACCGAGTTACTCCAAGCCCAACGTGCAAGGGCAGCCGCCGCGGTAGAAACAGCAGAAGCGGCGCTCCGCAACGCAGAGGCTAATCTGGCCGTCGTGCACACCCAGGTGGAGATCACACGCCGTGCCGCCAGATTTGAGCACATGCCTGTTCGAGAAGAGGCTTGGGAAGAGGCGTCACCCGGCGAGTTCGAATTGCCGATCTGGTACTACGTGAGGTCGGAAGAGATCGCCGCGGCGGAAACGGAAGTGCGTGCAGCCCTCGAGGAATTGGAAGAGGAAAATGCCAGTCTAGAAGCGTTTATAGAAGATTTGACCATGGAGGATCTGCTCGCTGCGGAAACGCGCCTTGTGGATGCAAGGAACCGCTTTCTGATCGCGGACGAGGTGCTCGAGCGTGCACGTCGCGCTCGTGATGATCAGGTTCTTGAAGATTACGCTGAGCAGCTTTACGACGCTGCCGAAGACGAACTTGAGGCCGCGCAATCGGATTACGAGCAGTTGCTCTCGGATAAGGAAGCGGAGGACCTGCTCGATGTGCGAGCACGTTTAGCGGTTGTGCAAGAGCGATACGACTCGGCATTGGATCGATTGGCGGAATTGCAGAGCGGAGAGTTCTCGCTGCAGGTTCTGGTCGTCGAACAAAGCCTTGAGCAGGCGCATGCAGCAGTTGTGCAGGCGGAGGCGGCGTTGAGACAAGCCGCCGCCGAATTAACCGTTATCTCCCTGCAACTAGAGAAATATACGCTCTACGCACCGGCCTCGGGTGTCGTTGCGACGCGCAATGTCGAGCCAGGTGAGGTCGTACAACCCGGCGTTGCGCTGATGACGCTTTATCAACTGGAGAAGATGACCATTACGGTTTTTGTGCCTGAGGATCAGTATGGACGGATTATCTTGGGTCAGCGTGTAATCGTGACGGTGGATTCGTTCCCTGATGAAACCTTTTCAGCGACGGTAACACACATTGCGGACCGGGCGGAATTCACGCCTCGCAACGTGCAAACCCAAGAAGGTCGCCGCACAACGGTATTCGCGGTCGAGCTGGTTCTTGAAGATCTTACGGGCCGTCTCAAACCCGGGATGCCGGCGGACGTAGATTTTGGTGAGTGACAAGGGGATCCTGATCTTGAATGTGATGGATCCGATGTAGGTTCTGGCATGATTGATGAGGAGAACCATTGGAGAAACTGATCGAGGCACGCGATATCCGTAAGAGTTTCGGCGACACCACGGCGGTCGATGGTCTTTCGCTCACAGTGCATGGGGGCGAAATCTATGCGCTGGTGGGTCCGGATGGTGCCGGTAAGACGACGACGATGCGTTTGTTGTGCGGCGCATATTCAATCGAGGCGGGCACTGTCACTCTGGCGGGAATCGACCTGCAGCGCGAGACAGAACGAGCCAGAGCCCAGATCGGTTATTTGCCTCAGCGATTCAGCTTGTACGGTGAGTTGACGGTGTTGGAAAATCTACGTTTCTTTGCAGAAGTCCGTGGTCTACCGACAGAAAACTGGCAACCTCGCTCCAAGGAGATCTTACGCTTTGTAGGTCTGGAGGCATTTGGCGAGCGTAGGGCGGATGCGCTCTCGGGAGGGATGAAACAAAAGCTCGGCTTGGCCACGGCGTTGATTCATCAACCACGCATTCTCCTGCTCGACGAACCGACCGGCGGTGTGGACGCCGTCACGCGGCAGGCCTTTTGGCAGCTCCTGATCGAACTCCTTCAAGAGGGGGTCGCCGTGCTGATCAGCACGCCATACATGGACGAGGCCGCACGCTGCAGCAAAGTGGGCTTTCTGTCGGAAGGGAGCTTGCTGCTAGAAGGTCCGCCGGGCAAAATCGTCGAGCGATTGCGTGGTCGCATCGTCGAATTCTTCGGGGGTCCACGAAGCCTCGTCGAGCGTCTGACCGAGGAGGATGCGAGCGTCGAAGATGTGCGCGCCTTCGGGGACCGGCTGCACCTACGCGTGGCGCCGAGGAAGGCACGAGACGTCGTCGCCATGTTGAAAACGCGGGTTCCCAAAGAGGGTGGCGTAGTGGAAAGCGTGCGGACAGTAAAACCGGGTTTGGAAGACGTCTTTCTTGAAATATTGGAGCAGAGTGAAGGTCGTGATGCGTGAAGTTGTCGTTCAAACACAAGAGCTCACGAAGCGTTTCGGAGATTTCACGGCTGTCGATCGGGTGTCCTTCACCGTTCGCTCGGGAGAGATTGTTGGATATTTGGGACCGAACGGTGCCGGGAAGACGACGACCATCCGCATGCTATTGGGATTGTTGATCCCCAGCAGTGGTAGCGCGTCCGTGTTGGGGTTTGATTCCACACATCAAGCGGAAGCCATTCGAGCTCGCGTCGGCTACATGTCCCAGAAATTTGCTCTCTACGATGAGATGACGGCGATGGAGAACCTCACCTTTTACGCCGGTGTGTATGGAACGCACGATCGGGAGCGAATCGGCAGTGTAATCGAGCGTCTGGGGCTGTCCGGCCTGGAACGAGAACGAGCCGGGGCACTCCCGATAGGGTGGCGGCAGCGGTTGGCGTTGGCTACAGCGATCGTACATCAACCGACGCTCCTCTTTCTGGATGAGCCCACGAGCGGGGTTGATCCCGTGGCTCGTCGGGATTTTTGGGACTTGATTTACGACCTGGCGGAGGAGGGTGTGACCGCCTTGGTGACGACACATTACATGGATGAAGCGGAATATTGCGGGCGGGTCGGGATTATGCATCACGGGCGTTTGATGGCGATCGGCAGCCCTTCCCAGCTCAAACAGGACGCGTTGCCGGGTAAGGCGTGGGACGTTTTTGCGGAGCCCCTCTTACAGGCCTTGCAAGTGTTGGAGCGCTCGAATGAGGTGACAAGGGCGGGGCTGGTGAGCGATCATCTACGTGCCATCACCCCTGGGGATGTGCGCAGCAGTCATTTGAAGAGCGCCTTAACCCAAGCGGGGATGCAATCTGTTCGAATTTCTCGGGTTGAGCCTACGTTGGAAGACGTATTCCTAGCACTTGCAGGGGATTAAAAATCAAGCGTTTCAGGCCTCAATCGCACTGTGGACTGATCGGCATTCTAAGTACCTTGGCAGGCGCCACGCAGGCGTGGGATAATGAATGCCTCCATGGCTATCTTCAAGCGAATCTCTCCGCATGGTTTCATCCTCTTGTTGATCGTTCTTCCGGTTCTTGGATCAGCTTGTTCGCTTCTGGAATGGTCACAAGTACCCTCACCCCCACCCGCACCGCAGGACCTCCCAGAAATCCCAGTGCCAAGCCCTACACAGGAACCAACGATCGCGAGCACAGCGACTCCCACTCCCTTGATCGTCTGGGTTTCCGCTGCCGTACCGCCCGCATTGCGAACGACGTTTGAAACCTTTGCCTCCGCCGATCAGGCGAGTATCAAGCTTGTGGATGATGAGACCCTATCGCAGGTCCAGGTTGAACCTTTCGCTGAGCACATATTGGCGACGTGGACTTACGCTTTCGTGGCACCTTTTCCCACAACGCAGGATGACATCAGTTTCGAAACCTTGCAGCGTGCATGGGACGGCGGGGGGGACCCTTTTAGACCCATCCTGGTTTCCCCTTCAACGCACGGCGCGATGACCAGTCTGCTCGGGGAATCATCCGACGAATTGATTAATCAGGTGGCGAGAGAAAGCCTGCTCGAATACTCATGGGCAGCACGGACCGTCTATGCCGTAGTCCCGTTCGAAGATCTCGATCCTCGATGGAAGGTGTTGTCCGTCGACGGGATTTCACCGATTCGGGTAGATTTTGACCCCGACGCGTACCCGCTAACTGTCCCCTTTGGACTGAGCGGGAATCCGTCGGACGTACAACGCCTAAAAGATCTAATCCCTTGGCCGACAACCAATCGGGATCCATTGCACATGACGGTGTTGGTGATGACCGGGGTCACGGCCCTCACGCGGGGGACGGCGTACAGGATGGACTTGCACGGTGCGACGTATCCCGGAGAGAAGATCGGCGATTGGTTACGGGAGGCGGATTGGACACACGTGAGCAACGAGGTCTCGTTCAGCGAATCCTGTCCACCACCAGATCCTTACACCGCAGAATTGCGATTCTGTAGTGCCCCTTCCCACCTGGCGTTATTGGAGCACGTGGGTGTGGATCTGGTGGAACTGACCGGCAATCACGTGCTCGATTGGGGAGCCGAGGCTTTTCTCTTCACACTCGACCTGTACACAGCGCGTGACTGGAAGACTTTCGGTGGCGGCGCGGACCTCAAAAAGGCGCTTCTGCCGGCGATTGTAGAACACAACGGAAATCGCCTGGCCTTCCTAGGATGCAACGCGGCAGGACCGCAGCGAGCCTGGGCGACGGATGAATCGCCCGGCGCGACCCCGTGTGACGAGGATCAACTCTTCCGAGAGGTCTCCCGTCTGAGAGATGAAGGCTACTTGGTCGTTTTCACTTATCAGTGGGCAGAAGGCGCTGCGTTGATGCCAGCGCAGAGAGAAGCGTTTCGGGCGGTGGTGGATGCCGGCGCGGTGATCGTAAGCGGGAGTCAAGCGCATCAACCGATGGGTTTCGAGTTCTATGAGGCAGGCCTCATTCACTATGGCTTGGGAAATCTGTTCTTCGATCAAATGCAGCGCTTGGAACTACGGCAGGAGTTCATCGATCGGCACGTATTCTATGAAGGACGCCACATTAGCACAGAGCTGTTAACGGCACTGCTCGTGGATTATTCTCAACCGCGCCCCATGACGTCGGATGAGCGCTTGGTGTTTTTACAGGGGATGTTTTCGAAGAGTGGTTGGTAGAATTTTTTGCATGTCTGAAGGTTCGTAGGCCCAATCAACAAACTTTGGTTACAACCCAGCACGTTCTTTCAACGCTTCTTGCACTCTCCCCTCGAACGATAGGACTTCGGTCTCGGCTTTCTCGAGTTCCTTCAGCCAGCCGTCTGCTGCCCCTCGGTCGGAGAGGTTGTCGGCGTTAATACGCACGTTCAGTGCGGCGCCTTGTAGCGCTGCTCGGGCGATGAAAGCGGCCGCGCCTGCGTCTGAAGCCGCGTTGACGTTCCCCCCTTCCGCAACCTCGGTGGCCAACGCCATCAAGCGCACGATCATTTTGGCGACGCCGAGGGGGACCTCGGTGGCCTTCTGGGTTGCACGCTCGATCGCTTCCGATCTCTTCTTCTTCTCAGCGCTTGTTTTCTTGGGAAGTCGATAGGCTTCCATGACAGCGTCGAAAGCCTCGGCATCGGACTTGGCCGCGGATTGTAAGGAACCACGCAAATCATCAGCCAGGGTAGCAATTTCGGTCATGCGTGCTTGCAGGTCGGCATACTTCTTTTTCCCTATCGTTAATCGAGCCACCATGCCAACCAGCGCGGCCGCAATCGCGCCGGCGTGTGCGGCAGCAGCTCCTCCGCCAGGAGTGGGCGTACCTGCTGCCAGATTCTCAAGGAAGGATCCCTCCGCTTCTTCATCCCCTTCTATGGCGTTGTAAAGGCGGGTCTCCAAGACCTGCGAGCCTTCGAATTGATCCAATTGCAGGTACCATTGTGCGGCGTTGACCAGGGCCGCCTGCGGTATCAGACCAACCAATTCGGCGCGTTGGACCGCAACCCCATAACGCTCGGCCTCTTGCCGTACCATTTCTTGCACACGGGACACGGGTGTTTTCGTGTAGTCTGTGAGATTCATCGACACCTGTGCCCGACCCTCGACGAGCATTCCCAGCGCTTTGACGTAGCGCAGTCCTCCCGAGGAGTGGCGCACGGCGCGGGCGATCTCTTTTGCGATGTCTACATCATCGGTGGTCAGATAGATGTTGTAAGCAATCAACGGTGGGCGTGCACCGATGACGGTTGCGCCAGCGGATCCCAACTGCGCTGGACCGAAGTCTGGCGCTCGATCCGGGTCGCTTTGGATGGTCTCTTTGAGTCCCTCGTATTCCCCGCGGCGTATGTTTTCCAGGTTGACCCGNNCGCCCACTCGCTCGCCGAGCCCTCTCGCCAATTGGATACATTCTTCCATGGTCGCCCCCGCGAGGGGGACGAAAGGCACGACGTCCGTGGCGCCGATGCGTGGATGTTCCCCCGCTTGCTTGTCCATGTCGATCAGGTCAGCTGCCTTCGCGATCGCTGCGTACGCCGCTTCGGCGACGGCATCCGGCGTTCCGGCGAAGGTGATCACGGTGCGATTGTGGTCCGCGTCGCTGTGGCGGTCGAGCACGTAGACGCCGCGTACAACGGCAATGGCGGTTTCGATGGCTGCGATCACCTCCGGGCGACGGCCTTCGGAGAAGTTGGGGATGCACTCAACGATTTTTCGGGGCATGAGGACCTCCACGCGTGGGTCAGCATGACCTCATTATAGCCCTTTCGAAGTCTGATGACTTCAAAGCGAGTGAGGGTGATGGAGGGGGAACGCGGGAAAAGCGTGGTGGATTCGAGAGGTTATACAGGTGTGTACACCATGTCCATAAAGCTGGGTGGGACCTGACGAAACCAAAGATATGCATTCATTTAGGGCGGAAGGTACAACGGTTGAATCAGGACGTCAGGTATTGTAGGATGGTATTGGTATAGCGCACCCACAGTGAGATGTACGTATTGGCCTTGGCGCGTTGGAAATCAGGCAACTTCGTCGCAGAACAGAACCCCGACTTCGCTTGAGGACGGGGTCTTTTTTCCGCTTTTGATCTTTGCGCAGATCATGAATAAATGAGTGTGCACTTATGCGGAGAATACGTGAAATTGATTCCGCCCTTCACGCAAATTGGGGGATCGGTTGAATTTTTTCTCATCTTCACTAGATAGGAGCACTTGACGAAGCGATGAGCGTAAAGGATCGCTGGGAAACGGTACTGTCGAGCGCTGGCCTCCATGATCCCGGAGGGCAGATCTTCATCGAGCTCGAGGGCTTGTACTCAGAGCCTCATCGGAAGTACCACAACATGAAGCATGTCACAGACAGCCTGCAACATCTCGACGCCAATCCCTTGCCCGGAACCAACGCGATCGCCCTTGAAATTGCGATCTGGTTCCATGACGCCATCTACACTCCTCTTCGAGGCAACAACGAATGGGCCAGCGCTGAACTGGCGACTCAACGCCTTTCCGAACTTGGTGCAGACAATCGCCTCCAACAAACGGTTCACCGCCTGATCATGGTCACAGCCCACACCGGGCAGCCTACTGACCTCGATGAATCGCTTATGGCCGACATCGATCTGGCGATTCTTGGCAGCGATCGGGAGACCTTTGAGACCTATGAATACTCCATCCGGCGTGAATACCGTCTTGTTCCAGGTCCTATCTATCGTCGCAAGCGCAAGGCCATTCTTCAATCCTTTCTCTCACGCTCATCCATCTACAACACATCACCATTCATAGATGCCCGTGAAGATCTCGCGAGGTCCAATCTAAAGTGGGCTATCTCCAGGCTGTGATCCTTGAGGCAGAGAAAGAGGAACCTACGCCTAACAAATCACTGCAGCGGATCCTACGGTCCGCTTCGCGGCTGGTTGGGCCGCTGAATTCCAGCCGTTATGCAAGCGCTTGCTGTATCACAAGGAGATTGTCCAATGGGGTCACTTGCAGATCTAATACTCGCGTTATCGAGCGATACTCCAGCTATTGTGGCATCCGAATACCCGCTTGCTTCTTTCAAGGGTATCAATGCTGATGGTCTTGATCCGCTAAAACTTGCAGCACTCCATTCCGTGTTCACCGCTGAGGATTTCAATAGTTTACTTGAGCACTATAAGCCCATTGCTGAGTCATCTAGCAGTGGTCCATGGCTTATCAAATTTCCTGACGAACTGATCAAGGTTCTCGCCGAGCTTGCCCCTCATGACCATGCTTCAATTGCGGCGAAGTGGGCGTCCACCGATCCATTACAAGAGGAAGGGTGGTCAGAGCAGGATGCGGAACAGTTTCTCGATCGAATTGCATATTATGCTCAGACCGCATTTTTTGAAGACAAGAATTTGTTTCTATGGATTTATGGCTGATCGACATCCGCCACCTGGCCGATCGCTAGAGCCGAACGGGGATCGTGTCAAGTTGGGCGAACGGTGCGTGGCGAGTTGCATACGATAATGCTGGATAGGGATAGGCTAAGAGTTGGAGGAGTTGTATAACCTGGTGCCTCAGTTCAAGGCCGTTCGTTGGCGCTATTGTGAGAAAAACAATCGTGACTTTAAAGAAGGAGTAAGGTCATGTCAGTCAAACGACTTGAGCACATCACACAGATCGGTGTCGAACAGATGGGCGATCTTGCAGATAGCCTTGAGGATTCCGATGTGCTGCGACTTGAGAATCTGGATACGGACCTACGCCCTCCACAATCTGCCCTTGATTTCACCAAGGAGGCGGTAGATGACGATAACGCCAATAGTTATCTTCCGTTTTTCGGTCTTAATTCAATGCGTCAAGCCGCAACCAGGCTTGTTGAGCAACAATCGGGGCAGGAATATGACTGGAGGACCGAGTGTGTTATCAGCGCAGGTGGATTATCAGGGATTCTGAATGTGTTGTTTGCCAGTTTGGAACCAGGGGATGAAGTATTGATGACCGATCCGATATATGTTGGATTGATAAACCGCGTTCGTCTTGCGGGTGGCGTGCCGCGCTTCGTGCCACTGATGCCATCGGCTGATGGGTGGAGATTGGAAACCGATGCTCTGGCAGAGATTGACCCTGGACCGGTGAGAGCTGCTCTCCTGATGAGTCCATCGATGCCAACCGGAGCCGTTTTCACTCGTGATGAATGGCAGTCATTCGTTGACTTCTGTCAACGTGCAGATTGTTGGCTTATCAATAACTCTGCGATGGAACGCCTTTTGTTTAACGATCACCCGGTTATTCATCCAGCATCATTCCCAGGCATGCGTGAAAAAATTGTCACGGTTGGCTCGGCGTCAAAAGAATATCGAATGATCGGCTGGCGAGTGGGCTGGGTCGTTGGACCAGCGAACTTGATTGCCGATGTCGCTCGTGTCAGTATCTCGAACGTCGTTTGTCAAACTGGTATTGCCATGGGAGCCGTCGCTACTGCCATCAATGATCCGAACGATGGGATTCAAGAGTGCGTCGATGAATGGCAGCGCCGTTGCGAACTTTTATTAGATGAATTAGCCGATTTCACCGTCATTCCGCCACATGGGGGATGGTCATTTCTAGTCGATGTTTCCCCGCTGGGGTTAGATGGCCCTGCGGCGTCAAAGCGCTTATTAGAAGTGGGTAAGATCGCGACCACACCTATGGTAAATTGGGGCAGTGAGAATAGCCGTAAATACGTGCGCATCGTTTATTCCAATGAGACGGTTCAACGACTGCATGGCACTGGAAAACGTTTCAGGCGTTCGTTGATTTGACAATCTTACTTCGTTGATAAATTGGTTTTCAATATGGTGAATGTTCGATTTCAAGAAGGTTAACCAATCGCTGAAAGCCCGCGGCGGAGTTCATCATGAGCTATGTCGATGACACAGGATGAACTCCCCGGGGCTGCATGGCGAATTTCTTAATATGATGATCTCGGGGGGTGGCGATAAGCTGGAGATTGAACGGAACTCGGCGCCTCCCCGCGAAGAACGCTGGACAGACTCTGGCCTATTCTGCCACGACAGGCAGCCTGACCTGACTGCCTGTACCTGGCACAGGTGGACGGATAATCCGGGGCTCGAAGCCGTACGTCCGCAACCCAATGTGTGTGGAAAGAGGGCGTCCCAATCTTGACTTGTTCTATTGACTAGCTCCCGGATGAAGAAGAATCAGTTCGTGTCTTGGTCCTAGCATCAAGAAAGCATATTCAGCAGGAGGTGAAAGTTGGCCAAGTATCTTTTCCAAGGTTCGTATACTGAAGAAGGTTTGAAGGGACTCCTCAAGGAAGGGGGTTCTAAACGACGTGAGGCGGCGGAGCAGGTGATAAAGAGTGTCGGTGGCACATTGGAGGCGTACTATTTTGCCTTTGGTGACAATGACTTTTACGTCATTGCCGACCTACCGGACAATGTGAGCACCACTGCCGTATCACTGGTGGTCAACGACAGCGGGGCTGTCGAAGTTCAAACCGTTGTTCTCCTCACGCCCGAAGAGGTCGACCAGGCGGTTAGGAAGACCGTTGATTATCGCCCACCAGGGCAGTAGCAAAACCGTTGGGAAAAGTTAGGGAAATTTGACACCAAAAGCAGGGTTCATCTCCGTAGTGATCCTGCATATGTGTCCGCGCTGAATTCTCATACCGCCCGTATTCCAACGGAGTCCGGATAAGCCGGTGTCATAGTGCTCGTATGTGAATACAAGCTACTGAGCGATTTCATTTTGTTATGGCTCTCATGTGGCGCTTAGCTTAGAATTGTTCCGAAGGTTGAAATTCGACGGCTGAGAATCTATCGGTTTGCCTTTGAAACGTTTATGCAGACTATTACTCATTAATTCCCAGGAAAATTCTAAGTTTCCTTGTAGAGCGGTCTTCAAATACCAATTCGAGGAGGCATAGGATGGATTGCCCTAAATGCGGCTCTGACATGTCGATCGTGCAGTATGGTTCTATCGAGGTTCATCGTTGCAACGGCTGTTCGGGTATTTGGTTTGACATGCTGGAGAAGGAGTCTTTAAAAGCTCTCGAAGGATCAGAGGTGATTGATACAGGTGATTCCGAGATTGGAAAGGAATATGATCCTGTTGACCGTATTGAGTGCCCTGTATGTGATACCCAGATGATACGTATGGTCGATCGAGAACAATGGCACATATGGTTTGAAAGTTGCCCGACGTGTTACGGAGCATTTTTTGACGCGGGGGAATTCAAAGACTACAAGCAAAAAACTATTACGGATTTCTTTAGAAGTCTGTTGGCAAAAGAGCGAAAGTAATGTCCAAGGATGTCGATTTGTATCTTATCTGAGTGTTCGAAAAACGAATGTGCCTACACGGCGTGCAACATTTGTTTTTAGCCGATCCCATAGGCATTGTGAAATTTAAAGGATGTTTTCGCAATAAGGATCCTGAATATTTAGTCTGATTTCCAAAGGAGCGGCTCCTTGGATGAGAACTAGGACAGGATTTCTTTCCTGCCTGTATCTGTGATGCATGCATAGGTAGAAGGACAATCCGGGGTTCAACACCGTTCGTGAACGTCTTCAGCGATCGGATCATTTGTGAGAAAGAAGGAAATAAGACGATGAAAGAAACGGTTCTCTCTCTCGAGAAAGGCGCCATGGAACGCTGGCGCAATGGGGATCCCTGGGGCTTCGTAGAACTCAGCGCTGAGGATCTGACTTATGTAGATCCCCAGCTAACCAAGCCCATCGTCGGCTTAGATGAGTACAAGACCTACATGAAGCAGCTTGAGGGGAAGGTCCACTACCAGGGTTCGGAATTTATCGATCCCAGAGTAGAAGTCGCCGGGAATGCGGCTGTATTGTCGTATAACTATCGCTCTTCAACCACCACGCCAGAGGGGGCGATCACGGGCCAAACCCTCTGGAATGCGACGGAGGTGTACTTCAAGCGAGAGGATCAACCAAGAATCGTCCATACGCATTGGTCCTATGTCCTGCAGAAGCTCCCCGAGAGCTTGGAAATCCCTGTTCCGGTGCAGATATCTCGCAGGGATTATGAGGGGACGTTGGGCGAGATCATGGCACTCGAATCGGCGGCGATGGAGCGGTGGCGCAAGGGAGATCCTTGGGGTTTCACCGAAATCAGCGCTCCGGATGTGACGTACTTCGACACAGGGACACCGCAACGAATCAATGGCTTGGAGGTCTTGAAAGCCGAGTATGCGCAACGCGAGGGTAACATCTTCTACGACGTCATGGATTTCATCGACCCCAGAGTCCATGTCTGTGGGGAAATGGCCGTGTTGACATATCGTTTCTTGTCCACCTGGCTGAATAGGGATGGTTCAGTTGCAAACAGGACTCCCTGGAACTGCACCGAGGTCTTCGTGAGAATCAAGGACCAATGGAGGATCGTCCACACCCATTGGTCGTACATTAAAGGCGAGAGGATCTGACCTCTCAACCCGCGTTCGTAAGTTCATTGGGTAACCAGAGAGCGTGATTGGGTGGATTGGTCACCCAAAAGCTTGTGGTCGACATCCGGCTGTAAAGTATTCCGCGCTGGGGTTTGATCTGTCAGATATTTGATGGCACGCTGTCCGGAATAGCGTGTTTGACAATTGTAGGATATTCAGGGTGGGTGATTCGGTCATGGCGAGTGATGACCTTCTGGAAAGGTACTAGAGTGAAGACATCTCAAGAAACAAAAGACTCACCTCAGAATCCCAGTAACAAAGCCATCGATAGAATACGGATCTTCAATAAATACATTTTCAATCGGATAACTTTGACATTTGCAGAGAGAGGGCCATTCTCTGTCGTCTATCATATCGGCTGGCGCAGTGGTCGAACCTATCGAACACCGGTTCTTGCATCCTTTGTCGGTGAGACGATCATCATCCCGCTCTCATATGGCGAAAATGTTGATTGGCTCCGGAATATTCTCGCACGAGGTGGATGCGAGATTGTCCGAAAGAACAAAAGGATAGCGGCAACAAAGCCGGAAGTGCTTGATTCGACGGCTGCATTTGCGATACTACCTGAAAACCGTCGCAAATTGCTTGAACGCTTCAAGGTGGAAAAGTTTCTTCGTTTGCAAGCGATTGAATAGAATAGGATCCAAGGTCATCCGGCATTACAATTCTCTGTGGTAGCCGCGGAATGCGTCGGTATTATTCATTGAGGAGCCAATGCCGCGCAGCTTAATCTAAATCCGTGGCTGGTCTCCGAAGAACGATGGACACTCTTTAGCCAGGGAGTCATGCTCGAGAAGGATGTGATGGAACTTAGGAGACCCTTGCCGCAAACAGCTCATTTGATGCTGCTGATGCTGCTCTTGACCTCATGTGTGACACTCCAGCAGACACCCACGTCTATACCTATACCAGCAACGGTCACCTCCACACCTATCTTAGTTACACCTGCATCCTCGCAGACTACCGCTACCTCCAAGCCCATCCTGCCAACACACGCGCCCTTGCCAACGGATACTCCTTTTCCCGAACTCACTGCCACGATGTCTCCATCTCAGACCTCCGCTCCATCCTATCGTGTTCAGATGACGATCAGCACGACCTCTGATTGGACC
Organism: Anaerolineales bacterium; assembly: GCA_011772595.1. The sequence continues at coordinate 33,811 of WVZH01000276.1, forward strand.
GAGGTCCGCCTGATCGAGGGGGGGATCTGGTACGACCTAACAGTTGTTATGGCGAGCGAGCATGCCTCCTCTGGAGGGTTCGAGGGCGATCGTCTCGTACTGAGCCAGCCGATAATCCGTGCTGAGGTAGGGAAAAGCGTTGAGTTGATTGTCGACGTCTTCATCACTGAACTTGATCCACAGGGCGCGCTCGTGTTTGAGATCGAGCGTGGCCACCTTGGTTCAACACAAGTTGAACTCTCAATCTATCGGGACGAGATTCCAAGAGAGATCGCTGTTCTCTCATGGGACGGCATCAAACCTAGTGGGCGGAATGCTCAGGTTTACGAAATCTCCTCAGAAGCTTTCACAGGTGAGAGGCCAAACGAATACATCGTCATTGGCCAGCTCAACTTCTGGTATTTTGGTCCGGGTAAATGGGGGGGATTTGAAGATGCCTACGGGAATCGGATAACCCCGCTTAATCCGCTCCTAGGAGATTATTGGGCCAGCGATCCGGCTGTCGTCTACCAGCAAATCGAGTGGGCGGTCGAATATGGTGTCGATGCGTTCTCGATCGAGTGGACCACGCCACGAGGGATTGGCACCGCTGGATCGTTGGAGGATACGCTGGATGACGTCTTTCTAAAATCACCAAACGTTCACAAGATCCGATGGGCTATTTTTTATGACTTCGTGCTTCGAGTAGATCAAACACCAGGTTTGGAGCATGTTGACTTGGGCCGTATTGATTTCGATCTACCAGATGTGTACGACACGTTTGTGTCCGATTTCGTCCATTTCAGCGAGAAGTACTTTGACCATCCACAATATCTCACCATCGATGGCCGACCGGTGATCTACATCTGGGCAACCAGCAGCTTTACGGGGGATTTTGCCGGCGCTATGCAGGAGGCCCGCGAGCGGGTGTCGGAGCTAGGATATGACGTGTTCATTGTGGGAGATGAGGTATGTATCGGTTGTTTTAATGCGGATCATGCCTCACTTTTTGATGGCAGCAGCACGTTCACCTTCCTCATCCCGGGCCTTGACGTGTCATGGGCAGATGTCGGCGAAGCAGCTGTTGCTGTAGATGGCGCATTTCGTTGGTGGCGCGACCGCATTGCGGGCCTGAGAGTGGCGGGCAGGGTGGAATTTGTCAACTTTCAACCTGCCTGGGCACCTCAGTATGACGATCACCTTTTTGTGCCCCAGCATCCCACGACCATCCCGGCTACGAGTAAAGAGCAAGTCGTGGCGATGGCGATGGTGGCGCGCAAACATGCTCAGCCCATCGGGAGCAGCGGATTAAGACTTGTCTGGCTCAACACGTGGAATAACTGGGCAGAAACGACAACAGTTGAGCCCACTGCTAATTTGGGACCGAAGTATCCTGCTGGGAATTACCAATTCGACATGCTTGAAGTGGTTCGGGAGGTCTTTGGGGATGAGACCTACTATACGTCCCCGTTGCCATAATGCTGGTCAAGCAAGGTCTTCTATCAAGCTGCATTGCACGCTCTGATGATTGGCGAAAAATCAAGAATCATTCTAAAAGCCACAGGGCGTCTTTATCAAAGGAGGAATTTGTATGATAGGGGATTGGATCGAAAAGGTGGAGTACCCTCAGTTGCCTTCCATGACCGAAGAGGAGTTGGTCACATTCTTCGATCAGGCACAATTCTCCAGACTCGCTACCCTCAACGAAGACGGCACCATTCACATTGCCCCGATTTTCTTCAAGTATGAGGATGGTCAACTGCTCATGGCAACACAAGATCCCAGTCGAAAAGTCAGGAATATCAAACGCAACAAGAATGTCACGGTCCTTATCGATACCACGGATGTGCCATTTAAAGATGCATTGGTCTACGGTACAGCGGAGTTGGACTATGAGGACGTCATAACCAAACGTGTTGTCATCTTCGAGAGAAGGTTGTCCCAGGAGGAATCCGAGACGTATGCCCGGAGGTTGTCCGATAAGTGGAAGTGTGTGATCATCCGGATTACACCAACCCGCATCGCATCCTTCGATTACTCGAAAGCCTAAGATCGGACCGTCGACAAGGATCCTCCATATTCAAATTGGATTTACCGAGGGCCGGCCTGGGGTAGGACACCGACTGTTCACGATTTGATCGTAGAATCAGAAAGCTGGCTCACAATTCGCTGAGACGGACCCGGCGCGTGTAGAAGTTTGCCAGAGTAGGTATAAGAATAAGGTAGAAAATGTGTTGCTCCCTGTATAGTACGAGGGAAAGGTCCTGAGTTGAGTCGGTGGGCTGGTCATGCCAGGGATCATGAAGACGTTTGGTAGCCATCCAATTGTAAAGTTCAGTCTAAATTGGCTATTGGCTCTGAAGCCCGAAGTGCAACATGTCTACAATCGATAGCATGAAAACAATCGTTTTATATTTGCTCGGTCTGCTCGTTGCCTGGTTTTTTGCTGTAACCTTGCCGCGTTGGATTGCGGCTTCAGGCTTTGAGCCGTTTCACTTAGAGATAGGGAGCCTGCGAACCATTGGGTGGTTTCCTATTGTTCTTGGGGCTTGTGCATTCCTCTGGTGTTATTGGCTATTCTTTTCGATCGGGAAAGGTACCCCCTGGCCATTCGATCCCCCCAAAGAATTGGTGGTTTCAGGACCCTATCGATATGTAAGAAATCCTATGGAAAGCAGCTACCTACTTGTATTGTTCGGAGAAGTCCTCTTGTTTGAGTCCTCCGCGTTAATCCTTTACTTGATCTTCAACTTTTTATTCTTGTTCATGCGGCAAGTGGTCGTCGAGGAACCCGTCCTGAGGAGTAGATTCGGACAGTCGTATGAGCAATACGAGAAGTCCGTCCCTCGATATGTTCCCCGCTTGATATCCAAAACAAGGGAGGATTAGTATTCGCGCCACCATTCGCTGGGGCAGACTCGCAACGCATGGAAGTTTGCAAGAATTAGGGTAAGATCGATATAGAAATCGCGATGTTCTCCTCGATGAACGCAGGACTGATCCTAGCCCGAGTTCGAGAGACTTTCGATTTTGCGGGACCAAGCAAGGACTGGGCTTGCTGCATTACAAATGAGTTCAAGAGACAAGAAAAAAGATTGTCTATCTTGAGGCGTCAATCAAATCCGACATTCGTGGAAGCCTGCCCGGAGATGATGGAATATCTGGTTGGAAACAGAACCTTTCAATTCAGGCTTGATAGGGGTAAACGCCAACCAAGCAGCTGTCGTACCTTCTACATCGGGTAATCGGATAAAGGATTTAGAAAATGACCGTTATTGATGCGATAGGTAAGACCCCAATTGTTGAACTTCGTCGGGTCGTGCCTTCGGGATCCGCTCGCATTGTTGCCAAGCTAGAATCCGCTAATCCGACAGGTAGCATGAAAGATCGGATGGCCCTGGCGGCGATCAACGCTGCTGAGGCGGACGGCAGGTTACCCCCTGGAGGAACGGTTGTTGAGTATACCGGCGGCACAACTGGCGTTTCTCTTGCTTTCGTGTGTGCTGCGCGAGGATATCGGATACGAATTGTTTTTTCCGACGCTTTTAGCGCAGAAAAGGGGCTCATGATGCAGGCACTGGGGGCGGATGTCTCCATTGTCCCCAGTGGTGGGAAGGGTATCAGCGAGTCTCTCATCAAGCGCATGATCATCGAGGCTCAGGAACTCAGCAAACAGCCAGGTCACTGGTGGAGCGACCAACTTAACAACCGCGATGCCATCGAGGGCTATTATCCACTCGGAGAGGAGATATGGGATCAGACAGGTGGAGAGGTGCAAGCTTTTGTCCACGCTGTCGGCACCGCTCACTCACTGCATGGTGTGGCGACCGTGCTGCGCGTTCGAAAGCCTGACATCTACGTAGCTGCGGTAGAACCGGATGAATCAGCAGTGCTTTCAGGAGAGGAATCAGGAGCGCACAACATAGAGGGAATTGGCGTGGGTTTTATTCCCCCTTTATGGGAACCCGAGAAAGTGGACGAGATCTTGAGGGTTTCAACAGCTGGGGCAAAAGCCATGGCCAGAGAGCTAGCACGACAAGAGGGTATATTCGCGGGCACATCTTCGGGAGCCAACATCGTTGCTGCGCTCAAACTCGCTCAGCGCTTAGGAACGGGTGCTACTGTGGCAACGATCATTGTGGATTCCGGCTTGCGATATCTGAGTACGGATGTTTATCGAAATGCTTGATCGATTATTTGATCTTGGCGCCTGCGCAATTGGATCTCAGACGCAGACCGTTCGACTTCTCCTTCGTGTACGCCTTCCGCTCCGCTCAGTATAGTTGGTTCGTCCGAATTTATTCCGGGTTAGTATCTAGACTTAAAACTATCATAAACCGTTTAAGGAGGATTCTATGGATAAGGTACTTCATCGTACAGTTCGGATAGGATGCAACACAGAGCGAGCTTTCGAGATGTTTACGGACAATAAACTCTTGGCATCCTGGTTCCCACCTGAGGCAGACGTCGAACCGGTGGTCGGAGGAAAGTACGAATTGTTTTGGGATCCAGAGGATAAGGAGAATAACAGCACAATTGGATGCAAAGTGACCGCTGTTGAACCCGGGAAGCTCGTCGCATTCGAGTGGAAGGGTCCCGTGCAGTTTAAAGAATTTATGAATGAGGTTGACCCGTTGACCCACGTGGTGGTAGTTTTTATACCCTTCGACGAGGGCCAAAATCAGAGTACTGAGGTACATGTTATCCACTCGGGTTGGAGGAGTACAGATAGATGGGAAGAAGCGAGGCAATTCTTTGAATGGGCCTGGGATGAAGAACTTAAAGAATTGAAAGAAGCCGTCGATAAGGAGTAACGACTGCGATTTTAAAAAAAAATCGAGTAGGGGGATCAATTCGTGGGAATGAACCCTCCGTCCAATCTCGAAGGTTCGCTTCTCGCTCCGCTCGTGTACCCCACATGATTTGTGCGTGTTTATGCAGAGTTGGTGTCGTGTCGGGAAACGAAGGGGCTTGTTCCCCATGAAGAACCCGAAGATAGGTTCAAAGCCGTTGAGGATTAGGGACTGAGAATACACTAGGGGAGGTCAATCGTCCTTGAGATCAAGAACCATTGGTGCAGTTACGCTGGTGTTCGACCCTGAAGAGCAGGAGACCGCGGATTTGATCCAAGGTGCTTGTGAGAAGGCCATCCATCTCGCTCAAGAGATCTGGGGTCTCAAACCGCCTGAGGATTGCAGGATCTACGTGATGACCTCTTGGTTGGGGTTCGTGTTTCAATCGGCTCCTTGGCCCTGGCGAATATTGTTGGGGGCGACGATGCCGTTTTGGTACTTCCGAGTTCGGAGGACGTGGCCATACAGCGCTGCGTGGACTCAACGGTATGGCAGAAGAGTGGGGATCGGGGTAAAGCCTCCGCGTTTGATCGAGCAAAGCGACCGCAGCATCGGGATTCGTATGTTTGTTGAACAAAAAGATATGAAGGTGAACGTGCAGCACGTCACCTGCCATGAGTTGGTGCACGCCTGTTCGGCTCATCTGAGGTTGCCCATGTGGCTTAACGAGGGGATCGCGACCGTGACGACAGACCGATTCGCAGGAAAGCCGACGATCAGGCGAGAGACGTTGGAGTTCATACGCGATTTCATGCCCAAGGCGGCACCGCCGACGTATCGGGAGCTCTCACGCATGGGAGCTGAGGCGATTGTCTATCACGGCACACGTGGGTACTGGCTGGTGCGCTACTTGGAGCAAGAGCATCCCGGTTTCTTGAGGGACATGTTTTCGCAACACCGGGATGCAAAGACGATAGAGCGAGCGACGGTTTCCAAGTTGGGGATGGAGGGTGAGAGATTCTGGAACGAGATTGATGAGGTCGTGGTGAGCTATCATATGAGATAGGGGCTGAGGATCTAATCGGGAAGGAGTGAAGTCTGGGCGCCAAGACTGTTATCACGAATAATCCCAACGGCGGAATTTAATCCCCGGGTTTGAGGAGCCCAATGCAGGCTGTGACGATCAATCACATGAAGGACATCTGCTTACCGTACTACCACATGAAGTCGTGAGCTTGGTATTTCGCTGTGAAAGACGCGAGATTGGGGCCACCCAGTCACTTACGGGTACGGACGCCGCTCGCTGTTGGACAATCGAACGAGGGAGTCTTTTGGCGCCACTCTTTTGAGAGAAATCGCAAGACGGCGACACCCCTAGCCTGAGGAGGAATCTCAAGTATGAACGCACTAGTGGTTTTTCACTCGAAATTTGGCAATACTGAGCGCGTGGCCCACGCCATTGCCGAAGGCCTCGAGCCACGATTCTCGGCCCGCGTTGCAAATGTCGATCAAATTGCCGAGATCGACTCTCAAGATGTAAGCCTCATCTTGGTGGGGGGGCCAACCCAAATGGCCGATATTAGCCCAGCACTCCAAGCGGTGTTATCGAAAACTCCCAAGGGTGCCTTGAGTGGCGTATCTGTGGCTGCCTTCGACACACGCTATCGCATGCCATTGGAGGAGTCTGGTTCCGCCGCACACAAAATAGCACCAGTTTTGAGCGAGCTTGGTGGGGAACTCCTTGTTCCTCCGGAGAGCTTCTTTGTTTTGGGGGGAGAAGGTCCGCTCGATGAAGGTGAGATTGAGAGAGCTACCAACTGGGGGGCAAAGGTCGCAGCCAAAGTATAGATGCCTCGAGGCATTCTAGTCTTTGCTGAGTATTGAACTTATGCTCTCTGCCACCTTGCCGATAGCCTTCCATCTCGGCAGAGCCCTCCATAGGAGTTTATCCATACCAAGTCGGAGAGCTAAGGACAGACTCCTTAGTCATACTGAGCTTTTCAACATGACGTTGGGTGGTCTGTATTCCTATGTTTGGATGTAAACGATGCCTATAAGTATTGATCCGCAACCTCGCGAAAATGAAGTTGAATGCGCACGCTGTGGCGCTTATTTCTATTATGAATTGACACGTTGCCCGAATTGTGGCGTGAATATCTATGAACCCGACGATGATGCCGATGAAGATGGCGACCGTTTGATTGAATCGCCTCCGGCACATAGGGAAGGGGTGCTGGCAACCATCACCGGCTTTGCGCGACGACTTTTCGGAAAATCGGATTTAGCAGAGGAGTTATTCGCCACTTCTGAGGATCAGACAGTGCTTTACAACGATTTGCTACAAAAGGTCGGTGGTGATCATGCCACAGTTGAGCGATTAATAACTTTTGAGAGCAAACGCGTACCCGATGGGAACCGAACGGAATGGCTCAGGCAAGCAATCTGGCGCTGGGAGCGGGATAATCGATAAAAGTAGGTTTAGCCATTCGATGGGCTAACCTTCCCGCGAGGGCACCTTCTGCGTTACGCTGTGTATGCCCGTCGCTCCGCTCGGGCGCGGGGAGCGCTCCGCAGCGATCTGTGGTGTGCCGTCTCCCGCGAAGCAACGCACCTCGAAAGTATGTTCGCCGGATTGAAAAGGCCAGTCGTAGCGCCAGATGACCCAGGTCGTCTTCGATAATGGGGAGCGAAGCTGTGCTTCATGCCATTCGCCAGCGTCGACCCGTACTTCAACCTTCGAGATCCCTCGCGCGCCGGAAAATGCGATCCCCCCAATCGGAAGCAGCGTTTGGTCTTCCCTCTCGAAGGTTGAGTCCACTGCGACCGTATCGATCACGGACGTCGCTTGGACCTGTGCCACCTCGTCCCAACCGCGCTCGACCCAGTATCCGGGTTTGTATTGATCGCTGACCTCGATGCTGGTGATCCACTTGGGCTGCTTCATACCATAACGATCCGGGATCCAGATACGCAGTGGAAATCCGTGGTCGACCGGGATTGGTTTTCCATCCCAGTCGTAGCAGAGCATAATGCGCTCATCAGCATTTATCAGGTCCAGATCGACGGTTTCGTAAAAACCGTCCGCTGAGCGGATGTGCAGATAACGCGCTTCAGGCCGTGGCTGTGCTACGGTAAGGATCTCTTGAAGGCTCACACCCGTCCAGCGAGTGGTGCTGATTAAAGTCGTTGCGATCCGACCGGAGATGCAAGAAAGGGTGACATATTGCTCCCGAGCGTTGAAACTCTGGCGTAATTCGTTGAGTGTGAGTGAGAGCGGATTGTCAACGAAACCTGTGATCGGCAAGGTCCAGGTATCTCCGTCGATAACGCTGGGTTGCAATTCGATGAACACCTTGTAATGATCTTCGAGTGGTGTGTATTCCGGCCGGGTACCCGGTGCCGGTAGAATGGGATCATTTGTATTCGGTAAGGGTGGACCTTGATCGCTGATCGGCTGCTCGGTGATCTGCCTCGACCGCCTGCCGGTCGAGATGACGGCTGCCAAGCCAGTCCCTACAACTGTGATGGTGGCGGATGCCAGACCAAGTGTGATCAAGAATTGGCGACGGTCGATGCGTTCCACAGCGCCGGGCTTGTGTTCGACAGGCATTGTCTCTCGATCGGCTGTCGAGAGCCGACGGTACGTCATGCTGAGCAGAACTCCCCAAGCAAGGAAAACGAGGACCAACCACGAGAACTCGACCAGGGGAGAGACGGTAATCTGTGAGTAGCTAAAGTCGATCGCGATGAACGGTAATGCTGCGATAGCACCCACGATCAAACCCGAAGTGACCCTTGGCTTTGTTTGCTGTCGGCTGAACATGGCAAATACAATCCCGGCCGCGAGAATGGCGAGCAAGACAAAGAATAGGACCGCCATCGCTTGTTCCGCGGATTTGGCCGCGTTGGCAACATCGATGCGCAAGAAACGTAGTGTGTCGATCATCAAATCGATTCCGAAGGTTACAAGCGGACCAGGTAAGACTCGCGTGCTCCAGTTGAACAAGAGAAAAGGGGGAAAACCGAAGCCGAGAAGTGATGTCGCCAGGCCTGTGAGGGCGACAAGTGGCGCTGCGAGAAGTCCACCTGCCAGGGACCCATAACCGAATGTATTTTTCTGCATCGAATGTTCCTTATAAATTGACCTTCTAACATCTTCTTTGTGTATATGCTATCAATGATGATTCACAAGACCAAGTAAAAATCCTTACGTGTTTATTACATAAGTATGAAAGGTCAACCCAATGTGCGTGTGGTGCGGTATCATGCATCGGAAAGGACGACGATGATAAACGCCAGAATATTGGTTGTTGAGGACGAGCCTAGCATTCGGGATGTGGTCTCGCTCTACTTGAAACGCGCGGGATTCCAGGTCACATGCGTCACCGACGGTTCAGGCGCATTGAAGAGCCTTGAGCAGCACCTGCCAGACCTTGTGATATTGGATCTCATGCTGCCAGGTGTAGATGGCTATGAGATCGCACGCTACCTGCGCGAGAAAGGGGATACGCCGATCATCATGCTCACCGCACGACGGGAAGAGGTGGATCGTATCGCTGGCTTAGAGATGGGTGCTGATGATTATGTCGTCAAGCCCTTTAGCCCACAGGAGTTGGTCAGCAGGGTGCGAGCTGTTTTACGCCGGACACATAAACAGACGATCGATAAGACGTCCTCCCCGCGCGTATTCGGTGATTTGCGCGTCGATCCGACGACGCGACTGGTAGAGGTACGAGGCGAGGAACGGGAACTCACAGCCAAGGAGTTCGATCTGCTCTGGCTGCTCACGAATTACCCCCGGCAGGTCTTCAATCGAGATCAACTACTCGAAAAAATATGGGGTGTCGTCGAATACATTGATCCTAGCACGGTTACGGTACATATGCGTCGTTTGCGTGAGAAGATCGAAGAGGATCCCTCCAATCCACGCCATTTGCTGACGGTCTGGGGCGTGGGTTATAAATTTGAACCATGATCTTCGGGGTCATGCGTTTTTCCATTCGGGGAAATGATGTTCCATGTCTGAGAAAGAAACCTTGAACGCTGGCTCGCGTGTTTCCCTCCGCTTTGCGGCTGGGATCTTGCTGGCCATGGCGGTATCCCTGGCCTTGTTCTACCTCATCATGCAGCCACAACAGCTTGACCTGGGCTTGATGGCGCTCTTCCTCACGATCACGTCCTTGATCACATTCGCTGCCGGTTATCTCGCCTATCGCTGGGGGTGGATCAGTCGCGCACCGAGCCTGCGCTGGGCTTTGCTGGCCACGTATGTGCTCTCGAGCGGCTTGACCTTCTTAAACGTCTGGCTCACGGCGAAGTTGATGTTTGTCAACCAGCATGATTTGCTCTTGGCGACTATATTGCTGCTCTTCGCGAGTTCGATCGCGGTCGCCTTGGGGTCGTTCTTCTCCGAAACCCTTGGTAGGCGAATTCGTGCTCTTAATCAGGCGGTACGGGGGATAAGCGAGAAAGGCCTGGGTGTTCGCGCGCAGGTCGAAGGTAAAGACGAGATCGCCGATCTTGCGCTTGCGTTCAACCAGATGGCGCAGCAGCTGGAGGTCGCCGAACGAGAGCAGCAAGAATTGGAGAAGTATCGGCGAGATCTTGTCGCCTGGGTAAGCCACGATCTACAAACCCCGTTGGCTTCTATACGAGCCATCATCGAAGCCCTGGCTGACGATGTAGTCGATGATTCCGAAATGCGGACCCGCTACCTGAATTCAGCAAAGCGTGATATTAAAGCGCTCTCCGATTTAATCGATGACCTGTTTCAGATCGCGCGGCTCGACGCCGGAAGCCTTGATCTAACACTTGAGGCGAATTCGCTCTCCGATTTGCTTTCCGATACCCTTGAGGCCTTCTCCACGCTGGCACGTGAGCGAGGTGTTGCATTGGTTGGAGAGGTCCAACGAGATGTGGATCCTGTCACCATGGATGCTCGTCGGGTGGGTCGGGTTTTAAGCAATCTGATCAGAAACGCCTTGAGACACACACCCCGAGCAGGCAAGATTTCCGTGTCGGCGCAACGGGTACAAGAGGGCGTGGAAGTGGTGGTGCGAGACTCTGGGGAAGGGATCAGTGAGCAGGATCTCCCACACCTATTTGACCGCTTCTACCGGGGAGAGAAATCCCGCAGTCGAGCGACCGGAGGTGTAGGGCTTGGGCTTGCAATCGCCAAAGGATTTGTGGAAGCTCATGGGGGCAAGATCCGGGCGGAAGCCGTACCGGAAGGCGGCGCACGTTTCATCTTCACTCTACCCTCGTAAGGGACTGAGCGCATGCATGCCATGCGCTCAGCTAACAGATCGGCATCTCGTGCATGCAGGGTCAACAGATATGAAGTCGTTCGCCTACGGGATAGGCGATGGAAGGCAAAGCACAAGGACGGCCCATTGAAGGACCGTCCTTTGGATTTCTCATTCTACTGAAATGAAATGTCTACTTTTCGGGCGTGATGGTCACTCGAATGACGCCTTCGGGATAGGTGTACATGTCTTCGACGAGTTGAACTACGCCTCCCTCATCTTTGCCGGTGTTAGCTCCGGCTTGACGAGGGGCTTGATCAGCTCCGGTTCCAGGTTGCTGGTTCATCTCGGTTCCGGCGTCCCAAAGGAAGATTGAAGAGGATAGATCGCCGCTGATTGGCTCACCCTCTTCGGTGAACAGATCGACGCCTTGCCCCTCTGGAGCGTAGAACAGATCGTTGGATTCCACAAACATCGTGGCGAATGTGAATTTCTCTCCTTCGGATCCATGGAAGATGAATTCGAAAGCTGCGCCTGGCCCTGCAACGCCGGGTTGTTCGGCTCCCACGGGTGTGTCGAACACACCAGTGGAGATGATACCCATGTACTCACCCAGGGATGCACTGAGTTCTGCTGGGTTGCCATCCTCAGCAAGAGCTTCGAGACCCAAGTCGCGATCCGCCTCTCCGGCTTTGAAGATCGGCTCACCCTCTTTGAAAACCACCCAAGTGCCAGGAGCGAGCAGCACTGGAAGGGCCATGCTTTCGGATGTGGAGAGGTTTTCTATGCGCACAGTGAAGGTCGCGCCGTGCATCTCCATCTCTTCATCCACCATGGAGTCATCTTCCATTTCCTCATCCATCATAGACTCATCTTCCATCTCTTCATCCATCATGGACTCGTCCTCCATTTCCTCATCCACCATCTCTTCTTCCCGCATCGTCTCCTCTTCCAGCACTGCCTCCAACGGTTGCTGCGTGCAGGCGGTGACCAGTAGTGCAAGGGTTACTAGTGATAAAAAGAACTTGCGTGCCATACCTATTGCCTCCTTGAATTCTCGGGCTCGTGCCCAATGAAGATTTGCCTAACTATAGTGGGCAGACATTACAGAAGAATTACGTTCTCTTGCGGGGAGCTTAAGCAAGGTTTAAGAAACGGTTAACGTCGGGGCGGTGACAAGCGCTGGATCGTGCGTTTAGGGCGTGAACAGAGTTCGAGAACTAACGATTGGCTTTAAGGATTTTGGTGTACGCCGCCTGAAGAAATTTACCAAGTTCAAATCTTTCGCAAATGCTTTAGGTGATGGTGATTTTGTACATGATCAGCGAGACATGGATGCGGTCGAACTTCGTGTGCGTTGGCTCAGAGTTGGTGTATGATCGAAATGGGAGGCGGGCAGCTCCAGGTGATGAATTTGGGTCAGCAAAGTGCTCTTAGCTTGCCTGCATTCGATCCTTCCGATTAGTTACTCGCTGGAGTCCTGCCAGTGAAGGCTATCCAAAGTTCTCCATTGCCCTCCTATGACCGGCAGAGCCAATGACAGCGATCTTCGCTTCAAGTGATTCTAGGGGCCGCTTTGACTACAATGGGTAAGCTACGGTCGCAAGATTTTAGCATTGGCTCAGGGTTTATAAATGCGAGGTGAAATGTGGATAGTAACCAATGCTTTCTCCGCTTTCAGAACAATGTTTATGCATTCCTCAATTGGCGATTACGGGAGAAACCTTTCGATGTAATGGTTTTACATCCCCTTGATACAAGGCAATTGGTAACCTACCAAAAGTTACTGAAACAAGGGAGAACGGACGAATCTATTTTCAATACTTTCTTCCCACCAGTGGATAAGCCCAAGAAAAGGGTTCTGATTGATGTGGATCTGCTTACCAAAGAACAGCTNNTATTTTCAGTGCTTGACCGTTAATTGTTGTATGGTGGATGGCATGGAACACGATGGAAAATTCACTCTTAGGTGTGAATTGCGGCGTTGCAAACTTGGGGAATCACACCGTGTCTAGGGCGAAAATGAAGACCTCATACCTGCGCCTGAGTTTCCAGCGCCAATCGATCGAGGATCTGGATCCGCTTGCGACCGATGTCGATCCAGCCTCGGGTTTTAAACTCGTTGAGGACCTGCGTCGTCGTTTCGCGGTACGTGCCGAGCATTTCAGCCAAGCTCTGGTGCGTGTAGCCTTCGACGAGGGCGGCATCGGAGTTGTTAGCTGC
>WVZH01000276.1:47081-51379 GCA_011772595.1 Anaerolineales bacterium
TGCGACCCGGGGTTTATCTAAAATGAGTCGTTCTACGTCCAAACGGCTCATCACACACAGTGTGCAATCGTCGATCGATTCAGCAAATGTGTTGTGCATTCCCTGCCCAAGGAGGGACATCTCACCGAATATCGCTCCTGGACCGAGCTCCGCCACGACGAATTTCTTCCCTTCAGGGGACAGGCGATAGAGATGCACACGTCCTTTTTTCAAAAGGAAGAGTACCTCTCCATTCTCGTCGGGCGAATAAAAGACCCGGCCAGGCTCGCAGGTGGTCATGGTCGTCGCATTATCGATCTCGACCACCTCCTGCCTTGAGAGGTCTTGAAAGATGTGGATTTGTGATAGTCCTTTCAGTTTTCGATCGTCCATGTCCCCTGCCTTTCAAAATAAATCAATCTCACAAGTGATCGAGAGCCTCTCGCAGTCGGCTCAGGAGCATGGCCTCGTCAGGATTGCCTAGGGACATCGTCTTCCCATTTAGGAGGTAAGTGGGAACCGCGAAGACAGCATCCGGCCGATGGCTCTCGCTTCTTGTAAGATCGATCAAGTTTACGCTGATTTGTGGCATGTGCTCTTTGACCGTCCTGGCGATATTGATCGCCGTATCGCAACCGGGGCAGGCGGGATCGATATAAATGTCCAGTTTGACGCTCATTGAAGTCTCCTCCGCACGAGATTAACATATGCGAAAGAGTCCGCTGGTAAGCCCGATTACTTGTGTGCAAGAACTTGGAACGCTAAGAAAGGCGATCTTTATCTGCTGACAATCCTTCCACATGTTTTTTGCATGAATGTGCTCGTCATCACCCCTTCAAATCTTCCGGGAGACTTGAACCAATTTCAAACGTTATGACGCTGGGTATGTGAGGTTTCTTACACATCGGGTTTTTCAAATTTGATATGTTTGACGTGGAATTTACGTCATCATCGATGGATCAGGATAGAACTCATGCGTGATGGCGGTGATGCTGCGGTATTATATGGACAGAGTTAAAAAGCTGATGACCTCATTTGGAGGATAAAGAATGAGATCACTACGAGTGGGCAAAATATTATTCATCGTCTTGATGGCTTTGATCGTGGGGGCTTGCGGTCGATCGGGTTCAATCGGTCGTGAAGTTCTGGAACCCACAACGAAACCTGCCGAGCCTCAAGTGAGCGTGGAGGAGCCTGAACCACAGGCAGCGGTTCCGACACCACGCACAGAATTAGCTGCAACAGACCCTTCTGCTGTATCGCTTCCGTCAGGAAAGCTCACGCTGGTGGAGTTTTTCGCCTATTGGTGATCGACCTGCCGAAGATTGGCGCCCATCGTGCATGGGCTGGAAGCTGAGTGGCAGAACGAAATTGATTTTGTATACCTGGATATCGATGATCCCGAAACCGACTCATTCAAGCGCAATTTAGGATACCGTTACCAACCCCACATTTTCCTGATCGATGGCGAGGGGGTCATACTCAATCAGTGGGTGGGGTACGTAGAAAGGGAGACACTGGAAGCCGCATTCCTGGACGCAAGCCAGTAATTCATGGCCGTCTACTTGCAACCAAGCCGTACCAGAGACCTGGTTGCGTGTTTTTAATGCAGGGTCTAAAATTGCTTGCTAGTTCACAGCTGCGGAGGGAAAGTGATGGATGAGGAAAAATCCAAGAAGTTGAGTGTCATGCGTTTCTGGCTCTTTGGCACGTTTGTTATCGTTTGGGCTGCCATTACGATTTACATCGGGCTCTTCACATCTCGTGATTGGGTCGCGGCGCTCAGGGCTGGCTTTCCAATTTGGGGAATTACAGGAATCTTGTGTTTGGTTTGGTACTTCGGCTATCGCTGGTGGCTAGGTCGAGCATAAAGGCTGACGCTGATTACGTGCTCGACTTCAAATCCGGGGGTGTTTGTGTAGGAAGAAGAAACTTTAGAAAGTCATCCAAGGCCTGAGGGGGATGTCCGGAGCGTGTCCAGGCGCAATTGGTTAGGAACATGAAATGGGGCGGGTTGTCCCGCCCCATTGTTGATTCGTTAGGCTCATCGCCCGTCTGAGAGTACGCTTCAGCTTATTGTTATTCTACGCCAACACGCGCTTAGCAATCACCATGCGCTGAATCTCGCTGGTTCCCTCCCCGATGGTCGTAAGACGGACGTCCCGATAGTATCTCTCGACGGGGTATTCGCGACTGTAGCCATAACTTCCCAAAATCTGGATCGCGTCTCGGCATACGACCTCTGCCATTTCGGAGGCAAAAAGCTTTGCCATGGCGACCTCTTTTGTATATATCTCGCCGCGGTCCTTCATCCAGGCTGCACGGTAAACCAGCAATCTCGCGGCTTCGATGTTCGTGGCTGCATCGGCGATCATCCATTGGACGGCTTGATGCTCCGCAAGCGGTACACCGAAGGCTTCTCGTAGTTTTGCGTATTGTATGGCCTCGTCGAGCGCCGCTTGCGCCAAGCCTATTGAGAGGGCACCGATTCCGATGCGACCGCCGTCGAGTACTTCGAGAGCCTGGTAAAGGCCCTGACCCGTTTCGCCAAGCAGGTTTTCTAAAGGTACACGGACATTCTCATACGTCAGTGCATGGGCATGGGACGCGCGCACGCCCATCTTTTTCTCATCTGGGTGGATATGCAACCCAGACACATCAGCAGGTACGACGATTAAGCTGAAGGAAGAGGAGCCTCCTTCAGGATCGGTGCGGCATAGTGTGACGATAACGGATGCCACGCTCGCATTGGTGATCCAAGCCTTACTCCCATTGATTACCCATTCCTTGCCGTCCTTCTCGGCGCGTGTGTGAACGCCCCCGGCCAGGTCTGAGCCCGCACCTGGCTCGGTGAGCGCAAGTGCGGCCAGGATGTCGCCACGCGTTGCGAGATCAGGCAGCCAGCGTTCTTTTTGATCCTGTGTACCAAACATAGCAATGGGCGCGCATCCCAGGCTGTTATGAGCAGCGACCGCAAGAGCGGTACCGCCACACGCCATACCGAGCTCCTCTATAGCGATGGCGGTGCTTATGGCGTCGACTCCTGAGCCACCAAATGCCTCAGGAACAGTCATCCCGAGTAAGCCCATGGGTCCCATCTTTTTGATTGCTGCTGCGTTGAACTCGTCCCTGGCATCCATCTCAGCGGCGCCGGGTCTAACCTCTTTGTTGACGAACTCGCGAACAGCCTGACGCCACATCCGTTGTTCATCGGTGAATTCGAAATTCATGGCTGACCTCGCTTTTCCCAATAACAAGTACGCGTAACCAGCCTATCGTAGTTTTATCCTCGAAAGGCTGCAAGGCAAATCTTAGCATTTTTTCTCGTTACTTTGAGGTGGGGTGACGCCGTAGAAGCGTAAGCTGCCCGCCAAGGACCTATGCTTGAGCCAAGCAGATTATCGCTGACTGGTGAGGTGCGTGTACCAATGCCAGACGACATCCCGAGCGGGTTTCCCGTTGATAGAGGCGGATTTGTCGTGCAATACGACGGTCGGGTTGTAACTACGGACGTAAAACCCCATCACCTCGGACCGTAAGGTCGCTTCCAGCAAGACGGCGTTGACCGCTTCTGCCTGAGCGAACAAATCGACTTCGATGTCGGGATCGACGATTGCCCCCTGGTCGAATGCCGATGGGGGACGACAACTCTCGTCGGGCGCTTTTGCACAGGCTTTCGCACTCCCAGTAATGGATAAGTACTCGACGCTCAGGTAGATGGGCATATCCGCCAAGTTGGAGTTGCTGAGCAGAACGTCGTCAAGAAGTGAGCCTGCTACGGCTTGCATCTCCGAGGAGGAGGCATCATCGTTCGAGGTAAGCGGGGCGTGCCAATAAACATAGATCTCATCGAAGGCGTCGACGAAATTCGGTGGCGATTGAAGTTCCTCAGCGAGTTCCAACTCCAAGGCTAGTTTTCCATTGAACGTACTCCGAATTTCGGAAATGAGCGTTCTCCAACGGTCTTCCGCATCTTGAGGCACACCAGAGGGTGTATCAGCGGATAGCTGTCCCCCAGGAAGAGCAGGAGCGATTTCCACACCGCCCACGATTATTCGGTGAATACCGAGTCCCTGCGCTTCACGGGCGTACGTGAGCAAGAAGGAGCGGTAACCCTCGAACCATACATTCCACCATGCCAGGTCGCGATCGGCGGAAAGCCACCATGCCTCCATGTCTTCCTCTTTAGCAATCAATGTGGGCCGCAGGGTGACTTGAAGACCGCGGCTCACAGCGCTGGAGGTCATTCTTCTAAGATCGCTGTGAAAGGGGGTATTTGAGGGATTAAAACTGAAAATCGGTATGGGCGTATTCTGGCT
>WVZH01000276.1:51419-54712 GCA_011772595.1 Anaerolineales bacterium
CGGTAGCTCTTTCTCCAACCACCACCATGCTTCAACTTCATCCCGTAATTCTTGACTTCCGCCCGTTGAGTTCATAGGACGACCCATGGCATTAGGACTGGCAGTTGTTACGTCGTCTGCGCTTCCACATTGCAGGTTACGGCAATAGCGATAGCCCACTGTGCCACTGAAATCAAGAGGGCCATGCAACACGTAGAACCATTCGTTCTCATCCAGACGCCAGATGGGTAGCGGTTCGAACCAGGTGAAAGGATTGAACTGTAGACTGATCTGGTCGGAGGCCGGAGTGTCTTCCGGGATCGTCACGTAGAGTTGCACACTCCCTTTCTTGCCATTGCGCCAGCTTGAGACCGTATCTTTAACGATCAGATCATAGTCTGGCACGATCAGTTGTCGAGTTACAAAGAAACCGTTCTGGTTGCGCTCGGCGTTCCACAAGCCATCGCCCAGTGTGTATTTGTAGCGCAGATCGGTTCCACTGTAGAGTGTAACAACTGCGAGGTAGTTTGTGGGGGTGACCAGGGTCGCCGAAGGCATAAGTGGCGGTGCGAGGCTCAATCCACCTGCTAGCTGGCCGAATGTGTTCCCCATCTGGTGCACGTTACCGGCAATACGCAAGGGCGTGCCGGGGATGGTGTCTGAAGGGACGGTGACTTCGAAAGTCACCTGGACCTTTCTTGCACGCGGAACGTGAAGTTCTACGGGAGTGGTACTCTCCGGAGCGATGACAGCGCCTTGTTGGACGGTCTGGTATTCCCCTGTAGGGTGAAAGGCTGTCAATTGGTGTAGACCCGGGGGGATCCCTTCGATACGGAAGGTACCTTCGCCATCGCTGAAAGTTCGCAAGCCGGCAACGACGACAATCATCTCCGACAGCGGTATTCCATTCTCCTGATCTGATATCCTCCCGATGATCCTACCGACAGGTCCTTGAAAGCTGGAGTCCGTCCAGGTGGCGATGATATCGTTTATTTGAATAGGTCCTGGGATTTGTGCGACACGATACTCGATCGGTTTCCCGTCTACGTTCGCCTCGTCAGATGGCGTTGGCGCACGGCGTGTGTAGCGATACCGCAGCAAGGATCCCACGGGAGGCGTAAGGCGTACCTGCCATCGCCCATCATCCAGTCGATCTAAAGGATGCGTGGTTGTGTTGTATGCCAATCCGGTGACTTCGTCCATCAAAATCAGTGCTAAATCGTCATCAGGTGAGGTACCTTCGGGAGGCAGCACAGTGAATACAACTTCCGCGGCGGGTAGTGGTGTGGGAGTTGGCACAGGAATGGGTGTCGGCCCCGGATCTGTGGGAACGAGATCGCTCAAAGAACATCCCGCGATCGGGGATAGCACAAGGAATATAAGGACAAAGGTGAGGAAACTTCTTCTCATGAGTAAACCAGCCTGAAATAGGAATCCAGGATGTGTTTGATTTCTTCCNNAGCTGGAAGCAGAGATCGACGTTAGGGACCTTTTGAACAGGAAGACGCCAAATTTGCTTCCGGCCAGTGGCATGCGTTTGAATCGCAAGCACGCCATGATTAAGCGATACCCGCACGACGTCTGTCCAAAGGAGATTCCGATCTCCTTGCTGGAGTCCTTGATTCGTGATCTTCAGCGGTCCAAGCTCCACCGCCCGACCCTCCTGCAAAGCCTCCTGATAAACCTCCAATAAACGAGGATAAACGTGTTTCTTGGCGATCTCTGAGAGACCGTCGAGGTCGGAGAGGGCTTGTGTAAACTGAAGCCGTCGGCCGCTTCTCAATACGACCATCAACTTTGCTCTAGCTCCCCATACGAACCAAGGGAGACCATAGCGTATCGAGGAGGTCGTAATCGATGCGACCGTCTCCCAGGCGACAGTTTCGATTGTCCCTCTTCGCTGGATCTTCATCCCCTCGGGATATGTCTGAACGTATATCCCACTGAGATGCCACAGATAAAGGAGCAGCACGGTGCCCATGAGCGCAAGACCCAGGCCCAACCAGATCGCAGGAGCCGACCAGCGGACAACGACTGCAGGTCCGAAATGGCGGTAAGCGAAATACCAGCGCCAGATTCCAATGACTGCTACAACCACTCCCCCAAGCAGAAAAACCAAGCCCAACGAACCATATAGGGTTCTATGGGAAGATTTGAGCCAGTGCTTGCTGATCAAGTTGTCCGGTTTAGAAACCGGGGGAAGGGTGCGCAGACTCTCCACAAGCTCTTTCCCCTAGGTGGCGATGAACCGCCCGATGAGGAGCGACATTAGAAAGGATGTGACGCCCAAACCCACACCCGTCAATGCAGCCCCGCGTCGGTTTGTCGGTGAGAATGCGGCTCCCACGCCGAGACCGATGGCAAAGATTGAGAAGGCGTATGCGAGCCCTAAAGCGTGCATTGCAAGAGGATTCGTTCTGAGGGCCAGCGTGCTCAGGCCGATGAGTGCCCCAAACAAGCCCAGCAACGGGGAAAGCCTTGCCAGAAGATCAGATTTGTTGGGGATGACCTCGGGAATGCCTGGAAGTCTCGGGTCGATTCCACTAGCCTGTGAGGTTCCATAGAGCATGCGGTAAAACATGAATTGGTTCCACGCCGTAACCATGAGAATGACTCGAACGAGGGCTAGAGCGATATTTTCGATGACACCGCTGTCCGTCAAGGCCGCAAGTGGATCGGGGCCGAACGTCGTACGCATGCTCGGGATCAAGATGATGAGCGACAGTCCCCATTGTACGGCCGCGAGTGCAAGGTAAGCCGGTTGTTCACCGAGAGCCAGTAGAATAGCCGATACAAGCCATGGAAGAGCTGCCACCAGCAAACGTCCTTGAACAACCCACAAGGTCAAAAAGCCTGCGGCGGCGAATAATCCAGCCCATACCCGCAGACTTCTCCGAAGCCGTCCTACGGCGACAAGTAAGTTGTCATCATCTGGTGTAACTGTTTTTGACACGCGGTTTTTCTCTCCACGCTTCGCTTGTGGTAGGCTGGGATGAGCTATTCAAGTCTTCAACCAGCCTTCATGTTATGCAGGTTTTGATCCTTTGTGAGCGAATGAGGCAAGTCGTATAATCCCATGACTCTTCTCGCCGAGTCCGAACACAAGTTTGATATACCTGCATAATTTCCAACAAGGCTATCGTTTGGGGTTCGGTAACCGACGAATTCTACCGCAGGAGATCGAGGATCGCAAAAATTTTTGAAACCCGATCTATACTCCGCTGTGATGATAGAACCATCGTGATAAGTCTGAAAATGTAAGTCTTCGCATGCCCTCGATAATCTGGAGGGTGAGGACGTGTCGTCTGAGCAGG
>WVZH01000276.1:54738-65166 GCA_011772595.1 Anaerolineales bacterium
TCGCTTTCCAACTGAGATCGATCGTAACGGCGCTGTGCCACAGCCGCCAAGCCAATACTGACGAAGTAGAGCACAACCATAGGTGCCATTACGATTGCCATGTTGACCGGATCAACGGTTGGCGTGACTGCTGCAGCAAGGACGGCGATCGCGAGCACCGCAAAACGCCAGCCGTCTGCCAGAGTCCGGGCACGGACCACCCCCAATCGCGCCAGCATATAGATGATCAGAGGGAATTGAAAGGCGATGCCGATCCAAAACATCACCCCGGTGACGAAGCGGATGTAGTTGGAGGGTCGCGGAACGGTGGTGATGCCCAAGAAGCTGAGCAGCCAGGGTAATGCGACGGGAAGCATGACCTTGAAGGCGAAGGCCATTCCGAGCAGAAATAGCAGTGTGGCGAAAGGAATAGCCATCAGCAAAGCCGTGCGTTCGCGGCGTTTCAATCCCGGATTTACAAAGGCGAATATTTCTATACCTATGTAAGGCAATGCAAGGGCAAATCCGCTCAGCAGGGTGACGCGCATGAAGGAGCCGATCGACTCCGTTACTTCGATCGCCTGCAGGTTTTGTGTCCCGCCGATTGGTGTCGCCAGCCATTCTAGAACTCGTCCCGCAAATGTTGTGCTGATAGCGATCGTGATCGCTAAGACAATCAGGGAGCGTATGAGATGTAGCCGTAGAGCTTCCAGGTGTTCAATGAGTACGGAGGGTTGGTCAATGGCTTTAACAACAACGTCACTGACGGGTGTGTCTTCTGGCTCCTGGTTGATGAAGTCGCGAATCGCACGGAAGGGACGGGCGAAAAGACGGAAAGGGAAAGTGATGATATTCCAGAGTCGGTTTAAAGCTTTTCGTATCATAAGAGGCTACTTCAATGAGTCGGATGTTTCCTCGGTTTGATTGCTCTCAATCTTCGGTTGATCTTCTGGTTCGGCAGCCGCGTCGGGCGTAGGCTTCATCCAGGCTTTCAACCCTTCGTTAAGCGATTGTGTTTCAGAAGTGAGGTCTTCTTGGACATCGCGGATCGTGCGTTGCACATCATCGAGTTCCTCCAGCGCAGCTTCGCGCGCCAGTCGATTGGGGAGCGTGCGTAGGTTACGGGAGGTCTCGGTGAGTACTCGCCAAGTTTCGGAACGATAAAGGCGGTTGAGATACTGGCCTGCGGAACGGGCGTATTTTCCCAAATCTCGAGGACCGATCACGATCAGGGCGATGATAAGGATAAACATTAACTCAAGAGGGCCTATTCCCAGAAAATCCATATGTCCTCACAAGTTGATGGCCATTGGCTGTCCGATTGCGAAATCAGGAAGTCCGAGCCAATGTCCCCAAAACGCCATTGATGAATCGTGGGGCGTTGTCAGAACTAAAGCGTTTGGCCAATTCTACGGCTTCGTTGATGGCTACCTTTACGGGTGTCTTACCCGAGATTTCAAATTCCCAAAGTGCCAACCTTAAGATGTTGCGGTCCAGAACAGCGAGCTCGTTCACCGGCCATTCAGGTGCACAGCTGGCAATCATTTTGTCGAGATCAGGGGCAGCCTCGAGGGTGCCCAAGACCAGCCGCCTGACAAACGCAATCGCCTCCTCACTGAGGGTCTCATCGCTTTCCAGGCGACGAGCAAGAACCTCCTGGACGGGATGGTCGACGCAATCGACCTCGTAAAGAATTTGAAGTGCGAGGCTTCGCGCCCGCCGTCTTTCTCGTTTCATGACATATTGATCGATTACGGTTGGGTGTAGTCAATGTCCTCGATGTGGACGTCGATGCGAGTGACTTGCATTCCCACGATGTCCTCAATTGCCCGCGCGACTTCAGCCTGCACCTTGCGGCTCACATCGCGCACGTTCGTATCCTTGGTCAGGATGAGAAAGAGGTCGACGGAGACCGCATCGTCTTCGACCTCGATACGAACACCCTCTCCAGAGCCACGCCTAAAAAATCTATTCACGCCACCGGGCACAGACGCCACGGCGGAAACACCTTTCACCCCAAGCGCTGCAAGGCGTGCAGTGGTAACCAGGACGCCCGGAGCAATGGTCGTTGCTCCAGGGGCTCGAGCAGCTTCAGGTTCATTCGTGGGCATAGGTTATTCGCTCCATCATCTCATCAGCCAATAATCGATCGAGATTGGTAATCACCACACTCAACAATCTGGAGGGACTCCTTCCAACAGCTGACCCCTCAACTAATACATGCCTATCCCGCCGTCCACACTTAATACGTGACCAGTGACATATGCCGCATCATCCGAAGCTAGGAAGGCCACCGCCTTGGCGACCTCTTCAGATTGACCAACTCTACCCAAAGGGATCAACGCAATTCCTTTGTCGAGGTTCTTCTTGATCGCTTCGGGGACGTTAGCCCATATTTCCGTTTCAATAAACCCCGGTGCTACGGCGTTGACTGTAATGCTGCGCGGAGCGACTTCACGCGCTAGAGCTTTCGTAAAGCCAATCTGTCCTGCTTTAGACGCTGAGTAGTTGGTCTGACCGGCATTGCCCATCTGCCCGGAAACGGAAGTGATGTTGATGATGCGACCGTATCGTCGACGCAGCATGTGTCGCACGGCAATCTTCGAGCAGTTGTATGCTGATTTTAAATTCGTCTGCATCACCTGATCCCAGTCATCTTCCGACATGGTCATGATTAACCCATCGCGCGTGATCCCGGCGTTATTAACAAGGATGTGCAAGTCACCGAAGTGTTCGATCGCCTGTTTGATCAATCCTTCAGCTTCTTTATATTCGCCGACATTCGCTTGATGAGCGATAGCCTTGCCGCCACCGGTTTCGATTGCTTTCACGACTTCGTCAGCCGCCTTCGCATTTTGGTTGTAATTGACAACGACACTGGCTCCCTCCTGCCCCAGCAACAATGCAATGGCCCGGCCGATGCCTCGTGAAGCTCCCGTGACGACGGCTACCTTACCATCGAATCTCATCGATCGCTCCTCCTCGTATGACATACCATAACGTCGCGCATGGGATTATACCCAGAAATGGCAATCGGGCAGGAGGCCGTCAAGTTGTCATTCTGTAGACCTGTGTTGGCACGATATCGGTAGCGAAGATTGGCCAACTGGCGGTGAGTGATGCAAAACACGTCCATGTACCCACCCTGTTGTCATATCCCAGGCACACCGGCGTCGCGTGCGCGAGAGATGAGCACCTCAGGTCGATTGTGAAATGCCGCTGGGGGGCTGCGGCCGTCCACCAGGCTCAGCAGGGTGTCCGTGAGCACGCGGTTTGCAGGTGTGGGAAGGTTGAGACCGGCTGCCGCGAGCACGATGGATCCATTGAGCCAGGTGACCTCAGACCGCCCACGCCCGAGATCGTGATGGAGCGATGGTAGTTTTTCGCCCCTGCCTGCAGACACCACCCAACTCAGTATCGGCCGCAGGATCGCAGGCGGTAAGAAAATCCCCCGACCAAGAAGGTTTACGGGAACTCTCGGGAGGTATACAGGGTGGATCCCTTTGCGGCGCATCACACGCACACCTTCACGCAAGGCTTCGATTTCCAGACGGTAGAGTCCCGAATGGCTGAAGATCTGAGCCGACGACCAGCCCAAGATCGCCGAGGAAGCGTTTGCGATGATGTTGGCCAGCAACTTCGACCATTTCATACGCTCACGATTGCTGTATAGACGAACGCTCAATCCAGCGGCAACCATCTCGTCGTGTATTTTGGGGACGAGCGGGTGATCTGATGCCAGCCCCACACCGCGCTGGCGGGTGATACGAACTACACCCGGTTCAGGCTTTTGAACCGCGGAGGTTAATGTCCCGGAAAGTACCTGATCCGACCCTAGGATTGATGCCAGGATTTCCTCACTTCCAATTCCGTTGAGAAGAGAGAGTACGGGGATAGGGTGGGGAGATTGGGCGAGAATCGCCTCTCCGGCTTGCTGACAATCATAGGCTTTCACAGTCAGCAGGATGACTTCGGGAATCTGTCTCTGGAAGGCTTCCTGCAAATCCGTTACGACCCATGGATTTTCCAACCTTCCGGGCGAACCATCACCAGTAATGCGCAGTCCCTTATCGCGCATGGCCTGAGCAACCTTCGGGCGAGCGAGAAAAACCACGCTTTGGCCAGCTAGAGCTAGGCGCGCGCCAACCAGGCCGCCCACTGCGCCTGTACCGTACACTAAATAGCGCACCCTTTCACTCCGAAGAGGTGCCTAGGAGGCGCTCGATCAAGGTGTTCAATTCTTCGTCGGAATAATAATGGATGATAATGCTACCGCCACGCTGGCTGCGCTTTAAAGTCACTTTCGTGCCCAGTTCCTGGCGAAGCTGGTCTTCGAGTGCGATTTCTTCAGGTGTCTTCTTTGCAGGCGGAGCAGCAGTTTTTCGCTCGCCGCTCAAACGGCGAACCAGTTCCTCTGTTTGGCGGACGGATAGACTGCGTTGAAGGACTGTCCGTAAAGCTGCGGATTGCGCTTTGGTGGATGATAGGCTCAGAAGCGCACGGGCATGGCCCTCTCGAATCTCTCCTTCGGTCAAGGCATTCCGGGCTGCAGCTGAGAGCTTGAGCAAGCGTAGAGTATTGGAGATTGCCGTCCGGCTTTTCCCAACGCGCTCGGCGATTTCCTGATGAGATAGTCCGAATTCATCGACCAATTGCCGATAACCCTCTGCGGCTTCGAGAGGATTGAGGTCTGTCCTTTGAAGGTTTTCGACCAAGGTCCATTCGAGACGTTGTTGCTCATCGACTTGACGTACGAGTACGGGAATGGAGGTCAGCCCTGCTTTGCGCGCAGCCTGCCAACGACGCTCTCCCGCCACGAGTACGTACCCTTCTCCTTCTGCATCGGGGGTTACGATCAGAGGTTGAAGGATACCGTGTGCACGGATCGAATCGCTCAAGGCCTTTAGCCCTTCTTCGTCAAAATCCGACCTGGGCTGCCGCGGGTTTGGCTGAATATCATCAATAGAGACTTGAAGGATGCCCCCAGATGGGGGTGGTTCATCTCCTGTCGGGATGAGGGCGTCTAATCCCTTCCCTAAACCACGTTTGCGCGCCATCTTACGCCTCACCACCGGGAGCGGGTTCACGGATTATGCGGATACCGTCTGCTTCCAACATCTCTTCGGCCAGCATGCGATAGGCTAGAGCTCCGGAGGAATTTGCGTCGTAGATCTGAATAGGCAAACCGTGAGATGGTGCTTCGGCTAAACGTACGCTGCGAGGAATGATCGTGCGGAAGACCTTTCTAGGGAAATGCTTGCGAACTTCGTTCGCGACGTCCCTCGATAGGTTGGTCCTGCGATCATACATAGTCAGCAGCATACCGCGAATCGTGAGTCCGGGAAAGAGGCTGGATTGGACTCGTCGGAGAGTGTTCATGAGTTGAGTTAGACCTTCGAGTGCGAGATATTCACATTGGATGGGGATGATCACGCCGTGTGCAGCGGCAAGCAGGCCATTGACTGTGAGTAATCCCAGGGAGGGAGGGCAGTCGATGAAAACATAATCGTAAAGTCCGTCGATTGGCGACAGGGCTATCTGCATGAGTCTTTCACGTTCCTCGAGGCCGACGATTTCCACTTGTGCACCCGCCAAGGCTGACGATGAAGGTATAAGTGATAATTTGAGTTTGGGATTGTGAAGGATGCTTTCTGTCGCGGGTATTCGGCCGATGAGGACATCGTATGTACCAACCTTGACTTCAGCATGATTGACGCCCAGGCAAGAGGTGGCATTGGCTTGTGGATCGAGATCCACGAGGAGCACCTTCTGCCCCATATCCGCGATGGAGGCACCAAGATTTATCGCCGTTGTCGTTTTCCCGACGCCGCCTTTTTGATTGACCAGTGTGTATATCGTGGTCACTGCAGCACCTGTTCTTGGGTGATCTGCACCTCTTGTGGTGTCGGTGTGCTCGCATAACCCTTGCGCGTCACTGAATACGCAGCCAAGGTGTTGGCGATGCGTGCTGCTTCCCAGGGGCTCGTAGCCTGATAGAGTTTGATGAAAAAAGCAGCAGCGAAGACATCCCCGGCGCCAGTGGGGTCGACCTCGGCTACCAGTGGCGTGGAGAAATGACGTTCCTCGCCGCGCCAAAAGACCCGCGCGCCCTTTGCCCCTTCCGTGACCGCAAGGATCGTACAGTGTGCTGCCATCGCCCGGCTGGCTTCGACGTCTCCGCCGAGATCTTCCAAGCTGATCACCACCGCGCTCGCGTCCGGCAGGATCGGTAGGAGATCGTGCCAGGGATTAAGATGGATCTTGCCGCTTTCGTCCCATCGCCGCAACCAACCTTGTGGCGTCATGCAAAGCAATGCGTCTCCGAAATGCTTGCTTAGACTGGGTTCGACCTCGGCGGCGATGGGAGCGAGGTGCACGATGGGGGTGTCGTGCCAGATCATGGGTGCGTCTTGCGGTGCAAGGGTCGTGGCCACGGCGTGGAGATATTGTGTTCGACCTTCGACCGTGTACTTGTTTTCGAAGGTCGTGGACCGTTCGGTGGGAAGGGTGACGACGCAAAGACCCTCGAGAGGTTGCAGGTCAATATCCCCAGCACATGAAGTCAATACACCAACACGAAGGCCGAATGCCAAGGCGGTTCGTCCAACGTAAGCTGCAGTGCCGCCCAAAACCGGACCTTCAGGCGTCAGATCCTTGGTTACATGTCCGATGACCAGGTAGTCAACAGGGGTGGGCGTATGCTTAACCATGTCAGGGTGGATTGACCAGCGGATTCCCCTCGCCAAAAGGGAGGTGACTATCGGACCGGGATGATCGTGACCTTCCGGCGGTCACCCTCACCGACGCTGGCAGTATCCACCTTCGTGTCTTCCCGCAGTTCGATATGAATGATACGCCGTTCATTAGCAGGCATTGGCTCCAAGCTCATCGTCCGGCCCGTCTCTACTGCTTGTTGTGCCATTCTACGAGCAAGGCGACGAAGCTGACGTTCTCTTCGTGCGCGATATCCTTCGATATCGATCACCACTGCGACGGGGCGTTTGAGTTCTTTACCTACGATCAGCCGTGTGATGTATTGCAGTGCTGAAAGGGTTTCACCTCTGCGTCCGATTAAGATACTCAAATCGTCTCCACGAATGTCCACCAGGAGAGGACGAATTCTGCCGTGTTCGTCGATCTCGCCCCAATGGGCTTCTACTTTGCCACGAATTCCCATACGCTGCAGTAGCTCGATGACGGTATCGCGAGTGATGCGAACAG
The DNA here is from genome assembly GCA_011772595.1 of Anaerolineales bacterium. The sequence continues at coordinate 61,939 of WVZH01000276.1, forward strand.
CGAGTTCGTCGTCCTCAAATATCTCGGCTTCGAGTGCCTGGGGTGCTTCTTCAACCGCTGTCTCGACAGGTGGTGTCTCTAACGTTGGTTCATCGACGTCTGAACGTACGCTCAAGCGTACTCTCACCTGGCGGCTTCCAAGACCCAAGAAACCCCGTCCTCCCTCGTCTAACACCTCGACATCCAGCTTCTCTGGAGGAAGGCCTAATTCCTTCGCGCCGCGGGCGATTGCTTCATCAACACTCGGTGCAATGACTTCGAGGCTGGGTCTCATTTCTGACATGGTCTTTCTTCCATCCTGTTTATGGCGCAGTCTGCGCCTCTCAAGCCCTTTGTGGTGAGCGTTCACGAAGTCTTTGCATGGCGATACCTTGGACGATGCCCAAGAGATTCGAGATGACGAAGTAGACTGCTAAGCCAGATGCGAAGCTAAAGGCGAACCAACCTAGCAACAGGGGCATGTAGATGGACATCATCTGACTCATCCCAGCACCTTGTTGATCGGACGAGGGTGTTGGTGTTGTGATTTTGGTTTGCAGCCACGTAGAGATTGCAACCAAGATGGCGAGCACCGGGATCCCCGCTCCAAGAAGTGGAATGTCTGGGAGAAACGGCAGTGGCAATCGCTCTGGCTGACCCAGATTCATGTACAGGAACGTGCTGTTGACGGGGATCAACGCGCTGGATGTCCCTGGATAGAGTAGCTTGGAGAGATTGAGTAGTTCAATCGGTGTGGCTGCCATGGTGCGAGTGATGGATTGATACAACCCGATAATAATGGGGAATTGAAGCAACATAGGAAGGCAACCGCTGAACGGGCTATAGCCGGTTTCCTGGTAGAGCTTCATCTGCTCTTCTGCCAATTTCTGACGGTCGTTTTTGAATTTCTCTTGCATCTTCTTCCACTTCTTCGATTGTTGAAGCTCCTGCATTGCCATTGTGCTACGTAGCTGCTTGACGGTGAAGGGCAGTGTGATCAGTCGGACAATGATTGTGAAGAGGATGATCGCCAACCCGAAGGTGTGGGGTCCTGCCCCGAAGAATTGATAGATAAAGAGCAGGGCGTTAATCATTGGTTTAAGAATTATCTCGTTCCACATATTATTCGTCCTAGCTATTCTGAGAGTGAAACCATGCAACCCGACCTACCGTTCTCAATATCGACAGAATAGATGAAACAGTCGGGCCAGGCAGCTCCCACTATGAGTTGATCGGTTAGCAGGATCGGATCGGAGAGTAACTTACCTTGAAGCTTCGCATCGCTTGTCCATATGGAACCACCTGTTTCGGCGTCTGCGGCATGAACAATACTCTCTTCGGTTACGAAGTAAACCACACCTTGTCCGATAGCGGGGGTTGCAGCAATGGCACCATCAATCGTTTTGCGCCATAGTTCAGTGCCATCGGCGACATCCACCGCGTAGGCCATACCTTCCGTGTCGCCTAAGTATGCTACTCCCTGGGAAATGGCGGGATTACTCCACACCCATCCCTCGGTCTCGAAGGTCCACACGATTTCTCCGGTGGCTCCTTCGAGCGCGACGAGCTCCTCCCCGAAAGTTCCCACGAGCAGAATGCCGTCCGCAAGCGTGGGCGTGTCAACGATGGATGCTCCCAGATCTGCCGTGCGCCAAATTTCCACGCCGCTGTTAAGATCTATGGCGTAAACATGGTGGTCGAGCGACGAAATGTATATCTGCTCACCGTCCACTAAGGGTGCCGACCATAACGGCCCCGGATCTTCCCCAGCCTGGTAAGGCCTTCGCCAAGCAGGTTCACCGTCCTCCCAACGGAGTGCGTAGAGGCGACCGTCGGCTGAGGGCACCAGGACGATATCGCCTGCGATCACCGGAGCACCAATAATGCGGTCTTCGGCTTCATCGAAGGGTTGGGGCCAGGCATTAACCTGCGCGCCGGTGATCCGATCCAGGGCATATACTCTATTGTCGTAACCACCAACAATGATCAGATCGACATCCGTTAGTGCGGGGGGTGCGTAAAAAGTCAAATTCCGGTCTTGCTCTCTTGGAAAACGCCACAGTTCGCGGCCGTTATCGATATCAATCCCAAACACGGCAGTGCCATATGAGGCGTAGATTGTGGTTTCGTCAACTGCCAATCCCGGCCAGCTGGAGGCCGTGATCGCACTTCCAGCGCATCCTGAGAGCATCAGAGTGATCAGGATGAAAAAGCTTCCCAGAAATATGAGTGTAATCGGGTAACGAGGTTCCTTTGACATAAAACACCTATGGTACCGGGTCGTATCCACCTGGATGAAGCGGTTGGCAGCGCAAGATGCGCCGAAATGCCATCCAACTGCCCTTGAGCAGGCCATATTTGACAATGGCTTGGTAGCCGTAATGAGAGCAGGTTGGTTGAAAGCGGCAGGTATTCACTGGGATCGCCCGAGAGATTGTATTCTGATAAAAGCGGATGAACGCCAATGCTGGAAGGCGCGGGATATTTCCCAGTGTGACCGGGATTTCAGATAGCGCTGGTTCTGGGTTTGATTCGGTAGCAATTTTCTTATGATCAGACATCGGACCAGTTGTCACTTCAATAAACCTGCGCGCGCTAACAATTCAGCAAGTGCTTCCTGGATGGCAGCCCCGCCGGCAGCGACCAGCGCCGCACGAGCGATCAGGATGACATCCCATCCGCCAGAGATCGTGTCTAAATTGCGACGAATGCCTTCACGGAGCAAGCGTTTTGCGCGATTGCGTTGGACGGCTCCTCCCACGGATCTACCAGCGGCCACACCAAATCGTGAGATGGATAAGCCGTTGGGATTGACGATGACAATGACGAGCGGGTGGGCATAGGACTTCCCATTCCGCCGCACCCGCTTGAAATCGGTCGCACTCGTGAGCCGATACTTCCGGTTCATCCACCTAGTCGGCGAGGAGCGTTCTGTGGGTGTGTGCCCGTCCGTAGTAAGCTGCCCCCACTAGGCTTTCCAATTGACCTTCTTGACGTGCTCGTTCATGCGGACAGAAAGTCGATACCGGCCCTTTCTACGACGGGCCTTGAGAATTGCACGTCCTCCCTTCGTTCGCATGCGCTTACGAAAGCCGTGAACCCGCATTCGACGGCGTTTTTTCGGTTGATATGTTCTTTTCGGCATTCGCCCTTTTCCAAATCCAAACTTATCTTGAATCCTTGACGTAGCGACGGAGGATTATACCGTATGGGTACATACTGGTCAATTGTAACGCTTAGAGCTTAAGT
>WVZH01000276.1:65193-66467 GCA_011772595.1 Anaerolineales bacterium
GCGGATTGCTTCCCCGCATCTTCGCACCCATGTTCCGCTAGGGCAGCCGGGAATGTTTTTCTGTTGCCTGGCATTGATGGGTGATCTATACTCGGAATTATGGGGAGAGTACTTGTTGTCGCCAACCAGAAGGGTGGCGTTGGAAAGACAACCACGGTCATCAACTTAGGCGCTGCGTTGGCCGAACGTGGTTCCCGAGTATTGTTGATCGACCTCGATCCGCAAGCAGGTTTATCAGCCAGTTTAGGATTCGATCCCTATAAAGTTAATCCCACGACGCACACACTTCTCATGGACGAGAAGGTATCACTAGATCGAATCGTGTGTCCATTCGGCGAGCGGCTTTGGGTTGCACCTGCAAATATTGACCTCGCTGCCGCTGAGTATGGCCTTCCGCGGGTTGATGACTCCGCAGGTCGACTGCGCCGAGCACTTGACGGCAAGCGTGAACATGTGGATTTCGTCCTGATTGATACGCCACCTAGCCTTGGCATATTGACGGTCAATGGGTTGGTAGCAGCAGACGAGTTGGTGATTCCGGTGGAGTGTCAATACCTCGCCATGCGGGGAATCCGCGCTCTTCTTGAGACCGCTTGGCTGCTTCAGAAACGAATACATCACGACGTCCATCTCCTGGGGATCCTAGCAACGATGTATCGTCCGGATTCCCTGCACGCCTCGGAGGTGGTAAACGAATTACGTGCCGTTTTCGGCGATAAGGTATTCCAGACTGTAATCGAAATGGACGAATCAGTCATGATTGCCCCTGCTGCTCGCAAATCCGTGCTGAGCTTTAAGCCTGATAGCCCTGCGGCAATTGCCTATAGAAGCCTTGCGGAAGAGGTACTGCGCTCCGATTCGTGAGAACCGGCTAAAGGTTGTCAAAAAAGCCACGCTTGTGGCCGGTGACCAGAAGATATTCCGAGATTCGAAAAGCCCTTCGGTAAGCTCAATTAATTTCCGCGGCGCCTATCCCGTCTGTCCTGGCAGCGCCAGGAGGCAAAGTCGTGTACAGGCGGTCCCCAAACCCATTCACGCTTGCCATCGCGAGCCTGTTAGAACGACGCGATCCCCAAACCGCGTGATGGGGATTGCCACGGCCCGGAGTTCACCCAGAGCTTGACGAAGCGGGCCTCGCAGTCAAGGTTGAAGGGACTGCTTCCACTCGCCTCCGCTCCCTGGCTCGACCGGGACGGGCGCGACAAGTGTCGCGGCGTTTATCCTGAGCTTGACGAAGGGCTCCTCGCAATGACATATGAAGATGAAGGGGTTAC
>WVZH01000276.1:66481-74672 GCA_011772595.1 Anaerolineales bacterium
GAATCTTATTCGTCCAACCTTTGGATGTGGGCTCCGAGGCGGCTAAGTTTCTCATCGATCCGTTCGTACCCTCTTTCGATCTGGCCGATATTTCGAATGTGCGACGTCCCTTCAGCAGCGAGAGCTGCGAGTGTCAAGGCGAGTCCAGCACGGATGTCCGGGCTCTCGAGGACTTCTCCCACCAGGGGGCTTGGTCCCTGGACGATACAGCGATGTGGATCGCAGAGTATGATCCTCGCACCCATTGATGCCAGTTTATCCGTAAAGAACATGCGGGCTTCGTACATCCAATCGTGGAAGAGAACGGTGCCGTTCGATTGTGAGGCGATCACAATCGCGATGCTCATGAGATCGGTAGGAAAGGCCGGCCACGGCATCACGCTGATTGTAGGGATCTTTCCGCCAATGTCTTGTTCAATGGTGAGGTCCTGGTCTGCGGGAACGAAGATGTCGTCTTCTTCGATTTCCCAACGAACGCCCAATCTCCCAAATACCAAGCGAGCCATACGAAGGTGTTGTGGAGCGGCGTGGCGAATGGTGATCTCGCCACCCGTTACCACGGCGGCGCCAATGAAACTCATCACTTCGAGATAATCCGGTCCAATCGCGTACTCGCCGCCTCTCAACCGATCAACTCCTTGTATGCGTAACGTATTGGAGCCAATGTTTTCGATCTTGGCGCCCAGCTTATTCAGAAATCGGCATAGATCCTGAACGTGTGGCTCGGAAGCAGCATTTCGTATCACAGTTTCACCGCGAGCAGTGACGGCAGCCATGATGGCGTTTTCAGTTGCTGTTACGCTCACCTCTTCAAGAAGTACTTCACCGCCTCGAAGACCTTGCGGGGCGTCCATGTGGAATTCCCGCTCGCTGAAACCGACGTCTGCTCCTAGGGCTTTCAACGCAAGCAAGTGTGTGTCTACTCTCCGCCTGCCAATCACATCCCCACCGGGTGGCGGTAAATCGATGCCTCCAACACGACCTAGCATCGGACCGGCCAAGAGAATGGATGCACGGATACGACGGCATAACTCAGGATCCAAGTCAGCTCGGCGGACTTGCTTTGCCTGGAGTCGCCATGTGTGTGGGGCTATGATCTCAATCGAGACTCCTAGGCTCTGAAGGAGCTCACGCATGGCGTTCACATCACCAATTTCCGGCACATTCTGCAGCGTGACGGGTTCGTCCGTGAGCAAAGATGCCGTAAGTAACGGGAGCGCGGCATTCTTGTTGCCAGAGGGTATGACTTCACCGTGCAGTGGATGACCACCGTCAATAATAAAACTGGGCATAAGCTATCCTCTCAATCCGAGTTGGATTTCCTGACCGGATGATATCGCTAACTGATACTCCGCGCTGCCCTTATTCACCGCGATCTCAAGGAGGCCGGCGCTGCCAATATATGCTGCCAGTTCGCCCTCAGGTACATCGCCGTATGTTCTACTCAATGACAAGTGCTCCATGCCCGGTAAGGATACCTGAACTTTGTCATGTGGGAGACGCAAGCTTGGGCAATCAGGCAACCATGGGTGAATGACGAGTTCGTTTGCTTCTTTCCTTAATATACCGATGCTCGTGATTAAGTTGCCAAACCTGTCTGCATGCAAGATTTCTCCGTGTATCGTTTCTCCCTCGATCACTTGAAGGCGCGGTAGTGGCAAGCGGATGGGATCCTCAAGTGGAGGACCTAGGAGTGGTAGGTGCACGCCAAGGGAAAGATGCGCTGCTGATGGAGCGAAGACGTCCCGGCCATGGAAGGTCTCACTGATTGTGTCAAGCAGATACTCCTTCTCTGTAAGCGCGATGGCGGATACCGCTTGCTCCTGCGTTAGAAGGTACGTGAAGAGCCCGTTGTCCGGGCCAACACAGATACGCCCTGGCCACGAAATGGCGATCGGAAGACGGGTGCCACCGACACCGGGATCAACCACGGTCAGAAAGATGGTTCCCTGCGGAAAATAGGGTGCGGCTCGCCACAATTCGAAAGCGGCGCGGCGGATATCGCCGGGTGGTATAGCATGGGTAATATCGACCACCCGTGCCTGTGGATTGATGTTGGCGATGACACCTTTCATGATCCCCACATATGCGTCTTGTGTTCCGAAATCCGTCAGGAGGGCAATTGTCGTAACCAAAAGAGGCTCCCGGTGGGAAATTTTAATGGAGGCACGGACGACGGTCAAACCTACATGATTTCGTTCGACAGTCGGAATCGACGCCATGTGGTAAAATTAAGTTTCGTGAGAAATCCCGTTAGTGGAAGAAAATCGAGACCGATTGGTGTATTCGCAGCGCTGGCTGCTGGGTTTGATCGCGTCGCTGCAAATCCGATTCTCATTCTTCCTACGCTACTGCTCGACTTGTTTTTGTGGTTTGGACCGCATCTTTCGATCGCTCCATTGATCCCACAAGATCTTTCTTGGATCGGGGCGACGTCAAGCCCGGATCCAACAACGAGCGAGCAGATCGCTGTACTCCAATCGTTTCTCAATGAACTACGTGTACGTATAAACCTATTGAGTGGGTTGAGTGCAATTCCACAGGGCATGCCCTTTAATTTGAGGTCAGGTACTGGTAGTCTCCCGGCGGGTGTGCCTAGTCTGATGGCGTATCGCCTTCCAATCTCAAATCCATTCGGTCCTGCCCTCACGGTGGCGATGGAGAATCCGTACCTCGCGCTTCTAGCCTGGATAGCACTGACAATCGGTGGCACAGGTTTTGGTATTATCCTTCACCGCAAAATTGTGCGGCAATTGACGCCTGGTGAAGAACTTGGTTCCGGGTGGAAAGCATGGGGGCGGATGACGCTGCTTAGTTTGGTGGCCTACGGTGGTGGGATCTTAATTGTTGTTGTAACCTTGATCGTGGCTGCATTTGTGTGGCAATTTGGAGATTTCCTGGGGATCGCGCTCCTACTTCTCGGATTGAGTGTGATTTTTTGGCTTGCAGTTTATCTTATTTTCACGGCGCACGGGATTATTAATTACGACTTCAGCTTGTTTAAGGCAATGCTCGAAAGCGCTTCTTTCGTACGCATGAATATGCTCAGCACGATCGGCTTTTTGTTCATTACATTTGGCATATCGTGGGTAGGTGTGGAGTACGTTTGGTCCTTGCCGGATGAGAATTCATGGTTTACGCTACTCGCGCTCGGCGGTTACGCATTCGTGAGCGCGACCTTACTGACAGCCGGCCACGTATTCTACCGGGGACGGCGAGCGTGGTTTCAGGAGGTCAAGGAGGCTATTGCTAGGCAAACTCAGGAAGGAAGAGATGCGGGGGGCCCGGTCACTTGAAATTGGAAAGCTTGAATTATACTGGTCCGGTGCTTGGTGGGAAATCATCGCATTCAATGAGCGAGTTAGAACATGATGAAACATTACGCAGGGGTTGAGAAGGAGATCGGTTGTGACGAAGCGTAAGCAAAAAGTCAGCAGCTACGCTGCGAAGGATATTCAAGTCCTCGAAGGATTGGAAGCCGTCCGCCGTAGACCCGGCATGTACGTCGGTGGTACGGACGTCAAGGCCTTGCATCACTTAGTTTATGAGGTGGTGGATAATTCCATCGACGAGGCGCTTGCTGGGGCATGCAGCCACATCGACATCGCCATTCATCAAGATAGCAGCGTGACGGTGGAGGACGATGGCCGCGGCATCCCTGTCGACATCCATCCTGAGAGGAAGAAGCCTGCGTTAGAGATCGTGATGACCGTGTTACATTCCGGCGCCAAGTTTGGGGGAGATGGGTACAAGGTCTCGGGTGGGTTGCACGGCGTTGGTGTATCTGCGGTCAACGCGTTGTCAGAATGGTGCGAGGTCGAGGTAAAGCGTGGCGGCAAGTTACACTTCCAACGTTATGAGCGTGGTGCTCCAACAGGCCCGGTGGAGGTTATCGGAAAGGCGCGCAAAGGAGAGACGGGCACGAAGACGACCTTCATGTTCGATCACGAGATCTTCAAGGGCGATTTCGATTATCGATTCGAAACCCTGGTCCAACGCATCCGTGAAATGGCCTTCGTCACACGTGGTGTGACGATCAATCTGCTCGACGAGCGAACCGATCGTCAGATGAGCTTCTATTTTGAGGGCGGTATTACGTCCTTCATTCGCTACCTAAATCGCAATCGCAAAACGCTCCACCCCATCGTTTACGTCGACCGAGAACTCGAAGGCATAGGAATCGAAGTGGCGTTGCAGTATACAGATGCGTACTCTGAATCGGTGTATTCCTTCGCCAACACGATAAACACGGTCGATGGCGGTACGCATCTGACAGGATTGCGCGCAGCGATCACGCGTACGATCAATGATTACGCGCGTAAGAACGGGCTACTCAAAGACTCAGATCCGAATTTCACGGGTGATGATACGCGTGAAGGGCTAACTGCGATTGTAAGCATCAAGCATCGAGATCCACAATTTGAAAGTCAAACCAAAGTAAAACTGATGAACGCAGAGGTGCAAACCCAGGTACAGCAGGTCCTGGGAGAAGCTTTCACTGAATTCTTGGAGCAAAATCCGAGGGCGGCAAAGGCCATCGTTCAGAAGTGTCTGACTTCGGCGCGAGCGAGAGATGCTGCCCGTAAGGCGCGTGATCTGGTCATCCGCAAGAGCGCCCTGGAAAGTTTGACGCTGCCGGGAAAGCTTGCGGATTGTTCAGAGCGCGACCCGAATAAAGCGGAGTTGTATATTGTGGAGGGAGATTCGGCAGGTGGATCTGCAAAGCAAGGTCGTGATCGCCATTTCCAAGCAATTCTCCCTCTGCGCGGGAAAATCCTCAACACAGAACGAGCCCGCCTCGATAAGATCCTCTCGAATAACGAGGTGAAAGCGCTGATCTCCGCACTGGGCACCAGCATCGGGGAAAGCTTCGACCTCTCCGGCCTGCGTTACGGACGTGTGATCATCATGACAGACGCCGATGTAGATGGCGCACACATCCGTACCCTCCTGCTCACCTTCTTCTTCCGTTACATGGCGGAGCTGATCGAAGAGGGGCATCTCTTTATCGCTCAACCACCACTTTACCGATTGGATCATAAGAAAAAGGTGCTCTATGCTTACAGTGAAGCGGAACGAGAGAAAATCTTGAAAGATTTAGGGTCGGGGGCGAAGTCGGCATCTATACAGCGGTACAAGGGTCTGGGGGAGATGAACCCCGAGCAATTGTGGGATACAACAATGGATCCCGCCAAACGAACGCTGTTGCAGGTATCAATCGAGGATGCGGCTGCGGCTGATCGTACGTTTGACATGTTGATGGGCTCCGCCGTACCACCGCGACGTCGCTTCATCCAAACACACGCCAAGGAAGTGCGTAACTTGGACGTTTAGTCGCCGCTTCCACTAGCTCTCGGAGGCTACATCATTTGACTTCCGAAATCAAAACCGTATTTCGGAAGTCATTGCTTTAATCCTTGAAATGCGGACCGTCGCTTTCATCTCCTCATGGGTCTGTCACCATCCTCTGACCTCGAACGTAGTCGGCCGACCCTTCTCCCTTGCTGGCATGATCGACTCATTCCGATCTCGTGGTTCGAGGTGTCTGACCTTCAGTTTGTTATCCCTGACCTTCTGGGGTCACTCTTTTGAGAGCAGGTAGTCCGAGGTAACTGTAGGCTCTTTGCAAGGTCGCAAGGGAGATTTGTTCGTTATGATCTGGATGAGAGTACTTATCGGGATGTAAGTGGTATTCATAAGGTAGCAGGTTGTCTCGGACATCATCGGCTCGTCGCGTCCCAAGAAGAGGAGAAAGGTCTAGGCTAAGAGGTAGGGGGCAAGCCTATGTGAACCGATTGGGGTGGGAGGCTTTCGCCTTCTCCATGCTTCTTATGCTTTTTGTACGTTGGTTTCAAAAGGACGTTTCCTCCGGTGACGAGCGTGAAATTCCCCTGGTCAGATTTATGCCACGCGATAACCCTCGCGGGCGCCAACAGCGGATTGGGAATCTCACTGAAAGCAGCGAGCGGCAAGGACCGCTTTTTCCGAACCTGACCGAATATCTAAAAGCGTGGAGCCTGCGATTTGCAATCACGGGGGGGCTTGTCACAGGGACATTGATTCTCTCGCTTTTGGGCTCGGTCACTGGATTGGGACTTGCGTTTGATGAGGCGACGGTATCCTACGCGCGAAGCGGGACCAGGACTTTTGTCGGCTCAGACGTTGAAACGACGTTATCCACAGGATTTGAGGATGTAGAGGAATTGTTCAAAGTGGCACGTTCTGATCCGATTCCTAGCAGTAGCCTCACATCCTCCATTGATTCTCCTGGGAAAGTTTCGACTTCCATGCAGGCTCCCAACGAGCATTCGAAGCACGTGATTCAATCCTCACATGAGCTACCTACACCATTCCCTAGCGAACCCTTCTATGAGCCAGCAGGGTGTAAAGAACCTACTGGTGGGAAAGTGGAACTCCAGGGTGAGCAGTGGCACATAGATAGCCGCACGCTGTGGATGTTATCGCAAGCTGCAGAGCTATTTGATGCCGAGTTGGATTTAACAGAGTTGGCGCTAGAGAAGGAATCCTTATTGAGTGGTTTTATCTCCTTGCGTCTGGGAATTGATGGAAATGCTCTCACGATACCAATGACTCGTCCCGGTTCCCGACATGTGCTCTACGATGAGGTCGATCCGTTGGTGACGGCGTTACGCGTGGCTGGATTTGCAGCATGGTTTAGGGATGCAGAAAAACCTGAGGAGATCCACATCTACGCCATCCCAATCGGAGATCCGAATCTCTCAAGGGAGGAAGCGGCGCTTGTTGAAGGAGAATTTGGCTATTTCAAAGGGTACGGAGGCATTGTCAATGGCGAGCCACAAAAGGATCCCCACGGCGGACCGATTGTATGCCAATGGATGGTCGACGCAGGGTACGAGATCGATCAGAGCAGAGCAAACGGTGGACGGGTAGGATCTCCAACGGGAGATTGGAGAGAGAGACTGCGAGTGGCCGCACAGCGATATATCACAACTTCCGATCGGCAAACCTTCACGCTCGCTAAGCAGCTGGGATACCTGGGCGGTTTATATGAGGATCCATCGAACATGTGCGGCCCGTTAACGGCATCCATTCTTCTGGAAGCGGATCTCATTCCAGCGAGTGTAGGTCCTTTACGGAATCCCAAGAGTTTTTGGCTTGCCAACCCGGCGCTCAATGGGAGACCGTGGTCGTTCTTCTCCTTGGAAGAGTACGAATTGTTTAGCTCACCAATGAGGCTCGATTTCTTCGATTTCGGTGATCGGCCGCTTTGCCCTGGCGATACGGTTTTCACCTATGCTGGGAATGGGGAGTTTTCTCACGTTTTCGTCGTCACAGAGGTCGATGCTCAAGGAAGGGCGTATTCCGTGACGAATTATAGCCAGAAGGACGGTAGCTTTTTGGTTGAACGCTTAATGCTTTATGATCCCACAAATCCCGATGTGGGGGTTTTCAATGCCGAGTGGTCAAACGATGTCGTGCGCGGTCGAACAGGTTTAGGTGGGTTTGAGGTGTTGCGGAGGAGGGGGACTTGCATGCCACCCGGTTCACCTTTGGACTATGCTGTTCGTCCGGGGGATACGTACGCCAACCTTGCAGCTCGATTCAATACGTCTGTCGCGGAGATTTTCCATGAAAACCAGATCTCCGATGAAACCTACAAACTGGAAGTAGGGCAGCGGATTTGGATCCCGGCGAACACCCTGGACTTGCACAACTCTATGGAAACTGAAACCTGGCTGCACGAGGGTGCGAACGAATGTGAAGATCTGCTGGGAGTCGGTTGCTTCAAGCAACCATAGGTTCATCGGCACGCTCAGGGAAGCTTAGCGCATGTCAAATGGGCCCAGCAAGAATGCTGGGCCCTAAAGGTCCTCAATAGATCGCGCAGCAGACGCTTACTCCCCGCTTATTGCATGGGAGAAACACCAGCGTCTGTACGCCGATAATATGGATTCTTACCAGCGGCGTGATCTGTGGTGTCCAACACCTGTTTGATTTCTGGGATGGCCTCGCGGATCATCGCATCGACGCCGTGTTTCAAAGTCATGTTGGCCATACCGCACCCCTGACAACCGCCACCGAATTCAATATACGCAACGCCGTCCTTGACATCCAATAACGTGACCTGACCACGATGTGAGGCAATCACAGGATTGACTTTGGTGTCGATTAATTCTTGTACAGCTTGGGAGGTCGCATCCGACCACAG
>WVZH01000276.1:74796-80963 GCA_011772595.1 Anaerolineales bacterium
CTCCTTTTCGATCGTGCCACCGATTCTCGATGGGACCTTTAGCCTTACTCGGTGGTGATGATTTCGAGTGGGAAAGATCGATCCTCCGTTGGGGTGAGGGCGGGATGCGCGTTTTTAAGAGCCTGCTCCTTCAACTGGAGTGAGAATATGCAGGATCTGTTGCCACTGAGAACACAAGCTTCCCGTTCCACGTTGGCTCCTGTAACGCTACGCATGATTTCTATGTCTAGAAGGCAAACTTCGGGATGCCGAGAAGCGACAGTCAGGTATGGGCAAGCGTGATGCTGGATTTGTATACCATCCTTTTCCAACGCCCACTCGACCGCAAAACCCTCTTCCGTATACAAATCGATGAGCAGGTGAATCTTTTCTTTCAGGGGTAAGTCACCGAGTGTCTCAGGAATTCGTTCGGTGACCTTGTGCCGGGCTACTTGCACCAAGAGAGATTCGAGTGCTTGAGTTCCATATGTGTTTTTCACTTCGTTCATCAGGGCGATTGAGAGCCAGCCGTAGCGCTTGGGAAATCGCTCCGAGGCTTGCTCGCTCAGGCAAAAGACAAGCCGTGGTCGGCCTACGCGGTTACGCATGCGTCTGGAGGTGACCCAACCCTCTCGCTCCAAGATTGCCATGTGGTGGCGAACGGTGCCAATTGTCACGTTGACAGCTGACGCCAATTCGCGAATCGTGGCCTCCCCCCGGCGTTGCAATATTGAGAGGACTTGTTTTCTGGTTTCCTGCATCACATCCCATAAGGTAGGGCGGTTTTGTTGAGAAATATATATCACAAGCGCATAAACACGTCAAATTAATAAAATAATTAATTAATATAAAATATATTGACTATATAGGGTGTTCGTGATAGCATCAGGCTGAATTGACTGCGTTTTCTGTAGTTAGGATCGAGCGAAACGATCGCGGTAGCTCATATAGACATGAAAGAGTGGATTATGGGTAAAGTTTACGACCATGAACAGATTTCCCGTGAGGCTGATGAAACGTTAGACGATAGTACATTTCATCGTTTGGAAAACGAATTTTCAGATGAGATTACAGATCCGAAGATGATGGATTTGTCTAAAGCTGAGCGGAGTGACGCAGGGGAAATAGACTCTGAACGGAGGATCATGTTCGAGGAGGGGGATAACTTCCCACCCTTGATTGACATCAATGATCTACGGCGCGCCTACTTGGACGAAATCACGAAGACACCGCTACTGACTGCCGACGAAGAAGTGTCACTCACCCAGAGTCTTAACCTGGCGCGGGAAGCTCGGAGCGAGCTAGCGAAGGGGAAAGTCGGTGCTAAACGGCGCGGCGAATTACAGGCTTTGATTGAAATCGGATCTGCTGCGCGTGAGCGGTTGTTAATGGCAAACACGCGGTTGGTCGTTAGCGTGGCGAAGAAGTATCGCAACCGAGGCTTGCCTTTCATTGATCTGGTTCAGGAAGGCATCATTGGATTGATGCGGGCGACAAAGAAATATGATCCCGACCGTGGCACGCGCTTCAGTACGTACGCCACTTGGTGGATCCGCCAAGCGATAACGCGCGCCATCGACAACCATGCTCGGACAATACGTCTTCCGGTTCACAAAAAGACCGAGATCAACCGCCTATATTACGCCAGACATAAGCTTGCACAGGAATTGGGTCGGGAGCCTACTTTCGAGGAATTAGGGAACGAGTTAGGGATCTCTCAGGAACAGATACGAGAGACGGTCCAGATCGCCCAACTCCCTATTTCACTCGAGACGCCACAGGATGAGGACGACGGACGCTTCTTAGGTGACGTGCTTCCTGATGAGGAGGCACAGTCACCGGAAGAAGTGACCGAAATGAACCTGATGAGAGAGCAGATTCGCGAGGTTTTGGACGAGCTTCCACCGCGTGAAGCTCATGTCCTCATGTTGCGCTATGGCCTGCATGACGGAAAGACCTATGCGTTGCAGCAAGTCGGAGATCGAATGGGAATTACCCGAGAACGTGTTCGTCAAATCGAATCTCAGGCACTATCCCGGCTGCGAAGGACAGCCTTGCGATTGCGTTAAACCTCATCCGCGTTGGATTACCCCTCACAATCTCCAGCCTGGGTGTGTGGATCCTGTGGGTGAAGAACTGACGCACGGTCGCAGGTTGATAGCTAGAACCAAAGGACGAAAATATTCATGGCAGCAGTATTGCGAGTTTGGAGCGAAACGTGTTAAACGGACACAAAGGTGCGTATGGTTTGAGCCTCATTGAACGGTTCGCACGAGGCGAGAAGTTGGGTCATCAGGAAATTCAATCTATGCGGGCGACCATGTATTTGTTGTCGAATTATGCAAAACCGCCGCGCGCTTGGGAGGATTTCCGCTGGAGAGGACAGGATCACTTCATTCAAGAAGTATGGCCTCTGATACGAGATCGTAAGGAATTGCTGAGTGGGCTTTTTGGACATGGTGCCGTAAGCCCCTGAACACTTTAATGCCGAGCGCCTGATCCTCAAATTGCCCGAGGGAAGGGGTACCCTCCCTCGGGTTTTCTCATTAATGGGTAATCGCCCTGCGGTCAATAAGGTCTTTGCAACTTTTCCCCCATAGAAGCTGTAGTACCCTATAGATATGATAGAGCCTACCGACCGCGACCTCGTACTACGTGTACGTCGTGGTGAAGCCGATGCTTACGGTGAGTTGGTGCGACGGTATCAGGCATCCGTGTATAACGTCTGTTACCGAGTGATGGGTGAGCGAGGAGAAGCCGAGGACCTGGCCCAAGAGGCCTTCATCCGAGGCTTCCAGAAGCTTGCTACCTTCGATGAAGACCGTTCTTTCGGACCATGGATACGGCGTGTCGCGTTGAATCTTTGTTACAACCATATGCGGCGTTACGTTCCTCCTCGGTTACCACTGGATGATGAGAGAGACATGCCCTTACGTAATTCTGAGCCGAGCCCTGAAACGAGACACATACATCGTGAGCGGGGGGAGGACATCCGGGCAGCTATACTGGAACTACCACCTCATTACCGAGTTGTGATCGAGCTCAGACATTACCAGGAGATGACGTACGCCGATATTGCCGAAACTTTAGAATTACCCATGAGCGATGTGAAGAGCCATCTCTTCCGAGCTCGGAGACTGCTTGCTAAAAGGCTGATTTCGTATGTCCAAACATGAACCTTCTCACCTCGATGAAAACCGATTGCATGAATTCCTCGATGGCGCACTTGAAACCGATAAGCGGCAGGAGGTAGAAGCACATATTGCTGAATGTTCGAGTTGTTCAGCTCGATTGCGTGAATTACGGGCATTGTTCGATGTCTTGGAGTCGTTACCCGATGAGGTCCTGAGCCGAGATTTGGTGCTTCCGGTGTTGGCAGGCGTACAACAAACGAATTCTATATCCGTGCGAAGTAAATTCTATCTCGCACTACAGTTCGTCGCGCTAGGCGTTACCCTGGCTTTCGTGTGGACCAATGTGCGCGCCATCGCTGAGAGGATACTTTTATCGCCTATAGGAATTGACGTCGTAGCGGTTGTTCATGAGTTTAAAATTCTGCTGCCTGAGATTGGGTCGGATCTCATGGCAATCCTGCGCAGTTTTCTCACTAGCAGTCGTCTGCTTATAAGGCCGTCCATCACCTCAACTCTACAAATTGACGCCGGTAGCGTTTTATTGGTTATTTTTCTTGCGTGGGTGGTTGCTAATGGGTTGTTGCTGCGCTCATCGGCGCTTCGATTGCGAGTTCGGCGCTGATTGGGAGCCGTAAGCCCGATAGTTCCCCTCCGAAAAGAACAAATTTGGAGAGGTAGGCTCGGAGTACATTCAAACTGAGTTTCACAAGATCAATAAAGGAGTGACCCATGTATCAAGGTTTAACTGTGCTAATCGTATCGCTTTTTGTGGGTGTGTGCATCGTTGCGCTCTTTGTTGCCCTTCGTGTATTGTTCCGTAACCTGGTAGAAGACACGAGCAGAGCAGCTGAAGAATCACCTGGCAGGGCTTTTCTCATCGGGTTGGTCAATTTCCTTTTCACATATGCTTTACTCGTTTTACTTGGTAGATTGGTACAAACTACGGGCCTTCAATTCCTGGACTTCATCAACGTCATCCTGATCGTCATTCTCTCCATAGGCTTGGTCTTCGGGCTATCGGGAATGGTGGAGTTATTCAGCGAAAAGCTCTTGCCTGATCGAACAGGTTGGAGAAGGACAGCGGGTAGCGCGGCCACGTTAACGTTGGCCTGCATTACACCATACGTTGGTTGGTTCGGATTGCTGCCCTATCTTGGGTTCAGAGGGCTTGGTGCGTTCGTGATGGCGTTGTTCGCACGGGCAAGAACCGAAGATAAGGGTGAGGATGACGAGTAAGCTCAGCTTCAGCGCTGAGTGAAAATGAACCTATGACCGACTCTCGATATGCGCTCCTTTCTGTCCTCTGGTGCTCTATCCTCCGAACACTGGCGGGGTCTCTGGTCCCGCCGATTCCTTTGGGAATGCCGGGTCAACTGCGTTAGGTCACCCGAACACAGATTGTTCCCCTTCTTTCTTATGTCTAGTTGAAATCGTTAGGTTCCTGGAAGCTCAAAGCTTCCGGGAACCTTGAATGCGATCATCCTNNGAGCGGTTAGCTTGTGGGTGGGGAACCACCGACATCGGATCGGTAATATGGATTCTTACCCTCCGCATGATCAGTCGTGTCGAGGACTTTTTTGATTTGCGGTACCTCTTTAAGTATGGTGGCTTCTACACCGTCTTTTAAGGTGACGCTTACCATGCCGCAACCATGGCAACCGCCTCCGAATTGGACGTAAGCCACATCATCTTTTACATCCAGGAGCAAGACAAAGCCGCCATG
The DNA here is from genome assembly GCA_011772595.1 of Anaerolineales bacterium. Next base: position 79,633 of record WVZH01000276.1, read on the forward strand.
AGCAGCGATCCCTGGATTAATTTTTTTGTCGACCGTTTCTTGAACAGCTTGTGCGATAGGATCCGTCCACAACGGGTTGGGATTATCGATTTTAAATCCTGGATTGAATGAATCTTCGACGTAATCCAGGGAGGAATTCTTCAATTTAGGGGCACTTTCTGCATCTATGAGAACGATCAACTCGCCCAGATCGACGACGGTGTCGTCTGTTGATTGTTCCTCCACAGGCACAAAGCCGAGTGCATAATGGAATCCAAAGGGACCTCGACCTGCTATCGCTAACCGCAACGCCATTCCATGCGTTTCCCTGCCAGCCATGGACTCCAGGATCTTCTGTTTTGCTTTTTCACTTACCGTAATCACAATCCGGTTATCCTTTCACGATTCAGCAATTCTGATTGAATCTTCCAATCAGCCACATTCTTCTCGCAGGCATTCAAGATTCCGCTAGCCGCATAGAAGAGACGTTACCCTACGAGATGCGGAAAAAAGATAGGAACACCTACTTCAGCATAGGCCCAGGATGATGATTGATTGTAGTGAGGGATGTCATGTTTGCGGTATGAAAACAGCCCATCCTTTTACCACTTCATCGGACACTCGTGTCTTTCAATTGTTCTCGTCCATCACCGGCTGGATGGGACTCATGATGCTGAAATTGGCTCATGTAAAGACCGTGGTAAACGCCCGCTTCTTTCATCAGGCTATCATGAGTGCCGCGTTCCACGATGCGCCCGGCTTCGATGACGATCACTTGATCGGCATTACGGATCGTGCTAAGTCGATGAGCGATCACAAAGCTTGTGCGACCCGTGAGCAACTGCCCCAACGCCTCTTGGATGAGGCGCTCCGTACGTGTGTCTACGCTGGATGTAGCTTCATCCAGGATCAGGATGCGAGGATTGGCGAGTACGGCGCGTGCGAAAGAGATCAACTGCCGTTGTCCCTGACTCAGGTTGCTGCCGCGCTCGGTGATTTCCGTCTGGTACCCGTTTGGTAGCCGCGAGATGAAGTCGTGTGCATTCGTCAATTTCGCGGCTGCTTCTACTTCCGTGTCTGTGGCGTTGGGGCGACCGTAGCGAATGTTTCCAGCGACAGTTCCGGAGAAGAGAAATGGATCCTGCAGGACGATGCCCATTTGACGGCGTAGGCTACTGCGTGTGGCCCGTCGCACGTCTTCTCCGTCGACGGTGACCTTGCCGGATTGTACGTCATAGAATCGCGCCAGTAGATTCGCAATCGTCGTCTTACCTGCGCCTGTTTCACCAACTAGTGCAATGGTTTGACCCGGCTCGGCAACCAAGCTGACGTCTTTCAATACAGGCTCGTTA
>WVZH01000276.1:81006-88060 GCA_011772595.1 Anaerolineales bacterium
AATATTCGCTCTGCTCCCGCGAGGGCGGACTGCAGGTTGGTGTAAATAGTCGACATTGAGCGGATGGGCTCATAGAAATTACGAACGTAGTTGAGGAAAGTGACGATAAGGCCTACCGTCGCAAGGTTGTTGACGACAAGGTAACCACCATACCCTGCGACAATAGCCGTAGCGATTGAACTTAAGACGTCCAACGTCGGGGAAAATGCCGACGTGATCCCAACGGCCTGGATATTGGCGTCGCGGTTAGCCGCGCTGGCCTGTGCGAAGCGGGCCTGACTGATTTCTTCTCTGCTGAATGCTTGAACAACCTTAACCCCGGAAATCCCTTCTTCAAGCTCAGCACTGACATGTCCGATGGTCTCGCGGGTTCTGCGAAATGCGCGTCTGGCACGCGCCGAGAAGACGATTGTCGCGATCAGCATCACCGGTAGGATACTGTAACTTGCTAAAGCAAGACGAAAATTGAGCCGCAGCATGGCAATAATGATTCCCACTAGGGTAAGCAGACTGTTCAGGATGCGGATCAACCCCATATTCATGACCCGCCCGATCGTATCGACATCGTTCACCAATCGTGACATGAGATCGCCCGTCTCCTGTCGGTCGAAGAAACTGAGTGAGAGATGTTGGAATTGGTCGAACACTTCAGTTCGCAATCGGTAGAGCAGATCTTGGGCAACGATGGTCATAAGGAAGAACTGAGCGCTGGTCGAGATCATGTTGAGCAAATAAGAGCCAAGCAGCAGCAACATTGTGTGCGCCAGGCCGGTTCTGTCGCTAGCGACGATGAATTGGTCGATTGCCAGACCGATGAAGTAGGGGCCGGCCAATTGTGCTGCGGTGCCGAGAAAGACCAAAATCAGAACGGCCAAGATATGAGGCCGATAAGGTTTGAGATATACAGTCAATCTCCGCATCACTACGCGTGTCGATTTTGCCTTGGTGTGTTCGCGGCTCAATGATCTTCGCATTGGGCCGCCCATCATCGGGCCATGAAAACCCATTTCCCACTCCTGTGTTTTGGAGCTCGCAGCCTATCCTGGTCCTAATACATCGGCAGCCGACATCTTTTCGGGTTCGGGCACCGGTCGACCGTCGTCGTGCAATTGAGAATGGTAGATATCGGCGTAGATTGGACTGATCTCCAAGAGCACTTCGTGCGATCCTTGCGCCACAACATGACCTTTTTCGAGCACGATAATCCGATCAGCGTTTCTTACCGTACTGATTCGCTGGGCGATGATGAAACTTGTCCGTCCTTCCATCAGCCCTTCAAGCGCATTTTGGATACGCGCCTCGGTTACTATGTCCACACTACTTGTGCTATCATCTAATATCAAGATGCGAGGATCCATCAGCAGCGCCCGTGCGATGGCTAAGCGTTGTTTCTGCCCACCTGATAAGGTCACACCACGCTCGCCGACCCAGGTTTCATAGCCATCGGGGAACTCACTGATAAATTCGTGCGCTTCCGCGGCTTGGGCTGCCGCAATCACCTCCTCGTTTGAGGCGTCCGGTCGCCCGAAGGCGATATTATCTTTGATCGTACCGCTAAAGAGTGTTGTTTCTTGGAGCACAATGCCGATTTGCGATCGCAGTGATTCAAGTGTCACGTCACGGATGTCATAACCATCCACGGTTACCCGACCTTGCGTAACATCATAAAAACGTGGGATCAGATTGATCACGGTGCTTTTTCCGCTGCCCGTGGCTCCCAAGAGTGCGAGCGTCTGTCCCGGTTCGGCAACAAAGCTGACGTCTTCAAGCACATTTCCAGCGCTGCTGAAGTAACTAAAGGACACATCCTCAAAACTGACCTGTCCGCGAATGGCTGGTAGCTCACGAGCACCGTGTTTGTCTTGCACCTCGACCTGAGCTTGAAGCACCTCCAGAATTCGATCGGCGGAGGCGCCAGCGCGTGATACCATGGACAGGATCATGCCCAAAATACCCACGGGCATCATGAGAAGCAGAAGATATGTATTGAAGGCTACGAGCTCACCGATGGTCAGCGCTTCTTCGATGACTTGCAAACCACCCAACCAAACGACAGCAAGCGTTCCAAGATTGGCAATGCCAAACATGAGAGGCATTACGGCGGCGATCATTCGTCCAACCCTCATCTGTTGATCTCGTAGTTCAACATTCGCTTCTCCGAAACGTTTGGCTTCGTAGGGTTCTGTCGCAAAAGCTTTGACGACACGTATGCCGGCCAGATTCTCCTGGAGGATCGTATTTAGTTGGGAGAGTTTTTCCTGGACGACGGTGAACATCGGGCGGGCGCGTGCAGCGAATACGCCGAATAAAAGAAAAGCGAATGGCACGATCATGAGCACAATCAATGCGAGACGCCAGTTCATACTCAGAAGCAGCGCAAGGCTCCCGATGAGTAGGACCAAGGCGTTTAACATCTGCAAGAAGCCCATGCCGGTGAAATGCCTGACAAGTTCGACGTCATTCGTGGCGCGCGTCATGAGTTGACCGGTTTGGGATCTATCATGGTAGCCGAATGAAAGCCGCTGAATTTGCGCGAAGAGCTCGTTACGCAGATCAAAAGCCACGCTCTGGGAAACTTTCTCCGAAAGGAAACCTTGAAGGAATTGAAAGAGAGCGCCGATCAATGCCACGCCCACCATTGCCACGGCGAAACGTAAGATGCGAGACATGTTGCCTTCTGCGATCCCTTGGTCGATGAGTATTTGTAACATCCTGGGTGTCACCAGTAGGGCGGAGGAGGAGAGGACAAGGCTGGTATATGCTGCAATCGTTGTTCGCCAGTATCGTTTGAGGTAGCGGAGCATCTGAAAAAGAGATCTCATAACCATGGCCTCATATTGTAGCTGGATAAATCTCGTCCAAGAGCTCCTGCAAGATCGTAAGAGCTTCCATGAAATGGGGCTTCATCACTTCTTTCAAGCGCGCCAGTTCTTCTTCCCCGCGTTTGGTTATTCGGTAGAATCGTCGGGTGCGATGAGTCTCGTCCTCCCATTCGCCTTCAACCAATCCATGTTGTTCCATAAACGTGAGTAAAGGGTAGATCACGCCAGGATTACTGACCCAACGTCCTTGGGTGAGTTCTTGGATCTCGCGCATGATTTCGTTGCCGTAGCGCAAACCTCCTTTTAGGAGGTGCAATACCAACATGGGGAGCAAGCCTCCACCTTTCGCCAGCATGAGTGCGACGAAGGGGTTAAAGACGCCTGGTTCATCCGCCGAGTGCCATCCTTTGAAGCGCCGTCCACCGAAGTACCAATGCTCTTCCGGCATCTCCCCGAAGAATTCGTGGAAGTGGCGACGCCACATCTCACGCATCCTGTGTGGGGGAAAGCTCTGTGTTCGATATCGATGGCGCCAATCCTGCCAGAATTCAGGCCCGCCTCGATGTTGATTCTTTTGGTTGCCTCGAGTCATTGATATTCTCCCTAATGCAATTTTAAATCATCAAGGTCGATAATATTGAATTCAATATTATTGTAGTAAATTGTCAATCTTTTTGTAACTTTGTCAAGGGTTGATTCTCAGGTTCCCGGGAGCTCTCAGCTTCCGGGAACCTGTAGAGAATTCATGGCCGCCAGCGCATGAAGACGTGGAGGATCTCTAGATTCTGTTTGAGGTCAGGATCCCTGTGGTTTGTGAGCTCGATGTCGATGGCGGCAATCCCTTGTTTCGATGCCCAGTCGATGAGCTGACCGGTGAACTGACAACCGGTATCAATGGGCGGGTAGGGGTAGTCGCTCACGCCTGCGACCGCTTCGGCTAAGTTGAGGGACAACTCGTCTGGTGGTTGACCGCCGGGAAAGATGCCCAATGCTGCGCTATGGTAGTTGATCAATGCCTCGATGTTTTCCTCAAGAAGGAACTGCATCAGCGCCAGTGTCTCAGGCTCAGATGCCGGATATGGACCGGCAGTCACCGGTAGGTATCGCCAACAACCATGGATCGGCCAATCAGATTTCCAATACGTAGGCCAATTGCGATTAAGGTCGACACCGTTGTCGTTCGTCCGCCCCTGTATTCCACGCGCGCGCTCCTCACCATCCGGATTCATTGAGCGGAGAATAAAAAGGGTTATATCGTGTGGGACCCAATCCGGTCGTCCTTGTAGGAGCAGGATGAGTTGGTCGGCCAGTGCGATCGTGTTCCACTCGTAGCCTCCATGCATACCAGCGATGATCATCAACTTTCTGGACCCCGACCCGAAACTGAATACCTCGAGTGGTCGGCCAGCGACAGAATAGCCGATGATATCTGGGCCATTGGGTGAGAGTGTGGGTGAAGGTGTGAGTGTCGCGGAGGGTGTGGCGGAAGCGGTAGACGAGGGTTGGATGGTGAGTGTAGGCGTGCGACTTGGTGAGGGGGAGGGCTCGATCTCGATGACGTGATCGCTCGAAAGGATGCTTCCCCTGGTGATCCATAAACTCTCACAAGCGGTTATTGTCAGAGTGGAGAGTGAAAATACGGCCAGAAGCCGGGTGAATCTTTGCATGCTTGAGTTCATCCCTCGGTTGACTGACATGGGTGAGACGTACTTTACATCGCCCCTGGTGATCTGCCAAGTTTCTGTTCCTAAAAGGAATGAGACACGAGGGCATCATATCCAACAAACCAGTCGTGTTCTTTTTCCTTCCAATTACTTTACAACTTACCGTATCGAGCGAGGAGCAGTAGTCAAAACCTACACCATGGGCTACAATACGAATGCGCGTCTGGATTTTGAGGACCGATTGAGTTCTTAATGGCTCTCCAGGTAGGTTCAGTTCTACGTCATCGTTATCGAATTGACGGCATCCTCGGCCAGGGTGGCATGGGCGCCGTATATAAAGCCTTTGATGTAAACCTCGGTGTGGAGGTCGCCGTCAAAGAAAATCTCTTTACGACGGCGGAATTCGAGCGCCAATTCGAGCGTGAAGCCAAGATCCTCGCCAGGCTTCGGCATCCCAATCTTCCAAGAGTTTCGGACCACTTTGTGATTGAGGGTGAAGGTCAATACTTGGTGATGGACTTCATCATGGGTGTTGATCTTCGCCAACGCCTGGAGCGCAGTGGTGCGATCCCAGAGGAAGAAGCCCTACCGTGGTTCCTCGAAATCTGTGATGCTCTTGCGTACCTCCACAGCCAAACACCTCCCATTCTTCATCGGGACATTAAACCTGGCAATATAAAAATCATGCCGGATGGGGGAGCGATCCTGGTGGATTTTGGNNGGATTCTCACCACCTGAGCAGTATGGAACGGGGGGTACAGATCCACGAACGGATGTCTACTCACTGGGCGCTACGATGTACGCTGCACTGACCGCGACCATTCCGGAAGATTCCATCGAACGCGCCATGGGACACACGAAACTCACACCGATTCGTAAACTCAACCCGGAGATAAGCCAAGCTGTCGGAAAGGTAATCGAGAAAGCGTTGGCGGTAAAACCCAAGGATCGATATCAAACCATCAACGCCTTCGCTGCCGCGCTTGGTTCGAGACAATTCGCTGGTCGTCCGACTGCCGTGCGGGCGTATCCGCATCTCGAGAAGCCTGCTAGGCCAACTGATGAATCCCCCGCCACTGAGCGAGCAACGCAAGTCCTTCGAACCAGTGGTGGTAGACCAAGTCGATTACCGTTGGCTATTTTCCTGGGCTTGACGATCGTTCTGATCGTGGCGGGTCTGATTTACATGGCTCCAACGATCCGTGCTTGGTTAAGGCGGATCTCAGCCTCGCCAGTAGCAACCGTTGCCTTCGCTACTGAATCCCGACCGGCTGATCCCTCCCAGACTGGGGGCGGTCCACTAAGCTCTCCGAGCATCTTACCTGGCACTGAATCGGCAGTCTCTACTACAGAGGCGACAAGATCGGCAGTCACGACCTCGGTCATTTCCACCCCAACTGGAGGGGGCGTAGGCCAATTCGCGTATGTCTCAGAGAAATCCGGAAATCCCCAGATCTACTTAATCAACCTTGATGGAACGGACGAGCACCAATTGACCAATTTGCAGGAAGGCGCCTGCCAACCCGCTTGGAGTCCAAATGGGAAGCGCATCGTCTTCACTTCTCCTTGTAGTAAAGGTAATCGAGATGTGTATGAGGCCTCAAGCCTTTGGCTGATTTCAGTGGACAACGCTGGAAACGCGTCCGATCCTGAGCCGGTACCGGTTGGATCGATAGGTAATTTCGATCCTGCCTGGGCACCGGATGGCAAGCGCATCGCCTTTACCTCTACGAGGGACACTCGACGGCAGGTCTACGTTGTGGACCTAGAAAGTGGGGAGGAGGAGAACCTCAATAACGACCTCGGCCAGTATTACCATCCCACTTGGTCACCGATAGGTGATCAACTTATGTTTGCATCCACGCAGGGAATTGAGACCACAATCTGGCTTATGCCCGCTTCTGGCGGTAGCGAAGATCGATTCATTCGAGGAAGAGACAAAGACGATACTCATCCCGATTGGTCGAAGAACGGCCAGTTTGTCCTCTTTGTGCGACGGAAGGAGAATACGCCACCTTTCCTCATGGTTTCTCCTTATGAAGATGGGTCAACGACGAACAAGGTTTGTCTTGAAGGACTTTACGCGGGTTACCCTATGGATGAACCGAAGTGGTCGCCGGATGGTGAATGGATTGCGTTTGAGACCTGGCCTGAAGGTGTCAACCATGACATCGCGCTGATCGATCCAAACTGTGAAAATGTTACATGGATCACCTCCGATCCTGCCTGGGATTACGACGTGGATTGGCGGCCCACGCCCTAACACCCTCGATTTGGGAAACAATTTTTCCCATCCGACTACAAAAAACTCGGATAGGTGTCAGGTTGGTTGTAGAACTCTGTTCTTGAAGTCAACCTCGGCTTGGTGCATAATCTCAATATTGAGATTGGGGGGGATTTTTACCATGCGCGCCTTATCAAACACTCAGGCGAGTGGCAATGAATTCCAACTGGATACCGACAGGAGAGAATGATGACAGCAAAGATCATTGACGGCAAAGCTATCGCGGCGGAGTTGAGGCAAGAGGTCGCAAAGGGTGTCGAGGCGTTGCTAGCTGCAGGGGGATC
>WVZH01000488.1 GCA_011772595.1 Anaerolineales bacterium
ATATCCCAATTTGATCAAATCAAATGGGTGTGTTTCATTTGATTTGAGGGAATGGCGCACTTCGGCTAAAGTAAGCTTTTGAGTCACGAATCTTACGCTATGCCGAAGGAGCCCAATCATGATTGCTGACCTTGAGAAAATGAAAGCAGATATTCGCTTAGAATTTGAAACAGCCCTGGACTTTGTCACGGGTGAACAAGCCCGTACCGCCAGCGCCGACCAGATTGAACGAGGCTTGTTTACGCTACTGTTAAGTTTGGGGGCCAAGCTCTTGCAACTGTTCTTCCAAATGCGAACTCAGACTTGTTCCCGCGACCCGATAACTTTGGAAGACGGGCAGACCTTGCCCTATCACAGCGAACAAAAGCGCACCTACTTTTCTGTCTTTGATCGAATCCCCCTGTGGCGGCCTTACTTCTATCAGAGTGGTCTCGGTGGGCAAGCGCCCTTGGATGCCGAGTTGGCCCTGAGTTCGGATCGGTACTCCGACCTGTTGCGTGACCTGGTCGAATATCTTGCGGTGTATGTGCCTTCTTATGGCAAAGCTATGAGCATCTTGGCCCGCATTCTCGAGTTCAAGGTGTCCACGCGGGTGGTTCAGGAAATGGTGGCTGAAGACGCTCTGGATGTTGAAGCCTATTATGCCCAGAAGCCACCGCCCGACGCGAAAGATGAAGCGGAAATTCTGGTCATTCAAGCCGATGGCAAAGGCGTACCCATGGTGCTGGAACAAGCAGCTGAACCCCAAGTACGCTTGGGCAAAGGTCAAAAACGGGGTCGTAAGAAAGAGGCTATTGTGACCACCGTTTACACCATTGCCTCTAATCCGCGCACCCCAGAAGCCGTGGTGACCAGTTTCTTCCGTCAAGATGATGCCACTGAACGAAACCAGGAAGCATCATCGCCCCCCGGCCCTCAGAACAAGCACGTCTGGGCCACCTTGGATGGCAAAGATGCCGCACTGAGCCGTCTGACCCAACAAGTTGAGGCCCGCAAAGGGGAGCATACCCAAGAGAAGGTCGCTCTGACGGATGGCGACCCGGCTCTCCAGCAGCGGGTGGAGACTTACTTCCCGGACTTTGAACTGATCCTGGACTTTATTCACCCCAACGAGTACTTGTGGGAAGTTGCCAACAAGTTGTTCGGTGAAACCGATGAACGGCGCAACCAATGGGTCGCTGACCAAACGCTGTTGATGCTCTCAGGACAGACAGAGCAGATCATTGCTGACTTCCGTACCTTGGCTGAAGCCCCGCAACGAACCAAGGGCCAGCGGGAAAAGCTGACCAAGACTGCTAACTACTTTGAGAACAATCTGCCCTATATGCACTATCAGACCTATCTGGCCCAAGGCTGGCCCATCGCTTCTGGCGTCATCGAAGGTGCTTGTCGCCATTTTGTTAAAGATCGTTTTGAACTGTCGGGTATGCGCTGGACCCAGGAGGGTGCAGAGAACTTGTTTCGCCTGCGTGCTGTAGCTGAAAACGGTGATTGGGAGACCTACCTTCTCTTCCGCCGACGCCAGCGTCACAAACGGCTATACTCTCTGCTTTTCCCTGAGCAAGGCCCCCTTGAGTTTCAAGCCCTGGAGCCGCATGCTCCACCCAGCCCCCATCAACCCAGGCCAGCGATGTCTCCCAGAACAACAACCAAGGATGAGCTTCCTGCTGACTCTTCCGTTACCATTACAGTGACTTCAGATGACTTTTCAGCGTATCAGACACTACCCTTGGCCCTCTAATGGCACCTTCTAAATCAAATGAAACACACCCAAATGATTTGAGTCTGGCTAAAATCTGTGGAA
>WVZH01000129.1:0-1933 GCA_011772595.1 Anaerolineales bacterium
CTCTAAAAACACTTCTTTAAGGGGGAGCGCCGGTCATTGAATTAATAATGGCTTTTCGAGACGTTTTACCGTCTCGAAAACCATGTTGCACTAAACGCAGGGTAACGATTTGATAAGTTTTGGCCTGTTTTAATCAAAGCGTGGACAATCTATCGATGTTTTAATAGTGAATTCTGGGTGTAAATACGGGCAGAATTAATCATTTTGGAACAAAAATTGGATATGTGGACAAACCGGCAGCGATAGCCTGATAAACTGAGTCAAAACCGGCCTATTGTTTTGAATGGATAGAGATGTTGGGAGTATATTTCAGGTCATGGGCTGCGTGCACGTGGTCTCGGCAATTGTTCAAGCAAGACCAGCNNCGGCATCAATTTGATGGGGAATTGCGACTGCAAATGGAGGTAGGATTCTGTTTTTGTGGCTAAAATTGGATATTTGGGCAGACCGAGAGTGATGGCCCGTTGCATTGCGTTAGAACCGGCTCATTGTTTTGAATCGATAGAGATGTTAGCAGGTTATCCAGTGCAGGTGGATATTTCAGGTCATGGGCTGCGTGCACGTGGTCGTGGTAGTCGTTCAAGCAAGATCAGCTGGTCACTGCCGCAGTGTGGGCATTTCAATTTGCTACCGGTAACAGGCGGTTCTTCATTTTCTGTCTTGGTTATGGGTCGGCCTGATAGTATGGCGGCCAAGATAATTGAGCTGGCTAATGTGCTTACGTGGTTGGCATTGGATTTATGCCAGATTCCATAGTAGCGGACCTTATGAAACCCTTTGGGCAGGACGTGCTGCAAATATCTACGAATAAACTCGACGCCTTCGATTCTGGATGTCACCCACCTGCCGCCTTTACGATCCTTGTAGCGGAAGGTCACATGGCTCTGGTCCATGCTGATAATCCGATGATTGGTGATGGCAATGCGAAATACGTATCGAGCCAGGTAGTTTAATACGACATGCTCACCCTGGCCGTAGTGCAGGCTGTTAGCTACCCAGTTCTTTGACCAGGTCATCGGATTAACATGACGGTAGAGATCCTTATGTCTCCTTCTTAGCCTTGCCGCGAACTTGTCGCGAATCAGTTTTGACAGTGCTTTGACCGGAACCAGATATTTCTTCTTACATGAGATCCACTGGCCGTCCTCATTGACTCCGCCACCTGTGACCAGCATGTGGACATGCGGATGATAAGCTAAATTGTTCGCCCAGGTTTGCAGAACAGCTAATATCCCTACCCGGCCGCCCAGATGCCTTGGATCGTCTGCAAGCTGTATCAGAGACTCTGATGCGGTCTTGATCAGCAGATCATACATCCGTTTTTGATTGCTGCGAAAGACATGGTGCAATGTATCCGGGATCGTCACTGTGACATGAAAATAATCACACGGCAACAATTCAGCGGTGCGTTGCTCGAGCCATTGTTGTATCTGGTCTCTGTGACAGGCCGGACAGTGCCGGTTACGGCAGGCATGATAGACATAAACCTCTTTGCCGCAACGCTCACACCGGTAAATATGCCCGCCTTTAGCCTCTGTTCTGCATTGCTGGATGTCGGATATGACCTTTTTGTGCGAAAAAGGCATTCGGCCAGAGAACCGCTGGAGGTATGAAGGCCCGAACCGATGCATTATATCGGCCAGTTCGATTGCCATAACCGGTCCTTTCAGATAGGGCTGGTTATGAGCTTTTCGACGGCCTCACGGACCTGACATTGGATGGGCGTGGTCAGGTGTGTGTATATCTCCGTGGAATGGATGCTGGCATGTCCGAGCAGCATTTGCACAACGCGCGTATCCACGCCTTGTTCTAATAATCGCGTAGCGAAACTATGCCGCAAAACATGGGGAGTCACATCCTTGATTCCAGCCGAAAAACAGGCGTAATTGAATGCTACTCTCACGGAAGAATCGGACACATGGGTTTTACCATA
>WVZH01000129.1:2084-2384 GCA_011772595.1 Anaerolineales bacterium
GTCAGGATGGATGTGGACTTGTCGATATGGCTGATCTGTATCTTGATCGCTTCGCCGAGCCGAAGCCCGCAACTGTACGTCACAAGAAGACAGTTGCGATATACAGGATGCCTTACCGCATGGATGATTCGCATGCAGTCTCCATGACGAAGCGCCTGTGGCAGAGACATCTGGCGTAAAGGTTTCATTTTTTTTTGAACAGCTTCCAGTCACGGCCCAGTGTTTGGCGGAAAAAGAATCGCAATGCAAAATGCATCGCCCTGAACGTACCTTTCGCTGGACCTTGACGGTGACGCTCAA
>WVZH01000259.1 GCA_011772595.1 Anaerolineales bacterium
GGGTTCATGGCCGGAAAGGCGCGGGGCGTAACGTACGCCGTCTGGATCCTCTGGATGGGGCTGGGGTTCCACACGGCCACGGCGATCGTCCGCTGGGCCGCGGGAGACCACCCGCCCGTAACCGATACCTATGAGCTCAACCTCACGGGCACGTGGTTCACGGTGTTGATCTTTCTCGCATTCGAGAGGGTGCGNNGCTTACCAGAGCCCCTGGCTCGCCGTGCACGTCATCTTTGCCTGGCTCGCCTTCGGGTGCTATGCGGTTTCCACGGGTGCGGCCGTGCTCCTCCTGCTGAAGGAGGGGTTTCCCTCCTGGAACCCGGCCATCAAGGTTTCCGAGTCGGAAGTCCTGGATCTCGCGAGCTATCGCTTCATAGTCCTCGGCTTCATCAACCACGCGGTGATGCTCGTGTCGGGTGCTCTCTGGGCCAAGAAGCTCTGGGGTCACTACTGGAGCTGGGATGCGCTGGAGACGTGGTCATTGATAGCCTTTCTCGTGTACGCGTTTTACCTCCATGCCCGCTCTTTCCTGGGTTGGAGAATGAGGCGGGCCGCGTGGCTTACGGTGCTCGGCTTGCTCGTTGTGGCCATCTCCTTCTGGGGCGTGGAGTGGTTTGCGCCTTCTGTCCATCCGGGGCCATGAACCGAGTGAAGGGAGAGACGAGAGGATAGACAAAGGTGGCGGATAATCGGGAGGTAAATCTCCCTTGGCCATACTCGTACTGCTGAACAATTTCCTGCACGATCTGAGCGCGGCCGGCTGGCTTGTCGGGACGGTGCTCCTGTGGTCGATTTTGCGAAAGAAGAATCAGGGCTCTAACCCTGGAAAAGGCATGATCGACCTGCTGAAGACCCTCTTACTCATGGTGAAGCTGAGCTTTGGCGGCATTGTACTTTTCGGGGTCTTCCGCGCCCTTGCGTACAAAGATTACGAATGGAACGCAGCCGCGGGTGAAAACCAGGTGGTGCTCCTCATCGTGAAGCACGTAATCCTCGCCGGAGTTGTCGTGGTGGGGTTCGTTTATTATGTCAGGGCGAATAGGCTTTTGATAAAGGCGCGCGATGAAAAAGCCGAATAGAGTGATGCTCGTCACACCGCCGTACCACTGCGGGGTGGTGGAATCGGCGGGCAGGTGGCCCAACCTCGGGTTCACCTATATCGCCGGTGAACTGGAAAGGGCTGGCTTCGAGGTCGAGATCTACGACGCCATGTCGAAGTTCCACGACTTCGATCTGATCCGGGAGCACATCCGCTCCTCGGCACCCGATTTTGTCGGCGTCACGGCAATAACGGCGACGATAAACGATGCAACTAGGGTATTGAAGATTGCAAAGGAAGAACTCCCCGAGGTCACCACTTTCCTGGGCGGCGTTCACCCCACCTTCTGCTCCGAGGAGATATTCACGGACGACGGCCAATGGGTTGACTACTGCGTGCTCGGCGAGGGCGAAC
>WVZH01000078.1:0-376 GCA_011772595.1 Anaerolineales bacterium
TGGGGGCGAAGAAAATGATGGAGAATTATCCGTGGTGGAACGACCAGCAGAAGAAGCTGGCCGAGGAAGCTCGCAAATTTGCCGATGAAAACCTGTCTCGTGGAGAAGAAATAGCCTGGACCAAAGAGTTTCCAGCCGATCTGATACAGGCCGTGGCCGACAAAGGATGGTTTGGGGCTCCCATACCTGAAGCCTATGGGGGGTCAAACACTGGGGTCACCGGGTGCTGCATTGTCGCGGAGGAGCTGAGTCGGATCTGCTCGGCGCTCGTGGGCGCGTATTCCGTTACGATGTTCGGTGGCGTGGAGCAGCTTATGAAATTCGGCACTGAAGCGCAACGAAAACGATGGCTATCCCAGATTGCCAAAGGAAAACT
>WVZH01000078.1:474-791 GCA_011772595.1 Anaerolineales bacterium
AACGGAAAGAAACGGTTCATAACTAACGCGGGAGTGGCAGATATCTACTGTGTCTACGCCAAGACGAGCGACCGCCCTGACGACCGCGTCAAATATCGTCACCTGAGCGCTTTCATCGTGGAAAAGGGCACGCCCGGCTTTTCAGTAGAAAAGATCAATGAGCTGGGTGGGTGGACCGGCTTGCCCAATGGTTTCCTGAGCTTCAACGAGGCCGAAATTCCGGTGGAAAATCGACTTGGCGCCGAAGGAGACGGGTGGAAAGTCGTGGTGGATGGCCTCAACTTTGAACGCAATCTCTTTGCCGCTGGAATGTTGGG
>WVZH01000078.1:878-1039 GCA_011772595.1 Anaerolineales bacterium
AAGATCGCCGACATGTTTGCGGCCTTGCGAACGGCCCGGCTCCTGACCTACTACTCAGCCTATCACATGGACATGAAGCGGGAAGCCGTGATGGAAGCAACCCTAGCGAAGCTCTACGCGTCCGAAGCCTATGAAAGACTGGTTATGGACGCCCAGCAAGT
>WVZH01000573.1 GCA_011772595.1 Anaerolineales bacterium
TGAGACATCGTTGACCAATTCGTCCAAGTCAGCTAGAAAAGGGAAAGTAACCATTCCCCGAACCGGAGAGGAACAATGAAACTGGTGAGCTTCGTCCCCAAGTCTGCATCGGAAACCACCCCCCGCCTTGGTGTATTGATGGCTGACGATGAGGCCGTTGCGGATCTCGAGACGGGTGCCATCGCTCAGTCCGGCACCTCCCCCCCATTCTTCACCGATATGTTGAAATGGCTCGAAGGGAGTGAGCAGGCCTTTGAGGAGACGCAGCGGGTGGTTGAATTCTTACGAAGCCAATCACCGCCGGAGGCAAGTCACCGGCTGGATAACGTCGTGCTGCTCGCACCCGTTCCCCTCCCTCGATCGATTCGTGACTTCATGGCATTTGAAAAACATATTGTTCAGGCAACGCGAACCGTTGCCAAGTGGAGATTCCCCCCCCTCGCAACCCTTGATGCCTGGGCTGAAAGGCTTTGGGGCCGGGCGCTCATCGGCGCACCGAAGGTCTGGTACGAGAGACCCATTTACTACAAAAGCAACACCTTCAGCGTCGTCGGTCCGGAGGCTGAGGTCCGCTGGCCAAGTTACACGGAAAGACTGGATTATGAACTGGAGTTCGGCGCGTTCATTGGCCGAGCCGGCCGAGACATTCCCAAAGAGCAAGCACGGCAGTACATTGTGGGTTACACAATTTTCAACGATTTCAGCGCACGCGACATTCAGCTTCGTGAGATGCAGGGACGACTCGGACCGGCTAAGGGAAAGGACTTTGATACGGGCAATGCAATGGGACCCTATCTCGTCACGGTCGATGAGGTGCCGGACCCTTACAACCTGAAGATGGTTGCGCGGGTGAATGGTGAGGAGTGGTCACGTGGAAGCAGCGCTGATATGCATTTCACGTTTGAGGACATGATCACTTACGTCTCGCAAGATGAGACACTCTATCCGGGTGAGTTTATCGGCTCAGGAACGGTGGGAACCGGTTCCGGTCTCGAGCTGGATCGATGGCTGAAGCCGGGCGACGTGGTTGAACTGGAAGTTGAGCATCTGGGGGTTTTGCGTAACCGTGTTGTTCGGC
>WVZH01000335.1:0-21465 GCA_011772595.1 Anaerolineales bacterium
GCGGCGGAGTTGAGGCAAGAGGTCGCAAAGGGTGTCGAGGCGTTGCTAGCTGCAGGGGGATCTCGACCGGGATTGGCGACGGTGCTGGTGGGGGAAAATCCGGCCTCGCAAACTTACGTGAGGATGAAGCGCAAAGCTTGCGAAGAGTTGGGGATTGAATCCTTCGGTCACGAGCTCCCTGCGGACGCTACACAAGAGGAGATTGAAAAGCTGGTGGAGAAACTCAACGCCGACCCTGGCGTGCATGGGATTCTTGTTCAATTACCCCTTCCGGCCGGTTTGGATGAGGAAGCGATATTAAGAGCGATCAGCATCGAAAAAGATGTCGATGGATTCCATCCCATAAACATTGGACGCCTGGCGCAGAAAGGTCGGGAACCGCTGTTTGTTCCGTGCACACCTGCAGGTTGTATCACCTTGCTTAAAAAGGCAGGTGCAGAATTGGAAGGCGCTGAGGCGATTGTTGTAGGGCGCTCGAACATCGTAGGTATGCCCGCTGCGCTGTTGCTGGTCAAGGAAAATGCGACAGTTACCATCTGTCACTCACGCACGAAAGACCTGCCTGCGGTTACACGGGAAGCGGACGTTCTCATCGCTGCCATTGGGCGACCGGAGATGATCAAGGGCGATTGGATCAAGCCTGGAGCGTACGTGATCGATGTGGGTGTCAATCGCGTCGAGGATCCGAGTGCCAAACGTGGCTACCGTTTGGTGGGTGATGTGGCCTTCGATGAGGCCAAGGAAGTGGCCGGCGCGATCACACCGGTCCCGGGTGGTGTCGGTCCTATGACAATTGCCGGCTTGATGAACAACACTTTGCGATCTGCACAGAGAGCATCAATATAGGCATTCCGAAAGAGGTTTTTTTCAAAGCGCCGTCTTGATAAAGACGGCGCTTTCATCATCAGCTTTCTGGGGCTGTGCTCGATCACGTCCGTGATTCCTGATCAGGCTGCGGGTGACAATGATCCACTGTGCGTGATGTTGTCTGACAATTGACCCGACCCGATAAGGGTGCTACACTCACGACACCGCGGTAAGGGAGGATGCATGGGAACGCTACTCGTACGGAATGCCGCAGTCCTGGTGACCATGGATAGCCAGCGGCGTGAAATTCCTCAAGGGGGTTTTTTCGTTCGAGATGGTTTTATCGAACAAGTTGGACCGAGTAGGAATATTCCCTCCCAAGCGGATGAGGTTCTCGACTTGGCAGGTCATCTCGTATTGCCGGGTCTTGTGAACACCCATCATCATTTCTATCAAACCTTAACCCGCGTCGTTCCTGCTGCACAGAATGCGGATCTCTTCACCTGGTTGAAGACCCTCTATCCAATCTGGGCGGGATTGACCCCCGAGGACATTCATATCTCGACGCAACTAGCCCTCGCCGAGCTAGCGCTTTCTGGTTGCACAACTGCGTCGGATCATCTGTACATATTTCCGAATGGATGCCGGCTGGACGATGAGATCGAAGCAGCTAAAGAGGTCGGTCTGCGATTACACGCATCCCGCGGCTCGATGAGTCTTGGGGAGAGCAAAGGGGGGCTTCCGCCTGATAGCGTGGTCGAAGATGAAGAGACCATTCTCAAAGACACGCAGCGTGTGATCGAGACATACCACGACCCTGAATCCGGGTCTTTTACGCAAGTCGTTGTGGCGCCATGCTCGCCATTCTCGGTGACTCCGGAATTGATGCGAGAGGCGGCAGGCTTGGCTCGTGCTTACGGGGTGCAACTTCACACGCATCTTGCAGAAACCCTGGACGAGGAACGTTTCTGTCTGGAAGAATTCAATCATCGTCCTCTTGCGTATGCTGAAGAGCTAGACTGGTCAGGAGAAGACGTTTGGTTTGCGCATGCTGTACACATCGATCCGCAAGAGGTGGAGCGCATGGCAACAGCTGGGATTGGGGTGGCACATTGCCCCTCCTCGAATATGCGCCTGGCTTCGGGAATCGCCCCTGTCCGCCGTTATCTTGCCGCTGGGGTGGATGTCGGCCTGGGTGTCGATGGGTCGGCAAGCAATGACAGTTCACACATGTTGACGGAGGTGCGACAAGCCTTGTTGCTTTCCAGAGTCGGTGCGGCGGCAGCCCCCCAGATTGACGGTCCGGGGGAGCTTTTAACGGCCCGTGGCGCACTTGAGCTCGCTACGCTCGGTGGGGCGCGAGTTCTCGGTCGGGATGACATTGGCGCTCTCGAAGCAGGAAAGTGTGCCGATTTCATCGCCGTCGACTTAAATCGGATCGAATACGCAGGTGCTCTCCACGATCCAGTAGCGGCGATCGTGTTATGCGAACCCGTTCCCGTTGATTACTGCTACGTGCATGGAAAGCCGATCGTTCACGCAGGTCGCTTTGAGAAGCTTGATCTTGAGATGTTGATCGAGAAACATAATCTCGCTGCACGCCGTCTAGTCGAAGCAGTTTGAGATCAGAATTACGGGAAAATGAGGGCGAAGAGCATGGATGCGAAAACGTGGAGCCAAATCACGAGAG
Source organism: Anaerolineales bacterium (assembly GCA_011772595.1). Next base: position 2,498 of record WVZH01000335.1, read on the forward strand.
GTCTCGTTGATGTCGCTATGGGTCGCTTGCCCGCAGACGTGGTTATCCGGAAAGGCCGCTGGGTATGTGTGCAGTCAGGCGAGATCCTCGAGGAGATCGATATCGCCATTCTTGGAGAGCGGATCGCATATGTCGGTCCGGATGCCGGCCATACTATCGGTCCGGATACCAAGTTGATTGAAGCGAATGGGCGGTATCTCGTCCCTGGTTTGCTCGACGGTCACATGCACATCGAATCGGGAATGCTGACGGTGACAGAATTCGTGCGCGCAGTCGTGCCTCACGGCACGACCGGCATGTTCGTGGACCCGCACGAGATCGCGAATGTATTCGGTCTCAAGGGTGTACGCATGATGGTTGACGAGGCCGCCGTGCAACCGATCCATGTTTGGGTGCAAATGCCATCTTGTGTCCCCTCTGCACCCGGTCTCGAGACACCCGGAGCGGAAATCGGACCTCAAGAAGTGGCGGAGGCGATGACATGGCCGGGGGTCATTGGATTGGGAGAGATGATGAACTTTCCTGGTGTTTTTTCCAATGACGAGAAGATGCATGCGGAGATGGCGCAAACGCGATTGGCAAGGAAGGTCATTGGTGGTCATTACGCATCCCTGGATTTGGGATTGCCTTTCCATGGGTATGTCGCAGGCGGTCCAGAAGACGATCACGAGGGGACTCGCTTGGAGGACGCCATCGCGCGTGTCCGACAGGGAATGAAGGCTATGCTCCGGTTAGGTTCCGGTTGGCATGACGTCGCCGCACAACTCCCGGCGGTGACTGAGCTGGGGCTTGATGCGCGGCATTTTATCCTGGTCACAGACGACAGTCATTCGGAAACCCTCATTCATGAAGGGCACATGGATCGCGTGGTCCGACATGCGATCGAGCAGGGAGCCGAGCCAATAACCGCCATTCAGATGGCCACGTTGAACACAGCCGAACACTTCGGGGTGGCGCGCGATGTGGGACAGATCGCACCGGGTCGCTATGCTGATATTCTCCTCGTATCCGATATTCAAACGATGGTCGTCGATCAAGTCGTGGCGAAGGGGAGGATTGTAGCTGAAAGTGGTGAGTTGTTACTGGATCTACCTCCGTTCGATTATCCGGCAGAGGTAAAGGCGTCGATTAATCTAGGTCGCACCTTGGCAGCGGAAGATTTCGTTCTGCGCGCTCCCCGTGATGGAAATCTGCTGGTGAACGTGATCGAGGTGGTCGAGAACCAAGCTCCCACCCGGCACCTCAAACTAGATTTGAGTGCCAAGAATGGACAGTTGCATGTTGATCTGGAGAACGACGTATCCAAGGTTGCGTTGGTCGANNACACGTCTTGTGCAATTGGTTCAACAGTTGCGCATGATTCACATCACATGGTTGTCGTAGGCACGGATGAGGCTGATATGGCACTGGCAGCGAATGAATTGGCGAAAGTTGGAGGTGGTCAGATCGTCGTGAGGGGAGGCGAAGTACTTGCCAGCGTGGAATTGCCCATCGCAGGTCTGATGTCGGATGAGCGTGCAGAAGTCGTTGCAGAGAAAGCGGCTGGTTTACTTGAGGCGTTCAAAGCGTGCGGTTGCACGCTAAATAATGCCAACATGCAGCTAAGTCTCCTGGCGTTGGTTGTCATCCCCGATCTGCGCATCTCCGATAAGGGTCTGGTGGATGTAAATAAATTTGAGGTCATCTCAGTTGTCGCAGATGAAAACTGATACGTGGCCTAGAACAAATTTTGATTCATTCCTTCAATCACAAACTGGATTCGCATGACAACGGAGACTCAATCTAAGTCAGACGATAACAAACGGCGGCCATTGTACCAGCAGACTGCTGAAGTGCTTGAGAAATTGCTGGAAGAGATGGAGCCCGGTGACTTTCTTCCTTCTGAACCCGCATTGGCGAGACAGATAGGTGTCTCAAGGGCAACGTTGCGTGAAGCCATGCGCTCATTCGAGGAACGTGGGCTGATTTTAAGGCAGCAGGGCGTTGGCACATCCGTTCGACGCGAACCCCAGATGATCGAAACCGGATTGGAAGTGCTTGAGAGCGTCCTTACGCTTGCAAGTAGGAACGACCTCGAAATCGATTTAGACGATCTCACAATTGGGGAGCGTCAACCGACTAAGGTTGAAAGCGAGCTCTTTAAAATCGACGCGACAACCCCGGTGATTGAGGTTTCGAGAGTTCTAAATGTCGACGGTCATCCCGTCACATATCTCATCGACGTGATACCAAAGGACTTGATTCCTCAAGAGGTCATGGAGGAGGATTTCAAAGGCTCGGTCCTCGATGTGCTACTCGTGCGAGGTGAGCCGGTCTTAAGTCATTCGCGGACGGAGATCACTGCAATGGCGGCATCGGCGGAAATTGCGCGTCGGCTCAAGATACGGCAGGGCGATGTGCTTTTGGTCCTGGAGGCGTGGCTCTGCACGCAAGACGGGAATTCGATTGATCATTCCTTGAGTTATTTTCTTCCAGGAACGTTTCGTTTTCATGTCGTGCGACGTGTTGGATGATGAATTCGCGTCGATAAAGATCGTCCTTATAGTAAGGAAGAGCATATAACGTGCATGAGTGGGCACGGATTACAGAATCAAAGGAGAAAAGACCATGCGCAGTTTTGCAGGGCGGGACATCCTTTCGTTGAAAGGATTCGAACGCCATGAATATTTCCGTGTCTTTGAGGTTTGTGATCTCTTGGCTCCAATTGCGCAAGACCGGGAGAAGTCGGACTTATTGGCGGATAAGATCCTGGTAACGGCGTTCTATCAACCGAGCACGCGCACACGCTTGGCACACGAGGCGGCGATGTTGCGACTGGGTGGGAGTGTGACGGGATTCTCAGATGTCAAGATGACGCGCGCTGGAGATTTTTACCAGGAATCCATCAAGGACACAGTCCATATGCTGGAGTACTATGGTGATGTGATTGTGATGCGTCATTTCCAGCAAGGTGCGCCCGCGGAGGCGGCGCGCTGGGCGAGCATCCCGGTCATCAACGCTGGCGATGGGTGGGGGGAACATCCCACTCAAGTGCTTACCGACATGTACACGATCCATAAGGAAAAAGGAACGCTCGATGGCCTGCACTTCGTTCTTGTGGGCGACATGCGCATGCGCACCATGCATTCCATGAGCTATGCGATGTCGCAATTCGACATTGAGGCGACATACATTTCCCCGCCGGAGATGTCGCTTACGAAGGAGTTCAAGGCGGAACTTGATGAGCTCAACCTCAGCTATCGGGAAGTCAAGCACATTGATGAGGCCATTGCGGACGCCGACGTGATTTACATGGAACCTGTTGTGCAGCCTGATTACACCAAGAGTCGGGATGAACGTGAGGGTGATGTTGGTCTTACACCGGCGAATTACCAGGTCACAAAAGCGTTAATGCGGAAAGCGAAACCCGATTCGATCGTCCTGCATTCGCTGCCCAGAATGGATGAGCTATTGGAGGAAGTTGACGACACCCGCCATGCACGCTATTGGGTGGAAGCCTTTAACGGCGTGGTAATGAGGATGGGGCTATTGGCGTTGGTTCTCGGAGCGATGGAGTAGAGCAGGGACCTGGAAATTGGGAATAGGGATCAGGATTGTATTTGAGGAATAGAATCGCTGAACCCTGATCCCCCGTCCCTGATCCCTAGGAAAAATCAGTCAGGAGTGGGACCCAATGAAGACTGACTTAAGAGGCAGGGACTTCATATGCGATCTTGATTTCAGCCGTGAGGAGGTTGAGACCATCCTCGACGTCGCTTTCGATTTGAAACGCAAGCGAGCACTAGGAGAGGCTCATCCCTACTTACGTGATAAAGTCTTGGCGATGTTGTTCTTCTTCAGCAGCACACGCACACGTGGTTCCTTTGAAGCTGGGATGGCTCAACTCGGGGGTCACGCGGCTTTTATTGAATCGCGCACAACGCAAATTTCACACGGCGACACAGAGAAGGAGATGGGAGAGATCTTTGGCCGGTACTTCGACGGAATTGCCATCCGGCACGTCGATTGGGGTATTGGAAACCGATATATCAACCTGGTTGCAGAAGCCTCGCGTGTGCCCGTCTTGAATATGCAGTGCGATTTCTACCATCCGCATCAATGCCTTGCAGATCTGATGACCATCATAGAGAAGAAGGGGCGCGATCTGCGCGGAAAGAAGATGGTAGTTTCGTGGGCCTATGCAGCCTCATACTTGAAGCCCATCTCGGTCCCCCAATCGCTGATCTTACAGATGCCACGCTTTGGGTTGGATGTCGTGCTATCGCATCCCCCGGAATTCAAATTAATGCCGGAGATCATGGAGCAGGCCTGGGGACAAGCGCGCAAACATAAGACCGGATTTGAGGTCGTTGACAGCATGGAAAGGGGCTTGAAGGATGCGGATATAGTGTACGCCAAATCATGGGGCCCACTTTGCACTACATCCGATGCGGAGGAAGGTAAGCGGATTCAGGATCAGTACAAGGATTGGATCACGGACGAGAGCAAGATGGGGTTGGCAAAAGATGATGCGATCTACATGCACCCTCTACCTGCGGATCGAAACATCGAAGTCACTGATGAAGTCATTGATGGACGGAACAGTGTGGTGTTTGATGAGGCTGAAAACCGCATGCATGCCCAAAAAGCTGTGATGGCCCTGACAATGAGATGAACAGGAAGGTCTCGGGATGACAAAAGCAAAGGACAAGAAGGTTGCCATCGTGGCCGTCGGGGGTAATTCCCTGATACCGGACAAAGACCACAAGACCATCCCCGATCAATACGCAGCCGCTTCTGAGACCATTTCACACATTGTGGGAATGATCTCGTCGGGATGGGACGTGGTCATTACACATGGCAACGGACCGCAGGTTGGATTTATTTTGCGCCGGTCTGAGCTGGCACTCCACGAGCTGCACCCGGTGCCGCTCGATTATTGTGGCGCAGATACGCAAGGCGCGATCGGTTACATGTTCCAACGAGCTTTGTACAACGATTTCCGCAAGCGGGGGATCGAGAAACAAGCGGCGACGGTCGTGACGCAGGTGCTTGTAGATCGAGAGGATCCCGCATTCAAGAATCCATCCAAGCCGATCGGTTCTTTCATGGACGAGGAAACGGCCCGCACCCGAAGTTCGGCGGATGGGTGGTCGGTCGTCGAGGACGCAGGAAGGGGATGGCGCCGTGTGGTTCCTTCCCCTCTTCCTATTCGCATCGTACAACGCGAAGCGATACAGGTTTTAATTGATGCCGGTTTCGTGGTCATCGGGGTCGGGGGAGGCGGGATTCCCGTTGTCGAGGATGAAAACGGGGATCTCCAGGGAGTCGAGGCCGTCATCGACAAGGACTTTGCCTCTTCCCTGCTGGCGACCAGCATCGCCGCTGACCTGTTCTTGATCTCCACGGCGGTTGAGAAGGTGGCAATCAACTTCAACCAACCGGATCAGCAGTGGCTCGACCACATGACGCTCGCCGAAGCCAGGAAGTACCTAGAAGAAGGACACTTCGCCAAGGGTAGCATGGAGCCGAAAATCCGCGCCATTATTGAGTACCTTGAGCGAGGGGGTCGAGAGGCTATCGTTACGAATCCAGAGAATATTGAACGGGCGTTGTCGGGTGAGACAGGGACGCGGATTACCTTGTAAGGCGTGATCGCTCATCTGGGATAAACGGAGAGGAGAGGAGGTGAGAGGGCAACAATGTGCGACTTCACAAAAACGTATCTTCGTAGCGTCACTCAACAAAACCCTTTGAGGAGGAGTTCGAGATGCAAAAGAAGAGGTACTGGCGTTTCGCCGCGATGTTTGTGATTTTGACCGCGCTCGTGACGGCTTGCGCTCCGACAGAGGTCGTCAAGACCGTGGTCGTCACAGAGATCGTTGAGGGGGAAGTTGTCGAGAAGGTTATCACCGCCACACCACTACCCGAGGCGCCAGAGGAGGCTGCTGCACCTAAGATGAAGGCTTGTTTCATCTACGTTGGCCCAATCGGCGACTTTGGCTGGACCCATGCGCACAATGAAGGTCGGGTTTATGTGGACGAGCAGTTTGATTGGCTGGAAACGGCCTATGCGGAATCCGTACCTGAGGCCGACGCCGATCGCTTCTTGGATCGCTTCGTGGTGGAGGAGGAATGCGACGTCGTGTTTACCACGAGCTTTGGCTTCATGGACGGCACACTTGTCGCCGCCGAAAAGTATCCGGACAATCTTTTCTTCCATTGCTCAGGTTTCATGCGTGCACCCAACATGGGCACTTACATGGCAGATTTCTACCAGCTATATTACCTGAATGGTCTTATGGCTGGCGCGTTGACCAAAACGGGCAAAGTGGGTTATGTGGCAGCTCACCCCATTCCCGAGGTCGTTCGTCACATCAATGCCTTCACCCTAGGTGTAAGAGAAGTGAACCCTGAAGCAACCGTGGATGTCCGCTGGCTGTTCGAGTGGTATGACCCGGCAGCGGCGCGTGAGGCCGCTGAAGCGCTTATTGCTGCAGGCGCTGACACCTTGGCTTTCACGGAGGACTCACCGGCGGTCGTCGAAGTAGGAGAGGAATACACGGATCAAGGTCAACCGGTCTACACATTCAGTCATTACAGTCCGATGGGAGACTTCGGTCCCGATTCGGCCGTTAGCGGTCAACTCGTCGATTGGGGCATCATCTACGAAGACATCCTGATGAAGGCTTACCTGGGGGTCTATGATAATACCAATCTGGCGGACGTTGACTACTGGTGGCTGATGCGCGAAGGAGCTGCGGTCCTTGGCGCACGCTTCGGCGAACAAATCAACCCGAAATTCGAGGACGAACTCAAAGCCGTTATGGTTTCGGATCCGCTCCTGGGCGAGATCAGTGTGTACGACCTGGTCTTCAAGCGCTTCGAGCAGATGGTAGATCCGGCCATGCTGTTCGATCCATTTACCGGTCCCATCACTGATCAAGATGGTACCCTGCGGCTTCAAGCTGGTCAGCGGTTAACTTACGGTGAGCTATTGACCATCGACTGGTTTGTTGAGGGTAACGTCGGCACGATCCCGAGATAGATTTTCCACAAACCTACGATCCGACGTAGCACTCCATCCCGGGGGTACCACCCTGGTACCCCCGGGTTTGCAGAAAGGAGTATGGGCTTGGGCGAGGGATCTTCAGCAACTTCGAGCGTATCGATGCGGTCCATTGTGAAGCACTTCCCCGGCGTTTTGGCTAACGACCAGGTGGAGTTCGAGGCTCACGCGGGTGAGATTCACGCTTTGCTGGGAGAGAATGGCGCCGGGAAAACGACGCTGATGAACATTTTGTATGGGATTTATCAACCTGATGAAGGGACGATACGCATCAAGGGTGCGCAGGTGGATATTTACTCTCCACGGGAAGCCATAGCACAGGGAATCGGCATGGTGCACCAACATTTTCGTCTGGTGCCTACACACACGGTAGCCGAGAACATTGTGCTCGGTCTACCTGGTAACTTTTTCTTTCCCGATCGGGCAGCCCGGTCGAAGGTGAAAGAGTTCTCTGATCGCTACAACCTGACAGTCGATCCTGAAGCGCGGATATGGCAATTATCGGCCGGGGAGCAACAGCGAGTGGAAATCATCAAGGCACTCTATCGAGGCGCAGACATTCTCATCCTTGATGAACCGACGTCGATGCTCACACCAGGGGAGGTGGAAGACCTTTTTGTTATCCTGCGCCGTATGGCTGCCGAAGGGAATACGATCATCTTTATTACGCACAAGCTTGATGAGGTGATGTCGGTAAGCGATCGGGTAACGGTGTTGCGCCATGGTCGTGTTGAGGCGACACTCGAGACGGCAAAGACGAATAAACGCGAACTAGCCCAGCTGATGGTTGGTCGGGAGGTGCTCTTCCGCGTCGATAAGAAAGACGTACAAACAGGGGTCCAGGTCCTGAGGATTGAAAACCTGCACGCGNNGTGGGTGTCGCTGGCGTAGCAGGTAATGGACAGCGTGAATTTGTTGAAACGCTTGTTGGCTTGCGCCAGGCCACAGATGGGCAAATTGTCGTCGGAAACCATGAGGTTACCAATCTGTCACCCAGAACGATCATCGATCATGGCGTGGGGTATGTCCCGGGTGAGCGCCTCGTCGGATTGGTGCCCGAGATGAGCGTCACGGATAACCTTATCCTGAAAAGCTATCGTGATCAAAAGTTTGGCAGTGGTCCACTCCTCGACATAGGGACAATAAATGAGCATGCTAAAGTTTTGATCAACCAATATAGCGTGGCCACACCTAGCCATGAGACGTCCTTGAAACTGCTTTCTGGAGGGAATATCCAACGCGTGCTTTTGGCACGCGAGACCTCTAATAAACCTAGTATCCTTGTCGCGGCACACCCGACAAGTGGTTTGGACGTCGGTGCAATTGAATACATCTGGCAATTACTCCTGGCGGAGCGTGAGCGAGGTGCTGCAGTGTTGCTAATCTCCGAGGATCTGGAAGAGATCTACACACTGAGCGACAGAATTGTCGTCATATTTGAGGGTGAGCTCATGGGAGACGTACCTATAGGAGATGCGGATTTGGAAGAGATTGGGTTGATGATGGCCGGAGCACATCGGCTACCGTTAGAGGAGAGGTCCGCATGAGGGGTATCCCATTCCTTGAAGTTGAGAGGCGGCTCACCTCTCCACGCTGGCTGCAACTCGTTGCACCTCTACTATCGTTTATTCTGGCGCTCCTGGCGATTGCACTCATCTTTAGCGCATTGGGAGTCGATCCGCTATTTGCCTATGGCAAGATTTTTCAGGGTGCATTTGGCTCCTCCTATGGTCTATCGGAGACCGTAGTTAAGTCCATTCCTTTGATGCTTGCAGGTGTCGGGCTAAGCCTCGCGTTCCGTGCTCGCTTCTGGAACATTGGTGCGGAGGGTCAATTGCTGATTGGAGCGACTTGCGCCACCGCGCTAGCACTGAATTTCCCCGATTGGCCCAGGTTTATTCTTCTGCCAGCCATGTTTATTGCCGGATTTGTTGGCGGAGCGCTGTGGGGGTTGGTTCCTGCACTCCTGAAGGCGCGCTGGCGTGTCGATGAAGTGATCACCAGCCTCATGATGGTTTATATCGCTAGCAATTTAGTGAATCACCTGGTCTATGGTCCTTGGAAAGGTCCGGATGAGCGTGGCTTTCCCATCACCTCAAAATTCGAGCTTTCAGCACAGTTACCTCGCTTGAGCTGGACGCGCATCCATTATCCGACTCTTATTCTCGCCTTGGTCCTGGCTGTAGCGATTTACTTCTTGATCACACGGGCGAGATGGGGATACGAAATCCGAGTGACTGGTGAGAATCCGCTTGCGGCTCGATACGCCGGGATGAGTTACTTGAAAACGGCGATCCTTGTGATGATTATCAGTGGTGGTCTGGCAGGTTTGGCTGGTGTGGGGGAGGTGGCTGGTATTCATTTTCGGTTACGCTATCCGGAGGGTATATCGCCAGGCTACGGCTTCACGGCGATTATCGTCGCTTGGCTGGCGAGGCTTAATCCGTTGGCTTCGGTTCTGACCTCATTCTTGCTTGGTGGCCTGCTCGTCGGGGGTGATGCGATCCAGGTTTCACTCAATTTACCTGCGGCGACAATCTTTGTCTTCAATGGGACGATCTTGCTATTTGTCCTAGGTGGCGACTTGATCGCTCGTTATCGAATACGGTTTAAGGGGAGGGAACCAGGCTGATGGTTGAATTCATCTTATTAGCTTTGCGCGCAGCAATCCCAGCAGGAACTTCTCTCTTGTATGGCACGCTAGGCGAAGTCTATGCCGAGCGATCGGGTGTTTTGAACCTTGGTGTCGAAGGCATGATGATCATGGGGGCAGTATCCGCATTTGGCGTGGCATTCGAGACCGAGAACATATGGTTGGGGGTTGTTGCCGCCGGCATCGCTGGTGGATTACTCGCTTTGGTACATGCTTTTGCCAGTATTACACTGCGTGTGAATCAAGTTGTCTCTGGGCTTGCGCTTACGATGTTAGGCCTGGGATTGAGCGGTATCCTTGGTAAGCGCTTCATCGGGCAACCGCTTCTGGTAGAGGTTGTGCCTGTAAACATTCCGATTTTGAGCGACATCCCGACTCTAGGTCCCTTGCTCTTTCAATTTGATCCCTTAGTCTATTTATCCATCCTGCTGGTTCCAATCCTATGGTTCCTGCTCTATCGGACGCGCTGGGGTCTTGCCTTACGCTCGGTAGGCGAACATCCTGCCACGGCTGACGCCCTCGGTGTTAACGTCAGCGTTGTCCGATACTTTGCGGTTGTCTTTGGTGGTGTCATGGCCGGTTTGGGCGGCGCATATCTCTCCGTGGTTTATGCACCTTCTTGGATTGAGGGCATGACGGCAGGGGTAGGTTGGATCGTGATCGCGCTCACGATATTCGCCATGTGGGATCCATTGCGGGCGCTTTTGGGAGCTTATCTATTCGGCGGGGTGCGTGTGTTGCAGTATCGCCTTCAGCCATTGGGCATCTCTCCAAACCTGTTAGCCATGCTACCTTTCATCTTTACCATCCTTGCCCTGATAGCAAGCGCAGGTGAAGCGATACGAAAGCGAGTCGGAGCTCCAGCTGCGTTAATGCAGCCTTATTCACGCGAGGAAAAATAGTGTGGCACGGTAGGGCGTTGAATTATAAGGTTCGCCCCAACGAAATGATCGATTACCTTATGTATCGTGAGAACAGAGGGTTGACATCGTGGGAGGATTTCTCGGGTATCGGTGTTCCCGGTGCAACGTCGAGTACGGTCCGCATGAAGTAACCTACATCTGCCCGGATGACGGTGGGAACCTGGATGTCGTACTAGAGTACGAGCGAATCCGGAATGCGAGCAGCCCCGCCGAAGTTTCAGCTTCTTCAGATTATTCCATCTGGCGTTATCTTCCCCTGCTACCCGTTCAGGATCCAGGTCATGAGGGCACACCCTTGCGCGCGGTTGGATGGACGCCACTTTTCAAATCTGATCGCATAGCGAGTCGGCTAGGCCTGCATGATTTGTGGCTCAAAGATGATGGGCGGAACCCGACGGCTTCGTTCAAAGACCGTGCCAGCGCCGTCGTTCTGGCACGTGCGCGATCAATTAATGCGGAAGTCGTCGTCACGGCCTCGACGGGTAACGCGGGAGCAGCATTAGCCGGCATGGCGGCTGCAGCTGAGATGCCGGCTGTGATCTTAGCTCCGAAAAACGCCCCGGAAGCGAAAGTGGCACAACTCTTGATCTTTGGTGCGCAGGTGTTTCTCGTTGAAGGCAGCTACGATGATGCATTCGACCTCACGCTTGAAGCTGCGGAATCCTTCGGGTGGTATTGTCGCAACACGGGTTTCAATCCCTTCACGGCTGAAGGGAAGAAAACGGCGGCCTTCGAGATCTGCGAACAACTGAGTCTGGTCGACGAAAGATCTCATGCACCGTCTTGGCAGGTTCCGGACGCGCTTTTCATTCCTGTAGGAGATGGCAATATTATCTCGGGTATTCACAAGGGCTTCAAAGATTTACAGACGCTGGGTTGGATTGAGCAGATGCCGCGCATATTCGGGGTGCAATCGGTTGGTTCCGCAGCAATTTATAACGCTTATAAGAATGACACGGAGGCGATCGAGCCCGTTCGGGCGAATACGTTGGCAGACAGTATTTCAGTTGATTTCCCGCGCGATGGCCTTCGCGCGTTGCGCGCCGCCAAGGAGACCGGAGGAGCCTTCGTGGCTGTTCGTGATGAGGCCATTCTCGAGGCGATGCGTATTTTAGCTCGGGAGGCGGGGGTTTTTGCCGAGCCAGCAGGGGCAACGGCATATGCTGGCCTCGTGGAAGCGATCTCGAACAAGCTGGTGGGTGCGAGTGATCAAGTTGTGGTGCTCATCACGGGAAACGGCTTGAAGGACGTGCGAGCGGCAATGCAGGCTGCGGGAGAAGCGATTGTCATCGATCCGACTCTCGAGTCGCTCCGTCGAGCGCTAAGTTGATCCGATCGACGAAAGAGGAGCGTGCTTCATGATATCTAAATCGCCAGTGACCTTCACGGTGGCGGCGCCTGTCTACAACGAAGTCGAATCGCTACCTGAACTTTACGATCGTGTGCGTGCGGTAATGGAGGAGCTGGGCGAGCCGTGGGAGTTGTTGTTGATCGACGACGGCAGTCAGGACGGCTCTACAGACGTGATACGTTCCCTCGCTCAAGAAGATGAAAGAGTGCGCCCGGTGATCTTTGCACGTAATTTCGGGCACCAAATCGCAATCACAGCGGGACTGGATTATAGCCGCGGGTCGGCCGTGGTCATTATGGATTCCGACCTGCAGGATCCACCAGAGGTAATCCACGATTTAGTCGCCAAATGGCGAGAGGGCTACGAAGTCGTCTATGCAGTTCGAGTGGAGAGAGAAGGAGAGTCACTTTTCAAGAAAATGACGGCGACGTTGTTCTATCGCCTGATCAATCGCATCACAGACGTAGACATTCCGCTCGAAACGGGTGACTTCCGCCTATTGGATCGAGAGGTCGTGAATACACTCAATTCGATGCGCGAAAAGCATCGCTTCCCCCGCGGTATGGCAGCTTGGGTGGGATTCCGTCAGATTGGCGTGCCTTATCGGAGGGCAGCTCGATTTGCCGGTGAGACCAAATATCCGCTCAGCAAGATGCTGCGTCTGGCGCTAAACGCCATTACCGGTTTCTCGTATTTTCCATTGCAATTGGCAACATATTTCGGTTTTGTATGCGCAGGTGTCAGTGCCGTCGCCATTCCGGTGGTGATCGCGTTAAGGTTGGCGGGGAATCAGGCGTTCTACGGACAAGCGACGACACTGATCGCTGTGCTCTTTCTGGGGGGTGTTCAATTAATCTCGCTAGGCATTCTTGGGGAATACATGGGTCGATTGTACGACGAAGCGAAAGGTCGACCTCTATACATCGTGCGCGAAGAGCGCAATCAAATTGAAACCAACTCGGCAGATGAAAGGAGTTCGGAACCATCATGATCGATTTGACCGTATTCGAGGATCGGTTGGAGCGGACCCTCGCCCGTGCCAGGGAACGTAACATCATCATCCCGACCTTTGCACAAATGAAGAATCCCAGTGGTGTACCTAAAAAGATTCTCAAGGAACTCAGCAAGATCGGGTTGTGGGATATTAATCCTCGCAACCTCTTTCGGATCACCTGGAAGAACGAGCCGGCTCTAAGTGGAGGTGGCTTCGGTGAGGTTAATTATCTCGAGTTTCCAAAAAGTCTAACAGGCGTGAGCGCACGCATCATTGCTTTGATTGGAAAATGGTTTCCAACAGGGGCTCACAAAGTGGGCGCAACTTTTGGATGCCTGGTGCCTCGACTGGTCACGGGTCAATTCGACCCGACAAACGACAAGGCTGTCTGGCCGTCAACCGGGAATTATTGTCGTGGGGGAGCGTACAACGCCACGCTGCTGGCTTGCGATTCGATCGCCATTCTACCCGAAGGGATGAGTCGTGAACGCTTCGAATGGCTCTCGACGGTGGCCGGCGAGGTGATCAAGACTCCGGGTAGCGAGTCGAACGTCAAAGAGATCTTTGATAAAACCTGGGAGCTCCGGCACACTCGGGAAGATGTGGTCATATTTAATCAATTCGATGAATTTGGCAACTACCTCTGGCATTACGACATCACTGGCCATGCGATGGAGGAAGTCTTAGAACGCGAACTTGGACCAACGGATAACTATCGTGGCGTTGTGCTCACTACAGGATCTGCAGGGACGATCGCCTGTGGCGACTATATGAAGCAGATCTTCCCAACTAGCAAGATTGCAGCGGGTGAGGCTTTGCAGTGCCCAACGTTGCTCGAGAACGGTTTTGGTGCTCACCGGATCGAAGGTATCGGCGATAAGCACGTTCCCTGGATACACAACGTCAAGAACACCGATATGGTGATGGCGCTTGATGATAATGTGATCGTCAACTTGGCGCGATTGTTTAACGAGCCGGTGGGAAAGGGCTACCTCGTCGAGCAGGGTGTGCCGGAGAGCTTGGTGGAAAACCTCGATTTGCTCGGTTTCTCCAGTATCGCCAACCTTTCCATGGCGATTAAATTCGCCAAGTACTACGAGCTTGGAGAAAACGACGTCGTCTTGACCGTGTTCACAGATTCCATGGAGCTTTACCAGAGTCGTTTGCTCGAGATGCAGGAAGAGTTCGGCGTTTATGACGAGCGCAACGCAGCCGCAGATTACGCCCGCTATCTGCTCGGTCTGACTACGGACAATCTGATCGAATTACGCTACACGGATCGGCGGCGTGTCCACAATTTGAAGTATTTCACGTGGGTGGAACAACAAGGCAAGACATACGAAGAAATCATGGCGCAGTGGTACGACCCGGACTACTGGACGAACGTTCAAGCGCAGATTCCTGAAATCGATATCCTGATTGAGGCTTTCAACGAACGGGTGGGATTAATGAAGTAACCTGCATGCTACAATACTCTTAACCTCATCAAGGGGGACAAAGTATCCATCCAAAATGAAGATCAAAAGGTTATTTCGTGTCGCGCTGGTGGTGCTCCTCACTGGCTTGGTGTTGTTCGTAGGTTGCCTTGGGCGGTCGTCTCCGCCGGAGGTCCGAACGCCAGCAATGACCCCTTCGTAGTCCACCAGGGCGCGATCTATTCTGCACATCGTGGTCGCATCTGGCGAGCTTAGGGCTCTCTCTGTTGGGAACTTGTCGATGAATTTAGCTCTGTGAAAATGGATACTCGCGCCCTACTCGACCTGGGAGACCGCCTATTAATTGGTACCTATCGCAGCGGCCTATGGGTGTTGAAAGCAGGGCTCGTAGAACCGGAGCCAAATGATTTTCTGACGATATCCGAAAGTAATCGTGATGTCTTTGCTCTGGCGTCGCTTAATGATGAAGTTCTACTCATCGGTACTTCAGGGACGTCTGGCTTAAGTCATTCTGGATTGTGGACATGGCTGTTTGGGATGGAAGCTCAAGGCTGGTCTGCGACGACCGATGTCGGTTTCCGATGGATGTGTCGGTGTTTGCGATCGTCGTCGATCGAGAGCATCCCAGCGGGGAAGCCATAGCCTACATAGGTACCGATCGCCTCGGAATCCATTCAGGGTCTCGCAGTCAGGGATGGTCGCGTATGCCCGAGGGTCGCACCGAGGGCGGAGCTCCCTCATTGAGGGGGTGCAAATCCAGACCCTTGCGGTCGGTGGAACGCCGGGAGCCCGAATCTTGTTTGCAGGTGGAGGCTCCACGGAAGTGAGAAACAAAGGAATCTATCGTTTTCGCAACTGGGAAGAGGAGGCAAAATGGGAACATGCCGGGGGTGGCGTTATCGGTTCTGATGTGGCGGTGTGGGCGCTGGCAAACGATCCACAGCGGTCGCAAGGCCTCTGGGCTGGGACGGATCTCGGTTTGTATTGTTCACCAAACGCAGGATTGGATGGGAATCTACTCTCAGCGTTCTCGGGTATGTCTGTGCAAGGCTTGTTGGTTTTCGAAAACAAGCTCTTTGTCCGGACGGCGGAGGGCGTGAGTCTGGCCGAGCTTGGGGAGGCACGCAGGGTGGATGGCATCTGGACAAGAGCTTTTATTCTGGCGCAGGGCCTGAAATGCACCGATCTGACACCCACTGCCACTTGGACTCCAGTGCTCCCTCATACCCTAACGACGACTAAGACGCCTACTTGGACAGCAACCTGGACACCGGTCCCGACCACGACAGGAACCCCAACATCCACACCAACTCCCGAAGGCATGAACTTCCTTGAGAGGCTCGAGCGGATTGGCAAATTCATAGACAATATCACGCCAATTTTTGTTCCCGCCTTTGCGATCATTATCCTGGCTTGGTTGGGCATCCAAATGCGAAAGCGTGGTATGCGCTGGCGTCAGGTTTTCAGGACACTTTTCCGTTTCCTCTCCAAAATGATCCCCGAGAGCTTTAAGAAGGCGTTCGAAGAAATAAAAGATGACAAGGACGGGGATATCCATGGCAACTCGAAACCCTCTACCCCAGCGAATGGTGAAAGCTGACAATGCGTCCGAGGAAGGGGGAAACAACATGATCGATGTTCGATTGGACGATTTGATACTCATCGCAATCATGAAATCGCCGAGGGATCTCGAAATCGCACGCGTGCTTGGTTGGTATCGCATCCCGCTCCAAACCGCACCGAAAACCGTTCGCGTCGATTGGCTTGCGTTTTACCTCACGAGTGCGTTCAGCGACCAGAAATGGAGCGTGCAACACTTGGCGCCGGTCTTGGGCCATGAGATGGTTAGGCGCAGAGCGTTGCTGAGGGATGAACCCGATCATCCTAGAGCTGATGAACCCTATCTCAAGATTCAAATCGGCCCGCTCGTTCAACTCTCCAGGCCGATCCCTTCAAATCGCTGGCGACGCTTTACGTTCCTCTATACGACGGGAGAGCGCTTCTTAAAGGCTCAAGAGATCAAAGACCTGCGCGTACCTTCTTCAGACGTGCGAGATCGGTTGTGGCGTATCTTGCGCGAACGTACATCTCCAGTCTAAAAGTAGGGCGGGGAGAATGCGGGGGCTAGGGATCAGGCACCGGGGTACCTAGGCACCAGGGCACCAAGGGATGTTCTTTCCTAGGTGCCCTGGTGCCCAAGTGCCAAGGTGCCTAATCCCTGATCCCTAACCCCTTTTCATGGCCTCTCATAACCAATTCCCGTCTATAATCAAGACAACTTTGAAAGCTATTCATCCACGTGATGGCACATTAGGAGATATCCGCCATGCCCCCCAAACTCATCCGCTCCGGCACGCTCGTCACGGCCGGTGACACTTTTGACGCGGACCTGCTGATCGAAGGTGAAAAGATTGCCAAGATTGGACGTGATCTCGAAGGGCTCGACGCGGAAATTGTCGACGCCGAAGGTAAGATTGTCATACCAGGGGGTATCGATCCCCACACACATTTCGATCTGCCCATGTTTGATACGGTTTCGTCGGACGACCACTATAGCGGGCATAAAGCTGCGGCGTTCGGAGGGACGACCACCGTGCTCGACTTCGTCCCCCAAGACCATCCAACGCTAAAAGAGACGATTGATGAGTGGCATGCGAAAGCGGACCATATGGCAGCGGTTGACTTTGGCTTTCACATGAATATCACACGCCTGGATGCAGCCGTCTTGGAAGAAATCCCCGAATTGCTGAAGGAAGGTATTACAACTTTGAAAGTCTTCACTGCCTACAACGGAAGCTTGAGGTTGCAGGACGGGGAGATTTTCGAGGTCATGAGGGTGGCTGCCAAGCATGGCATGCTTACTTTGCTTCACGCTGAGAATGGCGATGTAATCGAGATCCTCACGAAGGAAGCGCTTGCAGAGGGTCATATTGAACCGGTTTGGCATGCATATACTCGTCCGGTTTGGGGTGCTGTGGAATCTGTTTTACGTGGCATCGCCTTAGCGGAACAAGCTGGGGCGTCCCTATACGTTGTGCATCTCAACACTGCCGGCGGGTTAGATCAGATCCACTTTGGACGCTCACGAGGTGTCCGCGTGATGGGGGAAACCTGTCCGCAATATCTGTTTTTCACCCGCGAGCATCTGCAACGCGAGGATGGGGCTAAGTGGATTTGTTCTCCACCCGTGCGTTCTGCCGTTGACAACGCTGCCTTGTGGGAGGGCTTGGGGAACGGGAGTATTCATACGATCGGCACGGATCATTGCCCCTTTTTCTACGACGGCACACAACCGATTGAGTATGAGGGGGCGGAGGTCGCGATTCCAGGCAAGGAATTGGGTGCCAGCGATTTCACTAAGATCCCGAACGGTTTGCCCGGGGTGGGCGATCGGATGCCTGTCCTTTGGACCCATGGTGTAGGTGCAGGTCGCATCACGCAGAATCAGTTTGTTGCACTGACAAGCACGAACGCAGCCAGAATCTTTGGGCTATATCCACGCAAGGGGACCCTGGAACCCGGATCCGATGCAGATGTGGTGATATGGGATCCTGAGAAGAAACTTACGTACGGTGTAGCGCATGCTCAACACCGCACGGATTACAACTTATATGAAGGCTGGGAGCTCGTGGGTTATCCAGAGAAGGTGTTCCTACGAGGGAACTTGATCATAGATCGTGGGGATTGGCTCGGAAAGCCGGGAATGGGCAGATTCTTGAAACGGAGTCCAGGTGCACCCGTAATTTAGCAAGATGCTGAGTCTGCTGGATTTACGACCAGGGTGAGTAATAAGGAGGTGGAAGAATGAATCCCTCGGAGCGCATTGAGCCTGGTTCGTATTCCCCTCGTCGTCTTGAATTCATGTGTCCTTGATCGTCAGTCACCGCCGTGTTAAAATTCGACAGACCTCGGATCGTCGGTCGTTTGAAGGGTGTAATTTCAGGCGGCGTTGGGCATCCCCGCCCGTCGAAAAGTGCCGGCCGATCCTCGGAACCTCTCAGTAAAGACGATGAGCCTTTGGCAGGATTATCTGCAGCCTGAAACCGTGGAGGAGGCACTCACGGCACTCGTAAGCGCTCCAGGCCCCTCCGCGATCATCGCCGGGGGGACGGATCTGCTCCTCGATATTCAACAAGGCCGCCACCCACCCGTACATACTTTGGTCGACGTGAGCCGCGTCGAAGAGATGCGGAGGGTGCGATCGGACGACGCACATCTTTATCTGGGCGCGGCGGTCACGCATCAAGAAATCATCCAGCATCCCTTGCTGCAAGTACAGGCGCAATGTTTGGTTGATGCCTGCGGACTGATCGGTGGTCCACAGATTCGAAACGTAGCGACTTTGGGGGGAAACGTGGCGCATGCCCTGCCTGCCGGAGATGGGACGATCGCCCTTCTGGCGCTAGACGCCGAGGCGCAACTCACTTCGACCGACGGGAGTCGCTGGGATCCGGTAGAGAAGCTCTTTGCAGGACCGGGCGAGACCGCCTTCGACCGAAAACGGGAGATCTTGATTGGATTTCGGCTCCCCATACTTGGACCTAGAGAAGCATCGGCCTTTCA
>WVZH01000335.1:21517-48148 GCA_011772595.1 Anaerolineales bacterium
GGAGTCGGCAAACGGAGCAGGTCCTGCGTGGACGACCTCTTGACGATGCCACGATCGGAGAAGCAGCAAGATGCTTATTGAGTGAAGTAAGTTTGAGAACCAGTCGCCACCGAGCGACGAAGGAATACAGACAACACCTGATACGTGTGCTTCTACATCGCACGTTCGATGTGATCTTGCAGAGAACCTAGGAGCGGCGCTGTCTGATGGGTGAGAGGCACGCGGTCCTGAAAGTGTGGAAATTGGTGGGAAACGAAGCGCGATGATGAGATTTTGGGTCAACGGCGAAGAAGTTGAGGTTGAGATTGAACCGGGTGAGATGCTCTCCGATGTACTCCGATATCGGTTGGGTCTGACAGGCACCAAGGTAGGCTGTGAAGAAGCTGAATGTGGGACCTGTACAGTCCATCTCGACGGGAAACCTGTCCTCGCTTGTACGCTGCCAGCCAATAAAGCCTCCGGACGTAGGATTAAGACTGTGGAAGGTCTGGCCAGGGAGGGGGATTTGCACCCGCTACAGGAAGCATTCATCCAGTATGGGGCGGTGCAGTGTGGTTTTTGCATCCCTGGTCAGCTCATGACCGCTACGGCACTTCTGGATCAGAATCCAGATCCTGATGAAGACGAGATACGATACGCGCTCAAGGATACACTCTGTCGTTGTGGTGGATACCCCACCATTCTACGAGCCATCCTGGCGGCGGCAAAAAATATCAACAACGGAACCCCGATCCTCATGCCGGATTTCCCGATCACTGGGCAAACACAATTTGTTGGTAAGGTTCTCGTCCGCCCAGATGCTGAGGCAAAAGTGCGCGGCGAAGCAAAGTTTTGTGATGATCTCGTCTTTCCGCAAATGCTCCATGGAAAGGTATTACGGGCTGGTGTTCCTCACGCCATCCTCAAACGGTTGAATGTCGAGAAAGCGCGTACCTTGGAGGGGGTTCAGACAGTACTCACGGCGACGGACATTCCCGGGGAGCGGAACCACGGATTGGTCATTCATGACTGGCCGGTGCTGGTGGGTGTTGGCGAGAAGGTGCGCTATGTGGGGGATGCAGTTGCGTTGGTCGCTGCGGACACAAGCCAAATCGCTACTCAAGCGCTGTCCATGATCGAGGCGGAATACGAAAGCCTACCGGTTGTCAGTGACCCCATCCACTCATACACAGAAGGAGCGCCAACCCTACACGAGGCCGGCAACCTTCTTAAACATATTAAAGTTCGCAAGGGAGATGTTGAGCGAGGCTTTCAGGAAGCTGATAATATCTTTGAGGACATCTACTTTACCTCAACTACGGAACACGCCTACCTCGAGCCGGAGTGTAGCATCGCTCGTCCGCTCGATGATGGACGTATTGAAGTATATGTAGGATCCCAGATACCATATGCCGATCGCCGACAGATCGCTCGCTGCTTGGGTGTGGCAGATGATGAAATTCGGGTCGTTGGTACGCCCATCGGCGGTGGTTTTGGTGGCAAAGAAGACATCGCTGGGCAAATACACGCTGCTTTGCTGGCGCAGCGAGCAGGTCGACCTGTGAAGGTTCTCTTCGACCGGCGAGAAAGCTTCCACGTCCATCCAAAACGCCATGCTACCCAGATACGTGTTCGTCTGGGTGTAAAGGCGGATGGAACCTTGGTTGCTGCGGAAACGGAACTCTATGGGGATACCGGTGCCTACGCTTCTTTAGGCGAGAAGGTTATGACGCGGACTACGACCCACTCGACGGGGCCATATGTCGTCCCCCATGTGAGGGCTGACTGTTTCGCTATGTACACCAATAACCCTCCCGCCGGTGCCTTTCGAGGTTTCGGCGTTACG
Organism: Anaerolineales bacterium; assembly: GCA_011772595.1. The sequence continues at coordinate 23,343 of WVZH01000335.1, forward strand.
CAATCCTGTTTTGCCATCGAATCCGCGATGGACATGATGGCAGAGTGTCTGGGGTTGAACCCGATCGAATTCAGGCGTTTGAACGCACTGCGCGTCGGCACGGCAACCAATACCGGGCAACTCCTTTCAGATAGCGTTGGTTTGATCGAGTGCATCGACCGCACTGAAGACGAGATGCGGCGTTTGTGCGATGGTGCAGATCCCTTTGTGGCTCGAAATGTCGAAGGGTATCCATATCGCAAACGTGCTTGGGGGTTTGCAATCGGGTATAAGAACACGGGACTGGGAGGCGGGGCAGAGGATCGAGCGAATGCCGAAGTGGAGTTATTCACGGACGGGACGGCAGAAGTGCGCACCTCCTCCGCTGAACTTGGCCAGGGTCTCGTGACTGTTCTGCAGATGATCGCAGCAGAACAGCTCACAATCCCACCTGAGAACGTGCGGGTTTTCCTTTCGGATACCGATCTGACACCCGACGGGGGCCCAACAACAGCTTCGCGCCAGACATACGTGACGGGCAACGCCGTCCGACTTGCGTCGGATGTGCTCTTGCAGGCCGTGAAGACGACTTTAGCGGAGAGGTTTGACTGCCCTCCGGAGCGGGTAAACTTTAGTGAGGGTCTGGTGCAGATAGATGGTCGACAGGTACCAATGGCTGAGGCCGTAAAAATCATGAAAGAGGAAGGGAGTGACCCGCGCGCAACATACGAATATTGGGCGCCGAAAACCCAACCCTTGGGGGAGGGCGGCGACATGCATTTCGCATTTTCCTTCGCTGCCCAGGCTGCTGAAGTGGAGGTGGACCTGGAGACTGGCGAGGCGCGCGTGTTACGCGTGATCGCTGCACATGACGTCGGACGCGCCATCAACCCTCTGGGGCTTCAAGGACAGGTCGAAGGAGGGGTGGTGATGGGAATGGGAAATGCGCTCATGGAATCGTTCATCGTCGAGGAGGGTCAGGTCTTCACTGATCGTTTCGCCAGATATCGCATTCCCTCGATCGTGCATTCTCCAGATATCCATTCGATTGTGGTCGAGCATCCCACTCGCGAAGGGCCGTTTGGAGCCAAGGGAATTGGCGAGCTCAGCAGCATCCCAACAACGCCTGCCATCACCAATGCAATTTACAATGCTAGTGGTGTGCGTGTGAAGCGATTACCTGTCGATCAGGATTGGCTGGCGCTCGAATTGAAGAGGAGAGGGATTTAAACATGTTGATCCATAACGCCCGTCTAATCACCTGGGGAGTCCCGAATCAAATCCTGGAGGGTCAGGCCGTGTTGATCCAGGATGGTAAGATCGTGGCACTGGGATCCGAGGATCAAATGCTTCGGGATCATCCAGATGAAGATAAACTGGACGCTGATGGTCAGTACGTGATGCCAGGCAACATTTGTGCGCATACGCACTTCTATGGCGCCTTTGCACGTGGCATGGCAATTCCTGGCCGACCGCCACGAGATTTCCCGGAAATTTTGCGCAAGTTGTGGTGGCCTTTGGATAAAGCGTTGGGCCTGGAAGATGTGCGCTATTCCACCTTAGTATGTCTCGTGGATGCGATTAAACACGGCACGACGACTTTGATCGACCATCATGCATCCCCCAATTTCATTGACGGGTCTTTAGACGTGATCGCAGAAGAGGTCGACCGCGCGGGCCTACGAGCTGTGCTTTGCTATGAAGTGACCGACCGAGATGGCAAAGAAAAGGCTCGAGCAGGCATCCGGGAGAACGAGCGTTTTATCAGACGCTGTCAGGTAGATCAGCCGGCCGATGGGCGCTTGGCTGCCACCTTCGGGCTTCATGCTAGTCTCACGCTGTCAGCTGAAACACTCGACGCGTGTCGTGCTGCTTTACCTGGGAATACGGGCTTTCACATCCACGTTGCCGAACACGAGGCGGATGAATACGATAGTCTAGAGAAATCTGATCTCCGAGTGGTGGATCGACTACAGAAGCATGGTATCCTGGGTGAGAGGACGATCGCCGCACATGCCGTGCATGTCGATGCACGAGAAGTTGAGATCCTGGCTCAGAGCGGTACTTGGGTTTCTCATCAACCTCGTTCCAATATGAACAACGGTGTCGGTGTGGCGGACGTGGAATCGATTTTACGCGCTGGTGTGCGCATGTGTTTGGGTAACGATGGCTTTTCAAACGCCATGTGGGAGGAATGGAAAACAGCCTACCTAGTCCATAAAGTTTGGAACCGGGACCCACGGCGAATGTCAGGTGGGGCGATCGTGGCGTTGGCTGTGGAGAACAATGCAAAATTGGCCAACATGTTCTTCCCTGAAGCCCCGATTGGTGCTCTTACCCCCGGCGCACATGCGGATCTGATATTCGTCGATTACCACCCGACAACACCGCTCAATCCCGGCAATCTACCATGGCATATCCTTTTTGGTTTCCATGAATCGATGGTGACAACAACAATCGTGGCTGGCAAAGTATTGATGCAGAATCGGACGTTGCTGACTTTGGACGAGGCCGAAATTACCGCTCGTTCACGAGATTTAGCCCCCAAAGTGTGGCAACGATATGAATCTTTCGTTCCGGCGGATTAAACACCGGCGTAAATGAAACCTGGAGTTCATATGACGGATCGTATAATTCTAACAATCGGGCTACTTGGTGGAACCGGGAATGAGGGTCAGGGTCTTGCCTTTCGCTGGGCCAAAGCTGGCTATCACATCATCATTGGCTCGCGTACACCGGAAAAAGCTCTACGAGTGGCAAACGAGTTGAACGAGCGTTTGGGAGAGGATTTGGTTGAGGGGATGGGCAATCAGGAAGCAGCTGAGCTGGCGGACATTATTGTAATCACGGTGCCTTACAGCGCCCATGCTGCGACTATCGAGTCTTTAAAAGACACCCTCAAAGGCAAAGTGTTCATCGATGTAACGGTGCCACTTGTTCCCCCCAATATCGAAGTCGTTCAGATGCCCACGGCAGGGAGCGCTGCACAGGAAGCGCAAGAGATCCTGGGCGAGGATGTCTCTGTCGTTGCTGCCTTTCAGAATATCTCTCACAGTCACTTGAAAGAAGAGGGACCTGTGCCATGCGATGTTCTTGTTTGTGGGGATAACGAAGCGGCCCGTAACCAAGTCCTTGAGCTCGTCAAAGCTGCTGGATTGGTTGGTTGGGATGCAGGTCCTTTGCAGAATGCTGTCGTGGTAGAGGGATTGACTTCCATCCTTCTTGGAATTAATAAACGCTACAAGATGAAGAATGCAGGGATACGCGTAACAGGTGGGCAAGCTCACGAGTAGCTTAAACCACAGTATGAAGAACCAGATGATCCTCACTGCTCTACCCGGATTACCCATCGTCAAACCCGGGGATGATTTGGCGACCATGATTTGGGATGCTCTCGAGCGAGCCAATCTGTCGCTTCACACGGGGGATGTTCTCGTAATAGGGCAAAAGGTGGTTTCAAAAGCGGAGGGCCGCATTGTAGACCTCAGGAAAGTTCAGCCTTCCCCCGAGGCGATCCATCTGGCTCAAGAGAGTGGTAAAGAAGCCCGTGAAGTGGAGATCCTCCTTGGCGAGAGTCGCAAAGTATTGCGAGTACGCACCGGCCTGATTATTGTTGAACACCGCCTGGGTTTCGTGTGTGCGAATGCAGGGTTAGATCATTCAAATGTACGAGGCAGGGGTGGTGATCCACAAGACTGGGTGCTCCTGCTGCCTGTCGATCCCGATACTTCGGCCCAAGAAATCCGTCTGAAGCTGGAGCGAAAGACGGGCGTCTCCATTGGCGTCTTAATTATCGATTCACATGGACGCGCGTGGCGAATGGGTACCGTTGGTGTTGCCATCGGCGTGGCGGGATTCCCGGCACTGCTCGATCTAAGAGGTCGACCCGATCTCTACGGTGAGCCGCTGCGAGTCACACAGGTCGGTCTCGCCGACGAACTTGCCGCAGCGGCCTCGATCCTGATGGGACAAGCTGATGAGGGCCGACCCGTGGTTCATGTTCGAGGCATTCCATATCCACTCAGGGAAGGATCGTTAAATGAAATCCTTCGTCCTGAGGAGGAAGATCTCTTTCGGTAAAATGGGAGTAGGAAGAACCTCGGCATCAGGGTGCGGACACCAAGGCACCCAGGCACCGGGGCACCTGGGATCTCAAGCGCCTAATTGCCTAAGCTCTAATCCCTAGTCCCTAATCCCCATCTATATCTTTCGGAGGTTCCATGACTGTCGAAGTTCCCGAATCACATCGTGATCTACTAAATGACGATAAGCGAGCATTCGCGTTTCTGGCGACGGTGATGCCGAATGGCAGCCCGCAAGTTACACCGGTTTGGTTTGACACGGAGGGCGAACTCGTGCGTGTGAATACAGCGCGCGGGAGAGTCAAGGATCGTAACCTAGGCGCCAGACCTCAATTGGCCATAGCAATTATCGATCCGGAGGATCCCTATCGCTATTTGCAAATTAGGGGATCTGTCGCTTCGACAACTGAAGAAGGCGCACGTGAGCACATCGATCGTCTGGCAGAGAAATACCTTGGCACCCCTGAATATGCCAACTATCAGGGTGAAACGCGAGTGATGTACCTCATCCGGCCCGAATCCGTGAGTGTGATGGGGTGAAATTCATAGCAGACGAATTTNNGATCACATCGAGCGGTTAATTGCCTCAGCCTGCCTGGCGCCCTCTGCGCACAATCGACAACCATGGCGATTCATTGTCGTCTCGTCGCTGGAGGATAAAGAAAACCTCGCCCGCTCGATGGGGAACAAGCTGCGAAACGACCGGCTCGCTAATGGAGATCCTCCGTCCGAAATCGAGGAAGACGTCAGCTGCTCGATCAAGCGCATCACTCAAGCGCCTCTGCTCGTGGTGCTGTGCCAGACAACAGAAGAGATGGATTTCTACCCAGATGAGCCGCGTGCTTCAGCAGAGCATACGATGGCGGTACAGAGTGTTTCAATGGCTGGGCTGACCCTGCTTCTCGCAGCGCATGCCGATGGTCTAGGGGCATGTTGGATGTGTGCACCTTTGTTTGCGCAGGAGGAGGTACATAGAGCCTTATCCCTGCCGGAAGACTGGGAACCGCAAGGATTGATTCTCATCGGTCATCCCGACGAGGCTGGTAAGGAAAAGAGGCGCAAATCGGTTGCGGAGGTGACGCTTTGGCGCTGAAGATAGCTGCGCTGACAGGAGGTGTGGGTGGGGCGAAGCTGGTCGATGGGTTTGCCGCTATCATGGCTGCCGAAAACCTAGCGGTCGTTGTGAATTCAGGTGACGATTTCGAACACCTCGGATTGGTCATTTGCCCTGATCTTGATACCGTCATGTACACATTGGCTGGTGTGGCCAATCCACAAACTGGTTGGGGTCGGGCGAGTGAAACCTGGAATTTTCTGAAAACGATCGTTGAATTGGGCGGTCCTGGCTGGTTTCAAATTGGCGATAGGGATCTAGCGTTACATGTTGAACGAACACGTCGCCTTCGAGCAGGTGAACCGCTCAGCGCGATTACAGGCCAGCTATGCAGTACACTGGGTGTATCGGTAAGAGTACTGCCGATGTCGGACGATCCGGTACGGACCATTGTTGTAACGGACGAAGGTGATCTTCCTTTCCAGGAATATTTCGTCGCCCGCCGTTGCGAACCGACAGTTCGTGGGTTTCGTTTCGATGGGGTCGAGGACGCAGCACCCGCACCGGGCGTGATCGATGTTATCCGCCAGGCGGATGTAGTCGTTATGTGCCCTTCGAATCCCTGGGTGAGTTTGGATCCGATCCTGGCGCTGTCTGGCTTGCGCAAGGTCCTTGAAGAAAAGATCATCCTGGGTGTCTCACCGATAATCGGAGGTCGAGCAATCAAAGGACCAGCGGCTAAGATCTATGCCGACCTCGGCTACGAGCCATCGGCCATGGCTATAGCCGAGCACTATAGGCCAATCCTATCTGCATTCGTAATCGATGAACAGGATCGCATGTTTCAGTCTCGCATAGAGGCAATGGGTCTGCGGGTATTTGTAACGGACATCCTCATGAAGGATCGAAGCGATCGTAGTCGATTAGCGAGTGAAATCTTGAAATACATCTATGAGGAGCTTGTGGTAGGAATGACACCATGACGTTATGGGCGATCGTACCGGTTAAACCTTTGCGTCGATCAAAATCTCGGCTCTCCGAGGTGCTCAGCGGTGAGGAGCGAGCGGCTCTGAGTCAGGAGATGCTGATCCAGACCCTGGAAGTGCTTTCTCATGTCCCTGAGGTGGAGCGTATCTTGGTCATCAGTAGAGACTCCAGAGCTCTAGCGATTGCAAGGGAGCACGGAGCGAGAACGATTGCTGAGCGCGGTATTCCCCAGTTGAACAAGGCGTTGGTACGTGCGACCGTGCTTGCACGTGGTTATGGAGTTTCAGCGGTGCTCGTCTTACCTGCGGATTTACCCATGATCACGCAGGCGAGTGTGGAAAAGCTAATCGCCTCGTCCAGCGAGCCGCCGGTTGTTGTGATCGCCCCGGATCGACATGGCAAAGGCACCAACGCGTTGTTAACCTCACCACCGGGTTTGATAGAATATGATTTTGGACCGAATAGTTTCGGCCGTCATATAGCTCGTGCCGAAGGCGTGGGTGCTCGCGTGGTGATTTGCGAGCTTCCCTCCATCGAATTAGACCTCGATCTTCCCGAGGATCTTGCGTTATTTCGAGCCTGGCGCAGCCAGGTTCTTGTCCCCGAAGCTGAGGAGTGAATCATGAGTAACCAAAGGGTCGCCCTGTATCTGCAAGACGCGCATGATCTGCGTGAGGGTCTGGATTATGTTCAGTATGCAGAGCGAAGAGGGTTCGAGGCTGTATGGCAAGCTGAATCACGCTTGGTGCGCGACGCTGTTGTGCCGATGGCGGCTTATGCTGCGGTGTCGGAAAGGATAAAGATCGGCTCAGGTGTGATCAACAATTGGACACGAAATATTGGTTTGCTTGCAGCGACATTCTTGACCATGGATGACTTGGCACCAGATCGGATACTCTGCGGGATTGGTGCCTGGTGGGATCCGCTAGCGAAAAATGTGGGCATAGACCGAAGAAAGCCACTAACGGCGATGCGCGAAACTGTGGAGGTGTTGCGACGCTTGCTCAACATGGAGCGAGTGACCTTCCATGGCGAATTTCACCATGTGGACGGAATCGAACTCGACGTCGTCCATGGTCGTCGAGAACCAAGAAACGTTCCCATCTATATCGGCGCTACCGGTCCTAAGATGATGGAACTGACAGGTGAAATAGCTGACGGCGTGGTTTTGAACTACTGTGTACCGCCTGAATACAACGATCAAGCGTTGGAGCGCCTGGAAGCTGGTGCCAAAAGAATGGGAAGGAAGCTTGAAGACATTGATCGTCCGCAGTTGGTGGTTTGCTCAGTCGATCATGTGGAAGAGAATGCTTTAGACACAAGCCGTGAGTTGCTGACACAGTACCTTGCGCAACAGCCACACATCGCGAAAGCCAGTGGGGTCTCGCAAGGTGTTGTCGATGAAATCCAATCCATCTTGGGCTGGCCAGCAACGCATGAACAAATACAACGCGCCAAGCATCTGGTTCCTGATGAATTAATTGTTCGCATCACTGCCTCCGGAACCCCAGATCAAGCACGGGTGAAGGTTCAAGAGTACCGTGATCACGGTGCGACCTGCCCGATCCTCTATCCCGTCGGAGGGGATGTCCAATTATTAGTCGACACGTTTAGCCCACAGTGACACAAGTGCCGGATGATTCAACTGACGTGACAACGCGATTTTGGCTTGTTTATGATGGCAGGTGAGACCATGGCGGAGAGCACAAATACAATGCGTGAGAAACAACCAAACTCTCGCCATTGCTTCGTCTGTGGACTAGAGAATTCCTACGGTCTAGGCCTACGTTTCTACGAGGTTGGATCGAGAGAGGTAGAAGCGAATGTCATTGTCGGTGAGCAATATCAGGGATATCCTGGTCTAGTTCATGGCGGTATCGTCGCGGCCATGATGGACGAGGTCTTAGCACGAGCGGCTATGATAGAGGATCACCAGCATTTTCGAATGACAGCGAAGATGGAGATACGGTATCGTCAACCCGTGCCTACTGGTGAGCCATTGCATCTTACAGGTAAAATCATCCGTCAGCGCAGTCGGTTCGCAGTCGCTCGCGCCGAGCTACACTTACCAGATGGAAGCCTCGGAGTTGAGGCAGAGGGCATCTTGGCTGATTTGCAGGGGGCACCGTCAGAAAAGGAGGAGCTTGAGGCATTAGGGTGGAAAATATACCCAGATTGATCGAACTTCGTGGAATGGGATCGTTCGATGACTCATCTTGATTATTTCAAGCCTAAGACGATCGAAGAGGCATTAGCGCTTCTGGATCGTGGTCTACCACTAGCAGGTGGTACGGTAGTCACGACTCGACGCCGGGAATTGTCCGCTGTTGTTGATCTCAGCGACCTGGGGTTGGACCAGCTCGAGATCGAAAAAGAATTCCTGATTGCTGGTGCAACTCTGACGCTCCAAGCGCTCATAGAATCGCCCAATGAAATCCCTGAGGCGTTGATTCACGCTTGTCGTTTGGAAGCTGCCTGGAACATCAGAAACGTCGCCACTTTTGGTGGCACGATCATGTCAGCGGATGGGCGATCCCCGCTCCTTACCGTTTTGCTTGCATTAGGAACCGAGGTTATTCTCGAACCAGGATCTGAGCACATTCTATTGACCGATCTTCTCGATCGGAGGCGAGAGCAATCGTTCCGTTCTCTTATGACCTCGGTACGAATACCACTTCCATCTGCACTTTCCTATGAGCAAGTCGCTCGATCTCCTATGGATCGCCCTGTGGTATGCGCAGCTGTCGCTTACTTCGAGCGTAGAGAGGCTGCGCCGCAAACTTCGATCGCCCTGGGGGGTTTTGGGGATCGACCGCTTCGAGTAGCCGAAGCCGAGGCGTCGTATTCACAGGGGGAGGCCATCGACGCAGCAGCGCGAGCTGCGCAGCGTGCCTACAAACAAGCAGGAGATGCTTGGGCGAGTGCAGAATATCGTTCCCACGTCGCCGGAGTTCTTGTTCGTCGGCAATTAAAGGCAGGGGTGGACTGATGCACATCCAGTTTGCTCTAAACCGGAAAGCTATCGAGATCGAAGTCGACGCGGACGCAACCCTGCTCGAGCTACTCCGCGACCAATTAGGCCTCTTTGGGGCCAAGCATGGGTGCGAGACCGGTGAATGTGGTGCCTGCGCTGTATTAATCGATGGTGTGCCTGTAAACACATGTGTGATGCTTGCTCCTCAGGTGGATGGCCGGGATGTGAACACGATCGAGGCGTTGGGAGAACACCCAGAGTTGGGGTGGCGGGATTCCCAGGGTTTACATCCAATCCAACAGGCGTTCGTGGAAACGGGCGCCATTCAATGTGGGTATTGCACACCGGCTATGATTTTGGCTGCGAATGCGTTGTTAGAGCGTGTGTCCCACCCTTCCGAACAACAAGTTCGAGAGGCGCTTGCGGGAGTGCTTTGTCGTTGTACAGGATACCTTAAGCCAGTCCAAGCGGTTCTACGGGCGGCCGCGGTTTTACGTGGTGAGCATGTTGAGCCGATCGAAGGACCCATTCCAGCTCCTCCCGAACTGCTTGCAGATTTTGAGGGACAACCCGAAGCGGATGGATTTCAGCCCAGCAGTCCTGATCTTCTCACCCGAACGGCCATCATGCCGCGTATTCAGGTCGCACCACGGGAAGCACCATGGCAGGTGGTGGGGAAACCAGAGCCGAAGGTCGATGCCATCAAGCTCGCGCAGGGTAAACCGGCCTTTGCTGCCGACATCGAGATGCGAGGCATGCTAGTGGCCAAGGTGTTGCACAGTCCGCTTGCGCATGCGCGCATCAAGCACATCGACGCCACAGAAGCGCGTGCGTTGCCAGGCGTAGCAGCTGTGCTTACTTGGGAGGATATTCCACGAGTTGTCTATTCTACTGCCGGGCAATCGGATCCGATCCCCGGTCCTCTTGACACCTTCTCCTTAGATTATAAGGTGCGTTTTGTCGGTGATCGGGTTGCTTTTGTCGCTGCGGAAACTGAAGCTATTGCGGCGAAAGCCCTTGAGTTGATCAAGGTAGAATACGAGCCCCTCCCAGCCATCTTAGATTTCGAGAAGGCCCTGGAAGAAGGCGCAACGCAAATTCACGATGAGCCCGAGTATATAAATTTCGCCGATTCCGATCCCTCTCGAAACCTTGCAGCCGAGATTCGGATCGATATCGGTGATGTTGAGGAAGGCTTCAAGGAAGCCGACATGGTTGTGGAAGGGACATACAAAGTCCCGAAAGTCCAGCAAGCTCACATCGAACCTCACGTTGTGGTCACATACTGGGACGAAGATGATCGCTTGGTGATACGGACAAGTACGCAAGTTCCCTTTCATGTTCGCCGCCAGCTTGCGCCTGTTCTTGGATTGCCCCCGAAGCGAATCCGCGTGGTTAAACCGCGCATTGGTGGTGGATTTGGCGGTAAACAGGAAGTGCTCATTGAAGATGTTGCTGCTCATCTCACCATCGCTACCGGGCGCCCGGTTCGTTTCGAATATTCCCGAGCGGAGGAGTTTTTCGCCTCGCGATCGCGACATCCGATGCGTATTCGAATGAAGACCGGCGTAAAGCGCGACGGAACGATCACCGCCAATGAGATGTATATTCTCAGCGACACAGGGGCGTATGGGTGCCATGCGCTGACAGTAACGGGGAACACGGGCCATAAATCGATGGCCCTTTACGTTGGAGATGGTCCTTACCGCAAGGCTCCCAACATCCGTTTCTATGCAGATGTTGTTTATTCCAATCGTCCTCCATCCGGCGCATACCGGGGGTATGGCGTCCCTCAAGGTTTTTGGGCCGTCGAACGTCATATGGAGCGTGTGGCAAGAAAAGTTGAGATGGATCCTCTGGATTTCCGCATCAAGAACACACTTCGTGCTGGAGAGCTCCAACCGTTCAGTACGGCCTGGTCGGAAGGACGAGAGCCGAGACCAGAGACGATCAATACCTGCGGGTTGGAGGACTGTATCCATCAAGGCGCAGCGGTCATCGGATGGGGGGATAAATTTGGAAACAAGAGTTGGAGAGAAGTCCCGAATGCGCCCCACCTTCGTCGAGGTATCGGTGTAGCAGCTGTGATGCAGGGGACGGCAATTCCCTACTTGGATATGGGTGGTGCAAGCATAAAGATTAACGACGATGGGTCGTTCAACCTGCTTGTAGGTGCTACAGATCTTGGAACGGGCTCCGATACCGTCCTGGCTCAACAAGCTGCGGAAGTCTTGGGCGTACCGGTTGAAGACGTGGTTGTCTACTCTTCAGATACGGACTTCACACCTTTCGATAAAGGTGCCTACGCTTCTAGTACCACGTACATTTCTGGTGCCGCCGTGGTGCGAGCTGCGCAGCAAGTTGCGGAGCGGATTCGCATCCGGGCTGCACGCATGCTCAGTCAAGAGCGTGGAAAGCCGATCGAGGCTGAAGACATCCGCTTAGCTGATCGAAGCGCATGGACACCTGATGGAGATTCGGTGACATTGGTGGAGGTGGCGTTGAACGCGCTGCACCACGAAGATCAAGAACAGATCATGGGTGTAGCGTCCTACATGTCCCCAGTCTCTCCGCCCCCGTTCGCCGCACAATTTGCTGAAGTTACAGTTGACATTGAAACGGGTCAAGTGCGTGTCGACAAGTTGGTCATGGCAGTAGACGCTGGTGTAATCGTGAATCCACTCACCGCTTCGGGCCAGGTAGAGGGTGGGATGACCCAGGCTTTAGGATACGCCGTGAGTGAGGAAATGCAATATGACGAACATGGCCGTCCGCGAGAAACCGATTTTCGGGATTATCATATCTTCGCTGCAAACGAAATGCCCGCTCTTGAGACAATCTTCATCGAAACCTATGAGCCCAGCCATCCTTTTGGTGTGAAAGCAGTGGCAGAGATTCCGATGGACGGTGTTGCACCTGCAGTCGGTAATGCGGTCCTTGATGCATGTGGTGCGGATCTCGAGACCATCCCGATGACGCCCGAAAGGATATGGGAGGTCTTGAAGGGAGGCGATTCCTGAATGGTCGCCCTCCATAAGCATCACATGTAGGGTCTGGAGAGGTAAATGGCATTGTTCGAGCGGCTGGCAGCTCTGGAGAGAGAGGGAGGATCGGCAGTTCTGGCGACTGTCATCCAGACTCGCGGCTCAGTACCCAGGCGCGAGGGGACAAAAATGCTGATCTACGCCGACGGCCGGATAGAAGGTACGATCGGCGGCGGCAGAATGGAAGCGACCGTAATAGAAGAGGCCATGCTGGCCTTGAAGGATGGAAAAACGCGCGTGAAATCGTATGCGTTCGTGGATCCAGAGAAGGGAGATGTCGGTGTGTGCGGCGGTGAGATGGAAGTCTTCATTGAACCCTTACGCCCAAGTCCAATGGTTGTTGTGATTGGCGGTGGCCATGTCGGCAAGGCAGTCGCCCACCTGGCACATTGGCTGGGATTCCGCGTTGTCGTGTCGGACGACCGTCCAGAGTTTGTTACGCCTGAGGCAGTTCCGGATGCGGATGAATACATCCTATGCGCGTTGGGTGATCTCCCGGATAAAATCTCTATTCATGAGGAGACCTATCTGATCTTGGCGACGCGCGGAGTCGACATTGATGTGCTGGGCTTACCTGCACTGCTCGAGACGCCGGCGACCTATATCGGCGTCATCGGCTCCCGTAGGCGTTGGGAGACCACAGCCGACAAACTTCAGGAAATGGGCATCTCGGTGGAGAAGCTCCAACGCGTCACCTCCCCCATCGGTTTGGAGCTAAACGCTGAAACGCCAGAGGAAATCGCGGTCAGCGTCATGGCCCAAATCGTGATGATGCGTAGGGGTGGAAGTGGAGAAACGATGGCCCATGCCCCGAAGCGGCGGAAGGGTAAAGCGAAATAATGTGGGATAGATACTACACGCCAGATACGCTTGAGGCCGGCCTGGAGCTATTATCCGAGCATTGGGAGCAGGCTCGTGTTGTCGCTGGCGCGACGGACCTCATCCTCGAGCTCGAACGAGGACAACACCCTGAGGTCAAAACACTGATCGATATCAGTCGTATCCCCAACCTAGACGAGATTACGCTTGACGAAAAGGAGTGGATCCATCTTGGCCCGCTCGTGACTCACAATCACTGCGCCACTTCCGATTTGGTGATTGAACATGCTTTCGCTTTAGCCCGCGCTTGCTGGGAAGTAGGTGCGCCGCAAATTCGAAATCGGGGTACGGTNNCAAGGTGAACGTGTCGTCCCTCTTGATGCGTTTTACACAGGAGTTAGGAAGACGACGCTTCGTCCAGGTGAAATGGTCGTCGACATTGCATTTCCGAAGCCTTCGTCTCAGGCGCGTAGCACGTTCATCAAATTCGGTCTTCGCCGAGCGCAAGCCATTTCGGTTGTCAACGTGGCTGCGTTGCTCGAGATTCACGATAATGAAATCGCGCGTGCAGTGATAACCTTGGGTTCGGTCGCGCCCACTGTCATCCACGCCGCTAACGCGGAGGCCTACTTGGAGGGTAAGGCCCTGACGGGAAACGTCTTCGAAGAAGCTGGAGAACTGGCCGCTGCAGAGGCGAGCCCCATCGATGATCTCCGCGGCTCAGCGGAATTTCGTCGGGAGATGGTCCGTGTTTGCACCCTGCGGGCGTTAAATGCACTCGCAAGCGGAACTGAACGTGATGGCTTTCCGACGAATCCGATCACGCTGTGGGGGGCCAGGGAGGTCCATATCGAAAGCGCCCCTCCGGCTATCTATGAACATGGGCGAGGACTTCCTATAGAGACCAGGATTAATGGGGTATCGTATCGATTCGCATCTGGTCATGATAAAACGCTGCTCAGGTTTCTTCGTGAGGAGGTGGGATTAACGGGTACGAAGGAAGGTTGTGCTGAAGGGGAGTGCGGCGCCTGCACGGTCTTTCTCGATGGCGTTGCTGTGATGGCTTGTATGGTCCCTGCGCCGCGTGCCCATGGGGCGGAAATCACCACCGTGGAGGGCTTGATGGTAGATGGGATGTTACATCCCATCCAGCAAGCATTTATCGAAGAAGGTTCCGTACAATGCGGTTATTGCACACCAGGATTCTTAATGTCTGGGGCCAAGCTGCTTGAAGAACGGACGCATCCTACTCGTTCGGAAATTGAACAATCGATCACAGGCAATCTGTGTCGATGTACAGGCTATTACAAGATCGTAACAGCGTTCGAAAAAGCCGCCGGTATTCTAGAGGGTCAATCCAAAAAGGCGTAGCTCAAGTGTTTGATTGACAAGCACTCAGATCCGTGCTAAGTCGAAAGTGAGGTTAAGAAATCCATCGTTCAGAATATCTCCAATTATCCGTCATGGAATAGGAGGTCGCTATGGGACGAAGGGATCGCTGGACGGATCGACAGCTTTACATGGAACGGCAGATGAAGAAGCGATTGCATCCTGCCTGGCGCGGTGTAGGATGCATCACTATCGTCGTACTCGGTGTAGTTGCCTACTTCTTCGCTGGGTGGTTCATAAGTGCGGGCTTGGTCTACTTCCCTCCGGCCTTGATACGCCCGCCGTTTGCTCCCTTTTTACCTCCGGGAGCGTTTGTCCAGGTGGTTGTGGCGCTCATTTTTATGGTGTTTAGCTACGCTGTGCTAAGTATCGTCTATGCGATAGCATTTCCCATCAAGCCGGGTGAAACGGATGCGCCGCCACCGAGGAAGACTCGACGCAGGAGACGATAAACCTATCAATGGATCGAACAGTTCCACGCACTGGCTCTGAAGAGATCGAGCTTTATATCCGCACTTATTATTCTCTCTTGCGCTCGTCCACTGACGTTCAAATCCGCACGTTGGAAGAAGTTCACGCCAACATGGGTTCCTCGCTGCATCTGAAAGCTAGAGAGCAGGTGATCGATGTATCAGCCTTTATCTATTGCCTGCTCAGATTGCCGACCTGTATTACCGAAGTGGAACGGGTGATCCTCGGACAAAGTCAGGAAGTGTTTCGACAACATGGCTTTGGCGATGTTGAAGCCTGGCAGCCGGTGGAGGCGAAAGCACGTCGGCGGCGAAGCTTTTACGATGGTAAAGACACACTGGCAACCTACGTCGCCAGCAGATCGGACATCGACGACTTAATCCCGATTCTGACTGCATTTCAAATTGAGTGGAATAAATTCAACCGCTTGCTACGCGGGGAGCAGGTAGGGCAATTTCTCAAGGATCCACCAGATGGAGAAGATGGTCTGGCGGTGCTAGGCCACGGCTTGGGTGTCGATCTTGAAGATCTTAACCGCTTGTGGAGCGTGTGGGGCTCCGAATTATGGCCGATGCTGCGTAACATTGCCGCAAGCAGGAAGCGATTTCAGGTTCTTTTGCTCGCCAGTTCGCTGAATCACTATCGGCGAGCGACACAGTCGTGGTGGGAGGCCGTCGAGGACGTCATACCTTCCATCTTGAACCGTCCTGTCTACTTCATCTCTAGCAACACCCACAGCATCGTGAACTTGTTTACAGGCTTTGCCATGCGGCATGAGGAAGAACTGGTACGTTATTTGGAATGTCCGGACTGCTCTGATTTGAGAGCGGAATGGGAAGACATAGAGGCGCGTCAAGTACGTTCCAGTCGCGAGAACTTTCTCTACTATGTCATGAAAAAATATATGGCAACAGAGAATGGGCGTCATCTCGTAGCGGAGCGCGCAAAGGACGAAGAAGCCAGCGGTATCCTGAGAATCCCGAGCCGACATGGCTTCGACGTAGACGTCCAGGTTGTCGATCTCAAGCGTCTTCGACTTGAAGGGATTGATCCACGTCTCTTTCAGCCCGGTCATGAATCCCTGAGTGAGAGCGAAGCGTTGATCGTAAACATCGATTATCCACTAGGGATGGGCGCTTATCTGATCCTTTCACATCTGGCAACGCGCGTGGGCGAGTTGCGTGGTATCTACATCATGGGGAAGGCGGCGACCTTGAACGGGGTCATTGGTGACATCATGATCCCTTCCGTGGTGCATGACGAACAGTCACAAAATACATTCCTATTTGATAATTGTTTCAGTGGTGAAGGTGTTGGAGAAGATCTTGTATATGGCACGGTCCTTGATAATCAGAAGGCGGTCAGTGTGAGAGGGACATTCTTGCAGACCCCACGTTACATGGATGTGTTCTATCGGGAAGGGTATACAGATATTGAGATGGAAGCCGGGCCATATCTGTCGGCGGTCTATGAGATGTATCGACCGAAGCGTTACCCTGCCAACGAAATCGTCGATCTCCATGGATTACCCTTCGATCTCGGGATTCTGCACTACGCATCGGATACGCCGTTGAGCAAAGGAAAAAACTTGGGAGCAGGATCGCTTTCCTACTTCGGTATGGATCCTACTTATGCCGCCAGTCTAGCAATACTGCGCAGGATATTTAGTCTTGAAATCGCCGCGCTAAGAAAGTCCTAGAGCGGGAAGTCCTATAAGTTGGTGGACAAGTCGAGTGAGGAGTCACGCATGTCTTTGATCGGTAAATCGACTCACAGGGTGGACGCAATGGGCAAAGTCACAGGGGTGACCTTGTTTCCTGGGGATATCGATATGCCCGACCAAGCCTATATGAAAATCCTGTTTGCCGGACGACCCCATGCCATCATCCGAAATCTGGATACTTCGGCCGCAGAGGATTTTCCGGGTGTCCTGGCGGTGTTTACGGCTGCAGACGTTCCGGTGAACGAGTACGGCTTGATTATGCCCGATCAACCCGTGCTATGTGGTCCTGGATCCACGAATCCGAATGCGGATCGCGTGCGCTTCGTCGGTGATCAGGTAGCACTGGTCGTTGCAGAAAGTGAGTCGATTGCTGAAGAGGCGATCCAGAGAATTGTCGTTGAATACGAAGATTTGCCCGTGCTCACCGATCCGATCGCGACGATGAAAGCGGGTTCCATGTTGATACATCCCGACCGAGGGAGCAACGTCTTTTGCCACTATCGCATCCGCAAAGGAGATCTCGAGACCGCTTTTGAAGAGGCCGCTGTGATCGTCGAAGCGGAGTACAGGACACCAGCCCAGGAGCATGCCTACCTGCAACCAGAGGCTGGCCTGGGGTATATCGACGACGAGGGCCGCGTGACGGTAGAAGTCGCCGGGCAGTGGACGCATGAAGATCGGGAACAGATTGCGCATGCGCTCGCACTGCCAGAAGAACAGATACGTGTGATCTACCCGGCCATTGGCGGCGCTTTCGGCGGTCGTGAGGACATGTCGGTCCAGATCGTCCTTGCCCTGGCCGCCTGGCGTTTGCGTCAGCGTGGCGTCCATCGCCCGGTGAAGATCATCTGGTCGCGCGAGGAGTCGATCCTGGGGCACCACAAGCGACATCCATGCATCCTGCGTTCCAAATGGGGTGCCACGAAAGAAGGAAAGATTATCGCGGCGGAGATGGAGATAATTCAAGACGGAGGTGCATATGCCTATACATCGACGAAAGTTCTTGGCAATAGCACATTGATGTGCACCGGTCCGTATGAGATCCCCAATGTCAAGGTGGATGCCTACTCAGTATACACAAATCACATCCCAGGAGGGGCTTTCCGAGGCTTTGGAGGTCCTCAAGCCGCGTTTGCTGCTGAAAGTCAGATGAACAAGATCGCCGAAGCCCTAGACATAGATCCCGTCGAATTACGAGCCCGCAATGTACTCTCGGAAGGAGCAGTGCTTTCCGTAGGGACGCCCCTGCCAAAGGGCGTGACGATCGGCGATGTCGTCGGGAAATGTGCAGAGCGTTCGGGGTGGAGCAAGGGGAAGTCCGGATGGACCAAGCCTACTCGTGAAATGTTGGGAAGCCCATCGGAATCCTACCTGCGGCGTGGGATTGGCTTCGCTTGCGGTTTTAAGAATGTGGGTTTCTCTTTTGGTGCTCCTGAACAATGCATGGCTACCCTTGAGCTTCACGGTGGTGCTGCGATTGAGGAGGTCGTGGTTTACCATGCTGGGGCGGAAGTTGGCCAGGGCGCACATACTGTTATGGCTCAGATGGCGGCCGAGGCGGTTGGTGTTTCTATCGATAAGGTGCGCCTCGTCGTATCCGACACCGCTACCTCCGACAACTCTGGTTCGGCCTCCGCCTCGAGAATGACCTTTATGGCAGGTAATGCCATCCGGGGAGCGGCCGAGGCGGCGCTCGAAAAGTGGCGGCAGGAAGATCGACCTGCGATCGCGACGTATCAATATCGTCCACCACCAACCACGCCCTTTGATCCGCAATCTGGAAAATCTGACCCCAATTTCGCATACGGGTACGTAGCTGAAGCCGTCACGATCGAAGTGGACCTGCAGACCGGCCAGGTACGGATTCTTGATGTCATCTGTGCGGATGACGTGGGTCGTGCAGTGAACCCACAGTTAATCCAAGGTCAAATTGAGGGGGCGGTTGTGCAAGCCGGAGGCTATGTCATCTTGGAAGATTTCCAGCAAGTGGGCGGATATGTGCAAACCTCCCAACTCTCCACCTACCTGATCCCCTCGGTGCTGGATATCCCAGAGAGGGTTGAATCACTCATTCTGGAGTATGCCGATCCTATCGGACCTTGGGGGGCACGGGGAATGGGGGAAATGCCGTACATTCCATTAGCACCAGCGGTCATCGCGGCCATGCACGATGCATGCGGGGTGTGGTTCGATGAATTCCCACTCACTCCGGAGCGGGTTGTACGGGTTTTAGACGAGGCCGGGGTTCGGTGAAACATCGCGCCCCCCTCATCCTGGTCCGTGGTGGTGGGGATTTAGCAACCGGCGTGGCAATACGCTTGCACCGTTGCGGTTTCCAGGTTGTTGTGACCGAAATTGCACAGCCTCTTGCAGTACGACGCTTGGTGGCCCTGGCGGAGGCGATCTACGCAGGGCAGATTTCAATCGAGGGGGTCTCCGCCCGGCGCGTTGACGACGTGCCGGGCGCATTGCGTGTACTGGAAAAAAATCTCATCCCCGTTCTTGTCGATCCTGAGGCGACATCTCGTGAGGAGTTAAACCCGGCGGCGTTGGTGGATGGCAGGATGCATAAGTTGCCGACCACATTTGATCTCGATTCGGTGCCCTTCGTCATCGGGATCGGCCCCGGATTTCACGTCGGAGAGAATTGCCACGCCGTCGTTGAATCCAATCGCGGCCACAATTTGGGTCGAGTCTTTTGGTCAGGGAGTGCACAAGATGATACCGGCATTCCCGAGCCCATAGGTAACTTCGATGCCGATCGTGTCTTGCGTGCGCCTGCAGATGGTTTTTTTGAGGGGCGTATCCAACTAGCCTCGGTTGTGAAGAAGGGAGACGTCATCGCTCGTGTGGGAAATGTCCCCTTGCATGCACCCTTCGGAGGAGTGTTAAGAGGGATCCTTCATGATGGCCTGGAGGTGGAAAGAGGTGTGAAAGTTGGGGATCTCGATCCCCGTGGAATCCTTGAGTATTGCTTTCAGATTTCGGATAAGGCTCTGGCGGTAGGAGGGGGTGTATTGGAGGCCTTACTCTCCAAGGCCGAGATTCGTTCGCGACTGAGGCCTTGAGATGCGTTTGGTGGACGCCCTTAGAGCTCGGTCGAAGGGCGCGATCGCCTTCACCGGAGCGGGGGGTAAGTCGACTGCGATGGGCTGTTTGGCTATGGAGTTGGCCGATGAACGCCCTGTTCTATTGACCACAACAACAAAGTTGGGACTCGATCAGACCATACTGGCAAATTCTCATTGGATCGCTTCGCCAGCTACAAGTTTCGAAGGTCTCGTTCAGACTTTAGATGAGGCTCGAACTGTCCTCGTAACAGGTCCTGCATCCGCTGATGAGTCAAAGTGGACGGGATTAGACCACGCCCAGGTGCATAATTTGCATGAAGTCGCCCATCGTGAGGGCGCGAGTTTGCTCATCGAGGCCGATGGTGCCCGAGGGCGCTCCCTTAAAGCACCCGCAGAACATGAGCCGGCACTACCGCTATTCGTCGATCTTGTCGTCCCGTTGATTGGATTGGACGTGTTGGGTGAAACGCTTGATGATCGCTGGGTGCATCGGCCGGATCTCGTCGCGAAATTGTTATCCTTGCCATTGGGCTCTCGCCTGCAGCACACACACATTGCAGAGCTCATCGTCCACAAGCAGGGAGGGATGAAAGGTGTGCCAGCTGGGGTCGAGGTGCGCGCCCTACTGAATAAAGCAGAAACCCCCTCACGGATCGAGTACGGACGCTGGATTGCGGAAAGGACGATCGAGTCGGGATCGGTCTCAGCTTGCGTGCTCGCTGCATTAACCCAGGAACCCCCAGTTTTCGAGGCGGTAGTTCCTTTAGCCGGTATTGTGCTTGCTGCAGGCGGCTCACTCCGACTCGAGCAGCCAAAACAACTAATACCCTGGAAGGGAAAACCCCTTGTTTGGTATGCGGTTCAGGCGGCATTGAGGGCTGGATGTTCACCCGTTGTCGTGGTGATCGGTGCGCATGGAGGTCTAGTCCGAGAAGCATTAGCGGGGGAGCCTGTTGCTTTTGTAGAGAACCCCGATTGGGAGATTGGCCAGAGTGCGTCTGTGAAAGCCGGTCTACGTGCCGTGGAGAAGGAAGTTGAAGCCGTGGTCATGTTCCTATCCGACATGCCTTTGGTGGATGCTGAACTGGTGAAATCTTTGGTCCAAGCGCACCGTGAGACACTGTCTCCGTTAGTCGCCCCTCGGGCCGGAGGCAGGCGTGGGAATCCCGTTCTCTTCGATCTTGTCACCTTCTCCGCCTTGCACGAAATCGTAGGCGATCAAGGGGGACGTGTGCTCTTCGACCATTTTCCGGTGGAATGGGTTTCATGGGATGAATCGGTCTTGCTCGACATTGATACGCAAAGTGATCTCGATGCGTTGAGAGGTGAGGGATGATCGCTGCCGTTCTTCTTGCTGCGGGGGAATCGAAACGGATGGGAGCGCCGAAAATGTCGCTTCCGTGGGTTCGCGATCGTAGCGTGATCGCGGAAATGGTCGAAATTTTTCGTGAGGGGGGCGCGTCGCCCATCATCGTCGTGACTGGCGGTGATCGACAAGTCGTTGAGGATTCGCTAGCAGGAGCAGACGTTCACATCGTTCATAACCCTAATTTCGCGCGTGGGGAGATGTTGAGTTCAGTAAAGAGCGGCTTGATCGCTGTACAAGAATTTTCCGTTGACGCAGTCATGGTTTGCCCAGGCGATTTGCCCCTTCTTCTCGCTGACACAGTGTGTGCTCTGATCGAAAGGTGGCAGCGCGATCCTCAAGCCATCCTCGTTCCGAGCTACCAAGATCGCCGAGGGCACCCGGTTGTGCTGGCCAAGGAGGTTTGGCCAAGCATTCTCGCCTTGGGGGAAGACCAGACATTGCGAGAGTATCTTAAGAAAAACGAGACATCGATCGCTTATTTGGTGGTGGAGGATCCTGGGATACGTGTGGATATTGACACGCCTAAGGAATACCGCAACGCTCTTAGAGATGCGGAGTAATCACATCAAGCAAGTTTGATGGTTGCATTCGACACATTTTGGTTTTGCGTTGATGCTAGCGAAATAGGATGACTGCCAGGGACCATCCTCACGAGAAATCAGAGGTTGATCTTGTTGAGTCCTTTGGGGCGGTGCGCTATACTTTGGGGAGGGACCTATCTTAGGGGATTAGCACATTATGGCGCGTCCGAAAATTCTCATTGTTGACGACGACACAACCATCGCTGGGATGTTTGGAGTCTTGTTGGAAGGAGAGGGTTTTCAGACTGTCATCGTTCACGGAACCAGCAGCGCGATTAATATCATTCGCCGGGAGAAACCGGATCTCGTGTTGTTGGACGTGATGGTGCCCGGCGTTTCCGGACTCGAGTTGTGTAGCTATATCCGGCGTGAACCGGATTTGAAGGATTTACCGGTCATCATGGTTTCAGCGCGCCATAGTCCTGAGGACGTCCAGCGAGGTCTTGATTCTGGAGCCACGATTTACCTAATAAAGCCTGTATCTAGGAAAGATCTCATGGACGGCATCAACCAAGCCTTGAGAAAAGGTATGGAGCCGGCTGCGCGTTGACCTGTGATGTGCAAGGGTGCTATAATCCACACATGTACGCCCAACAAGAAGTTACGAAGCGAGCGAATAATTCCAATCCCGATGAATACTTTTCTCGGGTGGTGGAATCTTACAGCTCCTAATCGCACCACGGCTGGCTTATCTCGCCGCCCGATGCCCTTCCGATCGGGCGGCGAAGTGTTTATCCAAGAGGTGGCATGATGTATCGGACACACACCTGCGGTGAATTACGACCAGAACATACTGACCAACGTGTCACATTGGCCGGGTGGGTCAACAGACGTCGTGATCACGGTGGCGTGGCCTTTCTCGACCTGCGCGATCGCTCGGGCGTCGTGCAAGTCGTGGCTAATCCGGAGACGTCGCCTTCCTCTCATGAGGCGGCAGAGGCTGTGCGCAGTGAATGGGTGGTTCAGGTAGAAGGTGTTGTTCGCCAGCGACCCAAGGGAATGGTGAATCCCTCATTAGCAACCGGGGAAATCGAGGTCGTAGCGGATCGCGTAACTGTCCTCAACCCTGCACAAACGCCACCATTTTTGATCAATGAGGAGAGTGAGGTCGATGAGACCGTGCGCCTGAAATACCGCTACCTCGATCTTCGTCGAGCTCGCATGCAACGCAATCTCCAGCTTCGCCATCGTGTTGTGAAGTACATAAGAGATTTCCTGGATGAGCGCGGTTTCTGGGAGGTTGAGACGCCCATTCTGTTCAAAACAACGCCAGAAGGGGCACGGGATTATCTGGTCCCTTCACGCGTTCACCCTGGCGAGTTCTATGCGCTACCTCAATCCCCTCAACAACTCAAGCAACTTCTGATGGTAGCCGGCGTGGAACGCTATTTCCAAATCGCACGTTGTTTCCGGGACGAGGATCAGCGCGGGGATCGTCAACCCGAATTCACCCAACTCGATCTCGAAATGTCCTTCGTTGATCGGGAGGACGTCATGGCGATTACGGAAGAACTGTTTACAACGTTGGTCACTTCATTGTTTCCCCAAAAGCGTATTCTCGCAACACCATGGCCGCGATTAACTTACAGGGAGGCACTCGAGCGCTTCGGGAGAGATGATCCGGATATCCGCTTTAAGTTGGAGTTGGAGGATATCAGTGATCTAGTAAAAGGATGTGGATTCAAGGTCTTTGAGCAAGCTATATCATCGGGGGGAGAGGTTCGGGGTTTGAATGCCAAGGGCTGTGGAGGATTCAGTCGACGGGAAATCGACGAGCTCTCAGAATATATCGAACCTTTCGGGGCAAAAGGATTGGCTTATCTGGCCGTACTCGAGAATGGGGAAACCCGTTCCTCCTTCACGAAATTTCTCTCTTCAGAGATTCAGAAAGCCATCATGGATCGTTTAGAAGCCGAGCCGGGTGATTTATTACTTTTCGTTGCGGACCGTCCTGCGGTTGTGTTCGAGTCCTTAAGCCGTTTAAGAGTCCACTTAGCCGATCGCATGGGAATGCTTGATCCCGAAATTTTGGCTTTCTGTTGGGTGATCGACTTTCCATTCGTCACATGGAACGAGGAGGAGCACAGATGGGATCCCAGCCATCACCTCTTCACTGCTCCGATGACCGAGGACATCCCTCTATTGGATGAGGATCCCGGTGGAGCTCGTGGTCAGCAATACGACATGGTACTCAACGGTTTGGAGGTTGGAGGCGGAAGTATCCGCATTCACGACCGAGATCTCCAAGAGAAGGTGTTCGCGCTGATCGGTCTTACACCTGAGGTGGCGAATGCGCGTTTCGGACACCTGTTAGAGGCTTTCGAATATGG
Source organism: Anaerolineales bacterium (assembly GCA_011772595.1). Next base: position 47,216 of record WVZH01000335.1, read on the forward strand.
GACACCTCCGCATGGAGGCATTGCACCGGGGATCGATCGACTGTGTCGGATATTCGCTGGAGAGCCGCACATCCGTGACGTAATCGCCTTCCCGAAGAATCAAGCGGCTCGCGACGTGATGGCCAGTGCGCCTTCCCCCGCGGAACCAGATCAACTGGAGGAGCTACACATACGTCTTCTTCAGGATATTCATGATCAGGGAGACATGGACAAGGCTGTGTGATCGTGGTATATATTTCAATGCCCTGCTGTGTACGTGATGCTGCTAGAGGTTTTGAGCCAACACTTTAAGAATGGAGTCCTTCCTCCGTTGGGGGACGCGATAGGCTAGAGCCAAGGCGGAGCCCACGGGTAGAACTCCACCTGCGAAAGCAGGTTCAAAACAACGCCGCACACGACATGGCGGGGTGATTTATTCTGCGATGGAGATCCTCCATCGCTGTTTTTCTTGGGCCGCAGCGCGTGGAATCTGGCACCGTCGGACAATTTTTCCCATTAAAATTCAATTTCCTTGCACTTCGCTTTAATCTCAGGTAGACTCTTCTTATCCGAATTATTAATGAGGTGCAAATGGCCGGCGAGCGTGAGAAAGCGCTAGAAGCGGCCGTAAGTGAAATCAAGAAGCGGTATGGTGATGGTGCGGTGATGCGCCTAGGGGAGGCGTCACATTTGATGGTGGAGACGGTGCCTACGGGTTCCCTAGCGCTGGATCTCGCGCTGGGCGTAGGAGGCATCCCTCGTGGTCGCGTCACCGAGATCTACGGTCCCGAAGCCTCCGGTAAAACCACTTTGTGCCAGCATATCGTAGCGGAAGCGCAGCAGAATGGGGGCGTGTGTGCCTTCGTCGATATGGAGCACGCACTGGATCCGTCCTACGCCGCGCGTTGCGGTGTGGACGTGGACAATCTTTACATCTCCCAGCCGGATATGGGT
>WVZH01000335.1:48266-52134 GCA_011772595.1 Anaerolineales bacterium
GTGCGAGTGAGAGTGGTAAAGAACAAGGTCGCGCCGCCTTTCAGGGTGGCTGAGTTCGACATTATGTATGAGGAAGGGATTTCAAAGGTGGGGGACATCCTGGACCTGGGTGTGGAGATGGAGTTGATCAACAAGCGCGGGTCGTATTACTCGTATGATGATCTGCGTTTGGGACAAGGAAGAGAGAACGCAAAGCGGTTCTTGAAGGAGAATCCTGAAATAACGCAAGATTTGGAGGTCAAAATCCGGGCTACGGTGGAACTAGATTCGGCCCCCGTCAATTTTGATGCTGACTAACGCAGGAATTGCCTGGAACGAAAAAAAAATTGTTCGCTGCGCGATAATATGAGCTCAAGGACCTGGAACGAAGCGCGGCATAGGGCATCGAATATGATCTCAGAGAAGAGATTTGACTCCGCAAGTTTTGTGGAAATGGTTAACGTGAAAGGTTACAAGAAGGATTAAGCAGGTTTAGAGGGGGCATCATCCTTTAATGCTCGCTACGGTATAAGTCGACTTGACTTGTCCGCGCGGAGCGGTGTCGAATTTGCATCGTGAGATCGCCCTTAACAGGGATGCCAATGGCCGTGATCTGGATTCCGGGGTCACGGTCAGTTTTATTGATTGGAGTGCATTATGGCGGGTGAGATCACCGCCTTGAAATTGCAAAGCCGAAATCGAAAACGGGTGAATGTCCATATTGATGGGCAATATCGATTCGCGCTATCGAGAGTCCTGACGGTGAGATTGCGCGTAGGTCAGGAAATCACAGAAAATGAGATCGAAGATCTAAAGCGTGAAGATGAGGAGGAGCGTGCCTTTCAACGTGCGCTTCGCCTGATAGCCCGCAGACCACGTGCGGAGCGTGAATTACGAGACTACTTCAAACGACGGAGAGTGCCTCCTCGTGTGCAGGATACCGTTATAGATAGGTTGCGGGAGAAAGAATTGGTCGACGACCAAGCTTTTGCGGAAGCATGGGTGGAAAATCGTCGGTCTTTTCGACCGCGTAGTGCCCGAGCATTAGGCCTGGAGTTGCGCCAGAAAGGTGTTGACTCCGAGATCATCAAGCATGTGTTGGAAGATCATGATGACGATGTGGCGGCATACGCAGCAGCCCTCATCGGAGCTAGACGATGGAAAGATGCGGACTGGAAAACATTTCAGCAACGTCTGAGAGCATATCTTGCCCGAAGAGGGTTCGATTATTCTACGGCGTCTTCGGTGGTCGCACGGGTTTGGTACGAAACCATCGGTCGTGAAGACGAAAGTGAGGTTTAGAAGTGAATACAACGTGGGTGATTGGAGTTGTGATCGCATTGGTTGCAGGTTCTGTGATCGGATACTTCCTGCGACAGTTGCAATTGGAAAGGGATATTCGTAGCCGCCGGGCTGAGGCCGATCGGATATTGGAATCTGCGAAGGACGAAGCTAAAGAAATTGAGTTGCTTGCGCGCGACCAAGCCTTGCGAACTCGTAACGAAGCTGAGGAAGAGATCACGCGGCGTCGTTCAGAACTTTCCAAGGAGGAGGAACGTTTACAGCGGCGGCGTGCAGACATCGATAGGCGGTTCGAACAGATCGAGAAGCGGGATCAGACGCTCAATAAGCGTCAGAGCGCTATGGATCGTCGGGCTAATGAGATTGAGAAACGTCATGCGGAGACGCTCGTGGAATTGGAGCGTGTATCTAGCATGACACAAGAAGAAGCGAAGGAGCAGTTACTACAGGAAGTGGAACGGGAATCACGGGGCGATATGGTGCGCATCATCCGCCAAATTGAGGAAGAAGCCCAGGTGGAAGGTGAAAGGCGTGCACGCGGGCTGATCGCTGACGCGATTCAGAGAGTCGCCTCAGAGCATGTCTCCGAAGTTACGGTCTCCGTTGTTCCCCTGCCATCAGACGACATGAAGGGCAGGATCATCGGCCGAAACGGTCGTAATATTCGTGCCTTCGAACAAGCAGCTGGTGTGGATGTTATCGTGGACGACACGCCTGAAGCGGTAACGATATCATGTTTCGATTCCGTCCGGCGGGAGGTTGCCCGACGAGCAATGGAGAAACTGGTTCTTGATGGCCGTATCCATCCAGCCCAAATCGAAAAAATTGTCCAGCAAGTTAAGGAAGAAGTGGACCGAGCAATCATAGAGGCGGGCGAGCAGGCGGCGTTTGACGCTGGCGTGCCAGGACTACATCCCGAAGTGGTCAAGAAAATGGGCCGCTTGAAGTTTCGCACCTCCTATGGTCAGAATCAATTGGCTCACGCTGTAGAAACAGCACAATTAGCTGGCGTTATCGCCGCTGAGTTAGGCGCTGACGTTGAAGTAGCCAAAGCTGGCGGATTGCTGCACGATATAGGCAAGGCCATGGACCACGAAGTGGAGGGGACACACGCTACACTTGGAGCGGAATTCTGTCGGCGCCATAATGTAAACTCAAAGGTAGTCAACGTGATCGCATCACATCACCACGAGGTTGAGCAAGAGGCGGTCGAAGCCGTGATTGTGGAGGCCGCAGATGCAATCAGTGGCGCACGACCAGGAGCCAGACGGGAGAGTCTCGAACAATACATCAAGCGCATTCGTGCCCTGGAAGAAGTCGCGAATTCCTTCACTGGTGTGTTGCAAAGTTACGCCTTGCAAGCTGGACGCGAAATACGAGTGATCGTGCAGCCAGAAGACATCGATGATCTTGAAGCGACACGTTTGGCGCGTTCGGTGGCAAAGAAAATTGAAGAGGGGATGCAATACCCAGGTCAAATCAAAGTGACAGTTATTCGTGAGACGAGAGCTGTCGATTACGCGAAATAATCCAAAATTTCACTTTCTGAATCTACTTGTTGGGGCGGCTCACAAACCGCCCCTACTCTTTGAGTTGGATCTTCGGGGTTCCGTAAAGAAACCAGTAAGTGGGGGTGGGGTAGATCGTCCGTAGACGCGGATCCCAGATGAAATCCCCAGGATCGAAGAAAGCGCGCAGCCGGGAATCGACACTCGGCATCGCCTCAATGTATGTTTTAGCCTCCGCCTGTCGCGCTGCCAAGTCGGAGATACGCTCGAAGATGACCCGGTTCCGGACCTCGCGAACGTAGTTCCCGGGCGTGTCGTTTCTTTCTTCTAAGTCGATTAAGTAGGCTTGCCAAAGATTCAGTCGACTACGAAGTTCTTGGGTGGCTTTTCGCTCGAGAGCGACAGGCCATTTATTGAGCATGCGCGCGCTCTCGAGCTTAATGAGTTGATACGCATTGGCCTGGAGAGGGGTTAATTCATCGAGTTGAGCTTCGAGTTGGTCGAGTGTAAGCAGCAACGCGCCTGGCGTGAAGCGCGGAAAGGGAGGCATGCCTACAGGCGCTTTCATACTCATAGGCCAGTACAATTCAGATGTGATGACATAATGCTCGATCTCATCGAGCATGGCCTGAGCCAAGACAAGATTGAACTCGGGAAGATACATCGGGAGGCTATTCTCCGCCCAACGCCTCGTTGATAACGTCTACTAATTTTCCCCGTGTGATGGGTTTGATTAAATAACTATGCGCACCTAGGCCAAGTCCGATTTCTTGATCCTCAGGCCGGTTTCTGGCGGTGAGAATGACGACCGGGGGTAGTGGAACCTCGTCTGCTCTCAATTCTCGGAGAACATCAAAGCCAGAGATGTCTGGCATCATGATATCGAGCAAAATAAGATCAAAGCTCTCGGCGCGAATTAAAGACAAGCACTCCTTGCCTCTACTGGCCAACCCGACTTCATGTCCTGCAGTTTTGAGAGTCAATTCCATAAGTCTCAATGTATCAGGATCATCTTCGACGATGAGGATGCGGGCTCCCATGCTCAGGTCCTCCCTGTGTGCGCGAAGAGTTTTGTCATT
>WVZH01000335.1:52149-56220 GCA_011772595.1 Anaerolineales bacterium
TTCATGCCCTTGCGAGAGAATTCCATGAGGTGCAGGGCTATTACCCGATGGCTGCATGTCCGGCTCGTTGAAATATTATGATATGGCGCGAGAGCGATCCGGATAATTAAAGCATCAGTCTGAGGGGCAGTTGCAGGTATTGCTTATAAAGTTGCAGCCAGCGTGCAGCTTCTGCTCCGTCCGTGACTCTGTGATCAGCGGAGAGTGTACATTGAAGCCGTAATCCCGGGACGACAACGCCTTCTTTTACGACAGGGCGCTCCTGAACGCCTCCAATGGCGAGGATAGCAGCTTCAGGGGGATTGACGATAGCGATAAAATGCTCGACCCCAAACATCCCCAGGTTGGATACCGTGAACGTCGAACCTTCAATGTCTTCTGCACGCACTTTCCCCTCGCGAGTGCGAGCGACCATGTTGCGGATCTCGTTGGAGATAAGGCGCAAGGGCTTGGCGTCAGCGTTTTTCACGACGACGGTCAACAACCCATCTTCTACTGCCACTGCAACACCAATGTTGATCTCACCATGTCTTACGATCTCGTCCCCTTGAAGCGAGGCGTTCAAATTGGGGAATTCTCGCAGTGTAAGCGCGGCGGCTTTAACGATGAAATCGTTGACGGAAAGTTTCTCTTCCTCTGGCAATTGCGCATTCGCCTCCGCGCGCAATTCCATCATTGGAACGGCGTCAACTTCGACGGTGACGTAGAAATGAGGTACCTGCTGTTTGGCAGCCGACATGCGTCTACCAATTGCGTCACGCAGCTTGCTTAACGGGATTCGCTCGGTCTGGCGTGGAGCTCCCATAGGGACGGGCATAGGAGCGAACTCGGAAGGTCTAACGGGCTCTGCAGTCAATGCTGCCTCTACATCTCGTTTGACAATCCGACCACCAGGGCCAGAGCCCGATACGTGGCTGAGATCGATACCCTGATCCGCTGCCATCCTGCGCGCCAAGGGAGAGGCACGAACGCCACTCGGGAGCCTTCCATCCCCTTCCTGAACTACTGTCTCGAGTGTGGTAGCCTTTTGCCTTTCAGCTTCTCTAACAGGCTCCGACACTTCGGCAATTGGTTTGACTTCCGAGGCCTCGAGTGTCAGCGCCTCAATATTGATATCCTCGTCCGCTGCACCGATAACAGCGATCGGGGTTCCCACCGGTGTTACACTTCCTTCGCTGATGAGGTGCGTGTGGACGACACCGCTAACCATCGCTTCGACTTCAACCGTCGCCTTGTCGGTTTCGATTTCCGCCAGGACTTGACCTTTCTCGACAGTTTCACCCTCCGATACCACCCAGCGAACCAAGACGCCTTCCGCCATGTCGAATCCGAGTTTGGGCATCGATATGATTTCGGCCATCAAAGCACCTCTCTCACGGCAGCAACCAGGTCTTCAACTTGAGGTAGCGCCATCTGCTCGAGGTTCTGGTTGTATGGCAGAGGCACCTCTTCCTGCGCCACACGTTTGATGGGCGCATCTGCATAGTCGAACGCTTCTTCGTACAGGCGAGCAGCGACCTCAGATCCAATGCCAAAGGATTTCCATCCCTCTTCAACAATCACACAGCGATTAGTTTTTTTGAAGGAGTTCACGATGGGTTCCATGTCCAGGGGTCTTAAGGAACGCAAATCGATGACCTCAACATCAATTCCTTCATCGGCGAGTTGTTCGGCCGCCTGAAGCGAAAGTTGAAGGCCCTTGGAGTAGGAAACAAGCGTAACGTGGTTGCCAGGACGTTGAATCTTGGACACTCCTAGAGGTTCTACGTAATCCTCCTCTGGGACCTCACCACGCACTTGGTACAGGGTTGCATGCTCGATGAACATCACCGGATCGTCACCTCGGATGGCCGCCTTCAACATTCCTTTGGCGTCGTGCGGAGTGCCCGGTGAAACTACTTTAAGTCCCGGAAAGTGAGCGAAGACGGCGTCTGGTGTTTGTGAGTGGGTTGCCCCTAACTGCCTTCCGCCTCCACCGACGGTGCGGATCACAATCGGAACTGTGAACTGGCCACCGAACATGCTTCGCAACTTTGCGCTGTGGTTGACGATCTGATCCATTGCGAGGAAAGCGAAGTTGATCGTCATCAACTCGGCGACTGGTCGAAGGCCCCCCATCGCTGCGCCGTTTGCTGCACCAACGATAACGCCTTCCGCGATCGGAGTGTCGCGCACACGGTCGGGTCCAAAATGATCGTAGAAACCTTTTGTCACCGCGTATGTGCCACCCCACACCCCGACTTCTTCTCCCATGATAAAAACGCGCTCATCGCGCTCCATCTCTTCCCACAGTGCTTGAGATATGGCTTCGCGCATCGTCATGATTGCCATGTCTCACACCCCTTCCACGTAGATGTCTTCAAAGAGCGCTTCCGGCGAAGGTTCAGGGCTTGATTCGGCGAATTGCACCGCTTCCTGTATCTCTTCTTCAACCTTCTCTTCCTCGGAATCAAGCACCTTTTCGGTTGCCAGTTTGTTCTCCAGTAAGTAGCGTCGGTATATTCCGATCGGGTCGTCAGTTGACCACTTCTGAACCTCGTCGCGATCGCGATAGCGCTCCGGATCGCCCATCGAGTGACCCCGGAAACGGTAGGTAAAAATTTCCAAGAAGAAAGGTCCTTCCTGACGAACGTGATCGAGCGCCTTTTCTGTTGCTTGGCGAACTTCCACGACGTTCATCCCATCCACGCGCTTATTGGGCATGCAATACCCTTCCGCTTTTTGACGAATCTCGCTTACCGCCGACGCGCGGTCGACAGCAGTTCCCATGCCGTACTGATTGTTCTCACAGATCCATAGCACTGGGAGGTTCCAGACCATAGAGAGATTCAAGGCTTCGTGAAAATATCCGATATTGGTTGCCCCATCGCCGAAAAGGCAGATCGTCACCGCATCCAAGCCTTGCTGCTTGTCCGCGAGTGCCATACCAGCAGCAAGCGGTAGATGTGCACCCACGATCGCATGTCCACCCCAGAAGTTCAGGTTCACGTCAGCGAGATGCATCGATCCGCCTTTCCCCTTGGAACAACCCGTCGCTTTACCCACTAGTTCAGCCATGACGACCTTCGCTTCCATTCCGCAGGAGAGAGCAATTCCGTGATCGCGATACGCTGTGATTACACGATCCTGCGGTTTTCTCGCAGAAACGACACCACTACCGACCGCTTCCTGGCCAATGTATAGGTGTAAGAAGCCCCCGATCTTTCCCTGCTGGTAAAGCTCAGCCGACCTTTCCTCCAGGCGTCGAACTAGAACCATCTCATGGTAAAGCTTCACATGTTCTTTCTTGTCCATACGTTCTCCTAGGTGCGAGGACCCATCCACTCTGGTCAATCTACCTAATGATACTACACCAGGTAACCACTCTTGTCGCGAGCATCACGCAAGCGCCCCGGAGTTCCGGGGCAGTTGAATTATACCAAAATGATCTGATTTGCGTACGGGGTCATCGCTGGATTCGGGTGGAGGTCCTTCCTTATCAGCGGCTGAAACCGAAGGCTTGCACGTCAAATTCAATCATCACCGGATTAGCGTTCTTTGGAAATGCCAGAGGGAGAATGAATTCAGCCATCTCCTCTGGTTCCAATGCCTCGGCGATCGTCACCCAACCGGCTGTAATGACGTCCCCAACAGTCGAGCGCGCCGTGGCGAGAACGGTTACTTCATGGAGTGTTCCCTCGGTTGAATTCGATAATGTCCCTTTGAGAATAAGCGAGCTTCCGAGCGATTCGAATAGCTCTATTTCAAATCCCAATGGCGTGGGGGTTTCGTTGAAATCTCGCAGAAGGTTAGGCTCGATTTTTACGATCAGATTAAAGGCTTCCAGGGCAGGGTTGAATGCTTGCATTTGCTCGCGAAGACCTTGGAAGTCGGTCACTGTAAAACCCCTGCTCTCACCAGGATTAATCGGAACGGGGAAATCTACAGTCGTGAAGGCGAAGAGTTCCCCCTGGTACTCGAGCGAAACCAGCAAACGTATCCAGCGTAGAAAGCTGGCATCGTTTCGCACTTCCCCTACGATAAAGAGGTGCCCCTGCTCGGTAGTTTCGATTCTTGGGGGTTTGGTTAAGG
>WVZH01000335.1:56274-70058 GCA_011772595.1 Anaerolineales bacterium
GAATTGGAATTGGTAATGGTTCCTAAGATAGCGGGTTTCCCTTCCCCAGTAGGTATTGTTTTGAGAACCGTAACCTGCACGCTGGCGCGATCGAAGGTTGTCGGGGAAATGTCGAGCACTTCGGCCGATGCAGACTCGACCGAATTTATATTCTCGAACTTGGCGACGAAAAGCCCGGTTTCGTTTTGTCCCAAATTCTTGAGCAGCGGAGAAACCGTTTGGTGATCGACAAGTTGATTTTCCGTATCCCAAATAGCAACCAGGATCACGATGTCTGTCCAGGGTTGATCGGAGATGTTGCGCAGGATGCCAACGACGTTGATTTCCTTGCCAGGACCTTGGAGTATCGTCAGCGCTTCGACATGCCCTTTGGGTTCGGGGGTTGGACTGAGGGAGGGGGTTACGGACGGAGGGGCGGTGGGAGTTGATGTTGAAGTCATTATAGGTGATGGGGTTACAGGAAGGCTCGCCACGCAAGCGCTTGTTAGCAGAGCAAAGATAAAGATGATGATGGGATTTTTATGTTTCACAGCGATAAGGATACCGTAAACGCTTCGTATCGCGAAAGGCGCTCTCAACCTGTTTCGGCCCACATAGTGGGTGAGAGGATCGTTTCCTCGCGGAAGCGGACGACACTTATTCGTTGGAGCAGGGCGAAGGCGCCGAGAAGTCCCACGGCTTCGATGGCGAACACGACCGCGTAGGCAATCGGTTCACTCTGCGAACTTGCTAAAGCCATGTCGTGCAGGTATCCTCCGCCGACGGATGCCAGACCGTTAGCGAGAGCCTGGGAGAGGGTCCATGATCCCATATAAACCCCGACGTGTCCCTCGACGGACATACCCATCATCAGCGCGAGGCCCCCCACGTTAAACAATCCCATGCCAAGTCCCATGGTGAAAATGGCGGGTTTAACGATTTGAATTCGAGCGGTGAGGGATGCGACGACCAACCCCAAGAAGGCGACGCTAGCGACGATCAAACCTACCCCGGCGGTGGATTTATTTCCCCATCTTCGCGAGAGCCAGCGTCCAGAAACAGCCATCCCGAGCAACACGCCGACCATCTGGAAGGCGTTGAAGCGTGTGGTTTCCCCTACGCTCATACCAAACACATCCCCTCCAAACGGCTCAAGCACGGTGTTTTGCAGGAACAAGAAGAGGATGCCAAGGAATAGGAAACCAAAGAACAATTTCGTTTGTGGACTGGCGATCATCAGGGACCACGGCTTTCGCTCAGACAGACCTATCGAAGCTCTAGTCTGAGTTTCTTTGCGTTCCATGCCCCAAAGGGAAGCTACTGTCAACGCGGCGACAAGGATGCCCATGATCGTAAAAAGCGTCACGAGGCGCTCGGGAGAATAATGATCCAGGATGCCGACCCCAAGAAATACCCCCATGAGGATCCCCGCCATCATCATCGACCAGACCACGGCGACTGCTTTTCCTCGCTCCCCCTCGGGAGACAGATCGGCGATTAGAGAGAGGTATGCAGTGCCTGCAGTATATATGCCTGTTCCAAGAAGAAGAAAAACTCCGGTGGCAAGCAACGCAGCACTTGCCGTGCCCCCTGTCTCCTCGAGATGCAAAGCCGCGAATGGTGCAGCAATGGTCGCCAGGGCTGTCAAACCAGCACCAATGAGGATGTATGGGGTGCGGCTGTAGCCGAAGTAAGGTTTGAGATCAGAACGGTGCCCCAGTGGGATCGCCAAAGGAGCAGCAAAATAGTGGATACCGATGATCAAACTCACCAGGCCGAGGTCGAGACCCATTTCTACCTTCATCACCCGATTGAGAATTCCGAGCGCGAGAACGGATAACATACCAGCGGCAAACTGGCGCAAGCCCAGCCGGAATAATCGTGACAATGACAAAGTGCACCTCGATTTCCTGTGAAAGGTCTAGCGGACGTTCTGCGAAATCCCCCTGGAGTTTATACCACGTGTTTTCCTTGCGTATGGAGCTAGGAAGCTTAGAGATTGATTAAATCTCTTACCTTGGGGTGTCGCCATGGCATATCATTCCGAGGGCGCTAGCCCGAGGAATCTCGTTACTCGACCTACGCGTATCCTAATGAAGAACGAGATCCCTTGCTCCTCCTTCGACTTCGTAATCGGCTCCGTTCACCTATGCCTGCGCCACAGGTGCAGGCAGGATGTAGCTCGGGATGACGTTCACGAGACAAATCAGCTTCCCGGAAGCTCTAAACTTCCGGGAAGCTGATCGATTTAGGAGGGACGTCCAAGAGAATATCGCGTAGGGGCGGTTGGCGAACCGCCCCTACGTCGTTGCGTTGGATTTCCAAGTACCCCTAGCTTGACACTATGACGGAGGGGGTGGTGGGACGGTTGGATCGACAGGGTAATTCTCGAGAAGGGAGTTGTCAAACTCATAATCGGATTCCTCATCGTCGGGAGTGGTATCGAAATCAAAACCTTCCCCCTCGCCCACTTTGCAAAGCGCGACCCATTCTCGTATCAGGCAGTCGTCCAGATCATCGCCTTCTAAGAACTGGGTGAGCGTGAGTAATTCTTCTGGACCTTCAGCGAGTAGGAACAGTCTCGTTTGCTCCTCTCGCAGATCGAGAAGCATCAGTCCAACGCCTGCCGGATTAATCTCGCCGAACAGCGGGATGGAGAGGGTGCCCTCCTCCTCTTCTTCTGGCAGAATAAGGTCTTCGAACGACTCGAGCATAGATCGTATAGATTCATCCGCGCGGTAAGGAGAGAGCACTATCAAGCTTGTTTCGTCCGGGGGTTCATCAACGATGAAGAGCGGTATTCCGCGAGAGGCGAACAATGTCTGCAACCTACTGATGGGCTTGAGCGTTTCTGCAGTGAGGCCGAACGTTTCGGTCTTCAGGATGGCGACGGGATCACGGAAGATGTATGGGTAATCCGTGAAATCTCGAGTGAGATCACCGCCGATGAGGAATTCGATCAATCGGGCGATAAACAGCGGATTGTCTGCCACTTGTTGGTAAGGATTGGTGAGGAAAGTGAGATCACCGATTGCGAGCACACCACCGTCCGAACTGCGCATCACCACGGTATGGTCGCCGCTGGTGTCGGTCCGAGACGAGAAGGTATTGTCGTCCCCAATAATCAAGGGAATTCCAGTGTGGGTTGTGACAGAGCGTGCACCGTAAAATGCCGTAGTCGTGAGGCCTTCGGTGAGAGGATCTTCGGCAAAGGAATGGAAGAGCACATTACGGAAGTTCCCTTCGTTCTGAAGTAGGTTGTAGAGGTAATCGTCCGAGAAAGCTATGTCGAAGGGAACCAGTAGGCTGTTGGCGGCTATGACAGCCGGGAAGTTTTCTCCAAAGTAACCCTCGAAGCTGGCATTATTCCCACCTCGGGTAGGATCGCTGATCACGAGCAGGCGACCACCGCGCGAGACGAAGCGGGAGACGAGTTGCACGGTTTGGGGGGTGAAGGCATCCTGCGGTGCGATGACCACGTATGCGCTTGCGTATTTCAATCTTTGGCCGAGAGGGGGTCCTCCTCGATCGAAGGCGCCTGGCACCAACTCCACACTTGCACCGCTCGCCGTCAGGTTGTCTAAGAAGTCCTCGATTTCCGTGATATTGAATTGGTTGCTGTGCGCCCAATCCACGAGGACGATTTTTTCCTTGGCCTCCGGTTTTTCTACTGCAGTCGGTTCGGATCCCGTAGGGGAAACAGGTAAGACCAACTCGGCATACCCAGGCGTGGAGATGGAGGATGGAGCACGGTACACGCGTTCATAAAACCAGAAACCGCGAACGATGATTGGCAAGACAAAAGCCCCAATGGCGATCCATATTCGGTTGCGGTTCATGGCAACCTCCGATCGGCTCCGGGAATATAGAGCAGATACAAGCCGGGCTTTTTGGGATAGGGCGTGATCAAACCCTCTGGAGTCTCCATAAAGAACGGGTACAAAACGGGCTCATTGAGTCCGGCCAAATCCGCTACCTCCGCCACTTTGTAATTTCTGATCAGTGCCATACTTGCTGCGACGTCCAGCGCATCGCTTTGTGAACTCAAACCATCAATCAAACCGAGACGAACGGCCTCGCTCGCCGGCCAGATCTGGGCGCTCAGGAGGACAGCAGGGCTGATATTCAACCGATCACCACGCCCCAAGGTCACGGCTTGGTAGAAGCCCTGTTTGATGATTTCCATTTCACGCAATGCAGCGTCGCGTGGGGTTCCGAACATCTTATAAGGGCCTGTGGTGACAATGTCTTCCAAAATGAAAGAATCAGGTGGGAGCGAGGCGATTACGCCAACATTCCCGATCAACGACGAGGGCCCGGAAAGGATATGGTTGGTGGCCACGGATAAATAATATGCCCCACTCGCCGATAACCCCTGAACGTATGTGACGACAGGTTTCTCGCCTTGAAGTTTGATGAGTTCGAGGTAGACGGTTTCTGTATCCACAACCGTTCCACCCGGACTGTTGAGGATCAGGACGACGGCACGGATTTCGGGGTGAATACGAGCGTAATCGATCTGTGCCACCAGTTCCTCGGCCGTCGACGAGAAGATCGCATCGTTCAGACGGATGATGCCGATGATCGGCTGTGGGATCAGAAAGGAGGCCAGAATTCCAAGTAGCAGTGGGAGAACGAACCATACAAGCACAGTTACACGGTCGGGCCGCGCGCTCGGTTTATCGTCTTCGTGCATGCCACCTTCTCCTGAGAGATTGCTCGAGCGAAAACCTTGCTCTTCAGAGATCCATGCTACACCAATTCATATCGTGTGGAAAGCGATAGTATACAAAATCCCGTCGGGTAGGCGACGGGGTTTTGTGGGCGGAGTGACGGTCGATCGCATCGACCTTCCAGCTTGCCATCGATCCGGGATCACGCATAGATCATCCTGCCGTCATTCATCCGCTGATACAACAGCATCCTGGGGAACTCGAGCTGGTTGCCTTTCATCGGCCTCACTGACTGAGAGGACGTTGCTAGCTGAACGCCCCCACATGGATAAATCGTACATCTCCCACGCAACCGCGGGCGTAGCGATGAACGATCCATGATGTGTCGCACGAGCGAGGTAGGAGTATGTATGCTTCCCCTGACCTAACTCGGTGATGAAGAAGCTGACGCGGTCGCCGTGTACTTCCTTGTAGTTGTAGCCTCGATCACGCCAGTATAACTGCGCTTCACCGAACTCGTTAACCACATGACTGGCAGAGTTCAAGCTCTCATTCAGGGCTTCCAGACCGCCGGGAAGATTGTCTTCCACAATTAGGTAAAAGCTGTCTTCTGGAACAGTGACCTCGAGAACGACTTCAACCAGCTGACCGGCTTCAGCCTGGCTGATCGCTTTGTGTTTGTTTGCATCACGATACGTGCGGTTGACCTGGATGCTGCCCGCAGAATCAATCTCCATTCGAGGTAGGAGGGTGTAATTGGAGATGACGTAATAAAGCTGCACGTCCCCCGATTCTTGAATGCGTAGCTCATTCAGTCCCTTAACCATCTGAGTTGTGTCGAGCTCGAGATCGAGTGTCGGGTTTTCCTGATCCAGGACTCCACTGGTGATTGGTCGGCCATTGAGTTCAACGATGAATGAAGTCTGGCCTCGCGCTTCCTGCATTGATAGGATGTAATCGCTCAATGCCAACACAGTAAATGCCGTCTCGTTTGTCGTGCCCCACCCTTGCGTACGTCGTTTTGCGATCAGCCATGACACAATCTCGGGGATCAGCTCGTTCTCCGGATCGATGCGTGAGAAAGCACTGAGGGCGATTGCGGTCGAACGAGTGCTAGAGGCCATCGTTTTCTGACGATAATGACCATCCTCGTGCGTCGAGGGCCAAAAGGCACCTTCACCGCTGACCAACATGTCGCCTTCCAGTTTCTCGATGATCGATTCCGCTTCATCATGTGCACCAAGTTCAGATAATGTGATGGCCAGTGCGGCTTGGCTGAAGGTGTCTAGTGTCATCCCCTGAGCGTATAACGCCATGGTGGCCTCGAGGTCCCCCGAACCAGCCATTACCATGCTGTAAAGTGAAAACGCTTGCGTGCGCAGATCCATCGCCTCGAAGTTTTCAGTCAGCCAACTTACGCCACGCTCGATCACCTCGGGATCCACTTCGTAGCCAGCTTCTTCCGTTATCGCCAGACCGAAGACCACCCATGCTGTTTGATAAGCGTGGCTGCGATCGTCGTACCACCATCCCCAACCGCCATCTTGGTGTTGCATTGCATAGAGTTGTTGCAGTCCGGCGAGGATCTTCGGCTTCAGATCATTGCGTAAGGCCGGATCACTCGCACCGGATTGTATGAGCGCCCTTCCTACGACGGCGTTTGGAAGTGCCTTGCTCATGATTTGCTCCACGCATCCATACGGAAAACCGGTAAGGAATTCGAGACCGGAGAGTAAATTCCCAGCGATTGAGCGATTCAATTCGACATGCACCGTGCTTGTATCGAGAGCGTCCTCGGGAAGGAAGAACGCCGTCACGAACTCATCTTCCATAGCACCGACCTGCGTGACCACCTCGGGGACGGAAAGCGGTCGAATTGGAAGTGAGAGACGTACGGCATCGCCGACCTCTCCAGCATCCGCACGGAACTCGACCTCTGCCTCTCCCGCACCACCGGCAACAACAGACCAGCCGACGACCGTCGATTCTCCAGCTGTAAGAGTTATCGATTGCGTGGAAGGATCGGTGATTTCAAATTGATCGCTCTTAAGGGATATTTCCACATCGTGCGCTACCTCACTGGTGTTTTGCACGAACGTAGCAAGTGTCAGTTGATCACCTGCGGTTAGGCTGCGCGGCAAGATTGGTCGCACTATGATGGGAAGATGGGTTTGGATGTTCGCTTTGGCCTCTCCGACGAGGGTGTCAGCGGTCACCGCTCGTGCCGTCAGGCGCCAAGAGGTGAGGCTATCGGGAAGGTTCAATGTGACTGTGACCTCGCCATTGCGATCGGTGGTTAAAACTGGAAACCAAGCAGCAGTATCAGGGAAGTCGGAACGAGGATTTCCAGGGATATTGCCTCCATCCCCACCACCACCGCCACGCCCAACGGCGTAGATTTCTCGCCAAGGGGACATCGAATCGTAGGTCAACACGGCATGCTCGCGTGGGCCGTAGAACGCCTCGAGGATTGGATCTGTAAACTCTTCGCTCAATCCATAGATCCCCTCATCTACGAGCGCCAGCGATACCTCCGCGCGAACGGGCTTGAAATTGCTATCTTTGACCCGTATTGTGATCCTTGCTTCTTCTCTTGGGTTGAATATAGACCGATCGGGTTCGATCTCAACGTTCAGGTTTTTCCCCTGTGGATCGACGGCTAATTCGACGTTTGCCGTGCGCAGGCGACTCTCGGGAAGGTTGAGATACGCGTGTTCACCAATCGTGGTTGATTTGGCCTGCCAAGCGTTGACCGTTATGAAGATGTTGGGGACGTCGCTGGGATGGATTGGAACTTCCAGGCGAGTGAGCGGAGGGGTCAATTCGATTTCCTTCACCCGATGAACCTTGCCACGCTCAAACGTGAGGATCGCAGGGCCTCCGAAGGAGGATTCAATAAACAGGCTTGCTACCTGGTAAGGACGGTAACTTTCTTTTTCAGCCCAGATGGTCAGATCCTCGTTGGCGCTGTACCTTGTCCAACGGTTGTGTATCTCATACACAGCGATATGACGTGAGGTACGTACTTCATTTCCCCGCTCATCTTTGCTCGTTAGCTCCAGTATGTAATGACCTTCACTTTCGAAGGTCAGAGGGATCGAAGCGACTCCGTTTTCATCTGTGACAGCTTCGAAAATATCCCCAGTCGTTTCGTATCGAAAGCGTCGGCGGTTGTACTGCCGAATTTCTAGTTTCAATGCTCGATCGGGCACGGGCTGGTCGGAGATCGTTGCAACTTGGGCTTTGGCCCGTACGACAGCACCAGGATCGTAGAGATAGCTATCCGTGACAAGAGACACTGTCTCGGCCGCGCTAAAGACCTTTACGACGACGAAATTGCTCACCGTCTGGTGACTGCCGTCGTCGATCGTCACCTCGATCCCCCACGTCGAATACGTCAGGTTGGTACCCCAGAGACGGTTTTGATATTCCTCCCAACTTATGCTGGCGGTTAGATTTGTGGAGTAGTGCCCGTTAGAATCGGTCCGAGCCTGGCGTTCGGATTTGTATCTCGGATACCAGACATATTGATCTCGGTCAGCTACACGCTCCCCATCTCCCCAGTATCCGTAAAATTCTCCGAGATCATACTCTCGAATGGTGATCTCTGCGTTCTTTACCGGCTCACCAAAGAGGTATTGAGCGTCCACGTTCAATGTCACATTGTCTCCCGCGATGCACGTTTTGGCATCAGCTGTGACGTCGATACGAATATCGGGTTTGCGATAATCCTGGACCTTGAAGTGACCTTCATGGGTTTCACCAGCTAAGGTAAGTTCGATCGAGTAGACGCCGAGTGAGGCACCTTCGGCCAAAGTAACCTCGCCGTGGATGGTGCCAAGAATGTTGGTGGCAGCCTCAGAAGTCTGCAAGACGTTTCTGCGTGCGTCACGTATCCGTACTTCGACGGGAGTATTAACAGGTGGTAGGGTGTAATCCACATCATCATCCTGGCGAAGTATGGCCTTGTATTGGACCGTCTGACCCGGTCGATAGATCGGTCGATCGGTGTAGACGTAAGCGATGTAGGTATCCACGACAGGTAGGCGGGAAGGTCTCCACCAGCTCCAATAATCTGAGGCGTTCAGCCACGTCTTGTTGACTCCGGCAGCTGTGATATCGTTCTCACCCGTGCGCGCAACCACGAGCAGCGGTTCGTGGTCTGGCGGGACACTGGTTTCATAAATACCGTCGTCGTCTGTGTGCGCTTCACGGATCTTGAGACCCTCAGTCGTGTAGACGCGCACCTCGATGTCGGGCAGCGCCTCCCCATGAATGTCGGTAACCCAGACAAGCAGGTTTTTCCCGGCGCGTTTTACAGTAAGTGTGTTACTCGAAAGTACCAACAGCAATTGATCTTGTAAAACTCCATCGATCTTCATGCTGAGCATGTACAACCCTGGAGGAACGTCTTTGGGTATATAGACTTGTTTAAGGTTCCAATGCTCCCTCGGCAAACCAGAAGTGATCTCCCAGGTTTGAACGAGATCGGGCTCCCCACTGACGTTGGCCAAATCGGGTTGGATGAAAATGGGATCCTCACGCGTAAGTTGGACGAATTGACGTATGCTAAGTTCGTGGAGTGTGAAAAAAATACGCGTGGGCTCGGATCGGCCAAGCGCGAATTGGACTGCTCGCAAGCCATCAGCATCCACGAGNNTCCACGAGTTGTATTTTCGATCCCCATTCCCCGAAACTTGCGTGTGGGACAGAATAGGTGCTTGTAAAGCTCCAGGTAAAGGGGCGGTTAAAGACGGTGACACCATTTGAATCCTTCGCCGTGGGATTAATTGTGAGTCGATAATCGGTCGTCCTTTCCATGACCCGTTCTAGATGATAGATCATCTTGTTCCCGTCCCAACTGAAGTGGCCGGGCAAAGCAGGCGCAATGTTGAATGCTCCTTCAGCACTCTCATGATCCATGGCGCGATCAAAATGCACTTCGATCGTTTCACTCTGGGTGGTCATATCGCCGGGCTCGGGATAGAGAGAAAGGATTGGCGGGGGTGAGCGGAATGACACTTGCTTTGGCGTTCCTATTTCTACGTCATTTGTATCTTTAATCGGGCTTGTGAAGAGGAGCGTATATTCAGCATCCGGTGCCAGTGGTTCTTCGATGGTTAGGGTTGCTGATCTTGGTGCGCTCCTACTGTTCCATCGGAACTTGGCATCGAATGTCGGTTCGAAGCGTACAGAGGTTTCTACGCTCTCCGCATCCACGTTGTAGTTGAATTCAAGTTTCAGTCGTGTGACACCCCGTTCAATATAAGCTTCTGAAAGGTTAGCCTTGATGTCCTCAAGCCAGTAATTCCAACGATATGTCTCATCGAGTGCAATACCATGGGTGTCGGTTGCGGTCGTATCGATCGTGAATTGATAGCGAGTGCCAACGGCAAGCGGTTCGGAAAGCTGGATATGCACCACACCTTGAGATTGCCAGAACAGACGATAGGGCACCTCAGGTTGCACGCCGAGGGCTTTAGCCACGCTTGATTGGTTCATCTCGCGGTCGAATTCGAGTTTAATCGCAGGCTGTCGTACTTCGAGTTTGGAAATCCCTGGTGTATGGCGCACGACACGCGGGGGAGGTGTAACCTGGAAAGAAATGCGCGTGCCCTCGGGAAGTCGATCGCCATATTCACTGATGAGATTTTCGTTAAGGTATGCTGTATAGCTTTGACCGGTCACGAAACCTGTCACAGGCGTGAAGGTGAGGCGTTCAAATGAGGCGTTCCATTTCGTTGTCCCTTCGACATGCGGGTAGATGTGTAACGCAGGTGTCTCCATGTCGACTTCCATGGGCTTACTGAAGCGAAGAACGAGTGAGTCTGTTGGCAGGAGTTCCCCTCCATCACCATTGGGTTGTGCCATCACAACGGTCAAGGGCGGCACGTCAGTTGGCACGAGTGATGGGAGCATGATGGTAGACGGGCTCGTCTGGGTGGGGGATGAAGATGGACGTGTGGTTGCAGTAGCGCTTAGCGAAGGAAGCGTATGGGTGGGGGATTGATCTACCGATGTAGTGCAAGCGGTTATGAAAATTGTGGTTATAAACGAAAGAGCACATATAAAGCGTAGGGGTTTCATGATCGTTTCTCCATATCTTGATGCGGATTTGGTGGATTCGAATGAATGCCGCTCCACAGAGCCGAGAGCAAAGACTCTTTCACGTCTGCTACCGGGGGGTTGATACCTGAGGGGAAATGAAGGTTCAATTGTGTCCTGTGATCCATCTTGCATATCCAATGTCACAGTATGTGGAAGAAATTACAAGAGCTCTGCAGGTTGATTACGATTCGGTAACACGTTGTTTTGATCCTGTCACCCTCGATTGACAGCGCGCACGGCCCGCGCCTATACTGGCGCGAAGAGGGTGTTCACATGGTTGAGGGATATGAGGCAACAGTATTGATTGTCGATGATGAGGAAGCGATCCGGACAGGATTGGCGGCGGCATTGAAACGAGCGCGCTTTCGCGTATTGGAGGCCGCCGATGGTGATCAGGCTTTGGCGGTGATCGAAGCGCATCATCCAGACATCATTGTGCTCGACATCTTGATGCCCGTCCTCGATGGACGCGAGGTTTGTAGGCGTTTACGCCTTGCGGAAAATTGGACTCCCGTGATCATGCTCACTCAGATCAACGCCACAGGCGAGAAGATTTCCAGCCTCGAAGAGGGAGCGGACGATTATCTCAATAAACCTTTTGATTCGTATGAACTCATCGCACGCATTAAGGCTTTACTGCGGAGACAAGAAATAGCCGGGCGTCCTGGTCCATTGGCGCGCATGCTCACGAGTGGCAGACTGCGCTTGGAGCGCGAGACGCAAAGAGTGTGGCTTCAAGGATTGGAGATCAATCTCTCGAACAAGGCTTTTGGTGTGCTCGCATATTTGATGAGCCGTCCATTGTCGGTGGTCTCCCGGGAGCAGCTGCTGGACCATGTATGGGGGTGGGATGACCCTTCGGGGATGCGGACAGTCGACGTTCGCATCGCCGAGATCCGGCGTAAATTGGCTGACACGGCAACCGATCCTGAATTCATCGAGACCGTTCCAGGAGAGGGGTATCGTTTCGTCGGTGAGGTAAAGGCGGGATGAAGGTCCGTCGATTGGCTTGGTTTGGGCTGGCGATCGCCGTGGGTGGCGCACTGCTGGCCTTGGCACTTCGTCTCACAGTCGACTCGCAACTTCTGAGATTCCAATTCTTTATCGATCCTGCCGTAGTTCTTCTCCTGGGGGCGCTCACAATATCTTTGGCTTTCCTGGGCGCAAGTTTCTTACTACGTTGGCAGCACTCCCGCAGTCAACGTTCACTGGATGAACTTCGTAGCTCCTTGGAAAAGGAGCGAAGACGCTTCATTCGCCGTCTTGATCATGAGATGAAGAACCCGCTTACTGCGATCCAGGTGCAACTGGACAACCTGCAAGAAAACGTCCGTAAAGGTCCTGCAGTGATCGCAGATGTTCGAACGCAGGTAGACCGACTGTCCTTGCTCACGCGGGGATTACGTCGTCTGGCCGATTTAGAAACCAGAGCGCTTGAGAGGGAGCGTCTCGATGTAGAGGAATTGCTTCAGGAGGTGGTGGACCTCTTGCAAGCATCAGAACGCATCCAGTTGGATGTCCAACATCTACCTTGGTCGATCCCTCCTATCGAAGGGGATCGGGAGCTCTTATTGGTGGCGTTCCGCAATCTTGTCGACAATGCGTTGAGATACTCGGAAGCTCCTGTTCAANNNNGGTTCTAATGTCCACGATATACCTGGGAGTGGTCTTGGTCTGGCGATGGTAGAGACGATCATCGAGCGTCATGGAGGCAGCCTCGAGATTCGCAGCCGCCCAGAACAAGGGACTATCGCAACCGTTCAAATCGCCTATGAGTAGTCTTAAATCAAGACATCGGGCTCTCGGAGCTGCATTCGTTGCAGTACCTTTCCTGATCGTCGTCGCCTTCATCGCGTCGGGTAGGATCGGTTTGACAGTGAGTCTTGTAAGCGTTACAGCAGCGATGGACGAAGTGTCGTCCCTTCTTGCTACCACGATCTCGCCAACCTCCTCCCGGTCAACGCCTTCACCGATGATGACCAAAACCTCCTCACAAATTCCCTGGGAGGAGTCCTCTGAGACCCCCACGCAACGCTATGAGGTCGAAAGGACTTCGACGCCAACTCCGTTCCCACCCATTTTGGCTCGCAGGCCGGGGACGACACCAATCGGCGCTGGTACTGGTGTCATTGCTTTCGTCTCTGAGCGCGACGGGAATGCGGAGATCTACCGCATACGTCTCGATGGCTCCGATTTGAGGCGCCTGACTTTCGGGGACGCAATCGACAACCGGCCCAATTGGTCTCCTGATGGGCGCTGGATTGCGTTCATGTCCTGGCGGGACGGTCTGCCCGATATTCATATCGTTGATGAGTACGGAGCTGATCGTCGTCGTTTGACCAACGATCCAGCCTATGACGAGTTCCCAAGTTGGTCGCCCGATGGAGCTTGGATCCTGTTCGATTCTGATCGAAAGGGAATGTTCCAGATTTACCGGATGCGATCAGACGGATCAGAGCAGGTAAGGAGGTATCCGAGTTCGAGTGACGATGCTATCGCAAGCTTCTCACCAGACGGCGAGAAGATCCTGTTCGAATCTCGACGTGAGAGTGACACGTACCAGATTTATGTCATGGATGAGGATGGGGAAGATGTTGTCCGCTTGACCCACACGCAGGCGCGCAACGTACGACCTTCATGGTCGCCGGATGGGAAGCAGATCGTCTTTATTTCAGCACGTGACGGTCATCCGGAGGTCTATGTCATGAATGCAAATGGCACTGATCAGCGCAGGCTCACGTTGAACTTAGGGACTGTCAACTCGCCTGCGTGGTCACCGGACGGCGCTTACATCATCTTCAACGCCGATCGTACTGGGAATTTTGATCTGTATGTGATGCGCGCCGACGGTAGCGACCTTCGCCAGATCACTACCCACCCTGCGGACGACTACAGTGCGTCATGGCAGCCATGATTCGATCATCGTCGTCGATTTTACTGTTTGAAAGCGTCCTGCCGGTTGGGTCGCCTTCGTGGAACTTAGAGCTCGAGAGGATGAGTTAAGCCAAGATATTACAAGAGCAG
>WVZH01000506.1 GCA_011772595.1 Anaerolineales bacterium
GGAGGGTTCAGGGTGTAGACGTTGCGTACAAGCTCGACTAGCTCGCTGTGGCGGAACTGGTGGTAAGCGAGCTGGGCGGGGTGCGTCTCAAGTACCTTGGTTTCGGTAAGGCCGAGGTCGAATCGTTCGGTCTCGTCTTCCTGAGGGAAGAACTGCCTTGAGTACGATACGTGTCGCTCCGTCCACTTGAGATTATGGAGCTTACTAAGGTACTTGACAAGGTAGTAGAAGGTGTCGAACTTGTTTTTAACGTGTCGCAGGTCTACTATGATCGCACCCGTTAATTGCTGCCAAAGGGTCTTGACGTACGGCTGGGGGATGTACTGAGAGCGGACGAGCAGATGATAGTGTGGCCAGCCGGATTTACACAGTTCGGTGACCCTAAGGTATTCGAACTCTCCGTAGCGGGCCCGGATTTTCCTTGAGAGCTCCGGAACCTTGCGGCGAGTACCATCGAAGGCATCGCGTGGAGAGTCCCATTTAGCCGGGTCGACCGTCAACGTGAGGAGACGGTTAGGCTTGGCCTTGCCGGTCTTGTGGGCGAGGAGGTTAATCTTCTTCTGGGCACAGTATCGGCAGGACCACTGCTTGCAGGGGAGGGGAATCCAAACCGTGCATTTGAACACGGTGGAGTACGCCTCCAAGGTCTGGGCATGCGAGCAAGTGTCAATCCACAGGTGGGTGTCAGCCATGGTCTCGATAAGGAGCCGAGGCGGACCACCATCCCAAGGAAGGCAAGAGTACTCTGGATCTTGGGGATTGGTCATGACGGGGGCACCTCCCGTTGGGGTGTTCGAATGGCTAGGTTCAGGCAGTCGGGGTAGCGCTCCACTCGTCGAGAGCGTTCCCGATTACGCCAGCCTCAGAAAATCCATAGGCGCGATAGTAGTAGGTCGTTCCGACCGTTAGAGGAAAGTCGAGCCAGGTGAAAGCGGCGGCGGAGTCAGCGAGCATGGCGTGAACCATCTCATTACGGGTGACGCCAATGCCAGCTGACGTTCCACGGAAGAAGAGTAGACCCCAGTTCTGGTTAAGGGTGTCGACGGTACATCCGACCAACACTGAGCGGGAGCCGGCAGTGCCGACGGGGGTTGAGATGACGCCGGCAGTGTCGTCTTCGGCGGCGGGGTCGAGCTTACTGGGAAGACGGTTGGTTCCCCAGCGGCCCATATTGTAGCTGCAGTAGGCGTTAAAGGCGGAGATGTTGGTCGCGGCAGCTCGGGTCAACCAGTCGTTCTGCTCTGCAGAGGTAAGGCCAGACCAATTCTGGGAGAGGAACCGCATCATGGCTCGGACGGAGAGTTGTCCGACCGAGCGGGGGTTTGCAGGAACGGCCAAGCGTCGGAGGACGTTGCGGCCTTTCCAGTGGGTGAAGACGACGGCACCAGCCACCTTTCCCCTAGCGTCGACGGAGAAGAGGGGACCGGAGACAACGGCCATGGGTGAAGCTCCTTTCTAAGAGAGTACGCGGAAACCAATTGGACTTACCAGACGAGACGCACGACGCAGGTGGCGTCGGGCGGGTCGATTTCTTCCCAAGTGGACCAGGTGAAGTCGTTGTTTTGACACCAGTCGAAAGGCACGTTGGAATGGCCGAAGCTGGCTTCGTAGCCGGCGGCAGAACAGATGTCGACCGCCAAGGACAAGAGCTCGGCTTGGGTGATGTTCATGATGAGGATGTAGTGGCCCGGGCAACCTTCGATCCACTGTTCCCAGTAGGTTGGTTCCCCCACGGGCAATCCAGGGGCGGTGTAGCCAGAGTAGTACTGTTGGGTACCCTCTTCCTCTTCCCAACTGGCGTCGATCCAACCGCCGACGGAGGTGGGAGGGCATTGCGGAGGAGGAGGAGGAGGAGGAGGAGGGGGAGGCGGAGGCCGGCAAACGGCCGGCTTGGGTATGGTTGCTCGTCGTCGGGACAGTTTGGAGGAAGTCATGCACTGGATGACGACGAAGACGATTCACCGCATTGGGGTATATACACAGCACCTTCTACGGTGATGCCTGTTTGTCGCTCCAGGGTAGCCAGGGTAGTAAAGTCGCCGGTCAAGGCAACGTGCATGAAGACGTTGTGGCCAGTCATGGGAAGGCTGGCAGTCAAGCTGAGTCGTTCCCACTCGGCCTTTTGCTCAAGTGCGAGGGTGTTCCAACACTCCACGGCTTGAGTGAACCGTTGGCGTTGGCAGACCTGCATGGGAGTCGGAGGAGTCGTCGGAGGGGCTTTCACGTAAAAGACCTTCCGATTGTAGCGGTCGGTGTAGACGGTGTGACCGGCAAGGTCGCCCTTGACAGTAACCCCGAGAATGGACAGGGGCACTCCGAAGCCCATCGTGCGTCCGTACGGCGGAAATGGAAGGAGTAAGAAGCATGGAGCCAGTTCACTGGAAGTAGCGGGAGCCGGGGGTGGGTGCCTCCCGGTCCGGGTATCCCCGCTGGATCCGGGACACTCCCGACCCCCGCTGCATGAACCGGCGACCGACCGGCGCTGGCGAAGGTGCTCCCACCTGTCGCGTCCCTCCGGCCGGCTGTGGGCATTCTAGGCGGTTTAACGAGGGCGTGTCAAGTCGAAAATTCCGATCGGCGTTAATGTGGACAAGGGAAGTAAGCTACCCTCTTTGCGGTATCTGTATCTGTTGGGGGTGGATACGGCGTTAATACGAACAGCGACCCCCCGATGGCGGGGTTTAAGCGACCGGGGACGCGGGACGCTTCCCCCGAGCTCGGGGGCCCCCCAGCAGTACGGGTGTCGGGACCCCCTGTCCGTCGGGGGTGTCTCCCTGGTGTCGAGGGACGGGGGTAGAGACCCCGGGCCCCGGCTGGGGGGTTTAGCCGTAGCGTGGATCTGGATCCAGGCACGGTGCTTGCTCTTCCGCAAGCAAAAGACGGGCCAAGGCATGCCTGCGGTGGTTCACGGAAAAAGGGGTTTAAGATGGGGCTTGTCCCTAGCAGGGATGCTAGGGATCGGAGGTGCCGCAGTGGTTGGCCATGGAGGGCCAACCACAAGGCACCGGAGACCCCAGCTTAAACCCCTTTTTCCGTGAACCAGCAAGCCCCGCTGGCTTGGGCGCAGCAGCAGGCATGCCTTGGCCCGTCTTTTGCTGCGGTCTTCGCAAGGACCGTGCCTGGATCCAGATCCCGCGTAGGCAAACCCCCCAGCCGGGGCCCGGGGTCTCTACCCCCGTCCCTCGACACCAGGGAGACACCCCCGACGGACAGGGGGTCCCGACACCCGTACTGCTGGGGGGCCCCCGAGCTCGGGGGAAGCGTCCCGCGTCCCCGGTCGCGTCGGTGGGTCAGTGGGTCCTGTCGGTCCGCTGTGTGGCTCGACGCGGCTCGATCGACGCGGGGTGGGCGTGTCCCCCGTCGGTCGGTCGGTGGGCGTCAGGACGCGTCTGTCGGTCGGTCCGCGTCCTCAGTCGGTCGTTCGATCGCGAGTGTCTCCGCAATCCTCTCTATAGAAGAACAAGAGGGGAGCGGGTTCCCGTGAGCATCCCAACGGATGCAGTTGGCGGAGAGGAAGGACTCCAGGGCGATCAACCTTAGGAGAAGAGGTTGGATTGCCGAGGTAACGACTTGGACGATGAGTTCTCTATCGGCTTCGGTGGACATGGTCTCCCCTTGGATGCACGGATGTGATCGTCGGCACCGGCCGTGACGAGCTCGCAGAGGTCAGCT
>WVZH01000045.1:0-71129 GCA_011772595.1 Anaerolineales bacterium
GCCGCATCGCTGAAACAACCTAGATCGTCTCCACAGTCCATCGGTCCCGCTGGGGGAGCTGGCTCCTCGGTCTCGGGGGCTTCTATGGCTTCAGTTCTTGACGGTGCATCAGGAGGCACTGTCTCGGTCACTCGATCAGCGGAAGGGAAATTGCACGCCTGTGCGACAAACATCATGACGATCAGCGCAGTGAGAGAGAATACGCGTTTAAACATTCGGGGTGCTCCTTTAGCTCTACTTTTCATCAGGGTGCGGTGAACGACGATGTGTGTTTTAACGTAGCGTGTCCCAATTGAACAGAAACAAGCCGGGTTGATCTTCCGCGTGTTGAGATACGTTTCTCGCTGGGACACTTGCTCGACACCCACGGTGCCTGTAATCGGAAGGATTATAGTCCTAATGAAGAACGGCCACAACGCGACCTCGAGCGCCAAGCCAAAATCGCATATAGGTGTGCCTCGTCCTGGCATCTTTGGCCCCCAAAGGTGAACAGGTAGGGGCGCACGGCCGTGCGCCCCTACAAAATATCATTCGACGAAGAATGGGAAGAACCCAAGATCATGCAAGCGCCAAGCGAATCACGGTCACACCATCGCCACCCTCAGCCGGCTGACCTGGCTCGAATGAAGCAACATAGGGGTTATCGCCCAGTGCCTGTCGGATCGCCTTCCGCAAACGCCCCGTCCCTTTGCCATGGATGATGCGTACGAACGGCATCGCTGCTAGGTAAGCGGCGTCCAAGCGGCGCTCAAGCTCATCAAGCGCTTCATCAACCGTTCGTCCACGCAAATCCAACTCGATCGGCGGGTGCTCTGCCACCGAGGGACCGCTCCGATGTCTCGAGCTGGTCAGATGGCCTTTTTCCCGCTTGGGGACTTCATCCATCATAAGGTCTCCAGTAGAAATCAGCTCATCTAAGCGAGCGCGGACACGCAGCCTGCCGACTTGCACCTCAGCTTGATCCTGATCGAGAGCGGTGATCACTCCTGTTGCGTTTATAGTCCGCAAATGCACCTCGTCACCAGGTTGAAACGTGCCAGTGGATTGTTTAAGATCCGCATCTGTCGGAACGAGGGGCTCGACAATCCCCCCCTCCATCGCTTCGGCTTTGATCTCCAGGGTCTTCAGCTCTTCTAACGGCAGCCGAGCGGCATTCAACTTTTTACGCAGTACTCGCAACTCGCGCCGAAACGTCTCAAGCTCTTGCTCTGCCTCTCGGCGGGCAGCCTCTAGCAACGCCCTTCGCTCGTCTTCAATCTCCTCCAGACGTCTCGACAACTCTACCTCATGAGACTGTGCCCGCATCCGAGCCGCTTCGCTCTCCACGCGCTCCCTGCGCGCAAGATCCCGTTGTTGGTGGATCTCATCCAGTAGGCTCTCAGCGCGAAGATCTTCTGGTGTCACCATCGTTCGCGCTCGCTCAACAATTTCATCTTCAAGGCCCAGGCGTTGCGCGATGGCGAGCGCATTCGAACGACCTGGTAACCCAATCGTGAGATGATAGGTAGGTCGCAGACTCTCCATGTCGAATTCGACGCTTGCATTACACACGCCGGCGGTGGCGTGGGCAAAAGTTTTCATCTCGGGATAATGGGTCGCGACGATTGTGGTGATCGATCGATCAAGCAAAGTTCCCAGTATCGCACGAGCGAGAGCAGCACCTTCCTGAGGATCCGTACCAGCGCCTAGCTCATCGAGGAGCACCAGAGATTTCGAGGTCGCACGTTCAAGTATGTTGATGATGTTTGAGATGTGAGAAGAAAATGTCGAGAGCGATTGTTCGATCGACTGTTCATCACCTATGTCGGCGTATATCGCATCGAACACGGATAGCTCTGAACCGGAAGTCGCCGGAATGTGTAATCCACATTGCGCCATCAAGGCAAGCAACCCGGCGGTTTTGAGCGACACCGTCTTACCTCCAGTGTTCGGCCCGGTGACTACGAGGGCATAAGTCTCTGCATCCAGTACCAGGTCGACGGGGACCACGGTCTCGGAGTCCAGGAGTGGATGTCGGGCGTCCAACAACCGCAGTGTCGAGCCCGGATGTTGAGAGTCCTCGCGGATCTCTATGGCTTTCAGAATAGGTTCATCGGCTTTGATGGAGTCTGCGTAGCGGGCTTTGGCGAAAGCTAGATCGAGGTTGGCGAGGGCCTCGACGCTCTCTTCGATGGCTTCCACCTGTTCTCCAATACGCTGGGAGAGATCAGCCAGGATACGTCGAATCTCATCCCGCTCCGCAAGTCGTAGTTCTCGCACCTGGTTGTTGAGATCAACCACCTGCAACGGTTCGATGAACAACGTCGCACCGGACGCGGATTGATCGTGTACCACAGCTTCTACACGGCCTTTGAAATCCGCCCTCAAAGGAATGACAAAACGACCTTCGCGCTGCGTAATGATGGGCTCTTGAAGCAGAGGCGCAATCTTGGGATCACTCAACATGCGCTCGAGCTTGCTTGTTAAGCGATCGTGCGCAATCCGCATGTCGCGCCTGATTGTCGTCAGTTTCTCCGAGGCGCTGTCTTGCACTTCCCCACGCTCATCGAGTGTTTTGGAAATAGAATCGATGAGATTTGGCAGAGGCCGTAGATCAAGTGACATCCTTGTAAGCGTCGGGAAATCACCACCGGTTTTTTCAAGCTGGCGGCGGAGCGTTCGCGCTGCGATCAGTGTGCTCTTCAGATCGAGGAGATCGATGGGTTCCAACACAGCGCCACGAGCGGCCGCCCGGACCTGGGTGCGGACGTCGCGAGCGCCACCGACGGTCAGATCAGTCCTCACGCTCAGCAACTTGCACGCTTCCGTGGTGGCAGCTTGCCACTGTTGCACCTGTTCCAAATCGCTCGACGGGGTTAACGATCGCGCCAAGGTTTTTGAGGCCGAAAAAGCTGTAAACTCTGCCACCCTTTCAAGAACAACGGATAATTCCAACGTTTCGAAGGACTTTACATCCATGGCGAAAGCAGTGTAACATGATTTCACACCCATTTCACAAACATACACTGCACTCATTTAAATGGGTGGTCTAGCGAGTTTTTACCGGATTTACCCGTGCACACCGCAGCATCACAGAGACACGGGGCTCAAATTGAATTTATAATCTAACAAAGTCTCAATCGAAAATCCTTTGTTACATGCCATCGAGGAAATGTCCATGTCAACCACAAAAGATCCAGCTCGAAGAGTAGACCCATCCTTCGGACCCTTGATGCGGAGCCTGGCTATCGAGCTCTCTATCTACGGACCACTCGTCACCGTCTATTTCTTCCTCGCTCTTCGCTATGCCAAGGAGCCATTGCTGCAACTCTATTACGAGAATCCACCCCTGTATGCCACAGCATCTACGATCGCGATCATAGCGCAGGGAGTCTTGCTGGAAATGTTTACATCCTGGCTCTTACGTAGAATCGGGCTGAGGTAGCTAGAGATGGAGTTCCCGATCGCGCAGGTGATAATCAATCCATTCGTGCTTGCTGGTACTGGTTTCTTCGTCGGCGTGTTAGGAGGATTCTTCGGTGTGGGTGGAGGTTTCATCGCCGGTCCGCTGATGTTTTGGGCTGGTGTGCCAATCAACTTCGTCGTAGGAACCGACCTGGCGCATATGACCGGGAAGTCGATCGTTGCAGGTAGGGTCCATAGGGCCATGGGGCATGTCGATATGAGATTGGCGGTTTTGATGATTTTGGGAACCATTCCGGGCGTTGAAATCGGCGCCCAAATCATTGAGCATCTCAAATCCGTCGGCAACACGGAAGAGGTTGTCGGTTTTTCTTACGTGATCATATTGACCGCAATCGGCCTTTTTACGGCCTGGGAGAGTCTCCGGGCGATGCGGGTGAGGCAAACGGAGCGACTCGCATCTCAGGATGTAATCAGTGTGAATAGCCTACTTGTACGGTCCCGTCTGTTCCGCCTTCCACCCCTCGTACGCTTGCCTGTCTCTGGGGTTGAAGAGGTCTCCATCTGGGCGATCATCTTTGTTGGCGCCGTCACGGGCTTGCTGGCTGGTCTGCTTGGAGTTGGTGGTGGATTCTTACGTATGCCGCTCATGATCTACGTGTTAGGCATCCCGACACATGTGGCTGTAGGGACCGATCTGTTTGAAATCGCGATCTCAGCGGGCTTTGGGACCATCAGTCATGCTTTAAAAGGAAATGTCGATATCCTCATTGCGTTGACGATGCAAACCGGTGCCGCGATCGGAGCGCAGATCGGTGCCGCCGGAACACGCTACGTTTCGGGACCTTCCATGCGATTGCTCTTCTCCATCCTACCGATTGTGGCCGCCGTATTGGTTTTATTGCGTATTCTGGGATAACATGGAGGATACATGGACCGCTCATCCAAGCCTCAAAATAATAGCTACGCGTTGATATGTATCGGAGATCGACCTCTGGATCATCAAGCTCTGAGCTTCGCGGAGTCGATCTCCCGAGCTCTGATGCTCGATCCCGTTCTCCTGCACGTTTCACCACCCGAAGCAGACCCCCAACACGCAGAACAATTGTTAGCCGCGGCATGTGAAGCCCTCGAATGGGAGACCGTGGAATGTCGTACAGCAGAGGGCAGCGCCAAGATCGAAATCCTTCGCGAACTAGACAGCCGACCTTATCAATTGCTTATTCTGGGTACCTCCGAGCGGGAAAGCCACTTGCCCGTCTCACCCCTCAGCAGAGACCTGGCCGTTCGGGCGAATACGTCCGTTCTCCTCGTTCGCAATCCGCCGGAAAAAATCCGTCAATTCCTTATCTGTACCGGCGGTCACACCGCCTCCTTCGCCCCTATCACGTGGGGGATCCGCTTGGCGCAGGCAACCGATGCCCACGTGACATTTCTTCACGTGGTCTCCAGCGCGCCTGCGATGTATACCGGTCTTCCCGCCCTCGATGAGGGGCTGTCGGAAGTGCTCGCACGAGATCATCCACTGGCTCACCATCTCAAGAAGATCGCCAACATGGCTGAAGCAGCGAGTGTCGAAGCAAACTTGGAATTCCGTCATGGCATGGTTATTGAGGAGATCCTGCGATCATGCGAAGTGGAGACACACGACCTCGTCGTGATTGGCGCACCACAATCTCGCGCCCGCATCGATACTTTACTTCTCGGCCGCATAGCGCCAAAACTTCTAGCCAGTAGTAATCTCTCAACCGTGATCGTCCGTGACAATCACGGTGAGAAAAAGTGATCCCCAAAAAATATCTCACATCTACTCTCTTAAACGCTAACCTTTGCTCAGCCGCTCTTTGAGACCGCGCGTAAAACCGCTTTCGAATTCATTTCTTTCGAGCTAAGATACTCACACCCTTCGCGAACAGATGCAAAGGAGGTGAATGGTGTCGAAATGGTCCATTGCCAATCCCACCCTCGAGGAGCAAAGCGCATCTCGTATGACCATAAGCTCTTCGGGGGGCATGCGCCTCCTCCGACTGACGATGATACTCATGATGATCGTTGGGGGCTTATTGATACTTCTGTTAGGTTTGATAGGTCAAGATGTTCCCTTCACCTTGGGTTCAGTATTAATCTGCTTGGTCCCAGCGCTCATATCGAGTGTGGCACTGCCTCTTACCATCAAGGTCATTTTCGAAAAACAAATGTCCCGGATGGTATTGACCAGGCAGCAGTTGATCGGGTTTAGCCGATGGCCGCGCAAGCGTGAGACCGTGGTAAACATCTCAGATATCCAGGACGTTGCTTACAAAGCATATTGGACCGGAAGTTCACATTTCGTAGAAATTTCCACCTCTGTGGGAGAGACGGTCTCGATGCAATTCGGCCCAAAAGTGAACGACGCTCACCAAATGGTGCAAAAACTCAGAAGCTGGATCGATCCCGAATCAAGGATCCTCACCCCACCAACGTCCGAGGACATGGTTGAACCACCTCCTCCATTCTCGATAGAGCGTTTTGGGCTGGCCGCGGTTTATGGAATGATCGTCGCATTGCTCCTTGGTCATATCTGGTCGATGGTCGTTATGGCAACAGAGACGAAATATGCCATGGCGGCCCTGTTAATCGGGCTGGCCATGGGGGTGGTCGTCAACTTTATCGCTGGCGGGAACAAGGACAACCGCTACGCTGCGCTCGGTGCTTTACTTTCGGGGGTCAGCATCGTATTCGGCGAGTTCTTAATCTTCGGTAATCCCGCTTCAGAATACATTTACCAATTCGAGGCGATCGATTTGCTCTTCTATGCCCTGGCTGTGTATGAGGGTTGGGCACTCGTTCGACGTCCGATCCCCGCCGCGGCACGATTTCGGCACCTTATCCATGAGGACAACCGGATTCCACTGCTCGCCGCTGGGCTTGGGGGTTTGCTTCTGGTGCTCTGGGTAAGCGCGGTTTCCGGAGTGCTGCCAACGCCAGGTGGAGCCTCCGCCAAGTTCCACTTCGATCGGGGCGTTTCCCTCGTCCAGGAAGGGGATCTCGAAGAGAGCATCGCTGAATTTGAGCAAGCCATACGAATCCAACCGGACTACGCCTTGGCGTATCATACCTTGGGTGTAGCCTATTACGAAACAAGACGCTTAGAAGAGGCAAAGGTTGCGTTTGAGAATGCAATTCAGCATGATCCCGATCTCGCCACCGCCCACGCCTGGTTGGGAAACGTCTACAACGAGTATGGTCTTTACCAGCGCGGCCTCGAAGAAGTGGACGAAGCTTTACGACTCGATCCAGCTCTCCCTGAGGGTCATCTCTTTAAGGGTTATATCCTGCTCAACTTATCCCGGATAGACGATGCGCAGGCCGCATTCGAGAAAACCCTGGCGCTGGATCCTGAATTCGCCGAAGCACATCTTATGCTGAGCCTCCTGTATTTCGAAAGGGATGATTTTACTCAGGCGCTGGCGCACATCGATCAGGCACTCGAAATCGATACCGTCGAAGCGTTTGACGCCTACGCCCACTACTGGCGAGGGCTGATCCATATCGAGACCGAGCAAACCGATATAGCCATCACCGAATTGGAAACCTCCTTGGAGATGGGGCTCGAACCAATTCTCGCCGAGCAAGCCAGGTTTATTCTCGAAGAGCTGCGTAAATAACGCACATTCCCGGAATCTTGAAGCTACCGGGAACGTGGATGCAATCAACCACGATACCCGACAGCCGAATCGCGGCCATTCATCACTACACTCGCAACGCCTTAGGTTGGAAGATTTAGAATCGAGAGGCCCATTCTCACAATACAGTTCTTTTAAAATTGAGATGCGGGAGACAGCGCAGGAGGGAAATCCCATGCAAGATCTCACCGAAGCGTTAATCGAATTGGTCCGCTTGACGGCAACTGACCTTTCCCCGGATGTTGAGCGCACCCTCATCGAGGCGCGTGATCGCGAGGCACCTGGTTCAGCCGCAAGGGGCGCCCTGGAGAGCGTCCTGGAAAACGTTTCGCTTGCGCGCGAGAATTCCACCCCCGTTTGTCAAGACACGGGCACGCCAATCTTCTACATTAAACATCCGACAGGGTGGAGTACACGCGCAATCCGCGAGCAGGTCCGCAACGCCGTGTCTGCATCCACTGCACGCACATATCTGCGCCCTAATGCTGTTGATGCGGTTAGCGGCTTGAATAGTGGGAACAACCTGGGGGGCGACGCCTTCCCATTCATCCACTTTGAGGAAATCGAAGGCGACGAAATCATCGTCGATCTCATGCTCAAGGGTGGCGGTTGCGAGAATGTCGGAGCCCAATACGCCATGCCCTACGCCCCATTGGGCGCGGGGCGAGACATGGAAGGCGTGCATAAGGTCGCCCTGGATGCGGTTTACAAAGCGCAGGGCAAGGGCTGCGCGCCAGGTATTTTGGGGATTGCAATCGGCGGTGATCGGGGTTCGTCCTACTACGGCTCCAAAGAAGCGCTCCTCCGAAAAATGGAAGCGCCGAACCCGGATTCCAAGCTGGATACTCTGGAGCAACGTTTGACTGAAGATGCTAATCAATTGGGGATCGGCCCAATGGGCTTCGGTGGTGAGACGACCGTGCTGGGAGTGAAGATCACCGGGATGCACCGCCTTCCTGCCAGCTACTTCGTCTCCGTATCCTACATGTGTTGGGCTCATCGCCGTCGTCGTATGATTGTCAGCGGAGAAGAGGTGATCTACGAGTAGGAGCGCACAACATGATAAGCCTTAACATTCCCATTACGGACGAAGCTATTCGCAATCTTAACGTCGGCGATCCGGTGTCCCTCACTGGCGTCTTAATCACCGGCCGCGACACGGTACATAAATGGATGATTGAGACGTTTATCAAGAAAACCCGCCAGCCGCAGGACGATGATCTTGAGGTCTATGAGGCCATCGAGCCATTGCTCAATGGTAGCGCTATCTATCATTGCGGCCCCGTGGTGGCAGGCCTGGACTCGGGTGACTACCGCTTCGTGGCTGCCGGTCCGACGACCAGCATCCGCGAAGAGCCCTATCAGGGCGACGTGATGCAGCACTTCAACCTCAAGGCGGTGATCGGTAAAGGAGGCATGGGCCCTAAGACGCTCGCCGCCTGCCAGGAGGTCCCCGCTGTATACTTGCATGCGATCGGAGGGGCAGCCTCGCTCATCGCTCAGTCGGTCCGGCACGTTACCAGGGTATACAAGCTCGAATTTGGCGTGCCGGAAGCCATGTGGGTGATTGAAGTGGTAGATTTCCCCGCCGTGGTCACAATGGATGCTCACGGTAACAGCCTGCACGCTGACGTCGAAAAGAAATCGAAAGCAGCTCTCGAGCGCCTCCTAACTGCCTAGATGGTCCATCGATCAACGCCTCTCCGCTCTCAGATACTTCGAAAACAATGGAGGGTGGACACTCGATCCACCCTCTTCTCAATGCAGGTTTTTTACACCCCGGACTGTAGGGGCGAAACATTTGCAGCACTTGGAGGCAAAGTTGACAATGCAGAATGGGCAAATGCTTCTCCCCTACCCACCAACGTAAGCCATTCAGATCATCACTTTATATGATCAACCTCGCCTAGAATTCCCACTCGCACGCTCACGACGAGTGGGTTTCAATTAGACGAACCGACGACATCACCCTCTTCGGCTTCAATTTCCCCTAGCAAATCAAGGTCGCGCTGAAAATTACGAAAACGCACCACGAGGCTGATAATAAACAGCGCCATTGTGCCTAGGATGACTGCAAAACCAAGCACCATAAAATTGAAGGTATCAGCAGGGGCATCGATAAGCAACATGTTCTTACACTCCCATGCGAGGAATTACCGAGTTGAGAATCCTACAGTCCTGACGAACTCGAAAGCAATTTCATTTTCCACTGGTCGACCTTCTCCGATAAACGCTGAAGCCGCAGGCGGTGCCATAGCAATGTGGCGTAAACAAAGGTGAAAGTGAACAGGCTGAAAAAGAACGCCACCCGCATCTTGGGGCTCATATCGAACGCGCCCAAGGCATCAGGATCGCCGCTGCCGATGACAACAGGATGGATGGTGCGAAAGATACGAATCGATAAAAAGGTAAGCGGCACACTCAGGAAACCCAGGATGCTGTATATGGCACCGAAGCGCGCCCGTCGATCGGGATCTTCCACACCCTGACGCAGCATCAGATATGCGATGTAGATCAATTCCATGACCGTTGCCGTCACCAAGCGTGGATCCCACGTCCACCACGTGTTCCAAATCGGTCGAGCCCAAATCGAACCCGTGACGATATTGATGAAGGTGAAAACGACACCGATTTCAACCGACGCCAGTGAGACGAGGTCCCAACGACGTTCGCTGCGCACGAGATAAAGTACTCCCGCGACCGCGGCGACAAGGAATGCCAGTGCTCCTACCCATCCGGCAGCTACGTGGAAATAAAACACCCGCTGTACATCACCCATCACGGCCTCACGAGGCGCGAAAAACAACACCATGTACAGTGCAACGACGAAAAGTGCACCGGTCACCCAGTTCAGGACTTTAAGGGTCCTTGGCATCGCTTCCATAGACCTTCCTCCTAAGATGTGAAAAATACTCCAGGAATAGGGATTAGGTATCAGGGATCAGGTATCAAGTAGCCGACCTGCTCCTAAATCTCGACCCATCCCTCCAGTTCCCCATGTTCTTCCTGATCCCTGGTCCCTGACCGTATGTACTTCCTGGTCCTATTCTTCCACTACATAATCAAAAACCATAAACGCTACCGCAGTAAACACGATGTCGTACACGATCAAGAGATTCAACCACGGTCGGATATCCACCATGTCGAAGCCTTGCAAGAAACCGTTGCTTGCCTTCAAGGCCGGTATCAGAACGGGCAGTGCAACGGGAAAGAGCAAGATCGGAAGGAGAATGTCGCGCGTGCGCGTTTGCACAGCCATCGACGCCAGGAGAGTACCCACAGCGACATAACCCCAGGAACCCAGCAGGATCGCAATCAGCAATCCCGGTTGAAATAGGTTGATGTTGTAAAGGGCGCTGTATAGTGGTAGCACCACCGCCTCAACGATCAGCATGAAGATAATATTCCCGAACATCTTGCCAAAATACAAGGCGCTGCGATCTACTGGCGCAAGCAAAAGCCCATCCAGACACCCACGGTCCTTCTCGATTGCCATCGAGCGGTTCAAGCCCAACGTGCCGGCGAAAATAAACGTCACCCATAAAACCCCTGATGTGACCGTCTCTCGAGTGCGTATATCAAGCTCGAGGGCAAAGTTGAAGATCAAAATGACCAACACTGCGAAGACCAACATGGCGCTCATCATCTCACGACTACGCCATTCCGCAACCAGATCCTTCCAGATCACTGCGCCAATAGCTCTTAGGTATTCTCGCAGTCGGATGCTCAGACCGCCTCGCGCCGGCCGAGTTTGCTCAACGGGTAGTGCGTCAGGCATGAGTCACCGAATGATAGAAGGTCGATAATTCTCTTGGGTCGATTTCGTCTCGGGCTTTGGATGCCGCAATTCTCCCCTTCGAGAGAATATCGATTCGCGTTCCCAAGTCAGCAGCTCGGCTGAGATCGTGGGAAGTCATCACGATCGTACGCCCACGAGTGGCGACTTCACGAAGGAGATCGTCGAGCATCGCGGCAGCCACCTGATCGAGACCCGTATGAGGCTCGTCGAAAAGCAACAACTCGGGATCGTGTAGAATCGATCGGCCGATCGCTAAGCGCTGCTGCATCCCACGCGAGAAACCTCGTACCAGGTCTCGCCGGCGCTTGTGCAAACCGACCATCTGCAGCACGTAATCGATTCGCTCGCTCATCGCCGGTACAGCGTACATTTTCCCGAAAAAGCGTAAATTCTCTTCCGCCGTGAGATCCGCGTAGAGTAGAGGCTGATGCGACAGCACACCTAAGCGCCTGCGAACAGCGGCAGCCTGCCCGGGCAGCCGGAAACCGTTTACACGCACCTCACCCATATTCGGTCGAGAAAGCGAAGCCAGAATTCGTAAGAAGGTGGTCTTCCCCGCCCCGTTGGGCCCAACCAAGGCGACAAATTCGCCGCGCGCCACGAAAAAATCAAGCCCGCGTAGCACCGGCTTGAGGCCAAAGGTCTTAACCAACTGCCGTACCTCAATCATCCGCACTCCGCATGGCGGCCAGCGCTTTGCGTTTCAACGCCTCTCGTCGAGGGCGATATTCCGCCTCGGAAAGACTCCCGGCCTCGAACTCATCGTCCAGAGCAGCAATGGCCTGCAGAAGCGAGCGGAGACTCGGATGCGCATCGCTCGCTACAGCGGGTTCCCTCCCCATTCTCCCACGACGCGACCACCAGTATCCAACACCCAGTAGCACGACGCCCAAGACGCTCGCTCCGAGGATAGCATTCATGAGGGAAGACGGATCTCTAAATACCAAACTGCTGCTAGAAAAATTGAGTCTCAAAACATCCCCCGCTGCAAGAGCGCCCATGGCGTAGTTCCGCATTCTCACCCCGCCCATGTCCTGCACGCCTAAATCTTGTAAATTCTCCGCCTTGACATCCGATGCGCCCTCCGCAAGCAGGATTACGACTGCATCGACTGGGTAGTTCATGCGTTGTGCAAAATCGAGTTGGCGTGAGAATGGCAGTGTAAAACTGAATACCAGTTCCGCAGGTTCCCCAGGTTGAATGGGTGCCAGATCCAGGAATCCCACTTCAGTTAATCGATAGCGGCTCGAGGCGTTGGTGACATCGCTGAAACTCAAGTTATCAAATCCGGCAGGTAAGAAGACTTCAAGCAATCCGCTGCCGTCGGCACCTGCAATCGTGCGATTGTCCGGTCCACGCAGCAACCAGATCTCTGTGATCTCCGCCAGTCCATCATCAATGAGGTTATAGATTAGATGCAACCTTTCAACCCGCAATTCGGAAGTGTCCGACGTCGATTCATAAACACTCAACGGGAGATTAGCAACGGAGGCCCCTTCCCGAAGGCGAACACCTTCCGACACATAACGCACACCCTGGAAGTCTACATATGCAACATAGATGCGGTCTTGCTGTAACTCGAGATCTTCAAATGTGAAGTCCCCAAAGTCATCTACAGAAGTCGTCGTGGAAAACGTAACAGCCTGTGCGTCGATCGCAACCAATGTGACCTCCAGACCCTCAGGAACGGTCTCCCCAATGGTGGCGTTCACAATATGACCTTGTATTGTCCCTATCGATTGTGAAGGTTGCGACGCTAGTCCTTCCTTCAGGAAGGGGATAAAACTCAATGTCTGAGCGTACCGAGCCGCGGCCCAACGGTCTGCTGCGCTAAGAACGTCTGCGTACGCAGGCATCTGGCCTACTCCATTGGTGATGGCCGCAAATCCATCTTCCGCCGAGCGTTGCGCCGCGGATGACACGTTGGCCAAATTCGGAATTCCTTCCCCCCCAACACCGCTCACTCCATGACAGTTGGCGCATTGCTCGAGATAAACCCGCTCACCGCGCACCAGATCATCTTCCGGGATGCTTAAAGTGAGTGCGTAGGCGGCCACGTCGAAGCGTTCGCTGTCACTCAGACTGCTGAACGGCGGCATGAAACGCTCCATCCGCCCTACGGTAACCACGGTGTACCAATCGGAGAGTGTGGCCTTTCTGCCGCTCAATGGATCCCCCAAAGAAGGGGGTGGCACGTCGAGGTTAGAAGCCATTGCGCCGTCACCCAATCCGCTGGGACCATGACAGTCGGCGCACTTCTCAGCATAGATCCGTTCCCCATTGACAAGATCTGGTTGACTATCCGGGACGTCCAAGGAAAGGGGCTGCTCTTGAGGTCTCCCCGAAGCTTGTGTAGAAGAGGCCGATGGTTCTTGCTGCTGTGGGGTAACAGAGGCAGTGCTTGACGGATGAATTGCCTGCTCCGTAGCCAACGCAGGAGGAGGTGTAACGTCTCCCGCTAACGAGCAACCGGTAAGCACAAGCGTAGCCCCCGCGAGCACAAGCCAAGCTTTGCTCAACCTTCGATCTCCTCAACCGCTAGCGCAGTTCCGCACTGAGTACAGAAGCGGTCGCCCATGACAATCTCAGCCCCGCACGAGCCGCAATAGCGATGTGAGCGTTCGGCGCGGTCGCTGCGCAACCGAGCGACTGCTGCCTCAAGCTCCGCCTCGATCGTGCCATGATGATAAACTTCAAGATCCTCAGCGGACGAGGATCCTTCATAATCGTCCATCGCCCGTAGGACCTCGACCCCCCGTTGTACCCACTCATTTCTTTGTTGTTGATAATCCTCAAAATGGATCTTACCCATGGCATGATCCATTTCTAATTCCTCGATCGCCGCCAAAACGCGATCACGTTCTGCCTGGAGTGTAGAGAGGTGGCGCTCTGACGCAGTCAGCGAAAGCCCTCTTCGATCGACAAGTGGACGGGCGATGAAAACCCCTGTGAATATAGCCAAGGCGAGACCAATCAAGATCAATCCGATATCCATCGCTTCACTCCAGGTAGCACACGATAAACCAAGAGCTTTTCCACTAGCTCTGGAAGGTTGAAAATAAAAGAACGACCATCCGCTTATTGCCCCAACGCACGTTCTATGGCTTCATGGATTTCCGAAAGGGAGGAATAGGGACCGATCTTGATGCTGGATACACTGCCATCCGGCCCAATGACAAACGACTCCGGAACACCCGTCACCCGATAAGCCTTGTGAATGCGCCCTCCCAGATCGGGACCGTTGGGGTATGTGATGCCGAATTCATCAAGATATGCGAGCGCTTTCGTCTCAGTGTCCGACCAGTCTACTCCCAAAAAAACCACGCCTTGATCCTTGAAAGTTTGATAGGCTTGTTCCAACTCCCTGGCCTCATCCCTACACGTCACGCACCAAGAAGCCCAAACATTAACCAAGATGACCTGACCACGCAGCTCAGAGGTATCGATACGTTGTCCATCGAACGTGTTCAACACGAAGTCCGGGGCATCCAGACCTACCTGCATCGGCCCACGGTTTGCTTGAACCAGACCGAATGCAAGCAACGCGAGAAGACCAAAAATAAAAACCCACACCAAGATCACCCACCAATTTCGATTCGCAGATCTGGGATCAGTGTCCTCCAGCGTCTCTTCCGCCATGATTATCTACCTCATGATGAGTAATGGTAATCCACGTCCCGCCATACGGAACCACCTAGCATCTGCACTAGGAGTCACCCATTCGCCGCTGAAGTTCATCCTCCAGGCGTGCCACATAAGGATCCTCTTCAACAAGCAATTGAGATGACGCCTCTACGGCGACAGTTTCTCGACGCCAACTTCGAAGAACACGCAGAAGGATCACCGCCCCCACGATGAAAACCACAGGTGGGATGATGTAAACCAGTAAGTTCAAACCTTCTGGTGGTGGTGTCGACAAAACCTGTGCCCCGTGCTGGTCGACGAAATATTGGATGATTTCCTCTTCGCTCCACCCTTCCGCAAGCTTCTTCCTTATTTCCGCCCGCCAGTCGATGCATGCCTGGGTTCCGCAGGCATCGAGTGGGATGTTTTCACACACCGGACAATACAGCTTCTTGGCGATGGCGTTGACCTCATCATCGGTGGGTTGATTCTCCTGAGCACGAACGATGCTGGGTGTGAGCAGCATAGCAAGCACGATGAACACAAAGAGTAACCTGAAGCTCATCCTACGCATCGCATCCTTCCCTGATTCATGCTCGTGCATCCACAGTGCGAACAGATGCCTTTTGTCGTACAGCATCGGGATCACGGCCGGGCCAGGCGGCCACCATCGTACCCAGGATGAACACCGCTCCACCTAACCAAAGGAAGTTCACCAGAGGGTTGTGATAAATCTTGAAGGTGGCACCATCCAGCGCGATTGGTTCCCAACCGACCAAAAGGACGTAGAAGTCGTCCTCCAGGGTGGACCTTACACCCGGAATGGTCATCCGTTGCTGTGAGTCGAAGTAAAAATCCTGGCGCGGATATAGCTCCTCCACGAAGGTGCCATCTTTGTGGACGGAAACGACGGCACGCGCCACATTGCGACCATCCTGAACGTCGAAATGGGTCAATGAATCATAGGTCAAGGAGTAACGACCAAGCCTGATCTGTTCCCCAGCAGCCAGTGTACCTTGAGTTTCGGTCTGAAACATCTCGATGCCGATGATGCCCAGCCCCATGAGCACCACGCCGAGGTGGATAATGTAACCACCGTAGCGACGGCGGTTGCGTCCGGCCAGTCGCCAGATGGCGTGAACGAAATTCTCGCCATGCCGGCGGCTCCTCGCCCTTGTCCCCCGCCAGAATTCATAAACCGTCACTGCAACGACGAAGGCGAGTGCCCAGTATCCTATCCAGGCAGCAGGGTTCCGCATCCCCTGAACGATCAAGCCGACAGGCACCAAGAGTGAGATTACGGTTGGCTCCCAAATTGACCGTCCGAGCGTCTTTGCTGAACTTCGCCCATAAGCCGACAGCGGTGCCACACCCATGAGCACCAGCAACCCAATCCACAGCGGAGCCGTGGCACGCTCATAGAACGGTGGCCCTACGGTCACCTTTGTCCCCGTAAAGAGCTCGGAGATCAGGGGATAGATGACGCCCCAGAAACAC
Source organism: Anaerolineales bacterium (assembly GCA_011772595.1). Next base: position 15,988 of record WVZH01000045.1, read on the forward strand.
ACCACGGTAATGCTGATAAAGAGAAAATTGTTCAACAGGAAAAGAGATTCACGCGAAAGCCGCGATGAAAGGTGATTCTCCCCTTGAAGTGTCTCCCAACGCTGAATAAGCAGAGAGAGGGAGGCGATGAGTGTGATGCCGATGAAGGCGAAGAACATCGGGCCGATCGCCGACTGTGCGAAGGCATGCACCGACGAGAGCACCCCAGAGCGGGTCAGGAATGTACCGAAGACCACCAGGGCATAAGTGAGAATGATCAAGACCATGTTCCATTGCTTGAGCATGCCCCTCTTCTCCTGAACCATCACCGAGTGCAAGAAGGCTGTGCCCGTGAGCCAGGGCATGAAGGCGGCGATCTCCACAGGATCCCAACCCCAATACCCGCCCCACCCCAGCACATCGTAGGCCCAGCGACCGCCCAAGATCAGTCCCAATGACAAAAATAGCCAGGCGACAAGTGTCCAGCGCCGCGTGATGCGAATCCAACGGTCGTCACTTCGCCCTGTGATCAACGCGGCCATGGCGAACGCGTACGGGATGACAAAGGAGACAAAGCCCAGGTAGAGCATCGGCGGGTGGATGATCATGCCAGGATGGCGCAGCAAAGGATTCAACCCCCTACCATCCTCTGGGATCAGAGGCATCGATCCCCTTGGTTGTATCATGGCCGTCACTTGCTCACCTGTGGGAGTCAACCACAACCGTTCGAAGGGATTTTCGATAAAGATCACCAGAGAAAGGAAAAAAGCTAGCGTGACCATCGCCACGACCACCACCCACGGTAAGAGCTCTCGATCACGATCCCATTTACGCAAGCTGACAGCGGAGGCGAATGCGGCCATCAGCCAGGACCAGAACACTAGAGAGCCTTCTTGCCCGCCCCACAACGCCGTGATTTTCAGGTACGTCGGCATCGTATTGCTGGTCACAGAGGCCACATATTGGACTTGATATTGCCCGTCGACGAGTAACCATATGATCGCCAGCGATGAGATGGTGATCAAAGGCCATGTGAGCAACATGGCGTGCCGTGCGCTCTCGACAAAAGCTTGGTTATTTCGCCTTGCCCCGTAAGCTGCTGCAATCGCGCCGTACACAGCTGCTAACAGTGCGATTAATAGTGAGATGTATCCCAGGTTTGCTACCAACGTTTACGCCTCCACATGGATGAGAAGACTAGTCGCAACGAATAAAGAGCCCAATCGGCATAAACTTGTGCGTGGGCTCCAATGTTCGACGAGCGTGCGTCTTAAAAGCATTACGATCAACCTTCTTCGATTTGGAGCGGGATTTCGTCCTCGTACCGCGTTGGGCACTTCAGCAATAGCTCATCAGCATAGAACACTCCGTCTTCGCCCATTTGACCGGTGACGATCGCCTGCGCCTCATGACGGAGCAGATCAGGTTTTGGGCCAATGTACTCCACTTGCAGACGAGCGGCCGTCGGATCGGTGACCGCCTGGCGGAGCACCTGCGCCAAGCCTCCTGCGTCCTGAATCTCGTCCAGATCGGCAGGCATGTGAGCCATCGTGAANNTTGCGATCGCCCACCGATTCGCCCCGGACAATTAATTCATCGATGGTTAGATAATACTGGGCTGCTAAGCTGGTCGAGGAGGCAATCAGGTAGACGACTGCGGCCGTAATGAGTAAACCACCGATTAGAAACTTAGACCGACCGCTCGAATTCCCGTTAGACCTCAAAGCTTTGCTTTCATCTGCCATAACGACGACCTCCTTAAAATCAACAAAATTAGAACCAATCCAATCAACGTATGCCGACAACAATTCAAAATTCTATCATTCTTGCCTTGCGTCAATTATAGATAAATGTCACCTGTTTTCCCTGGCATCAGCCATGATCCAGCATGAGGGACCCCCATAGTGGATTTTTACGCAATTAGATTAATGGAGAATGAATCTCAGGGAATGGGAGGGTGAGAATCGGTTAGGGAGCTCTAACGTATTCATTTCATATAGACCCAACATAGTCATGCTCACCGGATGGTTTTTGTTACCAAAAAAGGGGGAACTTGTGGCAAAATTGAAACCATCGATCCGCTTGACCATTGACACTTTAGGCACCACGCGAGGAAGATGCAAGAAGAACAAAACCCCATGACTGGAGTGAAGCTCACGCCGAGGCAGTACCGGCGGCATGAGAAGCCCTATGACCCTCAACCTTTTTTCACCAGTTTGCGGGTCAGAGGGACGCTTACGATTCTGATACCCATCTTGATGATCATGGGGGTTTCAACCGCTGTTGAGTACTTCCGCCATCGAGAGCGAAACCTCAAAAATATGTCTCTCCTAGCCTCGCAGACCGGGCAGGTCATCGAAAATATTCTGCAGCAGGATATGCTCCTTTCAGACTTCGCTCGGCTCCAGACCACATTTGATGATATCAGTAAGGATGAACGCATCCGGCGCCTTTACTTGATGGATACTGATGGTAAGGTAGTCATTGCTCCCAACAACGAGAATGTCGGGGAGATACTGAACGCTCAGGACGAGACCTGCCAGCCATGCCATAGCCTGTTGCCCTCAGATCGACCCTCTGGCATTGTCGTATCCGACGTCGACGGACAACGATACTTCAGGAGCATGCATCCCATCGAAAATCAACCGGCATGCACCGCCTGCCATGACGCTGACCAAAGGCTGATCGGAGTGCTCCTGACCGATTTTTCCTTCGCACCAGTTGAAAACGCGCTCACCGCCGATGTGCGGGACAACTTGATATGGTGGATCGGTACCGCTATCGTCATGGCGTTACTGGTGAATTTAGCCATCAATCGTACAATCCTTCGTCGTATCTACAAGTTGGGACAGGCGATCGCCAATTTTGACCGTCAGGATCAGACACTTAAGCTTGATGAAACCCCTGATGATGAGATTGGGAGATTGAGTTCCATTTATAACGCCATGGCCGACCGGATTGGGGAAAGAGATAAAGAGAACAGAGCACTCACAAGAGCACTCAATAAACGGATCGTTGAGCGAGGTATTTTGCTCCAACGATTGATCACCGCCCAAGAGGAAGAGCGAAAGCGCGTGGCTCGAGAGTTGCATGACGAGCTGGGACAGGGATTGAGCAGCACTGCGTTGAGTATTGAACTCGCTCAAAAACTCCTCACGCGTGATCTTGAGAGTGCAGATGAAAACCTGCAACGAGCCCAGGTGTTGATCTCCGAAACATCCGACCAAATGTATGATCTGATTCTCGGACTGCGCCCATCAGCTCTAGACGACCTTGGTCTGGAGGCTGCCTTAAGATCCCTCACTCAACGTACTCTTGAGCCCAAGGGTGTTGCGATCGACCTGAAAGCAGATGTGCTCACCGATCGCTTACCAGCGGAGGTCGAAACCGTCTTGTTTCGTGTATTTCAAGAAGCATTGACCAACGTTGTACGTCATGCGTGCGCGGAAAATGTTATCCTCCGGTTGGTACGTGAGGATCACCACCTTAAGGGAGAGATCACAGACGACGGTGTGGGTTTCGATCTACAGACTTTAGCCACCGACACCGAGAACGAACGTGGCCTGGGACTTCTGGGCATGCGCGAGCGTGTGGAGCAATTCGGTGGCGAGATTGAGATCCACTCACAGCCAGGAGAAGGGACTCGGATACGGGTCTACATACCGATAGAGGAGACAGCGGATGACGGAGACGATCAAGATCTTGATCGCTGATGATCACACGATCTTCCGTGCAGGCCTCAAACTGCTTCTTGCCTCTGAGCCGGATATTGAAGTCGTTGGAGAAGCGAAAGACGGGGCAACGGCGGTCGAGATGGCAGAACAGTTTCAGCCCAATGTCGTACTGATGGATATCGGTATGCCGGAGCTGAACGGTTTTGAAGCCACACGACAGATCAAGCAGCGCCACCCCGAAGTCAACATTCTGGTCCTGACCATGCACCGCTCCGACGAGTATTTCTTCCAAATGCTTGAAGCGGGTGCCTCGGGATATATCCTCAAAGGTGCACAGACCAAGGAATTGATCAACGCCGTACGAACTGTCGCTCGGGACGAGGTCTTTCTCTACCCATTCATGGCAAGACGACTGGTTGAGGAGTACCTGAGATCCTCCAGTGACACTTTCAATGGTCCACGCCTCACTTCCAGAGAAGAGCAGATCCTCAAACTGATCGCGGAGGGTTTTTCCAACAGAGAGATCGCCGAGCGTCTCGTGATAAGCCCCAGCACAGTGCATTCTCATCGAACCAACCTGATGAATAAGCTCGGCATGAATTCACGGCATGAGCTGGTGCGATATGCCCGCCGCCGTGGTTTGATTCGCGACTCGTAAATATTCCTTCCCGACTATCGCCAGACATCCCTCATAATTCGCCAAATCATCTGGCGTTCTTTACGCCTCATTTGGCAATCTACGTGATTCCACCCCGTGAAGAATTCCACTAGTATGGAACACAGTTGGGAGGTGTGATGGCAGGGAGTCGGGTGTACATCATCTGGACCCACCCGCTCTTTCACGAGTCGGTCCGTCTGCTCCTACGCCACCCTCAGGTGGAACTGGTGGGTGCGACCTCAGATCACTCGACTGCCCGCAATCAGATTACAGCACTCGAACCGGATGTGGTAATCATCGAGGAAGTAAATGGCGAAGGACGAGAGAACGAAGACACTGTGGCCATCCTACGAGCGGCTCCAAGGGTCATCCACTTGAGCCTGGCGAATAATGAATTGAGCATCTTCCACCGAGAACGTCACACCGTAACCCAAGTCGAGGACTTGGTAAGCCTGATTACGAGTACCACCAGTAAAGGCGAACCGACCGAATAGGCCTACGATGGACGAGAAAACATCGCAGAAAACATCCAATCTGAAATGGCTCGTTTTGTTAGCAGGGCTAATCCTGCTTCTCGTAGCTGCGATTTTCTTGAGCCAGCGTGCAGCAATGGCCGCCCCGTCCCAACCGATTGCCTTCAGCCACCAGCTTCATACAGAGCGCGGTGTGCAGTGCCTGTATTGCCATCCCAACGCAATGCGCTCCGACGTTGCAGGGATTCCATCCGTGGGGATGTGCGTAGGATGCCACCAGTTCATCGCTACCGAACGCCCGGAGGTGCAGACCATTCTAGGCTATTGGGAGCGCAATGAGCCCATCCCTTGGCAGTCTGTCGTCCGGATGGCGGACCACGTCTTCTTCAGTCACCAGCCTCATCTTAGCGCCAGTGTAAGCTGTGAAACCTGTCACGGCGAAGTGAGCCGAATGACCGTGGCTCGCCCAGCTATCAACATGGACATGGGCTGGTGCTTGGATTGCCACCTGAAACAACCCGAGGAGAAGGTAGCCAGGCTTGCTGATTGTATGGCTTGCCACAAGTGAATTCGATGCCAAAAAGACTCCCCCGAAGATCCTTCCTCAAGATACTTACTGGCGCCGGTGTGGCCACCGGCCTTGCGCCTGCCGTAAGGAACGTGCTTCTGGAACCTTACGTACAACCACCGGAAGAGGAACTGCCGGGTCGTGCAACTTGGTATGCCAGCACTTGCCGACAGTGTCCTGCCGGATGCGGCATCATGGTACGTGTAATCAACGGACGGCCACGGAAGATAGAGGGGAATCCAGCCCACCCGCTCAACCGGGGTAAGCTCTGCGCACGCGGTCAGGCAGGGCTGCAGGTATTGTACAACCCGGACCGACTGAAGAACGCCGTTCGTCAGTTCGGGGGTCGTGGTTCCCACCGCTTCGAGCCAATAGCATGGTCTGACGCCCTCGACCAAGTGATCTCCAGCCTCGAACGACTCTCACAACCGGAGCGATTGACTATTCTCAGCGGAATGATGCCAGACCACCTGTACATGCTTGCGAAGACTTTTTCTGAAACACTGGATGGGTCACCCCCGGTGGTCTTCGACTTGCATACAACTCTGGAAGGTCGCCATGCATCTGTCAACATGGCAAACCGCTGGTTCAATTCGACTTACTTACCTCTATACGACATCTCCCGAGCGGAGGTCATCTTCTCATTTGGTGCTAATTTTCTCGAAACCTGGATGTCACCCGTTGCACAGAGCTTCGATTATGGCACGATGCGCCAGGGCAAAATAGGAGGACGCGGCTACCTCGTCCAATTCGAACCTCGCCTTTCAGCTACTGGTGCCTCAGCGGATGAATGGATCCCGGCTGAGCCTGGCACTGAAGGACTGATCGCGCTTGGCCTTGGGCGGATTATCGTGGAGGAAAACTTAGGACGCGTGGGAAGCCATCGGGAGCACGCGCTACTTTATCGGAATGTCAGCGTTGGGGAAGTGGCTGAGACGAGCGGAATTTCAGCGGAGGAACTACTGCGGTTAGCGAAGATCTTCACCGATGTTGATCGTTCGGTTGCGATCGCCGGAGGATCTTTAGCTGGCCTCACGAACAAGAATGAGGCCATGGACGCAATCATGGCGCTCAATGTCATCATGCGCCGGTTGGGTCGAGAAGGAGGCGTCTTCCTTCCCCACGAAGTGCCAGCCGAGATCTTCACTTCGCCGGTAACACCTTCCCCATTCAGCGAAGTTCTGAACCTCATCGAGCGCATGCAAAACGGTCAGGTGGAAGTTCTCTTCATTCACGGTAGCAATCCGGTTTATGAAATCCCTCCTTGGGCTGGTTTCACCGAGGCACTGTCGAATGTCTCCTTGGTAATCTCTTTCAGTCCCTTCATTGATGAGACTGCTGTTCATGCCGATATCGTATTACCCGATCACACGTACCTGGAGGGCTGGGGATATCAGGTAGTCTCCCCTACCGCTGATCGTCCGACGGTAAGCAGCCAGCAACCCGTAGCCCGACCTCTCTATGACACACGGTCGACCACCGATGTGCTTTTGGCTCTGGCTGCGCGCCTCGGTGGTGAAGTCGCCGAGCTACTTCCATGGACGGATGAAGTTGCTTTCCTCGAGGAGACCGCGTCCCATCTGCTGGGATCAAGCATCGGTGCATATGACGCTCGCACCGCTTCAAGTCATTGGAGTCTCTGGCGGCAGTATGGAGGCTGGTGGTCTGAAAACCCCATCCGTCACGAACCGGACGTTAACGACATGCTATCGAGCCAATTGATGGTGTCGTCGGCAACCTTCGCAGGCGATGAGGAAAAGTACCCTTTCTATCTGTTTCCTTATGAATCCCTCACCCTCAGCGACGGTCGAGGCGCAAGCCAACCCTGGCTGCAAGAGACCCCGGACCCGATGACCACCGCTCGATGGAATACCTGGGTGGAAATCAATCCGGAGACGGCCAAACGCTTGGGTGTAACGGATAACGACATGGTCCGGGTTTACTCGATACATGGGGAACTTGAGGCAGCAGTAGTGGTCTATCCGGGCATTCGACCCGATGTGGTAGCCATCCCTACTGGCCAAGGGCATCAGGACTCGGGACGTTTCGCTGCCGGTCGAGGCGTCAACGTGATGGATCTGATCGCTCCACTACCCGGAGTGAATGCCAAACAATTAGCATGGGGGTCGACGCGCGTCCAAATAGAACCGGTAGGGCGCACAAGAAAACTAGCAAGATTGGAGAGTCTCGTTGGCGAAGGTCGCGAAAGCATCCGTTGAGACACAATCCCCTCACGTAAACCGCCGCTGGGGCATGGTGATCGACCTGGACCGCTGCACCGGCTGCCAGGCATGTGTGGTCGCCTGCCATGCGGAGAATAACATCGCCATCGTGGGTGAGGAGGAAGCCGTTAAGAAGCGCACACTACATTGGATCCGTATTGAACGCTACTGGGAGGGGGAATACCCTAACTTGAAGGCCCGCTTTATGCCGGTGCTATGCCAACAATGCACAGAAGCGCCGTGCGAACCGGTGTGCCCAGTATTCGCAACCTACCACACACCCGAGGGATTGAACGCCCAGGTATATAACCGCTGCATCGGCACCCGCTTCTGTGGCAGTGCCTGTCCGTACAAGGTCCGTGTTTATAACTGGTTTCGTCCGGAATTCCCCGAACCACTTGACCAGCAACTGAATCCAGATGTCTCCGTGCGAGAGCGAGGCATCATCGAGAAGTGCTCCTTCTGCATTCAGCGCATCCGACGTGTTGAGCTCGATGCGGCAGCCGAAGGGCGCCAAGTGACGGATGGAGATATCCAGCCAGCCTGTGTGCAAACCTGTCCCTCTTCAGCCCTGATCTTCGGTGACCTGCTCGACCCGGAAAGCCGTGCCAGTAGCTTATCACGCAGCAATCGAGCCTTCCGTCTGTTGGAAGTGCTCGGGACCGATCCAGCAGTGATATACCTCAAAGGAGGCGAGACAAATGTCTGACCAAGCCTCATTGGAAGACACCCGGTCAACCCTACCCGAGGAGCTCGAGATCAACGAGGAAGTGCGCGGTCGTCTTCTCCTGGAACAGCGCAGCGATCGCGAAATTAACGAAGCCGTTCTGCGACCGATGTTTAAAACCGGACCAGGCTTCTGGCTCCTGGTCGTTATTTTGGTTGCCATCATCGCATGGGGGTTATACGCCTGGGGTTATCAAATTGTATGGGGCATGGGTACGGCCGGCATCAACCAACCCGTTTACTGGGGATTGTATATCGCGACTTTCATCTTCTGGGTGGGCATCAGTCACGCCGGGACAATGATCTCAGCCGTACTGCGCCTGCTCCGAGCCGATTGGCGCCGCCCCATCACACGCGGCGCAGAGGCGATGACCGCCTTCGCCCTAATGATGGCTGCTTTATACCCCCTTATCCACCTGGGACGGGTGTGGAAGTTCTATTGGATGATCCCATACCCAAACAATCGCGCCATGTGGCCCAACTTTCAATCCCCCCTTATGTGGGACATGGTGGCCATATTCACCTACCTGATCGGCTCCTCGCTTTACCTTTATCTGGCACTGATTCCCGATATGGCCATGGCCCGCGACCACACCGATGGCTGGCGTTACCGGCTCTACCGATTCCTGGCTCTCGGCTGGCGAGGTACGGAAAGCGAGTGGCACAAACTCCACCGCGCCTTGAGTATCTTCTCGATCGTCATCATCCCGGTCTTCCTCTCGGTTCACTCGATCGTCGCCTGGGACTTCGCCGTCACGATCCAACCTCGTTGGCACAGCACGATCTTTGCTCCCTATTTTGTCATCGGCGCGGTGTATTCAGGGCTTTCGGCCCTGGCTACCATCTTGATTATTGTGCGCCGGACGATGCGCTTACAAGATTTTCTCCGAACTGAGCACTTCAATGCACTGGGGAAGTTGGTCGCAGTAGCCGGAATGGGCTGGGTTTACTTTTGGTTCAGCGGTCTCATCGTCGAGTGGTATGGCAATGAACCAGTGATTCGCGAATTGATCCACGACGAAATTTCCGGTCCATTGGCTCCCCTTTTCTGGTTGCAGATGGTTTGCAATTTGCTCCCAGTGGCCTTCCTGGTATTCAAGAAAGTGAGGACCAATACCAAGTTGTTACTGATCTTCACCTTGATGGTCAACGTCGGGATGTACACCGAACGCGTTCTGATCGTCGTGGGTAACCTGCAACGCAATTATCTCCCCTTCAACTGGGGAAGCTACAAGCCCACCTGGGTAGAGATCAGCATCGTCGCCATGACATTCGCTGGCTTTATGCTGCTCTACACGTTGTTTTCTCGAATTGTGCCTTACGTACCCGTTTGGGAAATCAAGGAAGGACGACTCCGCTACAGCTTGCGCCGCATCGGTCGACTACTGGTGCCGACAGCGGCGGAGATCGAATAGGTGTTGGGATGGGTGAAGAAGGCAAATTGATGGCGATCTTCGATAAGTCAACCGACACGGCCGATGCCATCGACGCACTGCTTCAAGCCGGGGTAGACGACGAGCATATCACAGTGATGTCCGGCGTTCCCTACCCTGAAGGGGCCCTGGGTCGCCATATCGAATGGCTGCGCTTGCCTTATATCGTACTTATCGGAGCCCTTGGCGGGTTTGTCCTTGGGCTCTTCTTGTCTGTCATCACACCCCACCTCTACCGCCTAGACGTCGGAGGACACCCGATTGTAGGTTTCCCTCCTGCTGCCATCATCACTTTCGTCTTCACCATGATGGCCACCATCATCACCACCTTCTTGGGAGTGCTGTGGGAGATGGATTTTCCCGAGTTTGGCTCCAAGTATTATCACAAGCTGGTAACCGACGGCCACATGGCCGTGTTAGTGGAATTCCCACCTAATCTGGAGGAAGATGTTCGCCAAGTGCTTGAGAAGCACGGAGGCGACCAAATTCACAGACCGGAGTTACAGCTATTGTGAGCACTCGTACCCGCCGCGGTTTGATCACCATCGGCTTGGGACTCGCTCCCTTCATCATAGGGTTGTTGCTTACGTATCAAATTATCCGTGTTCCCTTCCCTACGGATATGGAAGATTCGCCTGCTGTGGGCTATCAGGAGAGCCCTCGCTTGAGCCCACCCGAGGGTGTCGTGCCGATTCAGGGCGAGCCAGTAATCCCGGAGGAATTTCCCGTGAATCCAATACCGAGCGACGAAATCTCCCTTCAACGGGGGAAAATCCTCTATCAAATTCACTGCAGCCTTTGCCACGGTGATCTTGGACACGGAGATGGACCCTTGGCGGAATTCTTTCCCCGCACCCCGGAAAACCTCGCCGGATCCAGGGCGGCGGCTGAGTTTGATGGTTCCGTGTACCTCGCCATTCGACAGGGTTTCGGCCAAATGCCAGCACTCGCTGAAAACCTTACCATCCGCGAGCATTGGGATGTGATCAACTATATACGCACCCTGCCAACAAGTGATGAGTAGGAGACGGTCAATATGGTGTCCCGAAAACGTGTATTACGCTTCACTTCGACCGCCTTAATTTACCTGGGTCTCGCTGCATGTGCGCCTCCAAGACTTCTTCCGGAGGGACCTACACCAATCCCCACCTTGATTCCGGTTACGGAGATCTCTGGCCCCAGTCAACCAACTGAGACACCACCCTTCGCCGTCCTGAGCTACCCGGCGCGACCCCCGTCAGCGGCCGAGGGAGAAAAGATCTACGCCACCTATTGCGCCGAGTGTCACGGTGAAGACGGCTCCGGCACAGTGCCGGCTGCCCGTAACTTCAGAGACCTGGATTACATGCGCGGAGAAGTCCCGGCCGATTTTTACGCCGCGGTGACGGAAGGGCGGGGATCGATGCCGGGATACAAAGAGACCCTCAGCTCCGATGAGCGGTGGGACAGCGTATTTTTCGTGTGGCGACTCTCCACATCGGCTGAAACCATGGAAACAGGCCGGAAAGTGTACGATAAGAATTGCGCCTCCTGTCATGGTGAGGATGGTTCTGGGGAGCTACTAGGCTCGGCAAACTTCACCGATTTACGCCAGATGGACAACCTCGCCCCGCGCGACCTGTATCTGGTCACGACCCAGGGGCGTGGTTCGATGCCGGCCATGCAGTCCCTCTTGAGCCAAGATGACCGTTGGGCTGTCATAGACTACATTCGCAGTTTCAGCTATGACCCGACCCTATCAGAAGAAGTGGGAGTTGATCTCGCAGCGGAGACGCAACCCAGCCAACCCACAGAGGAGGTGGCATGTGCAACCGATCAAACCAACCTCTTCGCATGGGAAGATCCTGAAGCCGTTCAAGCTGGACAAACGATATATCTGATCCAATGTGCTATGTGTCATGGTCCGGATGGGAGCGGAGGTATCCCCAACACTCCCGACTTTACCTCTGAAGAGGTGAGCATATCGATGAAAGCCGATCCGAGCCGCACCTTTTGCTCTGTGTCAGAAGGATTAGGTAGTATGCCCGCGTTTGGCGAATCGCTCTCTGAGGAAGAGAAGTGGCAGGTGATCACCTATATGGGATCGCTAGGACCAAACTTGGAGTGATGTATTCACCGATCCGGTCCGTCTACATTGGCAGATGGGCTCTAGAATTTGAAATTGCAGAAGATATGCATTCTCAACCACGAAGAATGCGCACGAATAAACTCTTTCAGGAGAAAGTATGCCTGGCAATAGTTACCGGGTAAAGGTGCCAGACCTGAGTTTCTATCAAGAGAGCATCTCGTGTCAGAACGCTTGCCCAGTGCGTACCGATGGTCGAGCGTATGTCAACGCCATCACCATGGGGGACTACGAACGGGCCTACCTTATCGCACGCGAGACAAACCCTTTTGCGTCCACCTGTGGATGGGTGTGCGGCGCCCCCTGTGAGGCGGCTTGCCGCCGGGGGGTGATCGATGAACCAGTCGCTATCCGAGCGCTCAAGCGTTTCGTTAACGATCGCTATGGGGTGTACCTGGGTGAGGATGCGGAGTCTCGACGACCTCCTGCCTGGCCCGGTTATGCTGGCAGACCAGGCGATTTGGATCTGGGCAACACCAGGCTCCCGACAGGACTAGGCAGCCTGCGATCTGCGGATCGGCATAGAGCGAAAGGGAAGCGGGTGGCGGTAGTAGGCGCAGGTCCTGCGGGATTAAGCTGCGCCCATGATCTGGCCTTGCTCGGATACGAGGTGACAATCTACGAAGCCACAGACGGAGCAGGGGGTATGCTTCGTCTCGGTGTGCCTGCATATCGACTGCCGCGTGCGCTGCTCGAAATGGAGATTGAGGCCATTCTGTCTTTAGGCCCCCGAATCGAATACCTGAAGGCCCTGGGAGAGGATTTTTCCCTAAAAGACTTGCAACGCGAGTTTGATGCGATCTTCCTGGCCATCGGCACTTTTCACAGCCGATCCCTCAACATTGACGGAGAGCAGCTGGATGGCGTCCTGCGGGCAGTGGATTTCCTGCTCAACGTCAACAAATGGGGGTACAACCTGGACTTAGGACAGCGGATTGTGGTTATCGGCGGGGGCAGCGTGGCCATGGATGTAGCCCGAACCGCCGCTCGCCTGGGCCACCCGGCCGAATCAGGCGGCGACCTGGAACTTGCCCTCGACGTCGCCCGCGCAGCGCGCCGCCTCGGCACCACCCAAGAAGTGCATTGCTTGGTGGTGGAGGACCGACATGAGATGCTGGCCGATTCCTACGAAATAGAAGAAGCCGAGGCCGAAGGCATCAATATCCACAATAACGTGGCTCCAATTCGTATTCTTGGCGATGGTCAGCATGCTGTCGGTGTTGAGACATTGGTCGTCACACAAGCCTTCGACGATGAGGGAAGGTTTAACCCCCATCTCTCACCCGGTACAGAGCATGTGTGGACCTGCAATAGTGTGATTGTTGCGATTGGGCAAATTGGGGATCTCGACTGGGTTCAATCGGAGGATGGTCTGGAATTAACCCCTCGCGGAACCCTCCAGGTCGATGCGGAAACCATGGCTACCACGGCAGAAGGTGTGTTCGCCGGAGGGGATATCGCCTTCGGTCCTCGTCTGATCATCAACGCCGTCGCCGATGGTCAACGAGCGGCTGCCGGGATCGATGCCTATCTGCATCCACGCCGACCGCGCCTCCGTCGGCGCGGTTTTTTCACACCTATCGATCGCCGAGCCTACTCGGATAAAGGACCACTACGAAATTACCTTCGCTACCAACGACAACAGCCGCCCAGCCTCCCGGTAGACCGCAGGGTAGGCGTATCTCTGGTGGAGATAGGATACGAAGAGAAGGCCGCCCAAGATCAGGCGGCTCGCTGTCTGATTTGTACTCTCAATCCGATCTTCGATAGCGAGCTCTGCATCCTGTGCAATGGTTGCGTTGACGTGTGTCCTATGGACAGCCTCAAATTAGTGCCGGCTCACAAATTGGAAGGGGATGAGCGCATGGCGGTGCTTCTCCAGGAGCATAAGAAACAACAACCAACGACCATGCTCTTTGATCCCACGCGGTGCATTCGCTGTGGACTTTGCGCCGCTCGCTGTCCAACCGAGGCGATTGTGATGCATTCATTTCATTTTCGTGAAGATCTAATCTACGAGGATACCGTGTAATGGATGAACTTGGAGACGAAAAGGCCCCAACTGCTACGAGCCTTTTGAAGAGATCTCAAGATAGGGTCATAAATTCTCGTATTTGGCAGTCGGTGGTACGGCACGGTTGGCCCGATAACCCCCTTGACAAGTCCCTTGTGGTGACCAGCAGCCTTTTCTTGCATATCCACTCCGTAAAAGTTAGCCGACGAAGCCTGCGTTGGTCTTACAGCTTTGGGCTGGGGATCATGGCGACCATTCTTTTCGGAGTATTGATCTTCACCGGTGTGTTGCTGATGTTCTTTTATGTCCCCTCAGTGGAACGGGCATATACGACGATGAAAGAAATCCAGTTCGCCGTTCCTCTGGGTCAATTCACTCGAAACATGCATCGCTGGTCAGCGCACAGCATGGTATTGGTAGTGGTGCTTCACATGATTCGTGTTTTCTATACCGGCGCCTACAAACCACCACGCGAGTTCAATTGGGTGATCGGCGTCTTTCTCCTGCTGCTCACTCTAGGCGCAAGTTTCACCGGCTACCTGCTTCCATGGGACCAGCTGGCATATTGGGCGATCACAGTGGGCACCAACATCGCCGGCTATATACCATTGATCGGTCCTGCTTCCCGCACATTGCTTTTGGGAGGGACTACTGTAGGGCAGGAAGCCTTGATCCGCTTTTACACCTTACACATCGCTATCCTACCGTTGGCTCTCGTGTTGTTGGTCTCAATTCACTTTTGGCGAATTCGTAAGGATGGAGGATTGGCGATCAGCGATCCCGTTGTAGCCCTGGAGGACGAAGGAGATGAGCAAGACTGAGAACACTGGAGATCAGATTTTTCCAGCCGATCCCTCCAAGTCCTACGCTTTAATGGGTGTGATGGACCGCACCTCCCCTCAGGCCGACCAAGGGCCTGAAAACACGGTCTTTTCCTTCCCGGTGGTGTTCCTCTGGGAAGTGGTCCTCTTTCTGGGGATAACCTTTGCGATGTTCCTTTTTTCGCTCATCAAACAAGCGCCCTTGGAGGAAATCGCCAATCCAATGGTGACCACTGATCCAGCCAAAGCTCCATGGTATTTCGTTGGCCTTCAGGAACTCTTGGAGCACATGCACCCGACTCTCGCCGGCGTGATCATCCCTGGTCTTCTGGTTGGGTTTTTACTCCTTCTACCGTACCTCGACCCAAGCCGCGAGGGTGTGGGAAGATGGTTTGGCTCCGATCGTGGTCGCCGAACAGTCACCCGCACCTCACTCTACACAGTTATCGTGATGCCCGCATTCATCATCCTGGATAACGCTTTCAGCCTTCGGGAGCTGCTTCGCGAAGCAAGCCCACAATGGGTCTCTCAGGGATTATTACCTGCCGCTATTCTCAGCCTGTTAGTGATGCTCCCGGTTGTGGTCCAAATACGTTCACGACCCAGTCGCCACGAGATTATCCTCACACTATTCACGGTGATGATCACCTCGGCAATCGTCTTTACGCTCAGTGGATTTCTCTTTCGGGGTCCGGGTTTCAAACTTTACCTTCCCTGGGCGATGCCCGGAGGGTACAACCCACTCGAGGGGCTCTGATCTTGCTTCTGGAGGCCGGACAGCATGGGTGAGAAGAAGGCCAGTTCACCGTCTCGTATCGATCGCAGACAGTTCCTGGGCCTTACCTGGGCAGCTTCTCTAGCTGCCTTATTCGGACAAGCCGCGCTGGCGCTGTTAAAATTTTTTCAGCCGAGGATCAAGACCGGCGGTTTCGGTGGTCGCGTCGTTGCAGGGCAGGTAGCCGAGTTTCCACCTGGAAGTGTTCGCCATATAGGTATAGGCCAATTCTATATTTCACACGTGGAAGATGAAGGATTGCTGGCACTGTGGCACCGTTGCACGCATCTCGGATGCACAGTGCCCTGGCGTGAGGAGGAAGGCCAGTTCAACTGCCCCTGCCATAGTTCTTTTTTCAACCGCGCCGGAGAGGTGACCGGTGGTCCCGCACCTCGCCCTTTGGATCTATTCCCCATCGAGATCGTGGATGGCGAAGTCATTGTCGAAACTGGTCGACCGATCGAGCGTCAACATTTTGATCCCTCCCAAGCGACCAAGGTGTGAGCGAAACAATGCCCAGATATGAGAGTCACAACGCTCTCCTGGCCGCGGCGACGTTCCTGACACTCGCCATCGTGGTAACTTTCCAGATCTATCAACTGCGAGAGCCAGTTCGCTTGCAAGCCGACGCGGCTGCCGATCTTGAGGAAGCAATAATAGCGGGTGGAGAGCTTTACCAGACTAACTGTACCAATTGCCACGGCGAGACTGGCGAAGGCAGCATCGGCCCTGCGTTGAACACCAGAGACCTACTGGAAAACGTGAGCGACGATCAACTCGCCAACCTTGTGCGAACCGGTATTCCGGGTACGAGCATGCCAGCCTGGTCGCAAGCTTTTGGTGGTCCCTTCACGGATGAGGAGGTAAGGCAGGTTGTTGCCTACATGGGTTCATGGGAACCTGGAGAGGAAGAGGTGCTCTCCGTAAAGCCTGAGCCAGATGTGGCACGAGGAGCCGAGATCTTCGGATCAATTTGCGTTGTTTGCCATGGTTTGGAAGGCCGTGGGACGGATCTCGCCACAGCCTTAAATGACTCTAAATTGCTCAACAGCTTCGACGACGAATGGTTCCAAGAAACCATTAGCCAAGGACGGCCCAACCGAGGCATGCCCACCTGGGGAACCGTGCTCTCACCCTCCCAGATTGATGACCTCGTGGCGCTGTTGGGGGCATGGCGCCGAGGAGAAGTTGTATCCATTCCTCAACCCGATGCTCTACATACTTCGAAAGAGGACGGCCCGGAACTCTATGCAATGTATTGTGCTGGCTGCCACGGAGCGGAGGGTGAGGGCGGTATCGGCCCTTCGATGCGATCGAACGACTTCGTGACACAGCAAACCGACGAAGCGCTGGCCACCTTGATCCTTGATGGGCGTCCAGGGACATCCATGACCAGTTTCGAAGGACGCCTGGATCTGAACCAGGTTCAAGCCATCATTGCGTTGCTTCAGGAATGGCAGTAACGAAAGGTTGGTGAACGCAAGGGCAGCGTCTAAGCAACAACCCATTGGTATTGGTTGATGGTACCGAGGGTGTCACGATAACGATTTCTCTACTGGTACCTTGAACAACCACGAAATATATCATCGTTAAAGGGTCGACATTCGTTCGAAGAAGATTGCATATCAAGTCGAAACCCATCACGATTGGGCTTATCGTGATCGGTCTCAACCTGATCATGGTCGTCCATAAAGAGGGGCCTTATATCACTTTCTCACACAGTACAAAATGGTGTAAACTACCCACATGGGTGGGTAGTTTGACCCACCCGGGGACTTTAGTTCACACTTGAGCAGTGAAATCGACATTGATAAGGGCCGTTCTTTACGCTTCATATTTCGAAAGGAGGTCGTATCGATAAGTTTCAGGAGGCATTGAGTCGCTGACTCAATCCACTCGCATGATACTACCAAGGAGAATGCGACATGCACCGAAAAACACTCCAATGGCTGGGTCTCCTGGCACTAGCAACCTTAGCTCTTGCTGCATGTGCTGGACCAGAGGGACCGGAAGGTCCTGCTGGCCCGGCCGGACCGGCGGGTCCGATAGGACCACAGGGGCCACCGGGAGCGGCGGCAGAGCCTGCCGATATAGCAGCCGCCGGCGCTGATTACGTCGGGAGTGCCACCTGTGGTGGGTGTCATGAGGGGACATACAACAAGTTCATCCTCTCCGGGCATCCTTTCAAGCTCAACAAGGTTGTGGATGGCCAACCACCAACCTATCCTTACACTGAAGTTCTGGAAGTCCCTGAGGGCTTCACATGGGATGACGTCACCTATGTCATCGGTGGGTATAACTGGAAGGCGCGCTTCATTGGCTTGGATGGTTATATCATTACCGGAGACGCCGACGCTACAACCCAATACAACTTCCCCAACGATGAGGTCGATAAGGATGCCGGCTGGGCTGCGTACCACCCCGGGGAGCAGAAACCATACGACTGCGGCCCCTGCCACACCACTGGCTATCAACCAAGCGGACACCAGGATGGCCTCGAAGGAATTACGGGCACCTGGGCTGAGCCCGGCGTCCAATGCGAACGCTGCCATGGACCAGGTGGCAACCATGTTGGGGATCCTTATGGTGTAGCGATGGAGATCGACCGCTCCGCTCAACTGTGTGGTGATTGCCATATCCGAGGTTCGGTATCCGCAGTCAACGCCAAAGGCGGTTTCACGCGGCATCACGAGCAGGCCGAGGAACTGTACGCCTCCAAGCACTTCGCCATCGGGTGCGTAGGATGCCATGACCCCCACGCCAGCGCCTTGAACGCCGACGAGGAACTCAACCCCAGCAAGGGCATTTGGAACGACTGTCAGGATTGCCACTTTGAGCAGGCAGCCAACCAGAAGTCTTCGACAATGGCCGGGCTTCTTTCCTGCACAGACTGCCACATGCCCCCAATGTCCAAGTCGGCTTGGGGCAACCTAGACGTATTCACCGCCGATGTCCGCTCGCATCTGTTTGCCATCAACGACGATCCGGCAGCTCCCCAGTTCAGTGAGGACGGTGGCGAAACCATGCCGTATCTCACCATCCAATACGCCTGCCAGTCGTGCCATATCGCCGGAGCCACGCGCAGCCGTGCCGGTGCCTCCCGGACGCTTGAGGCTCTGGCCGAGACTGCCCAGGGTTACCACAGCGCACCATAGTACGCTTCACGCGTGCGGACATAAGCTTCGAGCCGGGGCATGCCCCGGCTCGTATTTTTACGCAATTCACCCTTCGGGAAGTTTATTCTTCTGAATACAAAGATGAGATCCTTAGTTCTTCGTTCCGCTCAGGCCCATCTCAATATTTGCCGAGCGCGAGGTCGAAAAAGGACTCATGCCAAGACACGATCGCTGATAATGCATGCAACTGTGGCAATCCAATCTTTAGTCCATGCAAACAGGTCGTGGATGCACTAATGACTTTTATCACAATATCCCATGACAGAGCCCACGCGCGAGAAAAAATCGAAAGATATAAGATTATATGGGGTAGGCTACCCATGCCATTTGGGTAGTATGCCCTAGTGGCGGCCAGGCAGGCGCTAAGCTTCCTGAACCGGCCGATGGCAGTGGATTAACATCGATCTAGGATATCTGACTTAACTTTCTTCGGAATGTGGAATATACTCACCAACGACACCCAAAGCCATTCCGATGATCAGGAGTACGATTGCATGCAGTCAAAGCTTGCTCTCTTGCTTGCTTTGGGATTGGTTTCTACAGTGGTCTCCGCATCTGCTGTCGGACCTGCGATAGTGTCTGAAGCGCAGAACGCTCCCCCGCCTCAATTCGTGGACAACAAAGTTTGTTTTGCATGTCACGACACACCGGGCATGCAGACCGAACTGCCCTCGGGTGAACAGCTCTATCTCACTGTCGATCACATCACATACAATACGGCGACACACGGCAGGCTCGGTTATGCGTGCGTTCAGTGCCACACGAACATCAGCGGCTATCCACATGAACCGATCACGGCGACGACCCGTAGGGAATTCAATCTTCAACTCTACACTGTTTGCGCAAGATGTCACAAAGACAAGTACGACGCTGCCCTCGACGGCGTGCATCAGAAAGCACTCGCCGGGGGCAACCAGCAAGCGGCAGTATGTACGGATTGCCACGGCGCTCACGATATCGGATCACCGCACATCCCCTTCAGCAAAGTGCCAAAAACATGTGAACGGTGTCATTCACAGATTTATGCCCGCTATCAAGAAAGTGTCCACGGCTCAGCGCTGATCGGCGAGGGAAACCCGGATGTGCCGACCTGTACTGACTGTCATGGTGTACACAACGTTGAAGGGCCATCGACCGGTCCTTTCCATTTGTTCTCGCCGCAGATTTGTGCCGATTGCCACGCGGATCCCGACTTGATGGAACGGTATGGCGTAAGCACCGACGTTTTCAAAACCTACGTCGCAGACTTCCATGGTACGACGGTCATCCTATTTGAAAAGATCACCCCAGACCAGGAGACAAATAAGCCTGTTTGCATCGACTGTCACGGCGTCCACGATATGCGCCAGGTCGACGACCCTGAGAGCACGGTCATTAAAAAGAACCTGCTTTCGACCTGCCAGAAATGCCATCCAGATGCATCCATCAACTTTCCGGCATCGTGGCTCAGCCACTACGTTCCTAGCCCTGAGCATGCTTCCTTGGTCTACTTCGTCAATTTGTTCTACTCGATTTTCATCCCCGGTGTGATCGGCGCCATGGCTATTTTTGTCGTCGCAGACGGCACCCGACGCATTCTCCACCGTCGCAGGGAGCGCAGCCATGAGTGATCAAACACCCAACAAGATCCTCCGCTTCACAATTTCTGATCGCATTGAACATTGGCTCTTGGTTGCTAGCTTTTCCACCCTGGCAGTATCCGGCCTTGTGCAGAAATTCGCCACCGCTCCCATCTCTGAATGGATCATCGCCCGGCTCGGCGGAATTGAGAGTGTACGCATTATTCATCGTTTAGCCGCCGCAATGATGATGTTAGAAGCGGTGTATCACATCGGCATCGTCGCTTACAAACTATTCGTGCGACGCTCGCGCCCAAGCATGTTGCCCGCCCTGGATGATGTCCGCAAGGCCATCCAGTCTATGCTCTACAATCTAGGCCTCGGTGAGATCAAACCGCATCAGGGACGCTTCACCTTCGAAGAGAAAATTGAGTACTGGGCTGTCGTCTGGGGTACGGTCTTGATGGCTATCACGGGGTTCATGATGTGGAATCCCATCGCGACAACACGCATTCTACCCGGGGAAGTTATTCCCGCAGCGAAAGCAGCCCACGGCGGCGAGGCGTTACTCGCGGTACTCGCCGTCATTGTCTGGCACCTTTACCACGTACATATACGGCAATTTAATAAAAGCATGTTTTCCGGCTTCCTTAGCGAAGAAGAGATGATCGAGGAACATCCTCTGGAGTTGGCCGACTTGAAAGCTGGGGTGGCGGAACGGCCATTGGATCCCATCGCCTTAGCGCGCCGGAAGCGCATCTTCATGCCTGTTTACGGTGTGATCGCTGTGATGATGTTGATAGCCATTTACGCTTTTACGACTTTTGAAGAGACGGCCATCAAAACCCTCCCACCACCAGAACAGGTCGTCGTTTATTCGCCGCTCACGCCTACCCCTCTACCAACCCCCTTGCCTTCGAAACCACCCGCGCCTGATTTGCCGACCACCTGGGAAGGTTTTCTTCCGCTCTTTACAGAGAAATGCGGGCTCTGTCATGGAGACCCAAACAGTCTCGGCGGGTTAAACTTAAGCGACTACCAAGCCGCGCTCGCAGGGGGTGACAACGGTCCAGCCATCGTACCTGGGGATCCTGAAACCAGCCTGCTGGTTTTTCGACAGGCAACTGGAGACCACCCAGGCCAGTTGAGCGGGGACGAGTTAGCCGCTGTGCGTCGCTGGATAGAGGCAGGCGCCCCAGAGAATTAATGCAAAGCTGTATTGCAATGAGGTTAGAATGAAACGTAGCCGCATACTAAGCACTTTACGTAATTTCTTTTTTCCACCACCAGATTCTCGCTTCACCATCCGCTTACTTCCCTACCTAGCCATGGGCGTGCTGACTCTTGTTGTCTTTGTTGGCGGATTGTATGCCTGGGAATACACCAATTCCCCCGAGTTTTGCGGCACAGTCTGCCATACCATGCCTCCGGAGTTCGCAAGCTATCTTGTGTCCCCACACGCGCGCGTTGATTGTGTCGAATGTCATATCGGGCGAGGTTTCGTCGGCACCCGCTTCACCCGCAAGGTGGGAGACATCAAACACATCATTTCACTAGCTTTTAAATCCTATGAATTTCCCATCCGTGCAGACGACCTGCGACCAGCTCGGGAAACCTGTGAACGATGCCACTTCCCGGAGAAATTCTCGGACGATAGCCTGCGGGAAATCAAGCACTTCAAGAATGACTTGAATAATACGCTGTTAAGCACGTATCTTACCCTCAAGACAGGCGGTGGTACCAAGCGTCTTGGATTGGGCCGCGGCATTCACTGGCATATCGAAAACCAGGTCTATTTCATGGCGGATGACCCGGAAGAACAATCCATCCCATTCATTCGCGTGATCGAGGAGGATGGGAGCGCGACAGACTACATCGAACTTGAATATGAAATCGATTCGGCCACAGTCAAAACGGAAGACCTCAAGTTAATGGACTGCATCACGTGCCACAATCGGATCACCCATCTCATCTTTACCCCGGAAGCCGCGGTGGATCAGATGCTTGCACGCAAAATCATCTCACCCACCATTCCTGAGATCCGGCGTAAGGGCTTAGAGGTATTGCGCGCTCCCTATGCCACGAATGAACTGGCCGTAAATGGTATTGCGGGTCTCGAGAGCTATTACCAAGCCTACCATGCGGATTTCTACGACGAGAACAATGACCTAATCCAAGCCGCCATCTCCAGCCTGCAAGACTACTACAATCGCTCCGTCTTCCCAGAGCAGAACGCAGATTGGAACACGCACCCAAACAACATGGGACATCAAGACACGCCAGGTTGTTTTCGATGTCATGACGGGAAGCATTTGAACGCGCAGAACGAAGGCGTTCGTTTGGAATGCAACCTGTGTCACTCAGTCCCTGTCGTCACCGACCCATCCGACCTTGTAGCCAAGATCGAGGTCACGCGCGGCCTTGAACCTCAATCACATTTCAACCCAAATTGGATCGGCATGCATCGCGATGTCTTTGACGCGACATGCGCCAATTGTCACACGACTGAAGATCCAGGCGGTCTATCCAACATCTCTTTCTGTTCCAACAGCGCCTGCCATGGCAGCGTCTACGAGTTCGCGGGGTTCGATGCTCCAGGATTGCGTGAAATCATACTGGAACAACTTCCAGAAGTGATCACCGAGGCACCTCTTTTCGGTAACCTGACCTATAATGAAATCATCGGATCTCTCCTCGAAACGCGTTGCGGAGCTTGCCATGGCGAGGACGGTGTTCAAGGTTTCGAGGTAACGACCTACAATTCATTGATCCGCGGTGGCATAAGCGGCCCAGGTATCCTACCCGGCGACCCGGAGGGAAGCCTAACGATCCAAAAGATCACCTCCGAAGCGCCCCATTTTGCCCAATTGACCACCGAAGAACTGGATCGTTTGATCGAATGGATTACTGTTGGTGCACCAGAGAGGTAAAATGGGAAAGTAATTTCATGGTTCTTTCGGAGAGCAGTGATGAGCGAAAATCGTGAGATCGAAAGAAGACAATTTCTCAGCTTGGCTACTTGGGCCATCGGTGTTCTGATCAGCGCTGGATTAGGGATTCCAGCCATCGCCTACCTCATTGGCCCGGCTCTGCAACGCGAGGAACCTCAAGAATGGCTCCGGCTTGGCTCCACAGCAAAGATCGAACCGGGGACTCCGACGCTTTTCAAGGTTCGCATTGAGCGTAAAACAGGTTGGATCGTGAACGAGGAGGAACTTTCGGTTTACGTCCTGACGGACGATGAGCGCAACTACGTCGCCATGTCAAACATTTGCACCCACCTCGGTTGTCGTGTCCGCTGGATCGCAGACGGAGAGCGATTTTTCTGCCCATGCCACAATGGTGTTTTCGACAAGAATGGGAACATCGTCTCCGGACCAGTGCCGCGGCCACTCGATCGCTTCGAAGTCAAAGTCGAGGACGGACAGTTGCATATCCTGGGAGGCTAAGATGGTCAGTCGGTTGGGGAGTTGGCTTGACGAACGTCTGGGGTGGCGACAAGTGTGGGATGCAATCTTCTTGCGTAAAATCCCCAAGGTCAATTGGCTCTACACGCTTGGAAGCGCCACGCTCTTCACTGCGATCAATCAAGCGGTAACCGGGATTCTTCTGACCATCTACTATGTCCCTTCACCAGATCACGCCTATGACAGCGTACAGTACATCACCACTGAGGTACCGGCTGGCTGGCTTATTCGCGGCCTTCACCATTGGGGAGCTAGTGCGATGGTCATCTTGACCATCTTACATATGTTGCGGGTTATCTTCCACGGTGCATATAAGTACCCCCGTGAGGTCACCTGGTTCACGGGTGTGTTGTTAGGAATTGTGGTCATTGCCTTCGGATTCACCGGCTACCTCTTACCTTGGGATCAGAAGGCATATTGGGCGACAATCATCGGCACGCGCATCGCCGAGGTGACTCCCGTTGTCGGTAATTGGTTCCTGCGCATCATGCGCGGCGGAGAAGAACTCACTGCTGTGACTCTGACCCGTTTCTTTGGCGCTCATGTCTGGTTCCTTCCAGCAGCCCTTCTGGCTTTAACCCTCATCCACTTGTATCTCGTTGTCCGCATCGGGATCAGTGCAGTCCCAAGGAGGGGGGAGTAACCCATGAACGAGCAAGAAAAACGGACCTACTTGGAAGAATACCAGGAGGCGAAGGAAAAGGGGGTTCCCTTCTTCCCGGACTTGCTCTTCAAAGACGCTCTAATTTCCCTGCTCATTTTTCTCATCCTCTTTGCTCTGGCTTACTTCGTTGGCGCCCCTTTGGAAGAGCGCGCCAATCCCGCCGACACCTCTTACACGCCGCGACCTGAGTGGTACTTTCTCTTCCTATTCCAACTCCTCAAATACTTCCCCGGCGAACTAGAAGTCATCGGCGTCTTTGTCATTCCAACCCTGGCCCTCCTGTTCCTATTCGGCCTTCCCTTCTTGGATAGAGGTCCGCGACGGCATTTCCGGTACAGACCCCTCATCGTTGGGGTGACATCCTTGGCGGCTATCGGTGTGGTTGCCTTAACCATCCTGTCAATCCGCGAGGCGCCTCCACCCGTTGAAACAACCCTGGGAGATCAGACCGCGGCATTGTACGCTCAGAATTGTGCACCTTGTCACGGAGGCATGATCACCGTCTCACCAGAGATCAATTTGCACGCTCTGATTGCACAAGGTAAGCACGAAGGTATGCCAGCCTGGAGCGCAGACCTTACCTCCGATCAAATTGATTCACTGGCCGGGTTCATCCTATCTCCCGCAGGTAGCCAGCTCTTCACAGACAATTGCAGCGATTGTCATGAAGCCCCTGAGTTGGTTGCGGGCGATCCCATTGAACTAAAATCTGCCTTAGATCAAGGTACCCTTTATCCTGCCCACGGTGATGTCGAAATTCCCTTATGGACTGAGGTTTTGAGTCAGACAGAGCGTACGGCCCTTTTAAATTTCCTGGTCGCCCCCGATGGACAACGCTTGTTTGCGACCAATTGTGCTACTTGTCACGGTCGCTCTGTTGCCTTCTCAGGCGGTGAGGATGAACTTCGTACCATCATCAGCCAAGGAGGCCTTCACCTTGAGATGCCTCCATGGCGAGACATGCTCAGCGCCTCTGAATTAAATACGCTCGCCGCATTCGTGGTCGATCCAGCCGCTGTTCCTGAAGGTGATACGCTCTTCCAGCAATATTGCTCTTCTTGCCATGGTAATCGCATCCCCATAGCCGAAGATCACACCCAGGCTAGCGAGGTCATCGCCGGCGGAGGTACACACGAAATCATGCCGGTCTGGGGGGATGTGCTGACAGCAGAACAGCTAAACGCATTGGTGAACTACACCATAAGTGCTGCGAGCGGGGCACCCTTTGAACTCGGCCAGCAACTTTACACCCAGTTTTGTGCTACCTGTCACGGCGATTTCGGCGAAGGTGGACCTAATCCATCCCGTCCTGGTGATATCATCGCTCCCATCAGTACTGCCGAATACCTGAAGACACGCGATGATTCGACGTTACGGGCCATCCTCGCTCAAGGTCAACCTAACTTTGGCATGTCGCCATTTAGCACAGCTTTTGGCGGCCCCTTAGACGATGACGAGATTGACGCTATTGTCACGTACATCCGCATGTGGGAGGCAAATCCACCTGTGGAGCTTCCACCTGAAGTAGCCGCGACCGTTGTTCCGTTAGGGGGCACTGAGATCTTCGCTGCCCTTTGTGCCCAGTGTCATGGGGCGAATGGCGAAGGCATTCTTGGACCGTCATTGCGTGATCCCGACTTTCAAGCCCGGGTCACAGACCAGGACCTGTTTGACATCATCAATCAGGGTCACCCGGCTGCAGCCATGATCGCATGGGGCGAAATCCTGACAGCCGAACAGGTTCAACAACTGGTGGCTTTCACTCGCCAATTGGGAGAAGTTGAAGAGGAAGAGGAAGAGGCTGGTGGGATCCCATCCTTTGCGTCTGATGTAATGCCCATCTTCGAAGCACAATGCGTCATATGTCACGGAGCCTTAGGGGGCTGGGATGCTTCCGGCTACGAGGCGGTCATTAACACGGGTGATAATGCACCTGTAGTGATTCCAGGTGATGTCGAGAACAGCTTGCTCGCCCAAAAGATCCTGGGGACACAAACCCAGGGTGCCATCATGCCTCCCGCTGGACTGATGGCAGAAGCGGAGATTCAGATCGTACTCGATTGGATAGCGGCTGGCGCACCAGACAATTAAGACTTATCGTGAGCTCGAAATTCTTTCCCCGCTTCAGACCGTTCGGAAAGAGCCTGCGTGCACGCGTAGCGCTGGTGATCGCCCTTCCTGTCTTGATCGCACTGGCGACACTTTCGGTCACACACTACTGGCGCGAAAGCAGGCTCCTCGAGGAGCAAATTCAACTCGCTGCCATGCACATCGGTGAGGTAGCGCTTGGCGGGCTGCAATACCCCATGCTGGAAAACGACAAGCAACATCTCAACCAGGTCTTGGATGACATAGCCGAGATGGAAACCATCCAACGGGTGCAAATCGTTTCTCTGGCCGGCGCGGTAGCCCAGGACAGCGCCGAGCAGGATCTCGGCCGTATCCATCAGCTTGACGAAGCGGGTTGCCGCGAGTGCCACAATGCCCTCGCAGAGACTCGACCTCGCACGATGCTTCTGACCTCCCCCATGGGCACCCTACGCATCTCGACGCCGATCGAAAACGAACCAGAATGCACTACCTGCCACGAAACACAAAAAGATCACCTCGGCGTCTTGCTTATCGATGTTTCCCTCATTGATACGAGAACCCAACTGTTCAACGACTTACGCACGGACATGATCGTCGCAGTTGGAAGTACGTTGGTCATTACAGCAGGTGTATTCATACTCATTCACTGGCTGGTCGTAAAGCGTGTGGAAGACTTTCGCTCGCCATTGACCGCATTCGCTCGAGGGGAATTCAACCACCGCCTGCCTCATTCGGCCTCTCCTAAAGACGAATTGGACGAACTGGCAGGTGCGTTCAACAGGATGGCGGAGGAATTAGAGCACCATGTTCGCGAGCAGGAGGCACGACGCGAATTGCGATGGCGCGCCATCGTCGAAGAACGCGAGCGCATCGCTAGAGAAATCCACGACAGCATCGCCCAGCTGATGGGTTACGTCAACACCAAGGCGACCGCGGTCCGTCTCATGCTCGAGGACAATCATGTAGATGAGGCGAAGGATCAACTCCAACAGCTTGCGGATGCGGCGAGCGAATCACTCATCGAAGTCCGGTCGGCGATTCTAGGGCTGAGAATGAGCACGTTGAGAAACGGTGGGCTTGAATCTACGCTTAAAGAATTCACGTCCAAGTTCAGTGAATTGAGCAACATCGCGGTCGAGTTACGGCTACCTGAGGACGACCCTGGACATATGCTTTCCCCCGAGAGCGAACTACATCTGCTGCGCATCACACAAGAAGCCCTCACAAATGTTCACAAGCATGCCAACACTCGTCAGGCTTGGGTCCAACTGTCCATTGAAAATCACACACTCCAATTGATTATTAGTGACGACGGGATCGGCTTTGACACGCTTCACCCACCCGTCGAACAAAAACCGCATTTCGGCTTAGCGACCATGCGCGAACGCGCCGAAGTTATGGGCGCCGACCTGGAGATCGATTCCGAACCAGGCAGTGGCACACGCGTGACCATCCGCCTACCGCTGGAGAGCTGAACGTGCGCGTCCTTGTCGCAGACGACCACTCCCTTTTCCGTGATGGCCTGGTAAGCCTGCTCGAAGCCGCGGGCTATGAAATCGTCGGCCAGGTCGGAGACGGCCAGGCTGCGGTGGAAATGACACACACGAAGCGACCCGATCTGGTGCTGTTGGACCTCACCATGCCCAAGCTGAACGGCCACGAAGCGCTGCTGCAAATACGCGCCACCGTGCCGGAAACGAAGGTCGTCATCCTCACCGTTTCCGATGATGATGTTGACCTCCACCGGGCCATCCGTGCTGGCGCGCACGGTTACCTCTTAAAAAGCCTGAACGCAGACCAGCTCTTGGAGATGCTTGCCGGTCTGAAAGATGGTGAAGCAGCCATCACCAGGAAGACAGCCGCTAGGCTGATAGCCCAATTGGCCGATCCTTCCTCGGTAGAGGATCAGGTCCGTGAGCTACTTACCGGACGTGAACGTCAAATTCTTAGACTGGTCAGTCAGGGGCTTTCCAACCGCGCCATTGCACAGACGCTGTCCATCAGCATGAACACTGTGAAGTACCACATGAAAAATATCTTTCAAAAGCTCGCTGTCCAAAACCGAACCGAAGCCGTCGCCTACGCCATTCGGACTGGCCTTCTCTCACCCGAAGATCAAAGCCCGGACGAGCAGACCGGTTAAATCACCCAGCTGTTCTTCAGGCCATTAATCCTCACAATCGCTACTTGCTTTGACCGCCGATATCCAGAATTCGGGGCAACTCCTCCCGCCCGAAAGGGTAGTTTTGGGCAGCCTCCTTCCCACCCCAAAGTAGGGTGGTCGTTTCGCCAGCCGGGTCTGGTCTGCTGCACTCATCTTCCATTAATCTTAAGCAGGATGGGCGTGCTCCTACGAGAGGAGCCGGTGGTGAAAGCTAAAGTGGTGGTCTTATCGAGCCGCTCACTTTACTCCGAAGGGGTACTGAGCCGGCTACAACAACACGCCGGGCAAATCGAATTGCACGTCGTGGATGGTCGCCTGCCAGACTCCCTTGCGGAGATCACCTCCCTGTCGCCATCGGCTGTCATCCTCGATGCGACCGACGCAGAGGTCGCTAAGCATTGCCCCTTGGAGCGTATGTTGCAAGATATCCCAGGATTGAAGATCATTCGTCTCGACCCTGAACAACAAGGGTTCCTGGTGGTGACCAGCCAGCAGCACCAAGCGGAAGAGGTTCAGGATCTTCTCGAAATTCTCAACAGAGCCTCGAACGCCGACGAAGAATGACATTTGAGACAACCAGGAGACATGAAACGACTCTAACAAATCAATGTTGAGATGAGGAAAGGAGGTCAACATAATAAGGAGGATCGAGTAGAAGAGAGACAAGAATGAACAACGTACATGAGGAGAATGCTTATGCATAGGAGAACCCCATTCATCTGTCTGCTACTTCTTGGCGTCGCACTTGTCCTGGCAGCCTGCGCAGGACCGGCCGGAGAACCGGGTGCGCCTGGCGCAACCGGCCCCGCGGGACCGCAAGGTCCGCAGGGTGATCCCGGCCCGCCAGGTGAGATGGCCGAGCTTACCTGCTTGGAGTGCCACAACGACACGAATGTGATAGCCGGGAAGGCGGCTGCGTTCGCAGAAACCCTTCATGCGACTGGACACGCCACCGCATATGCGGGTGCTAGGACAAGATGCTCCGGTTGTCACTCTGGCGGCGGCTTCACAGACGCGATTGCAGCAGGAGTCACCCCTGGAGATGAACAGGAGTCAGCAGATCCGAACCCGAGCCGGCCGGATTGCCGCGCCTGCCATCAGATCCACACCAGTTACACTGCTGCAGACTGGGCTCTTACAACCACGGACCCGGTTGCGCTCTTTGCCTTTGAAGATACGACCTTCGATGGCGGCATGGGCAACCTGTGCTCCAATTGCCACCAGCCGCGCCGCCAGATTGCTGAAGCAGTCGACGGCCAGATCGAGATCACCAGCACTCACTGGGGTCCGCACCACGGCCCGCAGAGCGCGGTGCTGCTCGGCCTTGGTGGCGCTGGTGACGTTGAAGGAAGCGCCAGCGCGCATTACTCCATGGTGGAGGATACCTGCGTTAGCTGCCACTTAGGCGAAGGCGACGTCCACACCTTTGAGCCGGATGAATCAGCTTGCACGGGCTGCCATACTGACCTCGAAGACTTCGATTTGAACGGTGTTCAAACCGAGGTCGAAGAGCTGGCTGCTGAACTTGGTGAGAAACTCGAAGCTGCGGGTTTAATTCATGAAGGACATCCGAACCCGGGGACATACCCCGCGGCGCAAGCCCAAGCCGCGTGGAATTGGATTCTCATCGTCCTCGAGGATTCCAGCAGTGGTGTTCATAATCCAGCCTACATCAAGGCCCTGCTCGAAGAGAGCTTGGCAGCGTTTGATTAGTCCAGACGCAACCATAACTTGTTCGAAAAACAGGGTCGCCCTGATGGCGGCCCTGTTTCATTATTTAAGCCAACCTGGTTCAGCATAGCATGCCATGACAACCCTAAGCCGCCGACCAGTCAAAGCTGATGACTACTACGCGTGGCTTAGATCCACTAGAATCCTTGACGAATCTAAAGCGCAGGAGAAGTATTTATACAAAGGAGAACCCCATTCACTTATTTGATGCTTCTGGCTGCCTGTGTAAGGGTGACTCCCGAACCAATGGGATGTCCCCAGATCGATATCCCGCAAGGCACACGCCAATGACTCGTCCGCAACCTATATTAAAACAATTAGGGCTGATTGAGAAACGGGCAGTTTCCTGCCCGGTCTTTTTCATATTGACCCATCCATGCCGACGTGCCTCTTAATGTTGAGGAAAACCCATCTCCACGTGTGAACTCCTTATGGAAAACCGTACAAAAAGAGCAGATCGGGCTCCCACACCCGATCTCTACAAACCTGCTTTTATAACGATATACCAATGTCGGTTGTTAATGGAACGGCTTCTAATCTGCTGTGCCTGGGGCTAACGCAAGATCTACCTCATGTTCTTCCACAACCCGGTGGTCGACCACGTTTAGATAGCGCACGCCGAGCGTGAACGCCATGAGTCCGTACGCAATCACCCCAGCTCCTGACAGGATCTCGATCAAGGAAGGTACGTAGCGGGTGTACCTGGTTACGATTTCGTGCGGCAAATAACTCATCACCACCAACGTTCCTGCCAGGTTGATGTCCCAGCGGTACGCCACCACTCCTCCCACAACCATCGCCAGTGCGATCATCCGTATAACGGGGGTGTTGCGGGTTCGTGTGTTCAGCAGAAGGATAGCCGGTAACAGGGCACCCACAAGGATCTCGCCGAACCAGAAGTTGAAAGCCAAGGGCCCTGTCGTGAGCAGTGCCAGTCCTTCTGTTCGGCCAGGCTCGTAGGTGTAGGTCATCGAGAGCGCATCCCAGAAGCGAAAATAGAGATAGCCAAGAAGCACCCAACCAACCACATAGGCAAGGCGCTCGAGTAAGCGGTCGTCCACGCGGGCGCGTGGCGTGAGCCGTGCGGATAGCATGGACGCTAATGTTGTCAGGGAGATCCCTCCCGCTGCGGCCGAGATGATGAACAAAACCGACAATCCAGGCCGATACCAGATGGGGCGTGCCTTGAGTACGCCGTATGTCGCGCCGAGCGACGATTGGTGCAACATCGAGAGGAACAATCCTGCAACAGCCAGGTAAGGGGCAAAGCGATGAAGCGACTCGAGTCGCTTGGCTATACCTGGCAAGCGCTGCTTGAACCACTTCGCCTGGCCCAGGATCGGCGCCGTCTCTAAAATCAGAACACTCAGATACAAGACAACGCACATTGTCACTTCCCACAGTACGGAGTGCGGGTTCCAATAAACGAGTGCATGCCAAAAGCGATCCGGACGACCGATGTCGAGCAACAATGTCAGCAATGCCATGGTGTAACCGATCAGACCAATGAATGTCGCTGTGCGCGCAAGCGATTGATAGCGCTTGAGCCCGAGCAAATATACGGCAGCGCAGAGCAGAAACGCCCCCGCGCTCAAGGCGATTGCGGATAGATCGATGGTGATCCACAACCCCCAGGGTACAAGGTCGCTGAGGTTGGTAACGTAGAGGCCACGGTAGAAGACAATTCCGCCCGCCACCACTCCGGCAACCATGATCGTTGCGAGTATGAATAGCCAAACATGGAACCAGGTGAATTTCGGCATTCTAGCCACGGCCTTCATGCGGTCACCTCCTCACTGCGCGCCTCCAGGTAATAAACACGCGGTTCCATCCCCAATTCCTCTCGCAATCGACTAGAAGGCACCTCTCGAAGCAGGCGGCTCACTTCTGAATCTGGGTCGTTCGAGTCACCGAACTTGCGTCCCCCGACCGGGCAAGCGACCACACAAGCAGGGGTTGCATCGGGATCAATCCCCGGCGTCAGCCCAAGCGCCAATCCTCGGTCGATGCGCTGAAAACAAAATGAACATTTCTCGACCACGCCGCGCGGTCGCCGAGGCACCTCGGGATGCCCCCAATCCGGGACGGCCGGGTTGGGTTCGGTAAACGCCTTCCAATTGAACGCACGGGCCAGATAGGGACAGGCTACTTCGCAATAGCGACACCCGATGCACTTGTCGTAATCCATCATTACGATTCCGTCCGCTCGCTTATACGAGGCTTTCACCATGCACACATCTACACAAGACGGATGATCGCAATGCATACAGGGCCTGGCAACGAAGAGGGGCTCCCCCGCACACTCTCCCGCCTCGACCACCTTGTTCCACGAGATCCAAGGCGGGACATCGTTGTGCGCCCGACAGGCCAATGTGCAGCTGCCACAACCCTTGCATCGTGCCCGATCGATCACCATCACCCAGCTGTACGGACTCGAGTCGGACGGACCGGCGGCTGCCGCTTCCCTCGCCCAACGGAAACCGATGACGGTTGCCGTGGCGGTAACGATCGTCTTGATGAAACCTCGTCGATCAACTGTTTCTTTCTCCATCATCAGCACCTCACTCGTCCCTGCGATTAAGGCGTTGGTACCACCGCTCCAACCACGGAGACAGGATCATACCGGACGCCATCCCGACCAGACCAGCAAGTAAAGCGAAACCAAAAGGATTGACCGGGCCGGGCTCATCACTGATCAGCGACATCTCAGCCGATGCAAAGTCCGCTTCTTCTGGAGCCTCGTCGGGCTCGGGCTGGATGGTTACAGGTGCGTGCATCTGATAGGCATGACAGGAGGTGCACGTAGCCAGACGAACATGGAAGCTGTGGTCACGAAGTGCGCGTCCCTCACCCGTATCCCCCTCCACCGGTCCGAGGTGGCAATCCGCACACGTCAGCCCTTCCGAACTGTGCACTGAGTGCGTGAAATCTGATGCCCGCGTTTGGTGGCATGCAGCGCACAAGCCCGCATCATCATACTCATTTAGATCGGTTTCATGAGGATCATGGCAGGCGATACAGTCCAGATTCTCCTGACTGTGACCACTCATCTGCCAGGCGAAATAAGCTTCCGTGTGACAATTGCCACACAGCGCTGCGGACCGATCGGAGGGCATCGGTTCTGTGGGATGGTTCTCTTGAATCGGGCTGTGGCAGACCTCACAACCTACGCCTTCCGATTTCCATGTGCCTGTCTCGGGGTTAAAGCCAGTGGTATGACAACCCATGCACATCACTGGCTCACCTTGGTCTTGCCAGGCCTCCCTGAACGCAGGGTCGACTGCCGCCTGACCGTGAGCGCTCGCCTCCCAAGTTTCTTGAAAAACGTAGTGGCAGGTTTGACAATCCTCCGTCCACTGNNAACCAAAGCAGAGCATTCTGATCCATCGTCGTGTCATTTTGGCATCTCCTGGAGTGACGATCTCATTGGAGTGGGAATAGGTACCGAACGGAAATAATCGCAATCCAAACACTTTTCACGTACACGTCCATTACCATCTCGAAAAATTTGCCAGCAAGGCGTATCCGCTTCAGCGTAGGCACGACACCTGTCACGTTCCTCTTGGGGACAGTCGTTAAAGACCCAGCATCGGACTTGTGGCAGTAGGCTTCCGCGTTCCGCGATTTGACCTTCCGCTTCAGATTGCCACCGTGCATCAAGCCTTCGAAGGAAGATCACAACAATGAGGGTCAATGCAATCGGAATCCCGAAGCGAATGAGCAGACCGATAATGAGTGTGGCTAAGCCCTCCATTTCCTACCTCAAGAACTGGATGTGCTCTGACGATTGAATAAAGTGCCGAGCATCAATAATAAGAAGACAGGAAATGCCAACCTTAGCAGAGAGAAGAAAACGAGTACGAGTATCGTGTTCATTCCACACGCTCCTATCCTTCACCTGGGTCACTTCTATCGTAGAGGCTGGAATATGCCGAGTAAATCGGCCGCTCACCCGATTTTTCGCATGGGGGGAAGAACCTAGACCATTTGTGAAAAATATTACATATGCCCCAGACCGAACCCTGAAGGATCTTCGGTTTGTGGGTCAAATGACCTAGTCACGGAAAAAAAACGGCCCGACGATGCAATACGTCGGGCCATTCACAACCAGAAGAATTGTTACGCTTGGATAATCCCTTTTCGAATGGCGTATTTCACCAGCTCCGTTCGCGAGTGCAGGTTGAGCTTGCGCATGATATTTTCCCGATGGCGTGCGACGGTTTTCGGGCTGATGCTCAACGTTTCTGCAATCTCAACGTTCAGAGCGCCGTCGGCAAGATGTGCCAGGACCTCTTGCTCGCGCTCGGTCAATCCATTCAAGGTCTGACCACCCCGAGGCTGCGGTTCTTGGGTGAGATAATCCTTTACCAGCAGCTTTGCCATCGAAGGGTAGAGATAGACCTCCCCGATTGCTGCAGCTCGAATGGCCGTCAGGAGCTCTTCAGGTGCGGCTCGCTTGGGGACGTAACCACTGGCACCCGCTTCCAGCATCTTGAAGAAATATTCCTCATCCTCGTGGATCGTCAATGCCACTATGGCCGTATCGGGTTGCAAACGTTTGATTTCTGTGGAAGCGTCGATGCCCGATAAGTCCGGTAATCCTATGTCCATCAGAACGACATCAGGGTTCAGGGATGGGAGCGCTTTTAAAGCTTCATGAGCGGTGCCAAACTCACCGACAATTTCTACGTCGGTTTCACTTTCCAGCAGCATACGCAATCCCGAACGCACAACTTCATGATCATCCACCAGGATTAGACGAATCGCCATTGTCGCCCTCAATTTCATTTAAATAAGGAACGAAGACCTTGATCTTTGTGCCTTCACCCGGCTGAGAATTGAGATCAAACCTTCCACCGAGCTCCGAGGCGCGTTCTTCCATTCCCATCAAGCCCCAGGAAGGTCGATTGATGTCCAGCGCAAGGACTGCACTATCAAATCCACAACCATCGTCCTCGATTATAAGTGTCAGACCCTCCTCCTCATAGGATAAGTATACACGAGCAGTTTCGGCATCTCCGTGCTTCACTACGTTTGTCAACGCTTCCTGTGCGATACGAAACAACCCGATTTTCTCGACGGAGGGAATGGGACGCCGTTCTCCTTCGACTTCTATATCGATTTTCAGTCCGGTACGGGCGTGCACTTCACCTGCGTACCAACGGAGAGCTGCTGCCAAGCCAAGGTCATCCAGGTGAGAAGGGCGCAAATCCGAAATAAGACGCTGAAGTTCATCCAGTGAGTGAGCCACGAGGCTTTCGAGCTTTTTGATATTGCGCGCGGCTTTCTCTACATCCTGACGGATATTGGTGTCAATGGCTCGCAGTCCCAACCCGATCGCCGTCAATGCCTGCCCGGTCTCGTCGTGCAATTCCCGGGCCATCCGCTGGCGTTCTGCCTCCTGTGCAGCAACCACTCTCTTCAATTGTTCGCCGCGCATCGCTTCCCTTCGCTCGGCTTCCTCCAAACGCTCGGCTTGCAATTCCGCGATCTGCCGCTGAGTCTCAACCTCGAAGGAACGCAAGAAACGGATAACAAAAATTGCGGCAACTCCCGCCGCGCCAGCTCGCAGGAGCTGGACGGGGAATCCAAAGATCTGTTGAAAGAGCACTTGGTTGATGATGTGGGACGGTGGAAGGGGACTTGGGCGCGTAAAAGTCTGACCCACAATCCCATACCATGCAAACGCCACAGCCGCCCAGAGGCTATCCTGACCAAACCGCGCCAACCCCGCCCGACGGAAAGCCCGCTGTTGAGCGATCAACCCTATGGAAGCGAATAGCGCAGAGGGAATCGCCAGGGAGTATCGCGTCCAGACGTCGGTCACGTCCCACAAATCGCTTACAAGCGGAAAGTAACGGCGCAGGATGAGGAGGCCGAAACCCCAGACGGCTGACAGCAGTAGAGGCACCAGCAAGCTCAAACGTCGAGTTCGCTCGTCACGTGACAGTAAAGACGCACCGAAAGCTGCCAGGCTGAGAAAGGAATACGCTAGAAGGGCAACACGTACGCTTTCCCAGGCGAGCGGCATGGATGCCTGCCCAGGTAATAGTTGTAGTATTTGGAACATCTCCATCCATTCGTGCGTGCCATGAAGAAGTCCAAAACCTGCCAAAGGACGCAAAGCATGACGCAGCCTCTCATCAGTGCCGCGACCAGCCTCCAAAGTGATCGCCAGGCCCATACTGAAGAATGCCAGGCCATACACGAAGAAGATAAGCGCGATGTACGCTGTCTGCATGCTTTGCCAGATCCTTTTGACCTCTGGGTTAAAAAGTGTAGCACCATGTCACACGTTGAGGAAGCAAAACCCGAAACACAACATCATGTACCCATTACGCAAACTATTTCAAGAAGACAACAGGCTCACCGCCGGAGTTGAGTGCCGCATTGACGGCAGAATTTATCGCTAACCACAGCTTGTGCCCCACAGATATGGCAAAACAGCGGCGATGCGTCTATCTCTCGAGCTACCGATCCGGGTTGCTTCTTTGCGGCTCGCCTCCGACGAGGACGCGGTGCGGGGGATGCGCGCTCTTTCCGCAGGCGGAGGATTAGTACGAAGCCGACCGCTAGAAAAACGATCCCGAATCCGCCAAGAATCCACGGCAACCAAGACCGGATGTCGGGAATGCCCCCCTGCGTGGCCTCGGGTCTCACAAGCGTCGGTCCCGTGGACGAGAGGCTGGAGGAAAGTTGTGCACTCGGATTAGTATACGTAAACACTATGTCGAAAGATGACGTGGGGATTCGGGAATCCAAATATCCTTGATGATAGATGAATCCGTCGTCCCTTTGTAGAACTGCTCCTTCAGGTGAGACCAACATTGCAGTCGCGGCTGCTGGTTGCTGAACCTCAAAGCTGACTGATCCGATCTCGATTCCCTCAGGCCAGTGAAACACATAGCTTCGCTCGTCCGCTTCGAAAACCAGATCGTCGTAAAACTCCAACCACACGCCCGTAGTATCTGTCTCGACGACAACCGTGGCCCAATCCCCTGCTCGCTGGCGAATCCAGGGAACGCGATCGTCCAACCCGCCCTCCGGGAACCATTTCGCCACCGCGTGTGGATCCCCAACGCCAGCCGGGATAGGTAAACTGACGGTGGCCGGCAGCGGCGTGTCTGCACTCAGCCGGACTCTATAGAACACCAGCACAGCAGCTCGATCAAACTCAGGCCACAAGACGACATGAAGGCTTTCGACGGGAAGGACACTGCCAAGGAGCATTTTATCGGCCGAGAGCGTCGCATTGGGTTTTCGGTAGGACAAATCAATGGAAATCGTCCGTGAGGCACTCATCGGACCGAGGTTTGCACGGAGATAAGTGAGGCCAAGCTCACCAACTTCAGCCTCACCGGGAGGCGTGATCTGGAATTCGTACGCATCAACAGGCTGCTGGACCTCGTAGGTGAGATCTGTCAGTTCAACGCCTCCGGGCCAGTCGAATCGGAACTGCCGCTCTTCACCATCGATTGTGAGTTTATCGTAATATTCCACCCATACTTCCAGGTTCTCCGTTTCAACGGTGATGGACGCCCATTCTCCCTCCACGTTACGATCGTAATCCGCAGTCAGGAGTCTACCGTCGAGTGAAACCGTAGCTACGGCGTGCGGTTCCCCTACATCGGCCGGGATCTGAACACTCACCGACGTTGGTAGCGACGTTTCACTCGTCAGACGGAGCCGATAGATCACGAGCACTTCCGGCCGATCGAATTCCGGCCACAGGGCGACCTCCAGACTCTCAATCAAAGGGGTTTCCTGAGCGCTCACCATGTCCAGGGAGACCCAGAAGGTCGTGAGTAAAAGGAAAAGCAACAGTCTACGCATCCGCTCCTCAAGCTCGGCGGTAGTAAATCACCAGTGTGAGAACGACCAGGCCAGCGATCACCGCGAAGATGACCAGACTCACAGACAACGTCAGCGGGCCATCCGATACGCTAGAAGGGGTGGGACGTGCTGCCGGTGGGCTCAGGCTCAGCAGGTAGGCCGTGACGTCATCGATCTGCTGGTCGGCGAGCGGACCCCCGCGTGCCTGCGACCACGCAGGCATTGCGGTGCCTTCGACGCCTCGCGAGATGATCTGATGCAAATAGACTTCAGGTTGGTTGCTTGGCCAATCCTTCGCCAATGGCCAGCCAAACCCGCCTTGGGCCTGTTCCCCGTGGCAAACTGCGCAATCATCTCGGAAGACGACGGCGCCATTGGTCGGATCACCGCGGACATCCGGTAGCGGGGGGATCTCCGGAGGTTGGTACGTGGGTGCCGGGGCGATTGGTCGCGTGCCACCAATAACTGCACTCACATAAGCGGCGATGTCGGCGATATCCTGATTGGTGAGTGGACCCCCATAATCCTCACCCCAGGCAAGCATAACACTTCCTTCGATACCCTGTGCAGTGACTTGCTCCAGCGCCTCTCCGACGCCCAAACCTGGAAAGAACTCCAAGCTGGCGCCCACGCGACCGCGCCCATCCTGGCCGTGGCACATGCTGCAATATTGAATATAAAGTTCAGCACCTCGATCAGGATCCCCACCTGACTGTGCCGCGGCAGTCCCCCAAAGCAGTGCAGAAAAGAATAAGAAAATCATCAACCGCGAGCCAACCCGCATCCTACTCCTCCAATCGCTGCCTTGTAGTATCACATTGATTCTACTCGTTATCCTCTACATTGGACTGATTGAACTTGACGTTTGGTGTGTCTTCTTGCAACAAGCGCCGCCGTCTCCGGTGAGGCGGCGGCGCTCAAAACGCTTATCTCTTCACCTCGAGGTCAGCGCAGGCTCAGCATATAAGCGACCAAGTCGGCTAAATCTTGCACCGATAAACGCCGACCATAGTCATCAGGCATCACGTTCGATTCATACCCTTCAACGAGATGCACATTTGGAAGTACAGTTGCTTCGATGAGATACTCTTCAGCCGAGGTCGCCGTACCTGTGTAAGCTGTCTGCGAGTAACGCAACTCGGCTCGTTCCCCTATTCCGGGATCATCGCCGGAGGGCGCCCATAAAGGTCCGACGGCAGCCAACTCATGGCATCCAGAGCACCCTAGTGTGCCTGCTGATAAAGCCTTCCCCGCATCCGCATCTCCCACGGGCAGACTCACCGCGATATCGGTGCCGACGACCTCGCCAGATGGCAGAGGCGCTGGTTCACTTTCGGCTAGTGCGCGTTCTTCCCAGTTCATGATAAAGGTCACGAGAGAATCGACCTGATCCTCGCGCAGAGGACCCCCAAAGCGTTGTCCCCATGCAGGCATGCGCTGTGGGTAGCGCGTACCCTCGCTGGGTATCGGCCGCCCGGCCGCGATTACACCGGCGATGTAGTCCTCGACGCCACCTGTGTGCCCGATGGCCGCAAGTCGCTGTCCGTTGAAGAGGTCGGCGGCGTTGATCGAAGGCGCGACACCCTCAATCCCTTTTCCCTGGGGGCCGTGACAAGAGCGACAATTGTTTTCAAACAATGCCGCCCCAACCTCCACTTGTCGTGAGTTGTACGAGCGCGTGAAAGACGACATGCGATCCTGCTCGCCGATCCCAACGAACATCATGAGTCCTATTAGGATGACGATGCCAAGGGTTCCCAAAGCAATGTTCCACTTCACCGCTCATTCCCCCTGACCGTAGTTGCTGTTGCGGTGTAAATAAACGGTCTCGCTAAACTCTTCAGGATTGCCATCTTCCGGTTTGGTCCAGACGATCCGCAAAGTGATTTTCTTTAAGTCCGGTTGCCAATCCTCAATGATCATGAAACCCTCTGCATCTATCCGCTCAGGACCTCTCACCAAACTGACCTCATCGTGAAATATCTCAAGCAACTTGTGCAGGCTTGGAGTCGGGGCCGAGACATA
This sequence comes from Anaerolineales bacterium, assembly GCA_011772595.1. The sequence goes on from WVZH01000045.1 coordinate 56,166, forward strand.
GGAGCGCGCTTCATACGTTCCGAGTTCGAGTTCATCCCAATCCGCCAAGCGAATCGGGCCAGGATGGGTTTGTGGAAGCAGCGTGGCCAATGCCTCCTGTTCAGGCGAGGTCACAACGCCGTACCACGGTGTCCCCATGAAAGTCAACACCGACAGTGCAGTGACTGAAATCGCTGCGATAGAGAGACCGATCCTGCGGTCGCCATAGCGGCGGCTAGGGCTCACCTCAAGATATGGGAATATCGTCAGGATGGGTGCTAAGACACCGAAAGGTATGATTACACCCCAGATGACTTTGTCACCCAATTTCAGTAAGCCCTGTAGCCATAGGAAATACCACGGCGCCGTCGTGTGGAGTGGTGTGACCAGTGGATCCGCGTGCGGTTCAAGCGGCGCATGATAGATGAAAACAGCCGCAGCCACCATCAATGCCACCAGAGCAGATACATAGAACAACTCACGCGTGACAATCGTCGGCAGGAAATACTCACGCTTATCCATCGGAACCCGACGGGCTGTGTCCTCCCCAACCTCCTCCGCTCCTGGCGGCAAGCTATGACCATGAATGATCACCTTGTAGTAGTGCACTCCAAAGGCGATCAGCCCAATCAAGGGCAATCCAACGACGTGTAATAGATAAAAGCGCAGCAACCCATTGGCCCCAAACTCCGGCGCACCGCGCACCAGAAGGTTCAAATTCCTGCCTACAACTTCAGGCGGAACAGCTTCCGCCATCGAGGCGCCGATCGTGACCGCCCATAGGCTGAGTTGATCCCATGGTAGAAGGTATCCAGAGAATGAGAGAATGAGGGTTACTAACAACAGAATGACACCTGTAAGCCAGGTGAACTGGCGCGGTTTCTTATAGGAACCCGTGATGAACGTGCGTAGCATGTGCAAGGCCACAATCGCCACCATCAGCTCTGCGCCCAACTTATGCATGTCACGCATCAGACGTCCAAAGGGCACGTTGCTGAGGATGTTTAGCATGTTTTGGTAGGCAACCAAGGGTGAAGGCGTATACCAGAACATCAGAAACACGCCGGTAACAATCTCAAAAGCGAAGAAGAAGGTCGAGAGCCAGCCCAATTTGAACGTGGGGTAAACGCCTGTCACCAGATTGTGGTAATACGTGGGACGGATGTGCAGCCAGAAGCCTTCAGAATGAGGCTTCAAACGCGGATTGGGACGGCCTGGTGGGTCGTCGCGCAACATGGATCGAAAATCCGCTGGGTTAAGACCCGCCGTCGCGCGAGTGAAGACATCGTCGAAGGTGTCGTTGATCGTTTTCCTCAGACCTTTAGCCTTGACGTCGTCCAGAATAGGCAGATGTAAACGAAAAAGAGGCATTGCCAGACTCCAGGGACTAAATCCCACCGCCGCGTTTTGAATTGGGTGCACCGACAATCGTGCGTCCAGTATCTACTTGCAAGGCCGCGGCTTCTGGAGGGATAAGGACAGGGGTACCTTCTTGGGTCCCACCCATGGATGGCTCAGTGCGCGCGATGACTTCTCCTGCTTCATTGATGACCTCGATGGGAAAGACATCAAGATTACGACGTGCAGGGCCGTCGATACGCGAGCCCGTTTTCAGGAATTTCGATCCATGGCATGGGCACTCAAATCGATCATATGTAGTAACCCATTTATACAAACAGCCCAAATGTGTGCAGACTTTATAAATCGCCCGCACACCTGATTCGAGAGGATAATCCTGTGGTTGCCGCGGGTCAGTAACAGCATCTGGTCCAATATTAACCAACCAAAAACGACCCTCAGCGAACTGTTTGGGTTCCGCATCCGCCGGCGGAATCTCGCTCAGCGGAACGGTAAAAACACCTCCAAACTCACCTTTACGGAACCGAGGCAAAGTAAACCACACAGTCGCACCACCTGCGCCTGCCATGAAAACGGCCATGGAAATACCCCACAGGTAATAAAGAAATTCCCGCCTGCTCAACGGGACGCGTGGGACGATCTCCTCAGCGAGCGCAACTTCACCTGCCGGCGCCTGGGCATCGGCATCGGTCATAAATTCGCTCCTTCTTCAAAAACGATGATTTGGATCTGGGCCAGAAGGCGCGTGGCACGTCCTATTTGCCCGTACTCATCAACTGGTAATATTAGTAACATAGGTCCTCCAATATGTCAATTTTAGCCTCTTCGCGGTCGCATATTCTTTGGGTATGCAACCGAAAAGCACATCCTGGTCATCTCCTTTACCTCGGAGATGCAACAATCCTACCTACCCAATGGACGCCCAACCATAACAGGAAGGTACAGGTATAATGGTGCCCATGAAAATTGCCAATCTTCCACCCCCCTCCCTGGTTCAAGACGCCGAAGCACTGTCAGATTTGATCGACGTTTTGAGCGTCCAACCGCACGTGGCCGTCGATACTGAATCAAACAGCATGTATGCATACAAGGAGCAGGTCTGTCTGCTTCAGTTCTCTGTACCTGAGATTGATTACTTGGTAGATCCCCTCGTACTCACTGAGATGAGTCCCCTGGCCCCCATTTTTGCCGATCCAAAAATCGAAAAAATATTCCATGGTGCCGAATACGATGTTGTTTGCCTAAAGCGAGATTTCGGTTTCACTTTCAATAATCTCTTCGACACGCGTATTGCCAGCCGGACACTCGGCTGGAAACGCAGTGGTCTGCGTGATTTGCTCGCTTCAGAATTCGATGTTCAGATCGACAAACGCTTTCAACGTGCCAACTGGGGAAAACGTCCTCTCCCAACCAAATTATTGGACTACGCACGCCTGGATACTCACTACCTCATTCCACTCCGCCAACGGTTGGCCGAGGCTCTTCATGAGGCCGGTCGCTGGGAAGAAGTGAGCGAAGCGTGCGACTACCTCACCAATGCCGATGCGCATGATAACGGATTTGATCCCGAGGGTTTCTGGCGCATCCGCAATACACGTGAGCTTAAACCAAAACAATTGGCGGTGTTGCGCCAACTCTACCTTTTTCGCAACGAACATGCCAAACGGCTGAATCGACCCGTTTTTAAGGTCATAGGGGATAGCACACTGCGTGCAATAGCATTGGACGCCCCTACAGACCTTAAAAGCTTGAGCACCCTTCCCGGCATGACAGCAGGTCAGACTCGCCGCTACGGTGAGGGGATCCTCAAAGCCGTCGAGATCGGCCTAAAGGCACCCATTCCAAAGCGCCCTAAAAGTAACGTCATCGACGAGAGCGTTCAACTGCGCTTCGACTCCTTGCACGAATGGCGAAAACGAGTTGCACGCGCACGCAGCGTCGAATCGGACATCGTGCTCCCCCGCGAAATCCTTCGTGAGATCGCCAGAATCGCACCTCATGATTTAGAGGCACTTAGAAAAGTGATGGCGCCGCTGGAATGGCGTTTCAAGAACTACGGCGAAGAAATCCTTCAGACGCTATGGGAAGATCCAGACCATCATCCGAGGCATTCATGATCATTGCATTCCACGGCGCAGCACAAACCGTGACGGGATCACGCCATCTCGTTAGTCTAAACGGACATAGACTGTTGCTGGACTGCGGTCTGTACCAAGGCCGGCGGAAGGAAACCTACGAACGGAACCTCAATTTCCCATTCGAGCCCACGAGCGTCGACACCGTCATCCTCTCACATGCTCACATCGACCACAGCGGTAACCTGCCCAATTTGGTCCGGCAGGGCTACGAGGGTCCTATTCACGCCACACGCGCAAGCGCCCATCTGTCGGACATCATGTTGCGGGATTCCGGGCACATCCACGAAGCCGACGTCCAATTCGTCAATAAGAAGCGGGAACGACGCGGAGAACCCCCCGTCGAACCACTTTACACGATCGCCGACGCCGAATACGCCACAAAATTCTTAGTCCATCAAGATTACGACGACTCTTTCAATCCCATCCCGGGCGCACGCGCCACGTTTGTTGAAGCCGGCCACATCCTCGGATCGGCGGGTGTGATTCTGGACCTGGAAGAGAAAGGGCGACACGTTCGGTTGATGTTCTCGGGAGACATCGGTCGCTTCGACATGCCCATCTTGCGGAATCCTGTACTTCCCCCCCAGGATATTGATTATCTGATCATGGAATGCACCTATGGCGACCGCTCTCACGATACACCACAGAAGGCCTATGATGATTTTCAAGCCGTGGTTACGCGCACCGTCGAGCGCGGTGGAAAGGTCATCATCCCATCATTCGCCGTCGGAAGGACACAGACCCTCGTCTATTACCTGCATCGTATGATTGAGCATGGCGACATTCCCCGGGTCCCTGTGTTTGTCGACAGCCCGCTGGCGATCAACGTTACGGATATATTCCGCGCACACCCGGAAAGTTTCGACAAGAAGACCATAGAATTCATGGAAACGGACCCACATGGGTCCGCCTTCGGTTTTGACCTGCTCAGCTATACGCGATCCGTAAATGAGAGCAAGGCCATCAACAAACTCGACGGACCTGCGGTGATCATTTCGGCGTCTGGAATGGCGGAAGTCGGTCGCATCCTCCATCACCTGCGCAACAACATTGAAAATCCCCGCAACACGATCCTCATTACCTCTTGGATGGCGCCTCACACCCTCGGACGCAGGCTAGCCGAGGGCGAAAAGCGGGTGAAAATCTTCGGAGAGGATTATCACGTGCATGCAGAGGTCGTAACCATCAATGGCCTTTCTTCCCACGCAGGAAGGGAGCTTCTTCTCGAATATGCATTGACAGCCAAAGAAAATCTTAAGGGGGTCTTCCTCGTTCACGGCGAGGACAGAGCCGCTGCTGCGCTGATAGAGGGCATCAAAGAGAGCGGATTTTCTAAAGTCCACTACCCTGGGATGGGCGATCGGGTGGAAATCTGACCCGGCCCGCGCTATAATCGCCAGTAAGCCCGGAGAGGTGCCGGAGTGGTTTATCGGGGCGGTCTCGAAAACCGTTGTGGTTCGTAAGGGCCACCGTGGGTTCGAATCCCACCCTCTCCGCCTATGATATGACTTCCGAAGTCCTGCGGACTTCGGAAGTCCTTTTTCTACGCTAGGCAGAGATCTCGATCGTTTTTAACCGCTCCAAAGCCGCCTTCAGAACGTCGAAGCCACCCTGCCAAAAATCCGCCGAATGAATGTCGATCCCTGCATGTGTGAGGATGCGCTCTGGCGAATCAGATCCCCCAGCGGCGAGGATCTCCAAATACCCAGGCTTGAACGCCTCACCCTGCTCCAGGAAACGCTGATAAAGTGAGAGCACGAGCAACTGCCCAAACGAATATCCATATACGTAAAATGGGGCAAAGTAGAAGTGAGGGACTTCCACCCATTCTACGCGGAAGTCGTCGCTCAAATCGAGTGAATCCCCGAACTGGTTGACCAGGTTGCTCAAGTAGAGATCCGAAAGCTCGTCTACCTGAGCGCCTTTGGAGATGTGATCATGCGCATCGCGCTCGAAGATAGCAAAATACGCCTGTCGCATGATGGTGGCGTATGCGTCGTCCATCTGTCGGAAGAGTAAATCTCTCTGAACTTCCGGATCGGGGTCCAGTGCCAGGAGGGTATCAACAAGTAACATCTCACTGAAGGTCGATGCCGTCTCAGCCAGCGGTATGGAGGCGCGCTGTGTGAGCGCCGTATGATGATTGGCCAACAAGGAGTGGATGCCATGACCCAGCTCGTGCGCCATCGTCGCCACATCATCCGGCTTCCCCTGATAGGATTGCAGGATCCAGGGCGTCAGATCGGGTGATACCGTGGCGCAAAACGCGCCGCTGCGTTTGCCCTTACGCACTTCACCGTCGTAATGGTGCTCATCCAGGACCTGCTGCGCCAGTTTGGCTACACGGGGATCGAACTGCCGGAAACTTTCGAGAACCATCTCAACAGCATCGCCGAAGGCGTACGTCTTTTCTGTCTTCGCAACAGGTGCATAAACGTCGTAGCGTCGCAACCGATCCTCGCCTAGCCATTGGGCTTTCAATTCGAAGAATTGATGGAAGAGCGGCACATTCGCTTTACAGACGTCCAGCAAGATGTCTACGACTTCGTCGGGAACATCGTTGGATAGATTTCGAACGGCAATCGGTGAGGCATAGCCCCGCAGTTCGACACCTTCACTGTTCCAGTCTCGCGCAACATACTGATAGATCTGGCCCAGAATCGGCGTGTCCTGCTCGTAGACGCGATGTAACTCTTTGTAAGCAGCAGCCCGCAGTTCTGGGTCTGGACTGCGGACATATACTCCGAGCTCACCGCGCGTAAGATCTTTAATCTCCCCATCGACCTCTAGTTTGAAGCTGTAGCGATTGGTGATCGATTCATAGAGCGTGACCAACGCATGCACCCCATTGACATCTTTCAGGTTGATGATTTTCTCTTCGGGCTCTGTCAGCGTGTAAGGTTTTTGTAGTCGTAGCGCTTCGAGCCAGTAGCGGTAATCGCCCGAGGCGTCCATTAACCGCTCTGCATGTTCCGTCTCTAAGCTCTTCCACCACAGCTTGAAGAACAGGGTACGATTGTCGGCTTGCGCTGATAATTGCTGCGCCTGAGCTTGGAAGGCTTGCGCCGCTTGATCCTGTGTGTCCTCAGAAAAACGCAGGGAACCGAAAGCGCTCAAACGCGAAAGCGAACGGATTATTAATTCATACGCACGCAGAACCGCGAGGAAATCATTCTCTGCCATGTCCTCAGCCAAGACCTCGCGGTAGCTGTCGAAATCTTTCAAAGACTTCTCAAGCTCGTCGCGAGCTTCTTGAACTTCCGGTGCATCCAGATCAGGGAAAAGATCCACAAGGCTCCAGCGTTCTTGTATGTAGGGCTGATCGGCCATGTAATGCTCCTTAGATAAAAGGGGTTAGGGATCAAGAACACAGGCGCTTAGGTACTTGGGCACTTGGGCACCTAGGCAAATAGACATTGTGTTTCCCCGGCGCCCCGCTGCTTGAGTGCCCTGGTGCCTGTGTGCCTGATCCCTATTTCCTAGATGTTAAAGCGTATATATATCACATCTCCATCTTGTACGACGTAGTCCTTCCCCTCCAAACGCAGCTTACCTTCTGCCCGCGCTTGCGCCAACCCACCCAATTCCAGCAACTCCTGACACCCGATCACTTCTGCACGTATGAAACCTCGTGCCATATCCGAGTGAACCATGCCGGCAGCTTCGAGCGCAGTGCCATTGCGAGGCAGTGTCCAGGCACGCGCTTCACGTTCATTGATGGTGAAGAAAGACTGCAAACCCAGTAGGTGGTAAGAAGCCCGCACCACGCGCTCCCGAGCGGGCTCGGAGATCCCATATTCTTCGAGAAAAGTCAACGCTTCGTCTGCCTGTAATTGCGCGATTTCCATTTCCAACTTGCCATAAAAATTCAACACATGCACCCGCTCCCCTGGCGCATCCATTTCCACCCGCGGACTACTCTCATCAAGGTTGATTACAATGAGAAGCGGTTTATCCGTAAGTAATCCGTATCCGGCAAGTACCTGCTTTTGCTCAAGCCGGAGAGCGAGGTCACGTAGTGGTGCCTGCTCATCGAGATGCGCGCTCAAGCGCTCAAAGAGTGCAATTTCTCTATCGAGGATAGCCCGGTCGCGCACCCCCTTCTGACGCTCCTCAGCCAGCCGCTCAAGGCGCCGCTCGACCGTCAGCATGTCGTACAAAAGAAACTCGGATTCCATCGTCGAAATATCGCGCTTTACATCCACGCTCCCCATTGGATGCGGTGCCGTTGGATCTTCAAAGGCACGCACGACATGAATCAAGCCGTCCATTTGTACAAGCTGGTTAGCGAGCGCTCCTGACAACCCAGAGTCAACGGTGTACCCGCCGACGTCTGCATATGTCACCTTCGAATATGTCGTCTTACGAGGTTTCATCAGCGCACTGAGCGCGTCCAGGCGAGGATCGGGGACGTCGACGACCGCAGTACGCACCTCAATCCGTCCCGTGCCACTCTTGATATCAGGTGGTAAATCCCCATCGGTAAGTGCGATGAAGATCGTCGTTTTACCGCTGAACGGAAGTCCTATGATCCCCAGATGCATTCAACGACCCCCTTCATGATAAATAGAAGATCGCATGATACAAGGCGATCTTCCCAACGGATTCAAGCAGCTTTTTATTTGTACAAGATTTTGTTCGCCACATTGAAGGTCGAAACCACCTCCTCGAAGCGCAAATCTTGACCGTCTACAACCGATTGGCTATACTAATCTTGCGCCGAAGTGGCGGAACTGGCAGACGCGCGCGACTCAAAATCGCGTTCCTTCGGGAGTGTGGGTTCGACTCCCACCTTCGGCATCAGCGATTATAGCACAGGCGATCCCCGCCTCTTTCTTTACGGCGGGGGTCGTGCGTTTCCAACCGAGGATAAAAATCATGCAATAATGAGGTCCGCAAAGCCGTTCGCAACCAGAGTTCTGGGTCTAGTAGATGTAAGCCTTTGTCCCAATACACTGGGAGTAGGCGTTGGAGCATCTGTAGAAGACAAACCGAACTCACCTGCGGAAGGCTGCTGGAGCACTCGTGAGGTTCTCAAGTGGACCTGTTGCAGTGAGCTACGCTCTGTGGCACAATCCACGACACCCAGATGAAAAACACAGCGCTCGTTCGTATCCTAACGGGGTTGATCCTCGGCTTGATCATCGGTTTGCTTTACGGATGGGTCCTCAGGCCCGTGGAGTACATCAACACCACACCCAGCTCTTTGCGAGCTGACTATCGGACGGATTACATTTTGATGGTCGCAGAGGCTTACACGGGTGACCAGGATCTCGATCTGGCGCTCGTGCGCCTCGCAGCTTTGGGCCCCCAACCACCCCTCAACATCGTGCTCGAGGCCATCGACTACGGGATCGAGAACGAATTCAGTCGTTCAGATTTGGATACCCTCAACCGGCTCGCGACTCAACTTCGTACGCTCTTGCCCTCGCCGGAGATCGGAGGGCCATGAGACGCAGCGACTGGATACTCTTCGCCTTCGCTGTACTGCTCGGCATCGCTGGTGGCGTTTATTACGCATGGGTCGTCAATCCGGTCGAGTACGTGGAAACAGCTCCCGCATCTTTGCGTGAGGATTATAAGTCTGACCAGCTGACCTTGATCGCTCTCGCCTACTCGAGCACTGGAGACTTAGAGCGTGCACGTGCGCGCCTGGTTATCATTCACGATCCCGACCATGCCAGCACCCTCAGCCAGTTGGCGCAAACCAGGTTGGCGGCCGGCTTCCCCGAGAAGGAAGCCCGTGCGTTGGCCATGCTCGCAGCTGCACTTGGGGAACGACCAACACCACCAGCATCCACACCCTCACAACCGACAGGCCCCTCAACTTCTCGGATCGCCTCAACACCCTCTCCCACCATAACCCGACGACCTCCACCCACAAGAACACCAACGGCTACCCCTGGCGCCCCATTTGAATTGGTTGAAAAAGAAAAAGTGTGCGCTCCTGAGCTAACTACAGCGCTCATACAAGTCGAGGTTCTCGATGCTGCAGGCCAGCCCGTGCCCGGTGTCGAAGCCCTGGTCGTCTGGGACGACGGTCAGGATCACTTTTTCACCGGGTTGAAACCGGAGTTGGGCATAGGTTATGGGGACTTCACCATGCTTGAAGGCGTGTATTACACAATTCAGCTCGTAGACTCTGAGATGCCCGTCACCGGACTTATCGTCGAGGACTGTGTTGGAGACGGTGGCGAGTTGTTCCCCGGCTCGTGGCTGTTGATCTTCCAACAACCGACGTCTCCATGACCTTACCCTCGTGTGTCCTGAAGACTTCGAGCGTTGCATATACAAAACATCGAAGGATGTCACCCAGCCAAAAATGAATTTCCCCCAAAGTGAAACTTTTGACTTAGGACTGATGAGCACCAAGGTCAACCGCTGGACGAAAATCAAAGATTGAATGCTTCGGTTCTGACTTGTTTGAGGTATCCTGCGTTCTGGGCATCATATTCCTGATCCCTCGGTAAAAGGCCTCACACCTCTCTTTTCTTCCAGCGCCCTCTGCGAAACCAAAAAGCGAAGAATAGACCATTAGACAGATTAGCGAGAGCCCGACCCCACCATACTCCGGTTACACCCAAATTCAACTTCCGCGACAGCCATAAGGCGAGTGGGATCTCCATGCCCCAAAGTGTAAATAGATTGATTGCCATCGCGGGCATCGTGTTACCGGCGCCATCGAATCCGCGTGCGAGTACCACCCCCGCGGCGCTGGCAAGTAAGGACAAGGCGACGATGCGCAAGCACTCCGATCCGAAAAAAACGACTTGAGGGGTTGGGTCAAATAATTCAATCAAAGCATCTGAAAAGAGGAATAAAATCCCCGCTGCGATGGCCATATAGGCTATTGCGTAGACGCTAACCCACCACGCGCTACGTTCTGCCTGGTTGGGTTTACCAGCCCCGAGATTCTGCCCCACCAGAGTCGCCGCAGCGTTTCCTAATCCAAAGACCGGAATGAGGGCGATGAGCAGTAATCGATTTGCCACACCATAGCCAGCGGTTGCGAACGTTCCGAAAAATCCTACCAGCGCAACAATCACCAACCTGGAAGAGGAACGAAGCGTCATCTGGATCGTACTCGGTAATGCGATACACACGATCCTCCACATGAGGCGAAAATCAATGCGTAAGTCCTTTAGATGAATTCCTATTCGCGCACGTCTCCGAAAAAGGATCGCAAGCTGTAGTGTTAGCGCTGCTCCAAAGCCCAAGACATAGGCTGCTGCAGAACCGGCAACACCTAGAGCTGGGATAGGGCCTAAACCAAAGACCAGCAGCGGCTCGGATAGGGCCGTCATTGCAGTTGCCAGAATAAGAATCCCCATGGAGATGCGCGCTTCTCCAGCGCCGCGGAATAGACTGTTGATGACAAAGATCAGTATCTGGGTGAAAATACCAGTAAACGCCACCCGCAGATAAGCTAGCCCAAGCGGAAGAACATCCTCTCCTGCCCCCATGAGGACCAACACTGGCTGTGCCAAAGTCAACCCTAAGACGCTGAGCAGGAGAGAAACGAATACCCCCAAGAGAATGGTCTGATGCGTCGCATGCTCCGCCGCTGCACGGTCCTGTGCACCGATACGCCGAGCCACCACCGCCATCCCGCCAATACCTAGGCCGTTCGCCAAGCTGTTTAGGACCCAACGGATGGTAACGCTGATGGTCACCGCTGCGAGCGCGGCCGAGCCCAATTTTCCAACCCAGTACGTATCCAGCACTTGTGCGACATTCATGATGCCCGTCTCTAGCATCATTGGCGGCGCTAGATACCAGATGTTACGGTGTATGCTTCCGCTTGTCAGATCACGGCTCCGCGCTTTGTGGGTCGGTGACCTCTCGGTATCACTCCTCAAGCAGTTTGCCTCATTCCGTTTCATTCATTGCTAGCAACCTCACAGCGCATATCGGAATCAACTTCAGACACGAAACTCAAAGCGATCTGCCTTCTTCGCAACCGTTGCTGCAACGCTAAAGTCGACAGGCTCATTCAGAAGGACAGGCTTGATAGACGGCACAAGCATCAACGAACTCGGCTCGACCGTCTTTGATCTCTAAGATATAGCTGTTGTCATCGAGCAAATCAAGTTCGGTATGAAAGAATGTATTGAACACCACTCGAAATGAATTCACCGGGGTGATCGTGGGATACAGTTGCTCATATCTCCCGTTCGGGAAATGATAGGCGTTGAGAATCGGAAACAACAGATTCATGCGCATTGAGTTCGGCGGGTCGAGTCCACGATACACCTTACCGCCGTGATCGCTTTGCAAGATAATGATGGGCGGCACATCACTTCTTTCAAGAATTTGATCGATCGCCTGCATGAGCAATGAATTTATATGATGAACCTGGCCTCGATATAGAGCGATGTTCTCCTCACTCCCAGGATGCGCGTCTAGAAGCGTGTAAGGGTCTACACCCTTGATCTCCTCACCATTTGGGCCGAATACGTAGGGAGTATGAGGTGATACGATATGGGCGTAAACGAAATATTGGCCTTCGGCATCGGCGTACTTTGCCAAGTTCGCCAAGGTGAAGAGGACACGCTCGCGGTGAGCGGTGAACATCTTTTGCAACGGGGCATAGTCTTCTCCGCGTAGGCGGAGGTAGATCTGGCCCAAACTCGTATCCAGCAACATCAACTCAAAACCAACCTGCCACAAACCCGCCTCATCGACTTCGAGTGATTGTACGAATACATCCGCGTCCTCGATGGTTGTAGGGTCATAACCGCTGTCGAAGACTACAAGAGAATATCCCTGTTGATTTAGAAGGTCTCGGACACGATTGTCTTTGAGCATTTGCGTGGCCACATTCCGCAGTACGCCCTCATCGTCAACGCCTACGTTCCGACGGAAAAACGTCGCCATGTCGCTAAGGTGAGACATGTTTAAGACCGACGACACAGAGAGTTCCGTGTCCGTGTAGTTGGCCAGGCTTCCCTCTGCAACATAGAACCCCCGCTCCTCCAGGAACGCAATGAAGTCGGAATTGTCATAACCGTATAGTTCTTCCAGGATATCCGCTCGGGCGTAGGCATCCAGCACAATCAAGTAGATGTCTGGAAGAGGCTCCGTCGAAATGGACGCCATCCGGTCCTCTAAGTCATTCACATCACTGTCCAGCCAGGTCTGCGCTACAAATTGTTGAACCCACGGATCGACCGCCACGGACTGTCCTCGAAAGGTCAGCAAAGAATACAGTGGGAAGAGGATCAGGATGAGACCAACCCCATTGAAGTAACTCGTGACTCGAGCCACGCTCATGTCTTTTTTAACCACCCAATACGTCCAAAACCCCAATATGAACAGCCAAAGTGGCGCCAAGAAAGCGTCCTGCGCGAAAAAATCCAACGGTAATCTTGAGGCAAGGATCACATTCTTAACATGACCATAGGAGAAGAACAGGATTACCGTAAGTGAAGTGATTAAGCTCGCCTTCTCCATGTCCCTGACCACCAACCTGAGGAAGATCCAGAGCAGCAGCGAAAGGCAAACCGATAAAACCATAGCCCTCACGCCCTGCGTTTGAAATTGGGCTCGATTTTGGGCCATCAACGACAGCGCGGCGTAGGAGGCGAACAGGAAAGGGTGGAAAATCCATTTCCATTTCTGTAGACGTTTCATCACCATGCGAAACATTCCTCATTCGAGGATGAGAGGGTTCTATTGTATGTAAGAATGAAAAGTTGCGCTGATCCTGAGATCAGCGCATCGATCGAATAATCATTTGAGAAAAACTACCATAAGGATCGATGTCTTCACGCCCTCGCTGAACTCGGATCGAGAATTAGGGTTTGGAGGGCAAAAAGTGCTCAGGGATTAGAACGGCCACGACCTCCCCGCGTGCACAAAGTTTCCCCTCGGCAAAGAGTTTGGACTCGACGACGACCTTTCTTTCCTTGATCTCTTTGACCGAACCACGAATCTCTAGTGGCACACCAAGCGGAGTGGGATTCAAGTATTCAACATGCAACGAGGCTGTAACAAATCGCAGCGGCGGATCGCTATCCATGGCGCGGCTCTCCGCCCGATATACCGCCGCTGCTGCCGTCCCCGTGCTGTGGCAATCAATCAATGAAGCGATCAGTCCCCCGTATACGTAGCCAGGAAAGGCGGTGTGGAATGGCTTAGGGGAGTAGGTCGCTACGGTTTCGTCGCCATCCCAGTAACTCTTAATTTGGTGCCCCTGGTCATTCAGCCTGCCGCAGCCATAGCAATAGCTTAACTCCTCTGGATAGAATTCTTGAAAGGCTTTTTCTTCCACGCTCCCCTCTCTGTCAGGGTCAGAACTCGATGACAAACTCCCCGTCCTTGTACAACAATTCATCGTCGACCCAGATCTCACCACCTGGCCGCAGATCACACACCATATCCCAGTGGATGGCCGACTTATTTTCGCCTCCCACTTCAGGAAGACCCGCTCCCAGGGCCATATGGAACGTGCCATTGATCTTCTCGTCGAACAACGAATTCTTTGAAAAGTGATTGATCCCTTCGTTGGTCCCGATGGCGAACTCACCAACAAAGCGTGCCCCTTCATCGGTATCTAGGATCTGAAGTAAAAACGCCTCGTCTTTCTCAGCACTCGCCTTGACCACTTTCCCCTTCTCGAACCACAAACGTACGCCCGCTACCTCGCGACCCTGATAAACCGCAGGATAGGAGAAATACACATACCCTTCCACACTATTTTCTACAGGGCTCGTGCAGATCTCTCCATCGGGTAGGTTCTCGTGCCCGTCGCAGTTGAGAAAGGGGCGATCGACGATGCTGAGCTGGAGATCGGTTTCAGGTCCAACGACCCTTATGTGCTGTTTCTCCTTGAACCATAAAACGATTCTTTCCTGCCAGGCAGAGAAGCGCCTCCAGTAGCCTACAGGATCATCCATATCCGGCAAACAAGCTCCGAAAACGAAATCTTCGTACTCCATAAGACTCATCCCGGCGTCCTGAGCCTCGGCGTTGGTAGGAAACTGCGTGCCCACCCAACGGAACTCTTTGGTCGCAATGCGTTGAAACATCGTATTCGTGAGATCTGCCAGTGCCTGGTTGGCGAGCTTCATTTTCTCCGGATCGACGTTCTGCAGCACCCTCGTGTTCGCAGATCCCCAGATCGTGACGCCGACATCGTATTTGTTATAAATCACCTCTGCGGGCTCGGGAATATGCTCCAGTTGTTCGTCCGAGGCGTGGCGGAAACGAAGCTCACGAATGCCCGGCAGAGACGTCAGCGCGAACGGATGCCCTCCAGCTTTCAACGCATGGGCGTATACCGCCTTGATCAACGGCGCAGTCAATGTGCTCCCTAGGATTGCTACCTTATCGCCGGGCTTTACGGCAGTGGAATAGTTAACCAGAACGTCAGCCAACCTTTCAATACGTGTATCGGCCACCTTGGTTTCCCCTCAGTCAGTAATCGGATCGAGATGAAGACTTTCAGAACCTTTATCAATACGGGCAATATTAACCGATTGTGATG
>WVZH01000045.1:71150-80027 GCA_011772595.1 Anaerolineales bacterium
AAACCACCTTTCCCGACGCTACTGCATCACCACCCGCACGGAAAAAGTCTTTATAGGTTTCTCCTCTTCCCAGGGTCGATGGTAGATCAACTCTAAAACCGCTACACCACTGCTGAGCGCTTCAAAGCGGAAGACCTCAACACCCCCGGCACCGACAAACTCCCGTCCGCTTGAGGCTTTATAAGCAGGTTCGCCTTGAAGCCGTAATAGCATCTCGTCGATCTCGTCGACCTCCCAGACATATCCTGTAGTGGGGTTGGATTCGAGCTCAAGCACGAGTACCTCACCGATGTCGAGTTGGATCTCCTGACCATCATGCTCAAGCCCAATTGTGACCTCTCTGGAAAAACCACACCCCACTCCAAAAATCATCAACAACATGCCCCCGAGCAATGCCCAATTTCTACCCAGCTGTTTCGACATGTTCGCACCTTTCTACTTGCGAGAAATCTTACAATTAGGATCGCAACTAATCGTAGATAATCCCTCCTTGCCAACCTTTGTCCCAAAATGGAGGAATTAACCTCCTTCTGGATCTCCCAACCAGGCGCTTATGGACTCTTCATGCTCATCGTAATGCCAATGCATGTTCGCGGCGACCATCTCCCACAGTGGGGTACCCTGGCGCCAGGAATAACGATGGGGATCGATCAAGTCTTCCTCCACTACAGTTTCGACGGTCGCGAGTGCCTCATCATAGGAGGCCCTAAACTCGAGAAGAACGTCTTCCAATGGCTTGTCACGAAGTTCGAGGTACGTCTGTTCGTTCCACTGATCTAAATCGTCCCACGTCAATCCTGGCGGCAACATTTCAGGCACTTCGCCCCGCATTGTCGTTTCAAGCCAGAGCGTCATGCGCCTTTCCCAAACGCTGATGTGCGCCAGCAGGTCTTTCACGCTCCACTCCCCAATCGCTCCTGGAACGGTCATCTGCTCCTCTTGAACGCGGGATAACGTGGTTTCCAATTTCTCTCTCGCAGCCAGGATCGATGCCATTAACTTAGCTTTATCCATGCTCTCGTCCATCATCTATCTCCATCACACTATAGGTAACTGACATTAACGATGTCTTGTCATTGCGAGCCGAAGGCGAAGCAATCCCCAATCCGCAGCATGGAGATTGCTTCGTCGCTCCGCTCCTCGCAATGACAGAAAAGTAGTTGAAAGTGCCACACTGTCATATTGGGATACCGACCTTGAGATCGCCCCACCTTGGATTAGAAGACCTCATACGACGTGAAATGGATCGCATCGGGATCGGATACCAGGAAGGGTGCCAGGACTTCGTCCTCCCATACCCTCCAATCCCTTGGGTAATCTTCTCTCCCGATAGGCCGCTCTACTGGACCCCAAAGCTTCTTCCAGTCTTCCTTACTCTCGTATATCCAGACCGCGGCGTATTTCCCGTTGCGGATACCTCGCACACCTCGTAGGAAATAGAAGGAGATTAAACCAGGTAGTCGCAGCAAACCCCGATCTCTCGCATTCTTGACGGCCTCTTCGAAGGCCCTCGCCTCGACTCCGGGCTTGAGCTCGTACTCATGGACGCTGATGATCCTACCCATTTAGACACCCCACAAATACTAGGTCAGTGGAAGGTTCATTTTACAATCGATCTGTGGCACCTATCACGGAACGGAAATATACGACCCACTTTTTATCCTCACCTTTGAGCTTCACCAACAGAATTACGGTCGATCTCACGGACAAGCTCCCACAGAAAACGTTCGCTGCGATCGAGGACATCCAGGTCCACGTTTTCGACGACATCCGTTGGCCGATGCCATTCCGCGACTGTGCCATCCATCCGGAAGCTGATCATAGTGATCACCCGGAAACCATATATTGCGCCGATAGCCGCTTCTGTGTAAGCGCCAGAGAGTTTGTATGGATGAATCCCGAGCTCGGGATTATCCTTTGTCACGTGTCTTGCCATCTCGAGCAAGCCCTGGTCGCTGTGGGTGGTGAGCAGAAATGTTTCCTGAGTTTGATACGCGGGAACAGTGTGCGCCCCACCCACGCTGTCGACAGCGATCCACACGGCATTACGCAACTCTTCTAAGTGCGTGCGGGCGAACGCGTCGGCGCCGTAGCATCCCACCTCTTCGCAACCAGACAACACAACCCAGACGCTGGCCTGCGTCAGCGGCTCAGACTTGAGCCGTTCTGCGAGGCTCAAAACTACAGCCACTCCGGAAGCGTTGTCGTTCGCACCGGGGCTATAAGGAGTAAGATCCGCCTGGAGCGTGAGCAGGAAGATACCAAGAAGCACGAGCGCAAAGGGTATGAACAACAGCCTCCATGTCGCTACCGGTGAGGCGACGCCAATGGCAAAGAGGGCGATCAAAGCCAAGGCCGAGACCACACCAATCGGGATGAGCACTCTGAATAACCGCAACCATCGTTCGCTTGAAAAAATCAGCGGGGTGCGGTGGCTATCCACGTGGCCGATCAATATAATTTTCTCTCCGGGTTGATCCCGTGGCGGGATCTTTGCCCACACATTCTGACTGTGACCCTTCGGTAGAACCCAGCGCAAGGGATTTCCACGAAAAGCCAACTCCAAAAGCACGGAGACGAAGGCCAATGTCGCTAGAATCAACGCACCGACGGATCCCCAGCGGCCTGCAAACCAATGAAGCAATGCGCTAACCAGCATAGCCGCAGTGAACAGCACAAAAGGGTAATAGGCCGAGCGTGCACTCCTGAACGGTTCGATAGTGGGATCCAAGCCGACCTCTTGTAGAACTTTTGCAGCGTACTGTGAAGCCTCGGCTTCCTTCGCCGTCGTCGAGCCGCGTGGGCCGATTGTCTCAACCAGATGTCGTACGTGATCGATTGTGCCCATGGTTTCTCATCCTTATAAGCCCCGCGACTTGCCCTTCCGGCGCTTGCGCAGCATCTCTCGAAAGCGCGGCGCCATCTCAGCGATAATCGGGGCCGGATGCGGAGGTTGCCACACCTTCTGTGCCTCCTCTGGAGGTACAGGCCAGGTTTCCGAGGAATGAACGATCGTGCCCGGCCCCTGAGCCTCTTCCAACACGCTCAACGCTTCTTGAATAACTCGCATCTGCTGCTCCACGTTGTGGGGCTGACCCAAGGTCTGTCCAAAGGGAAACTCAACTGCCAGCGTGCGAGGTACGCCGGTTTTCTCCGCCCAATAGGGCATCATCGTCACCAAGATCGTCGCCAAGCCAGCAGCTTCAAGCGTACGTGCCAGCACGGGCACGTTGATGGCGCAATCCGGTCATGCCGGTGTGAGCAAGACACAATGCACTCCTTCGGCTTCGAATCGATCGGCCACCTGTGGCCCATACGTTTCCTTCCAGCCGCTCGTATCGGGTGGAAAGCCCTGGTAACCCATGAAGGAGTAGGCATGATCTGCTAATGCCGCGATGCGGCCATCCGCCACCAATTCCTGAAACCGCCGCAAGGGTAAGACCACATTGACGTCTGAAAGAATCGGTTCGGGGTTGATGTGCAGGTGACTTACGCCCAAGTCCTCTGGCTTGATCCCGACAGGTATGGAACGAAACGTGGGATCGCCCCAGGTGGGTTCATCCCGCTCGCGTTCGAGATTAAATGGCTGCTCTACTCCTTTTTGAAAAAGGCCTCCAGAAGTCACGAGGCCAAATTTACACGCCTCAAGGGGGTGGGGAACGGGTGTCCAGGGGATAGGTTTCTCCGGCTCGCACTCTGTCATTTGATAAAAGGTTGCGATCAACCGCGGCAAAAACTTAAAACTGTCCACCGACATGATATTCTCCGTAGTTCGACATGCTTAACGGACCAGCTGCTCAAGATTCTTCGGGCTCATCGATCTTTCCCCCGATTCGATTTCCCGCACCATAGAAGTCAGTGCAGTGTTGACCGGCGTAGGGACGCCCACTTCCCGTCCCTTCTCGACGACGTATCCGTTCATGAACTCGATCTCGGATCGCCGACCTCGCTCCAGGCTCTGCAACATGGATGATCTCAATCGGCGGAACCTGACACCCACAGCGAACATGATGATCTGTCTCAAAAGGATGTCCCATCCAAATCCACGATCTCTTCGCATGGGAGGGAGATAGAGTCGTCCGATGTCCAATGTTCCCCCTACTGGCTCCATGGAAATCCCCTGTGCTCTGGCGACATCCACGACTTCGCTCGTGATCGCCAGAGCGAGCCGTCGGACACGCCTGCGACTCAGCATCCGACCGAGAAGTTGACCTGTCACCGCGCCGAGGGTGGTGATCGTGCAGTTAATCGCCAGTTTGCTCCATAACACACCGTAGATGTTATTCGACAGTGTGGTTGCTGTCGCACTTTCGAGTGTCGATAGAAGGCGCTGGGCGCGTGCCGTTATGCGCCCGTCTAATTCACCAATCACAATCTCACCCCGAGAGGTCATCTCATATTCCCCAGGTGCCCGCATCGTAGCACCCCACCCAACCAGCGCTCCGATTACCCGCTCCTGCCCCAGGATCCCAGCGATCCGGTCTTCCACGACACCGTTCTGCAGGGTAACCACATATCCTTCAGGCGAAAGGTAGCTGGCGATATCACGCGCCGCCTGTTCGACATCTGTCGCCTTCATAGCTAGCAGCACGGCGTCGAAGGGTCCTCGTATATCTCCGAGAAGGGTAGAAACTTGAGCGGGTACGTTCCACTGCCCCTTGGGTACCCTTACCTGTAAACCGAATGCATTGACGGCGTCGGTGATCTCATTGTTGTTCGTCACGATAGTCAATTCTCGCCCGGCTCGCAATAGAGCGGATGCAAGCACGCCTCCCACACTCCCACACCCCATCAACAAGCGCCGCTCGCGTGAACTAGTATCGGCTGCCATGATCGCCACCTCCCATCGTCAGGTGTGCCAACTGCAACCATCGTGATCGTCTGTTCATTTTCCACCCGTACTAAGTTGAAGTTAATGGGATGTGAGGAATCTAATCCAAGCCCGTTACAATGTCAATTTTTTCACTTATTGACGTGACGAACGCTCATCCATACAATCACCCAATGCTTTCCCCCATTAGTAGCAATCGATGGTCAATCAAGAACAACTCACCAAAGCGTTTGAACTCAATTTTAGGCGCAATCGAAGGCAAACCGAGGGGCTTTCTCATGCGGACAACCAATTGCATCCTCCTATCCGCGGTGACTGCTGGAATTGGGTGTTGGGGGTCCCTGTGGGTCGAAATCGCGTCTTGCAACTCTTGGGGGAGACGCCCGTTCCTTGTGGTGCTGAGAGGATGCGCGAAGAGATTGGCTGAGTTCCAATTACCGAGGACGCCGAAGAAGTCGTGCCTCTCGAAACGCTACGCGAAAGATCGACCCGCGCGCTAGGGCGAATCCTAGTCGGCTTGCGACGCGCTACAGTGATCGAAACTTCTGCTGAATTAGAGGTGGGCCAAAAAATCTTCGGACTCTACTTTTACGACACGTATCACATCGGGCAGACAGAGTATCTCCGCCAGCTTGCAGGAACCAACGACGGGGTGGTTTAGAGTCACTAAATCTCACCGGTCACGATCTGCACCATTCGCCGCTTGCCACGACGCAGGATCGAGAGTCCGACTTGTGATCCGGGTGGGACATCGGCAAGCAGTCGATGGATGTCGTCCACCGAGGCGACACTTTGCCCGTCCAGTCCGACGATCAGGTCGCCATCACGAAGCCCCGCCCGATCGGCGGGACCACCACCCTCAACGGAAACCGCCTCAACAGCGGTTGACGTCTCCAAACTGTGATAGCGTTGCAGTCGCCGCGCGGTCGGCCGCACCTGGCCTGCCAAGCCCAAATAAGCTCGCCGCACCTTGCCCTGGGTCAACAGTTCACCGACGACCCAACGCGCCGTGTTGACCGGCACTGCAAAACTTATGCCTTGCGCCATGAAGATCATCGCCGTGTTTATACCTACCACCCGGCCGCGACTATCGACTAAAGGACCCCCAGAATTCCCCGGATTCAAGGGAACGTCCGTCTGAATGACGTTTTCAATCAACCGCCCAGACTGACTGCGCAAGGAGCGGCCAAGCGCAGAGACTACTCCCGTCGCTATAGTACTTTGAAATCCGAGTGGGTTGCCGATGGCGATGACCAATTGTCCCACCCGCAAGGATTCAGAATCACCCAAATCAGCGGTTGGCAGATCAGCCTCTCCTACGCGCACAACGGCCAGGTCCGTGTGCGGATCGCTGCCAACGACTCGCGCTTGAAACGTCCTTCCATCCGTCAGTCCAACCTCGATCTTTTTCCGGCCTTCGACCACATGATGATTGGTTAGAATGAAGCCGTCTGGTGCAATCGTGACGCCTGATGCCGCCGATTCACGCTCGAAACGGCGCGGCCGCCTTACGTTCTTGACTTTGATACTTACTACCGCCGGCCCCACTTTTTCCGCCACACCAACCACGGCCTGTGAGAATGCGTCGAGTAGGTCCTCACCACGCTCCTGGCCAGTCGGTACCGCCGTGCTTTCTCCCATACTCCTACCAACAACCTTGATCTCACGCATGTTTACCCACTCTCGTATGTCTTCAATTTAAAGTCTAATTGCTGTTCTTAAAATCTCGGGCTGGGTCATCGATCCCGCCGGTTTTTCGGTCTGGAAATACCCGTGCTTCGTCGGTTAGCCGATGCTTCTTTTCGCTCCAAAGGTCAACTACACACCAACCGGGGTGACGAGCTTGTCCTTCCCAAGATGCTCTTTTAGAAACAACTTGATGGTTTGTACCGGGATGGCGAGCCCTGCGTTCGGTCCTGCCATCATCGTATTAACACCCACAAGCCTGCCTTGCGTATCTACGAGTGGCCCACCGGAATGACCGGGACGAAGATGCAAGCTGACCTGAATCAACTCTTGACCTAATGAAGCCATCTCCGGAGGTACCCCGACGGCGATCACGACACCAGCGGTCGCTGCCCCTTGTACGCCCCAGGGATGGCCCAAGGCAACCACCCAATCGCCGGGCCGGAGTTGCTTTGAATTTCCTAGCTCCACAGCTGGTAAACCGTTGCTCTTAACTGTCAGAGCAGCCAGATCATGGGCTTTATCGCTGGCAACCACTCTTGCCGGAGTGGTCTCTCCATTCGGGAGCGTGACCCGTAGAGCTCGCTTACCGGCGACATGTGCGTTGGTCAAGATCAATCCTTCCGGATGCCAGATCGTCCCTGCCCCTGCACCTCGACCAGCGGTCTCAATCCGTACCAAAGCTGCTCGCGCCTTCTCGACAACTGTCGACATATCCTCATTGAACCGGCTTAAAAAATCGAATGCCTCTTTTTCCACTATTCACGCACTCCAATCAATATCTGCAAATCCTTCAATTCACCACCACGCACAACTCGAACCGGCACATCACTGCCGATACGTTCCCCGCTCAACAATGCCAACAGATCGTCCATATGTCGTACACGTTCCCCGTCGAAGGCAACGATGGTGTCACCAAGAACCAGACCTCCTTTATCTGCGGGGGTGTCTGGCTCGACAGCAACCAACATGACACCGGTTTCTTGGTCCAGCTTCTCCGCTAATAGGACTGGCAAGCGCACCGGTTGAACGCTTACACCGAGGTAGCCTCGCCGTACGCGTCCATGCTCGAGAAGGGCACGAACCACCTGGTCGAGCGAACCGTGAGGCACAGTCAGGCTGACGCCCCGTAACAAACCTGACGTGTTTAACCCCAATCCAACACCCGTCCCGCTCACCAACAAGCCACCGGAGAAGCCGGGGTACATGACCACATCGGTTTGTAAATAGGGTTCTAGTTCACCACCTGCAGGTGTTTGCCACCGCTCGCCCAGGGCACTGACAATTCCCAAGGTTGCCATCACTCGTTGCCCTGGTCTCCCCAATGCCAGTACAAGGTGGCCCACACGCAAATCCTCCACATTCGCCCAATCCGGCACCTCAATTCCTGAAACGTCCGCACGCAACACGGCCAAATCGGTTGTGGCATCCCGCCCGACTAACTCGGCCGAAACTGTCTTTCCCTCATCTAGCCCGATCTGAATATTCCCCTCCCGCTGGACAACGTGATGCGCCGTGACAATGACACCGTCGGAGGACCAAACGATCCCACTCGCCGGTAAGCGTCTCCTGGCCTCCACCCGTACGACGCTCTTACTCGCCCGCGCCACAGTTTCAGCCAAAGCGCTCGATACATCTTTCAAAGCTTCCATCGTGTTCCTGACCTCCATCCCAAAGGTAGCCATAGCAACCTGCTATCGCTCCTTCCTATGACTGCTACATCGCTATCTGAATCGTATCCCTTCGGAGAGAAGGGCACATCCTCCATTTGGAGGGGGAAATATCGGAAAAAGGGAGGATTAGAAGCTGATCAATCCCAGACGTGCGGCTCGCATGGCGGCCTCGGTGCGGCTTTGCGCGCCTAATTTGCGTAAGACGGCATTTACGTGATATTTCACAGTGAACTCACTGATGTCCAATTGATGGGCGATGGCTTTGTTGGTGAGACCTTCGGCGATGAGTCCTAACACCTCCTGCTCACGAGGTGTCAGCGGCTCGAAGCTGTATGGCGGAGCGCCTTCTCCAGTGGGGAATAGTTCAGCAGACAGACCAGGATCAATAACCGCCAATCCCGAAGCCGTCGCACGTACGGCCATCGTTAGCTTCGCGCGATCGGCCTGACGAGGCAACAAGCCGCGGGCGCCTGCCGTCAAGGCGTCCTGTGTGAAACTTTCATCCTGTAGTAAGGTCAGCATCGGGATGTCTTCAACCCCCAACTCCACGATGCGCTCCAAGTTCTCCTCCGGATTCCAACCCAAATCCCAGAGTATGACATCGGGGCGATAGACCCCCAACGCCGCATCGAGGTCCTCGTCCCCCGCTATCTGACCGACGACCGTGCATTCTCGCTCATCTTCCAG
>WVZH01000045.1:80107-81121 GCA_011772595.1 Anaerolineales bacterium
AGACCCAATCCGAGGTCAATCTGCTCTTCCATCGTGATTTTACCGCGCAGAAAGGCCCCTTCCTCAGTGGAGAAGGACACCGCCACGACGTCCCCCCATACGCGACCGGTGCGCGTAATCTCCACTTTTTGAGCCGTGATATCACCCTTGACCGAACCGGCGACCACCACGGTCACTGCACGGATATGCTCACAAGTAACCCGTCCTCCTTCACCCACTACCACCAAGCCGCGCAGCGTAATCTCACCATCAAATGCGCCTTCAATCCGAACCCCTCCCGTGCCAGTGATTTGTCCCTGCCAGGCTATACCAGGTCCAAGTACGGAATCCACTCGCTCGGGAGGCGTAATCTCGCGGGCTTGAACGTCATTCGTTCTACGAAACATCCGCCCTCCACTTGCTCATCGAACGAGGATACTCGCTAGAGAGGAAGGTGTCAATGTGGTCAAATCCCTATAACGTATATTGGTCTGCGCCGGAGATAGATCATCGCTATAAGCTCAAGAAGACACCACCTTCGAGAGGAGCTCAAGTCTTCCGTAGATCTGCTAAGGCTGGTAATCCACCCGCACCTTCCGCACTTTGTACTGCGTTGACAAGCGCGCTCGCCACCACTTCAGCTGCATATGCACCCACGAGATTGACGTCGGCTTTTTTGCCCCCCGTCGAGAGCGCAAAGAGTGTGTCGCCATCGAACATCGTATGCGCCGGTCGAACAGCCCGAGCAATTCCATCCTGCGCCATCTGTGCTACTTTGTTTACTTGCTCCTTGTCGAGTTGAGCGTTGGTTGCCACCACACCGATTACCGAGTTGCCACGTGCGGCAAACCGCAAAACCGTCTTCCCCGCTGCCCCTTTCATCACAACGATGGAATCAGCGAAGGGACCCTCACCACCGATCCTCACAGGGCCGACCTTCGCCGGTCGAGTACCTGCAAGAATATCACCTGTTGAGGGGTCAATAACGTCGCCGAGTGGATTGGCGGCAACAATGGCTCCTACGAAGGTTCCCCC
>WVZH01000045.1:81192-81603 GCA_011772595.1 Anaerolineales bacterium
CCACCTGTGTATCGTAGCCGATGCCACGCTCTTCTAAAAATCGCATCACACCGGAAGCTGCATCCAAGCCGAACGCCGACCCACCAGCAAGCAAAACGGCGTGCGCCTTGTGGACCAGGTGAGAGGGTCTTAGCAAATCCGTCTCCCGTGTACCGGGTGCCCCGCCTCGCTGATCCACACCACCCACGGCGCCCCCCTCGCAGAGCACCACTGTGCATCCTGTCAGTGCATCTGCATCGTCTGCGTGACCCACCTTGATGCCGGGAACGTCCGTGATCGCGTTTTGGAGACTCATATTAGACTCCTTAAAGATGTGAGAGCAGGGATTAGGGATAAGGCACCAGGGCACCTGGGCACCTAGGTACCATGGGCTCTAATTGCCAAGGTGTCTAAGTGCCTGATCCCTAATCC
>WVZH01000045.1:81670-88235 GCA_011772595.1 Anaerolineales bacterium
GACAGACTTCGGGTACTGCCTTCACAGCGTTGAGTACATTAATCGGGAAGACATTTCCTAGAAAGATGATGAAGACGTGGCCTGCCGATAACAATAGAGCGTTCTCCTTCGCCAGTTCGATCAACTCCTTGGACGTGCCACTCACTCGCACGAGTGCCGGGCCGGAAGATTCGCAAAACGCCAATCCAAACTCAATCCCCGGCACCGCCCCCACTAGGGCTTCATGCAGGTCTTCAACGGTCTTGATGAAATGGGACTGACCCAGGATCATGTTCACCGGATCGGGTTTTTCGATTTTTACCGTACTCAGTTCCATGAAACACCTCCTTTATGTCCCGAGGTTTATCGAAACAACGAATATTTCGGATTCCATATCGTGGGTGACCAAGGAGCACCCCCCATTGTAGCTCAGACAAATGGAGCTTATCTCATAAAACTCTCTTGATTTTCAAGCCTGTCACCTTTTCAGCCTTCAAAGACAATGAGAGCTAGGAGGGCGAGCCAATCCTCTCTCCCTTGAGGGAGAGGGATAGGGTGAGGGTGAGTTCACGCAGTAGAACGCTACCAAGGCATCACTGGGTTATGATAACGGACGATCCGTTCCTCCGCATTCCACGTCGTTTCCCAGCTGACGACTTCGAAAAACGTCGCCCCTGGCTTGAGTGGGATAGGATTGCCATCCTTATCATGAATGGTGAACTTACCACTCTGAGACGACCACTTAACGTCGTAGAGCCGTCCATCACGAAGAAGCATTCCTTTTCGATCCCGTACATACAGGAGTTCCACCTCAATGATCGTTAAGTTGACGTAGCGATGCTGCGCCCACAAGATGACCACGTTCTCAAAGGCCAGTTGCTCTCCTGTGAGCCCCTCCACTACTGGAAAAAGCTCTCCCGTGCCGTCCGCGGTATCCTGAGAGCGTAAATAGGCACCACGGGTCGGATCGTACTCCCATCCGACCTGATTGAGATAGTTGTAGACGATACGCAAGAAGCCAGCCTCTTCACCACCAGGCGGTGGAGAGGGATCGAAGACCAAGGTCGCGTATTTCTCCGGATCGATGTGACAGCCCTCATCGCCAAAGATGTCGCTGAGGACGACGCCTGCGCTGTTGATGTCGTCGGGATCGGAACCGTAAACCGAAGACCGATTGGTCAATTGCCTGGCGACCTCTCCGGACGCACCGGCAGTTATCAGCCGGGCACCCAAAAAAAGTGTCTTGATGTCCTCAAAAACCACCCTGCCGGAGCGTACCGGTCCAATGACGAATCCTTCCTCAGAGCCATCCGCTAAACGATTTTGGAAAATCTGCTCAAGATATTGTACGTAATCGCCATAATAAACTGCGACATAGCGCGTCATCCCTTCGCCGATGAAAGTCTCCCAAACCTGTGCAGCGACAGATAGACCCGCCTGAGGTCGAGATGAAACAGGGAAATTGGAGATCGACACGAGCAAGGGGCGTTGACATAACGTGAGCGGATTAATGACTTCCAAGCCCGTGAGCGGGTTGATCGCGCCAGATCCGGGTACGGGCGTCGACGTGACCGTGGGTGTGATCGTGGGTGTTGTCGTGGGTGTGGTTTCATCTTTCTCACCCTCGCTTTCCCTCATGTCTTCATCCGGTTCGATTGTGAAAGTCGCGGTTTTTTCGGCCTCCTCCTCTGCATGAGGCGCGACTTCTTCCTCGAGAAATTGCGTGGATACAGGTTCTTGGATTCCTCCACCGACGGTTTCGCACCCCGCGATCAATAATCCGCACATAAAAACCAAAGATAAAGAAATGAAAAGAGCTCTCTCCTTGAGTAACATCTCCTGCCTCTCTCCTGACTCATGGATCATTTTTATTGTTGGGAGATCTCCTCTAAGGATGAAAACAAAGTGATCCCCAATAACCTCTCATGCCTGTTCCACTGCTGCAGAGGAGGTTCTTCAGGGTTGATACCCTATCATGAATGCTCGATTGTATCGCGAAACGACCGCTGATCTGAGTCTTTAAGTTTCTTCGCTGCCATCTTGAGCGTGGAGCGTGCCGACTTCGATAGGCTCTCTGAAGTTCGAGCCATCATCCAATCCCTGGCAAGATCATAGTGCCTCTGGAGAACTTGTCGAATACTCCAATCCACGGCCTTTCGTATGTAGTGCTCTGGATCGTCTAATAACAGCTTGCATATCGAAAGAACTCTGCGATCCAAAGCCCTCGCCAACTCATCAGGGTATTTCGCTCTTCGTAGATAGACAGGAGCGACCAGGGCAGCTCGCCGCACCCATAGGTCTTCGTCAGCAACCCAGGTCTCGAGGACGTCCATATAGCGCGCCTCTTCTGTAAGCGCCTGGCCCAGTAGCGCCATGCAGAGTTGGTCACAAATCTCCCAATTGGTGACATCGGGCAAAAAGCGAACGCCGAGCTTCCATCGCTCCTCAGGAGGAAGGTCTTTCAGACCCGCCAGTATGAAGAGGCTAAGCAACTTGTGTTCGCGGCTCCCTCGTTCCCAAGATTCTAGCGCTAGGCTCCGTAAGTGGTCGGATTCCTTGCCATACATACGCAAAACGCCACGTGCTAAATCACGCAGGACGGGCACTTTCACCCCATACAATTCCCCCACCCCAGGTGCGACCATTTGCATCCCAGTTAGGTATTGGGGATCATCTCCAAGGCGTTCAAATGCACGAGTGAGATGGTCCAACACCAAGCGCGCTTCGAAATCTTCAGGCAAGGCGGCGAGCACAGCATCTGGCATCAGTATTCCCTACGCTAAACAAGCTTGGTCCTTACTTCAGGACCCGTTTTCCCGATCTCATACAGGAAGATTCCCCGTTTTTCATCGATCGCCAAGGGGGTCCAATCGGAAATAGAAAATGTGCGCGAGACGATTCTGGCGCCGGGCTTGAGCTGCTCCACTAGCCGAGTCTTCAAACGCTGATTCGTGGCTTGAAGGAGATACATGCTTACTACGTCCGCTTCCGCGATATCGAATTCAAACATGTTCCCATAGTAAACACGAGCACGCTCGTGCAAACCCAAGAGCCGGATCAATGTGTTGGCGAGAAGGCATCGCAGCGGATCGACCTCGACACCAACAGCGAATGCTTGGAAGGTGCGTGCGGCGACAATCACGATCCGTCCGTCCCCGGCTCCCAGATCGACAAGTTTCTCTCCAGGCTGTAAATCCGCCAAAGTGAGCATTTTCTTGATGGCTCGTATGGACGTTGGAACCCATGGCGCTCCCCACAATGTGGACAAAAGGGCGCTACATCCAGCAAAGAGCGTCAAGCCAAGGAGTACACGGAAGACCAATGATTCCATTTGATGAAGATTTGCGATTATCGCTGTCCCCTATCGCGCTTTTCTGGGCAGATAGGGTTGCCATTGCACGCGTGCACCTCAATCCAAATCAAGTCCCAATTGACCTGACCCACCATCACCACTTGGAGTGTCAAGCGGCTGACCGACCAGAGCGGCAAATTGCCTAACACTTTCCGGGCTGTGGCCTGCAAAGTGATTGTTGAAAAAGCCGTACACGTCGACGCCATCCACCAGAAACCGGCGTACACGCTCTGCCCACTTTTCTAACACCTCCGTGCGATCGATCTGAATGCGGTCGAATACGACGATATCCTTTCGCCTACCCAACCAACGGATCACGGTGAAATCGGCAGTAATCCAATCCATCTTGGGCATGTAATGCAGGTCTTGAAGCACCAAGGAGACATTGTGAGCCGAGAGCATTTCCCCAAAATTTGGCGTCAGCCAAGCGCGATTGCGGATCTCGACGGCATAGCGTGTACCCGCTGGCAATGACGCCAGAAACGAATCGAGGCGGTCGAAATAATCAGGGGTGAAGTCGTAGGCGAATTGCAGGGTGAGCACGGCCAGCTTTTCGCGCAGGGCTTGCATCGTACCGACGAAAGCTTCCGCATCTCCCAACGCACGGTCGAGTTTTTTTTCATGCGTGATCAATTTCGGGAATTTCGCCGTGAACTGAAAATGATCTGGGGTGCGCTGATACCAGCCCTGAACTGTCGTTGGCCGTGGCACGCCATAAAACGTGGAGTCGATCTCTACAGACCGGAAGTGACGGGCGTATTCTTCCAGATAGGCGCGTTGAGGCGTTCCTTCAGGGTAAAAGGGTCCCACCCAATCTTTAAACGAAAATCCTTGCGTGCCAAGGAGTAAGTTACCGTGGGTTCGTGCTTTCATCAAGTGTAGCCTTTAATAATCACTCTCCGCTATCCGCCTTCAATTCCCTCTCCCTTGAGAGAGCGCAAGGGTGAGGGGAAATTCATCCTTCTCAAACCCACTCGCGACACCTCTCGAAGAACTATAGGGAGAGTCTGTCCCCCATCTCCTGAGTAGACGGTCAGCCAACTCGACCTTCGAAGACTACCCAGCCTTATCAATCATTCAGTAAATCCACAACCCGCCGCAAGACCTGCTCGGCGACATCCGTTTTACGCATCAAGGGCAATTCCTCTGCGCCCCCATCGGCATCCAAAATCGTCACACGGTTGGTATCGACGGCAAATCCCGCATCGGACGCGGTGATGTCGTTGGCAACGATCAACGAAAGACCTTTTTCTTCCAGTTTCGCGCGGGCGTTGTTCAACAAGTCCTCGCTCTCCGCGGCGAAACCAACAATGAGTTCTGGTCGCTTCGCTTTTTTACGCCGCGCAGCGACCGCCGCCAAAATATCCTCGGTCGGCTCAAGATCAACTTCCGGCACGCCTTTACGTCGCTTGAGCTTTTCATCGGCCGTACGGATGGGACGAAAATCCGCAACAGCGGCTGCCATGAGTAACACATCGGCAGTTTCTGTCGCCTTCATAACAGCATCGAGCATCCCAGCGGCCGTGGTCACATCGATTCGCTCGGCGCCAACCGGTGTCGTCAGATGAGTCGGAGCACTGATAAGGATGACCTCCGCTCCGCGATCGAGCGCGGCCTGCGCCAGTGCAAAACCCTGCTTGCCGGAGGATCGGTTAGCGAGCACACGCACTGGGTCGACAGGCTCCTGCGTACCGCCCGCGGTGACGACTACCCTTCGACCAGCGAGCGCACCCTCACGCCCGAGAATCCTGCGCACGTGTCCGACGAGGTCTTCCGGTTCGACCATTCGTCCCATTCCGATCAAACCGGAGGCCATGCGGCCTTTTACGGGGCCAACAACCCAGACCCCCCGCTCCTTCAAGATCGCCAGATTGGCCTGAGTCGCGGGATGCTCGAACATCCCTGCGTCCATCGCCGGCGCAATCACAAGGGGACAGCCAATCGCGAGCGCTGTCACCGTTAACAGAGAGTTTGCATGACCATGGGCCAATTTGGCGATCGTATTGGCCGTGATCGGCGCAATGAGGAACAAATCAGCCTCCTGCGCTAGGCCCACATGGATCACGTGTGCCTCGCCCCCCCACAAATCTTCATCGGTATAGGCACGTTCGCCAGTCACGGACTGGAATGATAAAGGAGCCACGAATTGTTGAGCCGCATCCGTCAGGATGACATCCACCCGTGCTCCACCCTGTGTAAGTTTTGATGCTAAATCCACGGCTTTGTACGCGGCGATTGAGCCAGTCACACCCAACATAATTCGGCGATCTTCGAGAATTGATTCACTCATGATGCCCCTCGTTGCATCCATGACGTTCATCAGTGGTTTGAGTTACAGCGCATATGCCCAAGATCTTGAATACCTTTGCACGCCGAAATNNACGATTGTACCGTCATCGCCAACATGCAGCCACTTACCATCAACA
Source organism: Anaerolineales bacterium (assembly GCA_011772595.1). The sequence continues at coordinate 87,428 of WVZH01000045.1, forward strand.
AGTGCTTCGAAATGCTCTCGTTTCAGCGCCACGATGGGGATCGGTTTTCCAAACATCTCGCCAGCCACGATCGAAGCAAGGGCGAAGTAGGGATCCACTCCCTGGGTGAGAATAGCGGCAGGTGCGGTTCCTGATCGCATCGCTTCCAACAATACCGCTGTGGTCGTGCTCGAGCCTCGGCTATAAGGGATCGCCAAGACACGGCCCTTTGCCACACGACCCGACAGCGGGTGCCTACGGTCAATGATCTCCCCCGTTTTCTGGTCGTACCCACCCCAAAAGCTTAAAGGCTCACCACACACCAACGCTTCGCCTTGTGCCTCGCCACCCACAACGGCACGACCTTCAATCACGTTTCCCACAAGCTCTCATCCCGTTCAACACGGCCTTCGATGGCCGAGCGAACACAATCTTCCAACGATCCAAATACCACCTGCGTGTCTAACAGACCCGGAGCATAGTAGGCATATTTAGCCGAATTCGTCATCAGGATCTTGATCTCAGGTGGAAGCATCGGTGTGGTAAGGATGCAGGTGTCGACAGTGACAGTCCCTCCGAATTTGATCAGAGTTTCCAGGAAGCCTGCCCTTTCGGCCAGTGCCGACATCGCTCGGCTGGAGGTGACCAAGAAACGCACGTCGGGATGGCGCTGTTTGCCTTGCAAGAGCGGTGCTAGTTGCTCGAACTCAGGCAAAGAGAAGTGCGGGCTACCTAGCACGACCATATCCAGTTGTTCGCCCTCCGCCGTTGATAGCTCTCGCCGCGCCTCCCGCAAGCGATTCATCGTGACTTCAACTTCCTCGACCGG
>WVZH01000351.1:0-2279 GCA_011772595.1 Anaerolineales bacterium
CTGGGTGTAGGATTGACTGTCGATTGGGAGGTCACAGAATACGACGCTCCCTCGATGATTAGGGTCAAGAGCATCAAGGGGCCCGTCTCCGTCGAAGCGGGATACACCCTGGAGGCCGTGACCGAGGGGCAGACGAAAGTCACTGTGTCGGGCGAAGCGGATCTCGCCGGTGTGTTTGACCTGGCCGAGCCCCTCGTTGAGCGCATGGCTCAGAGACAGTGGGAAACCGGCCTCGAGAACCTGAAGGATGTGCTGGAAGCATAGGGTTTGTGCCGCGTTTTCGCTACCGCGCGAAGCACAATGCCCAAGATCGTGGATCACCCTCCCACATCTGGATCGTATCTGTTTAGGCGTTGCGTATGTTGCCGTAAAAATATTCAAGTACTCGGGTTGGGCTTTTGGTTCCGATCAAGACAAATCGTTGCTAAATGGATGTGGTGCTGATCTACTTTTCTCAAACCGGTAATACACGCAAGGTTGCCAACGTAATGGCGGACACCTTTTGTGAGCTGGGTCATCCAGCACGAACGGTTTCACTTCGTGACGCGGTCCCGGAGGATGCTGTCCAAGGTGATCTCCTGGGCGTGGGGACACCATGTTTCTCAAGCCAGGCACCCACACCGGTGAAAGCGTTTCTACGTTCCTTGCCGCCACTGAATAAGAAGAGGTCATTTGTGTTCGCGACCTCTAGCGGCGCACCGGGGAGGGTGCTTTACGATTTGACTCTCTTGCTGCGTCGGAAGGGGGCGAATGTGCTCGGGGGGTTCATCACGCGTGGTCAAGTGTCGCATCCTGCTCCTCATATGGTCGGTCAGTTCCCGGGTCGCCCCCATGAAGAAGATTTAGACCAAGCACGTGGCTTGGCCAAAGCCTTGGTGGAGCATGTATCAAAGAATCGCAAAGGTCCACTGCCCGAAAGCAGACCCGACGCCCTGAAGCTGGGCACAGGTTTCTATGATTTGATGGGATGGATCATTTCGGATAGATTGTCGCGTTTCCTGATGCCGGAGCCGAAACCTGTCCCCGACAAGTGTGATCAATGTCGCTGGTGTGTATCGGAATGTCCCATGGACAATATCACCTTAGAAAAGGTTCCCATTCTGGGGGGTCGGTGCATCCGATGTTATCATTGCATGAATGGTTGTCCTCAGAATGCTTTTGACGCTGATTGGCGCTTTGCTGATCCATTTCTTATGTTGCTCTATCACCCGACGTTTATGCGCTGGTTCGGTGATCTGAAACCAGGCGATCAGATCTATTGAGCTTTCGAATTCGGAAGATTATCTACCAAGACTACTATCTGCTATGAAAGGGCTGGTAACAATGACATCTATGTTGGTGATCGGTGCTGGTTTGGGGGGTATCGCCACGGCTGCTCGGTTGGCTCAAAGGGGCTATCGAGTCACCGTTCTCGAAAAATGTAATCAGGCAGGCGGACGATGTGGGCGCCTAGAGAAAGATGGGCATCGCTTCGACACAGGTTCCACGTTGTATTTAATACCTGAGCTTTATGCAAAGACTTTTTCGGAATTGGGTGAGCGCATTGAGGACCACCTGGACCTGCGTCGTATTGATCCGACCTACCATATCCACTTTGGGGATGGCACCACCCTCGCTTTGACATCGGACCTGAACGCCATGCAGGAGCAATTGGAAGAAATTGAGGCGGGCAGCTTTGGTCGTTTTTTACGTTACCTTTCTGAGGGACATCTGCACTATAAGCTATCTTTACCTCATGTTGTTGAACGCAACTTTAATAGTTTTCTGGAATTCTTCAGCCCTAAAAACTTATTCTTGTTCGTTAGGCTGAAAGCGCATCTTAACCATTACAATCACATCGGACGTTATTTTAAAGATCCACGCTTGAGGATCGCCTTCACCTTCCAGAACATGTACATGGGTTTGAGCCCTTATGAGGCCCCGGCTATTTTTTCTTTGCTGCAATATTCTGAGTTTGCCGATGGTGTCTGGTATCCAATGGGTGGGATGTACAGCATCATCGAGGCTTTGGTCGCCATTGCCAAGAAGTCAGGGGTCAAATTCGTGTACAACGCTCCAGTGGTCCAGATCGATGTTGACGGTCGCATGGCCACAGGCGTGACCCTCGCTGGGGAACAAAAGATGCGGGCCGATCTTGTCGTTGCCAACGCTGACTTGCCCTATGTTTACCGTGAGCTGTTGCCCGTTGATGGCACGTCAGGCCGACTGGAGCGTCTAGACTATGGCTTCTCAGCGTTGATGTTCTATTGGGGCGTTGATAAACGCTATCCCCAGTTGGG
>WVZH01000351.1:2313-8644 GCA_011772595.1 Anaerolineales bacterium
TTGGTGGTGGGCGTCCCCGTTGGGTGTATTGAGGACTCGGTGATGCAGGATTGGGATGCTATCCGCGATCGGATGCGACGGGTCGTATTGCAACGCCTGAAAGCGATCGGAATAGTCGACTTGGCTGACCATATTAAGTTTGAAGCTAGTTCCACCCCACATGATTGGCGCCACCGGTTGAATTTGGTGAAAGGTTCTACACATGGACTAAACCACAATCTCTTTCAATTAGGGTATCTGCGTCCAAAGAATCGACATCGGCGCTACCGCAATCTCTACTTTGTGGGTGCGAGCACACATCCTGGCACCGGTTTGCCATCGGTTCTTGTGTCTGCGCGCCTGGCTGCTGAACGGATCCTACAGGAAGCAGGAAACCCATGAGCGAGCTCCGTTTAATGGCAGACATGTGTCAGGAAAGACCGTCGTCATGCGAACTGGATGGATACCTAAGTTTAGTTAGGGCGGTGAGGAAAAACACAGAGTCATGAGCAATACAACCGCAACCTTGGCCAGGTCGATCACCTGGGCTGGCAGCAAACAAACCTACTTCACCGCTTACCTGATGGTGGACAGACCGTTGGTCGATGACTGTTATCGGGCATATGGCTATTTCCGCTGGGCAGACGACGTGGTTGATGCTGTAGCGCAATCCTTTGAAGAGCGTATCTCCTTTATCAGGCGTCAGAAGGAGTTGATGGAACACCTTTACGAAGGTGAGCGGGTGAGTGATCTAGCACCGGAAGAGAAGCTCCTCGCCGACCTCATCCATAACGACGGGGGTATAAACAGCGGACTTCAATCGTTCATCCGCAATTTTATGGCCGTCCTCGAGTTCGATGCTCACCGTAAAGAGCGGCTCATCACAGAGGATGAATTGACATGGTACGCGAACACGTTGGGCAAGGCGGTCACAGATTGCATCCAGCACTTCATTGGCAATGGTCATCCCTATGCTGATCATGAGGATCGGCACCTGGCGGCAACCGCTGCGCATATCACACACATGCTCCGCGATCTACCTGAGGATGTCAAGGAAGGGTACATTAATATTGCTGGTGACGACTTGCAAGAGAGCAGCATCCGCTTGGAGGATCTAGATAATCCAGAATTCCGTGCATGGGTGAAGGGACGCGTAAATCATGCACGCGAGTATTTCCGCAGGGGAAAGCATTATCTAGATAGTTTGGAAGTGTTACGTTGTAAGATTGTTGGGTATTGGTATTGTGCCAGATTTGAGAGTGTCCTAGACAGGATCGAGCGTGATGGCTTCGAGCTACAGGTTGAGTATAACGAACGCCACAGACTTTCTTCTTGGCTCAAATTCGTGTGGACGACGATCTGTGTCACCTTGAAACATGTCAGGCAACGTGCCATGAATCGTGTTAACTCTCCGTAGGGATTCCTCAAGACCAACATTTGAATTCGGGGACGGGATAATGAATATCGACCAGCTTCCCGGAAGCTCGAAGCTTCCGGGATGCTAGCTTATTCGAATACCTTCTCGCCCGCCCGGATAGGAACCTTCAGTCGATTCTCGGCCGGGGTGATGGGGCAAGACCAGTTGGGATTGTAGGCGCAATAAGGGTTGTAAGCAAGGTTGAAATCGACATGCAGGCGTCCTCCTGGAAGCGGAGTGGGCTCTAGGTAGCGGCCGGCACCGTAGGTCTCTTGCCCGGCCAGCGCGTCGGCGAAAGGAAGGAAGAAACCGTGCTCGTTGGCGTAAACAGTTAATTCCGCTTCGAGGCCTTCGATCTCAAACTTGAAGCGACCGTAGCGCTCGTACGTCTGCACGTCACCTGTGTTGGTCTGGATCTGAACAAATTCTTCTTCTGGGAACCGCTCGACCTCGACTTCAAAATCTAAATCTGGATTCTCAGGAAAGTAATTCAGGCTCGTAAACGAAACCTTTTGTTCCGGTGTTAGTGGGCTGTGGTTACTGTGTAGGAAGAACTCGTCCTTTTGTTTTCGGAAGTGATCAAGTTCTCTCATGGTGTAGTCTCCTCTACATCCTGACGCTGACAACCTAGCTAATCTTACCTGAGGTGGGCATCGTTCTCATCCATGGTGAGGTAGCATCCTTCGACTTCGTTCGCCGCGAAAGCGGCTCACTCCGCTCAGGATGAAGAAAAAGTCAATCGTCCTGAGCGGAGGGCCACCCGAAGGGTGGGCCGTAGTCGAAGGACGTGGGTTCAAGACCACTTCCGGGAAACTCTGCGTCGATCATTGGAGAAGCAGGGCGTCTAATGACTTCGTCCGCTGCGGACGTGGCTCACTCCGCTCAGGATGAAGAAAAAGTCAATCGTCCTGAGCGGAGGGCCACCCGTAGGATGGGCCGTAGTCGAAGGACGTGGCTCACTTTGGTAAAGCTGCTGGTTTTGCTTCTTGAGGTTCTCAAGGGGAACGAAATCAACCTGTAGGGGGCACGTCCGTGCGCCCCGCATCGCCCCAACATAGTTCCGTAGAAGGGTTATACTCTGAACGGGGTCTTCCATTTTTGTAATTGAGCGAATTCCGCGAGGAGATTGTGATTGTTCTGTCGCATTTTCAGATGGAGAGGCTCTCGGAAGCCATGAGAATGGGGAGACGCACTGTCTCCGTCTCGACGGACCTAGGGCTGTCTATGAGCGAGGTGCATCTCGAGCCGGAAGGCGTTCACTTCCACGATGGGTAAGTCCTGGCCTGGGAAGACTTAACCCACGCATGCAGGTCCACAGTCGGCTGCTTTCGACTAGAGGGGGGAGAGCTGCGAAAAATCCAAGCCTTCTCAGAAGTGACCAACCGTCCCATCAACCTGATGCCCACGGATGGAGCGCCTACGCTTTTAGTGGCCGGCTTCCCTATGCACCGGGTGAAGGGGATCGATCCTTATCAGGACACGTTGATCAAGATCAAGACGGTCAAACCGATTATTGGTCATGTTCTCGACACGGCGACCGGGTTGGGCTATACAGCCATGGAAGCCGCCAAAACCGCTGAACACGTCGTCACCGTTGAACTGGACCCTGCAGTGTTGGAGGTGGCGCGCTTGAATCCCTGGTCGCGCGCCTTATTCGAGCATCCGAAGATTGAGCAACGCGTTGGAGACAGCTGCGAAGAGGTGAGAGGGTTCGAGGATGACACATTCGAGCGCATCCTTCACGATCCGCCGACGTTGAGTCTGGCAGGGGAGCTCTACTCGACGGATTTCTATAAAGACATTTTCCGCGTATTGAAGCCTGGAGGGCGATTATTTCACTATGTCGGGGACCTTAGGAGTCGCTCCGGGCGGCGGGTCGTCTCCGGCGTCATGCGATGGCTTGAAGAGGTGGGTTTCACAAGTGTTCGCCGGGTGGCAAAGGCCTTTGGGGTGGTGGGAAGAAAGTAGAAGGATGCAGAATGGAAGGGATATAGAATCAAGCACCGGGGCACCAAGAAGTTAAAAACCCAAAATCCTAAGTGTCTACACGCCCAGGGATTCATCGTTGCCACGACCTTCGAAGCAAAGCTGGAGAAGCAGGATAACGGCCTTGAGCTGCCTGGCCTGGCTGGCCGCCAGGCCAGGCCAGGGAGCAGCCCGCTTTCACCACAGATCATTCACCAAGTCTAGATAAATTTGCACGAATCTCGGGGGCGTTTATCCTGAGCCCTTCGACACAGCTCAGGATGAACTCCGCCGAAGGGCTCCAGTGAAATGTTAGGCGGAGCAACTAGCAATATTTTTGTGGGACCTTTGGTAGGATCGGAGTGCAGAAGATACTCATGAAATCTCAAGCTTCCGCACGTATGATGCTGCGCCACATGACATGACAGACCAATAGGAGTATCAGGAAGCTGCTGGTGCCAATGGGCATACCAATGAGAATCCAAAAATATTCCGGATCAAACATATCTGGTGGTGCTCCAAGCCGGGTGAGGAGGAGCCGAACATCTTGAAGCTCATAGGCAGTGATGATCGTGACCAATACGCCATAGAGGACAATCGATGAGAAGAAGAAGTACAGGAGGAAGCCCATAGAGCGTCGGAATGGTGCGTTTTTGACAATATCCTGGTAACGATAGATCCCAGCTAGAATGGTTACACAGAGCACGGTGGCGGATACCCACCAAAGCATGGATGTGCTGGCTATGGTCTCGAGTAAGGAGGTCTTCTTATCGAGAAGTGCGATCAACGTATCTATGTCCATGAAAGCCTCCGCATGTAGTTTCAATCTGGATCGGACGTGAAAGTCCTAGTTCTTCACACATATTGCGAGCCGCTGAAAAGCAACCTGCGAGTGCTACTAAGACGAATTGTTTGATGATCGTCTCAGAGTGACCATCGCCTGGCTCTTCAATTGTTGATACGCCTAACTATTACTGAGCGGTACCCATCCTTATTTCAGGATAAAAGGTTATACTGAACAATCGTTCTGGTTTTTGGTATAGATGGTTATTACAGCCCATCTATTCTAGGGTCTCTCTTCAAAGACCCGGCAGGGCAAACAAGTAGTTTGTAACCTTGGCAGATCGCGCCGAAGCCCAATCACTCCCAGGAGGAGAAATCCCTATATTTAACCTTTAAAGACTATATTAGTCTTATAAATAAGTCAAGCAATCGTGTCGTATATGTAATTTGAAATTTATAAGTGGACCTTTTGCGGTTTAAAACTGGATTCCCGTAATAGGCTCCCTCATTAATCTTTAGGAGGGAACCATGCCAAGCTACCCTAGAATATTGTCTTCTCGTAATCTACTCGGGAATGTTTTAGGAATTATTAACCATTCTGATAAATGTCTTGAAACATTATCAGAGGAGCCTTGATTTGAATTCAGGCGTGTGATTTCCTATCACCCTGCTTGCACTCCCACCGAAGTAATCCAATCAACCCGAAATTCACATCCGGTTTGCTTTAATATCTACGGTCTTAATTTCACCGTCGTAGCAGCTCTATCCCTCCCAGGTCTTGGAGATCTCAAGAGTTTCGGAGTAAAAACCTTCACGCCCAGGCGTGTAGATCTCCGCTCGAATTCACTTGAATTGGTCAAAATCTGGGAGGGATAGGAAAGATTGCTATGTGGTGAAAACAGGCATCTCAAAGCCGTTAGCCAGTGCCGGAAGCAGGAGGATAATGCCCGTAACGTTCCTAGATTACCCACCGATGGATGAGAGATCCGTTTCCATCCTTCTATGTCTCGTATTAGGCGGCGTCAGCGCCACCCTGGTTTTGGTGGCATTGTACTTCGACCGACGCAGGGGGCATCGCATAGCGAAATGGCGAGCAATTGGCCTGACGCCCCAGACAGGCACTTGGGACGCGTTGCTGTTGCGGGATAATCTGGCCGGGGAGTATCGTGGGCGTAGTTTCACTGTGTCCTCTATGTCCGATGAGTCCTATGAAAACCCACGTTTGTTTACCAGAGTCCAGGTCGGGGTCAGATTTCCCTCGGAAAGTCGCCTGACAATCACACCCAAGTGGCCTTCCATGGGGTTGGACACGTGGCTTGACAGGATTGTCGCGCCTCAGACGTCTCGGATTGAGGACGCGTTTTCAATCCAATCCGATCCACTCGACCTAGCGGAGCAGTCTCTGGCTCTCCCCCGAATTCGCGAGATCTTGCTTTCTTATCCGAAGCCCGCCATTGAATTGAAGGGAAATCANNTCATCGAGCAAGGCTCGAACTCACCCGGCGCTGGCATATAATCAATTTGCTGGAGCAGCCCGCTTTCACCACAGATCATTCACCAAGTCTAGATAAATTTGCACGAATCTCGGGGGCGTTTATCCTGAGCCCTTCGACACAGCTCAGGATGAACTCCGCCGAAGGGCTCCAGTGAATGGTTATCCGCCATCATCCATTACTTCGGACGACTAATCCATTTCGATTTATGAATACGATACAAGAGTAGCAAGTGACCCTGCAGTTCAATTTCTTCTTCGAATTCTTCACCTAATCGCTCTGCTAGTCGGATAGATCGTTTATTGTCTGGAACGATTAAGCTGATAAAACTATCTCTCTTTAATTCTCGAAAGCCAAATTCAATTGCAGCCGATGCACCTTCTGTTGCATATCCCTTGCCCCAATACAGCTTGCCAAGCATCCATCCCACCTCAATATCTGGAAATCCTTCGGGATAGTGAATTCCAATCCTACCAATTAGACGTCGAGACTTCTTCTCTTCTACAGCCCACATACCATAGCCCCTAAGTTGCCAATGTCCAACCATATTGCATATCCAGCTCCATGCCTGGGCACCAGTGCGGGGCTCACCCGTAAACGATGCATATCGCATTACAGCAGGGTCAGCACAGATTTCAGAAAATTGGTCAAGATCTTCTTCATTAAACTGGCGAAGAAGCAAGCGTTTTGTTTC
>WVZH01000351.1:8700-44427 GCA_011772595.1 Anaerolineales bacterium
TGGAGATACTACGCTGAAGAGCTTCCTCAATTCGTGAACCGAATACAGCGTAGTCCATTCCCGGATGCATTTCAACAAGAACGGGTTGTCAGATAAAAGAACACCCTCAACCCGACGAGGCGGACTGTGGATTCTCGGCTGCATCAAGGCCTTATGATCCAATTGTTGATTGGCCTGGTTTAGAAGTATAAGTTTTTTTAAACTTCCGTGTCAAAGAATAAACATCAGAACAAAAACCATCATGCTCAGGTGCCTAGGTGCCCAAGCGCCTAAGTGCCTGACCCTTATCCCTAATCCCTATCCTGTTGAATGAAGTCAACCTCTTCGTGGAGCTTACTTCGCTGCCTATGTTCCACCAAGGAGATGTTAATGCTCCTCTATCAAAAATCGGGTATCATGTCATCGTGCAACATGAAGAATCTGTGAGGTGAGGTTCAATGGCAAAGATTATAGGCATTGATTTAGGAACAACCAACAGTGTCGTCTCCGTGATGGAAGCCGGTGACCCGTCTGTGATCACCACAGCGGAGGGCGGGAGGCTTTGCCCATCCGTCGTGGCGTTCACGCCGGCCGGTGAGCGCATGGTTGGTCAAACAGCCAAGCGTCAGGCGGTCGTCAATTCCGAGAACACCGTCTACTCCATCAAGCGCTTCATGGGACGTCGCTATGATGAGGTCGAAACCGAACGTGGCATGGTCTCCTTTGAGGTGGTTAAGGGGCCCTCCGACGATGTGCGCGTGAAGATCCCCGCTACGGGCAGGGAGTATACGCCACAGGAAATATCGGCCATGATTCTGGCCAAGCTCAAGAACGACGCTGAAGCCTACTTGGGTGAGAAGGTCACAAAGGCCGTCATCACCGTACCGGCCTATTTCAACGACTCGCAACGCCAGGCTACCAAGGACGCGGGAAAAATCGCGGGTTTGGAGGTCATGCGCATCATCAACGAGCCGACAGCCGCTGCGTTAGCCTACGGCATGGATAAGAAGGCGAACGAGACCATCCTAGTCTTCGATCTCGGGGGTGGCACCTTCGATGTCAGTTTGCTTGAGGTCGGAGAAGGTGTCGTGGAAGTTAAGGCGACCAATGGTGACATGCACCTGGGTGGGGACGATTGGGATCATCGCATCCTTAATCACATCGCCGATGAGTTCAAGAAAGAACAGGGTATCGACCTGCGCGAGGACCGCCAAGCGTTGCAGCGTTTGCGCGAGGCAGCTGAGAAGGCGAAGATCGAACTCTCAACGGTTACGGAGACCGAGATCAACCTACCATTCATCACTGCCGACGCCGCGGGTCCCAAGCATCTTCAGATGAAGCTGACGCGCGCCAAGTTTGAGCAGCTAACCGAAGACCTTGTGGAACGCGTAAAGAAACCCTTCGATGCTGTGCTCAAGGACGGCGGCATCAAGACCGACGCCGTGGATGAGGTGATCCTGGTGGGCGGTGCAACACGGATGCCGATGGTACAGGACTTGGTCCGCTCGCTAACCGGAAAAGAGCCACATAAGGGTGTCAATCCGGATGAGGTCGTCTCCGTGGGGGCGGCCATCCAGGCTGGTGTTCTTGCGGGCGAGGTTAAGGACGTACTGCTGCTCGACGTCACACCGCTTTCGTTGGGCATTGAGACGTTGGGTGGGGTGATGACCGTCTTAATCGAACGCAACACCACGATCCCGATCGAAAAGAAAGAGACCTTTTCGACGGCAGATGATAATCAAACAGCTGTAGACATTCACGTTCTTCAGGGTGAGCGCCCGATGGCGGGCGATAACATGACCTTGGGACGCTTTCGCTTAGACGGCATCCCACCGGCGCCGCGTGGGATGCCACAAATCGAGGTCGCCTTCGATATCGATGCCAACGGCATTCTCAATGTGACTGCCCGTGATAAGGCCACCGGCAAAGAGCAAAAAGTGACCATCACCGCATCGACGAACCTCGCAGAAGGGGATGTCGATCGCATGGTGGAGGAAGCCAAGAAGCACGAGACAGAAGACCAAAAGCGACGTGAGCTGGCGGAAGCCAGGAATATGGGCGACAGTCTCGCTTATCAGGCTGAGAAGGCCTTGAAAGAATTGGGCGATAAAGTCCCCGGTGCGGATCGTCAGAGTATCGAGGGCAAAATAGCCGAATTGCGCGAGGCTATTCAGGGCGACGACATCAACAGGATCAAGCAACTGACCGATGAGGTGCAGCAGGCAAGCTATGCTCTCAGCCAGCAGCTCTACGCACAGTCAGGTGAGCCTTCGGCGGGTGGTGAAGGTCAAGATCCTGGTGAGGGAGGCCCCCCGGAAGGTGATGTGGTCGAGGGAGAGTTCCGCGAAGCATAAAGCGATCACAAGAAGCTCAACCCTGTCCCGAGGAAACTGCGCCGCTCGTCGTTAACGATGAGCGGCGTTTTGCATCACTGGTGTCGTGAGGTTCATAAGATAGCTGCAGCATATTGGAGTCCACTCTGGTCCAAAGACTGCATGAGCAATTGCGTATGACAGCATCCTTGATGTCGTCCTGAGCGCGTTCTATAATGGTGAACAGGGGATTGTAACGATCCCGCTTTTTAGGGAAGACTCCTTATTCATTCGGTAGGAGGAAACAATCCGTGAAACTTCCAAACTATGCGTATTTTGAAGGTGAGATCGTACCCTACTCGGAAGCAAAGGTCGGTGTTATGACCCACGCTTTTAATTACGGCACAGGCGTATTTGGAGGAGTCCGTGCTTACTGGAATTCCGATGAGGATCAGCTATTCGTGTTTCGACCCATAGATCATTTCATACGCTTGTTGAATTCAGCCAAACTCTTGTCTGCCGAGATATCCCATACGCCGGAGGACTTACGGCGCATTACACTAGAGCTTATCCGGCGAGAGGATTACCGGGAAGACATCTACATTCGCCCCCTCATCTACAAAGCCGACGAACTCATTGGCGTCAAGCTCCACGATCTCCACGACGAGATCACCATTTTCGCTGTGCCCTTCACTCGCTATATCGAACGGGACGAGGGTGCTCATGCGACCATTTCCTCTTGGCGTCGCATCGACGACAACGCCATTCCGGCGCGCGGGAAAATCGCCGGCGCCTATGTGAACTCAGCGTTGATCAAGACCGATGCAGCCCTCTCGGGGTATGACGAGGCACTCGTGTTGACCAACGAGGGACACGTCTCCGAGGGCAGCGCGATGAACGTGTTCATGGTTCGAGAGGGTATGTTGATCACTCCGCCGGTGACGGAAAATATCTTGGAAGGGATCACCCGCCGCACGATCATGACGTTAGCGCGTGAAGAACTCAACTTGGAAGTTGTCGAGCGGCAGATCGATCGCTCGGAGATTTATCTCTGCGACGAGCTCTTCCTGACGGGTACAGCGGCGCAGGTTACTGCCGTTACGATGGTGGATCATCGCCAGATCGCCGATGGGGAGATGGGGCTCTTCACAGCTCAATTGCGGAAGCTCTACGATGACGTTGTGCGAGGGCGTATGGCGAAGTACCGCCATTGGAACGATCCAGTCTTCATTCGAGAACCTGCTTCCAGCGGCTGAGCGCGATAGGATATTCAAATTCGATTGGGTTGAAGGTGCCCGGTATTTGATAGGCGCTTCAGCCCACACCTTCCCGCTGTCCAGCTTGTGAGGTGTGGACGCTTCCAAAGCCTCTTTCGTATCGTACATGACTCTGTGTGAAGGCATTGCCGTGTTTGAAATTGACCTTCCTAATCAGCGTGCTTCATGGACTTTATTCCTTCTCGTCGAATAGGAATAACATTGGGATTCCTTGTCCTTGTGGTCCTGCTGGGAGCCATCCTTCTCGGTGTGCTTCAGCTCGCAACGGCGACCTTTTCAGCGTGGATCATCCTTTGGGTGTCTCTGCCGGTCGTAGCAGTACCGCTTGCGTTGCTGGTCGGTTACCGGCTATATGGGTTGCTTACGGCTCGCTACCGTCTGGATCGGGATGGGTTTTACCTGATGTGGGGACTGAATTCCGAGCAGGTTCCGCTTGCGTCGATCCGAAGGCTACAGGCTGGATCAGACATCGCGCCGAATCTTAGACCCCGGCTTGGATTATGGTGGCCGGGCTGTCTTGTCGGACATCGTGAAATTGAGGGCGTTGGCCAGATAGAGTTCTTTGCAACAACAGCTGCAAACGGGATAGTCGTCCTTCATCTAGAGGACCGTTCATTGGCGATTTCCCCTCCCGACCCAGAAGGATTTCACCAGTCTTTTACCGCCGCCATGCGGATGGGCTCGCTCGAGCCGATCCCGGAACGATCGCTGCGTCCAGATTTCACCTCCACCCGGTTGTGGAACGATCTACCGGCGCGTGTTCTGATAATTACAGGGATGTTGATCCCCTTGTTTCTTCTGGGTTATCTTGCAGTGCGCGCACCATCCATGCCGTCTCAAGTTCCATTCGGTTTCGATTTAACGGGCGCCCCCAACACGCTCGCTCCACCGGGTCGGTTGCTCTTACTCCCGATGATCGGTGGCCTATGTTGGTTGGTGGATCTCGTAGCAGGGGTGTGGCTCTACCGTCGAGAGCAGGATCGTATCCTGGCCTACGTGATGTGGACGACTGCAGCCCTGGTGGGGGGGTTGTTATGGGGTGCGACCTTGCAGTTGCTTGCGGCGGCGTAATCATTCGTGTTTTCCACATTCGTAATCAGGTTTTCCACAGAAAAATAGAGGTTATCCACAGGTTGTCTGGATAAGATGATCAAGCATTTTGTAGGCTGGATACTCGCGATAGCGGTTAGCGCAGGAGCCTACCGGGTCGGCGCTCTTACGATAGGAGGAGCTGCTGTAGCGTCCATCGTGGGTGGGCTGGTGTTCGGATTTGGAGGTTGGGAGTCCGCCGGGTTGTTAATTCTTTTCTTTGTCTCTTCCAGTGCACTTTCCCGGTTGGGGATGGATCGAAAGCAAACCGTTGACCTTGTGTATGCCAAAGGGCATCGGCGTGACGCTGCTCAGGTTTGTGCCAACGGTGCTGTGCCTGCTGCGTTCATCGTCCTCTTTGGCCTCACGAGGGAAATTGCATGGTTAGCGGGTATGGTGGGTGCGCTTGCGGCCTCCACGGCAGACACGTGGGCGACGGAGTTAGGCGTTCTCGCTCGACGTCGGCCACGGCTGATCACCAGTGGGGTTGTCGTCGAACCAGGGACGTCGGGTGGCGTGACGCTTGAGGGAACGCTGGCGGCTTTTGCAGGCGCGGGGTTGATCGGACTAACAGCTTGGCTCACGTTAGGTGAAAAATCGATCGGGCTCGGTGCTTTGATTGGTGGATTTTCAGCTGCCTTTCTGGATAGCGTTCTGGGCGCTTCCGTACAGGCGATCTATTATTGTCCGACCTGCGAGCGGGAAACGGAGCAGCAATCGCACCGTAACTGCGGCACTCCCACCGATCTCGCCCGTGGCTGGCCTTGGATGGACAACAATGTGGTCAACCTCGTGGCTTCTTTGTTCGGAGCGATTGTGGGAGGGGTGGTGTGGAGGGTGGCAGGTTTTCTTTGAATGGGATCAGGGATTAGGGATCAGGAAGAGCATGGAAATTGGCAGCTGTCACGCTCAGGGAGATGATGCGTGGCATATCTTTAAAACGAGCATAGATCCCTACGGTGCGAGGATCTCTCCAGGAGGTACCAGGCATGGAAAGCACGAGCCGAGACGATGTCCGTAGTTTGCTCAAGACCTTCGGGATTCAGGCCGACGAGGCCGTCATCCGCCATCTGGCGCGCACGCCGGGCGACCGCCCCCTTCTTTTGCGCCTCGCCCTGGAGGACATCACGGATTACGGTGACCAACCGCCAGCCGACGAGTTGCGGCTGGTCATCGAGGGGGAAGTACGGCGCTGAGGCTGCGTGGGCAGGTGTTCAGGACTCACTCAAGGCATTAATATGTCCGTGAGGTGTATCCTCGTTGTACTAAAGAACGACCTCATCAACGATGGGGAACTGACCGCGCCGGCGTAAACGACCGTTTGTAGTCGAAACCTTGTATGTGCGACAGACCGGTCGCCCTGACAAGGTGATTTATTCCGTGCTCCGTCCCCAGTTTGAATTATAGGCTGATCCTGAAGCCCAGCATCATACCTTTGCCCGTATTTAGCGAAACACCATACCTTGTGCGGAGAATTGAACCATGGTTGACGTTACGGAGTAGCAGTTATACAATTGCGTAACCTATGATTGCATTCCTGCAATAATTCCCCATTTCACAACACATTGCCTGATGAGGGGTTAAGCAATTTGGCAATGAACTCCGGTTGTGTGCAGGAGAGGAGGTGGAGATCCAAAATCATGAAAACTTAGCTTCTTAATGAATTGATTCGAGAAACCGAAATTCAGGAGGAGAAAAGTGCAACGCCGAAGATTCTTTATCTTTCTCGTGCTGCTAGTCATGGCCAGCATGCTGTTGGCTGCTTGCAGGCCAGCGACACCGTCTCCTGAGGTGCCCGGTGTAGTCGAGACCGAAGCACCCCCAGAACCTGAGCCGACGGAGGTTCCACCGGAGGTTGAAGTGGAACCACTGATCATCGGCACCACTGACTCTGTCACCGATCTGGACCCGGCACAGTCCTACGACTTCCATACATGGGAAATCCATCACAACACGATGGACACACTGCTCAAGTACGTTCCGGGAACGACGGACCTTGTGCCAGGTTTGGCCACGAGCTACGAAGTCAGCCCTGATGGCATGATTTACACCTTCCAACTACGGGAAGGGTTGAAGTTCACCGATGGGACTGATTTCAATGCCGATGCCGTCGTGTGGTCCATAAATCGGGTCATGCGACTGGAAGGTGACCCCAGCTGGCTGGTGACTTCTTTTGTCGATCATGTTGAGAAAGTGGGCGACATGGGGGTCAAGTTCGTTCTCTCAGCCCCTGTTGGCTTCTTCCCACTGCTGGTCGCCACACAACCCTACTCGCCCGTTAGCCCAGAGTGTTACCCTGAGAATGATTTCGATGTGGAGAGCACCTGCGGCGGCGTTGGGCCGTACGTAATCAAAAGCTGGGAACGAGATGTGGAAATGGAGTTGGAGGCCAACCCTGACTACTATGATGATCCACCGGCCCACTCCAAAGTGATTGTGCGTTACTTCGCAGATTCCACCGCCATGCGATTAGCGCTCGAGGCGGGCGATATTGACATCGCCTGGAAGACGTTGACCCCATCAGACTACCAGGACCTCGACACTGACCCAGACTTCACGCTCTATACGGGACCCGGTGCCTACATCCGCTATATCTGCTTTAACACCACCACCGAGCCCTTCGACAATCCGCTAGTCCGTCAGGCCATCTCGCTGGCCATTAACCGCGACGAGATTTCCGGTACCGTCTTCCAAGGGACGCACCAAAATCTTTACAGCATGGTGCCAATGGGCATGGCCGGTCACATCGAAGCATTTGGCGAGCGTGACCTGGATGCGGCCAGGTCTTTGCTGGATCAAGCTGGCTTTAATGCTGATAATCCACTGGTGATGGACTTTTGGTGGACACCAGACCACTATGGTCCCACCGAGGGCGACGTAGCGTCGGTCATGAAGCAAGCGTTGGAGGAGACCGGAGTGATCGAGGTCAACCTGCAATCTGCTGAGTGGGGCACCTACACGGATTACTTTGGTCCTGGCACGATGCCCGTCTTCTTGCTTGGGTGGTATCCGGACTACCTGGATCCCGATAACTACACTTCTTCTTTTGCTGAGTGTGATGCTTCAGAAGATATCGGGATCTTCTACTGCAATGAGAAGATGGACGATCTGCTCATTTCCGCTCGTACATCAACTGACATGGACGAGAGGATGGACCTCTACAAAGAGCTGCAGGAGCTTTGGACCACTGAAGTTCCTACCATCCCCTTCACTCAGGGCGCGCTTCTGCTCGTAAGCCAGCCGGATGTCGGCGGTGTCGTGCTAGACCCGACCATGTTCTTGCACTACTTCACGCTGACAAAGTAGCAGTCAGAAATAGTGAAACATAAATGCAGGTAGGAGGGGTTTTGGTGAGGGAAAACCTGCCAAGACCCCTCCCTTCCGCGAGCCATCGTTCCACTCCGCAGGAAATGAGTGTCCCTTCTGATTTTAGGCAATACCCAGAGCCACACCTCTGGGAGAGCAGATTGTTTGGGTGGGATGGAGAGGTGCGAGATCGATCACACATTCATCTGATAGATGAGATGAAGTGTTAAAGAAGATTAACCAAGGCACAATATTCGTCAACCAAGAGGTCGAGGAGAAGCGCATTCAATGGGTTCATTGAGAGCCTACATCATCAAACGGATCCTACTCACGATCCCCATGATTCTTATATTATTAATCTTAGTCTTTATCCTTCTGCGAGTGATGCCAGGTGACCCGATCAAGGCTACCATGCGGCCTGGTGTACCGCAGGAATATCTGGACCAGATACGCCACGCCCAGGGCTTGGACCGACCTCTGGTCATCAACCTGCGGGGTAGTTGGGTCTCCGTGATCAAACCCTTCATTGTTATGTATGCGGAACATGATGCCACCAGTCAGCCGGTCATGTTGATCTTGGAAGGAGAACGGCTACCGATTACCGATCGTTGGACCGAATCGGGTGAGGATTGGATCCGCGTATCGGCCGAGGAAGAAACCCCCGTGTGGGTTGCTGAAGACAAATTGGAATGGCTGAGGCGTGTGGAGTTCCATTACTCACCTCTTGAGGGAGCAACCCTCCCAGTTGATGTGGCGGGCAACTGGATGCAAGTTGAGTTTTCCCAAGGAGGTATTGAAGGTTGGGCACCTGCTGATTCTTTCGACGTGACGGTAAATCCATTCGACAGCCAGTTCTTCAACTACCTGTGGGGCTTGATCACGCGCTTTGATTTGGGCACATCGATCACACTACGTGGACGACCGATCGCGGAAGATTTGACACTAAAATTCCCTGCCACAGTCGAATTGAGCGTTTTTGGGATGCTGATTGCGTCACTCATTGGCGTGTTCAGTGGTGCCTTCGCCGCGCGGAAGCGGCGCAGCGCTACCGACTACGGTCTGCGTTTGTATAGCATCGTGGCCTATGCCGTCCCAATCTTCTGGCTGGGGTTGATGTTCCAAATTATCTTCGGTATCGAGTTGGATTTGCTTCCGGTTTCCAATCGGATCAGCACGGGATATCGACCCGAAACCATTACGCAGGTTTATGCCCTTCATCAAAGCCTCAGTGGACCCATCGGAGAAAAAATAATCTCCATAACTGATTTTCTCTCGAACTTCTACATCTTCAACACGCTAATCACTGGTCAGTGGGACAGTCTTGTGGACGCCTTAAAACATATGATACTTCCCGCACTGACATTGGGACTCTATCTCTCCGGGGTTTTTACAAGACTTACACGAGCCAACATGCTCGATGTGTTGCAGCAGGACTTCATAACGGCTGCCCGCGCGCGGGGGATACGCGAGAGAGTTGTCGTCTACCGGCACGCACTGCTCAATGCCTTCATCCCCATTCTCACGATGTTCGGGCTCCAGTTTGCTGTCTTGCTGGGGGGTGCAGTGCTCACAGAAACGACCTTCAACTGGCCTGGGATGGGGCTGTTCCTGGTAGACCGTATCACCGACAGGGATTTTCCTGCCATTCAAGGCACTGTCGTGTTCTTTGCTTTCCTTGTGGCGACGGTTAGTTTGATTGTAGATATCATCTACGCTCGTATTGACCCCAGGGTTCGATATTAACCTGGGGATAGAGGAGGGAAAGATGAAACGCCTTATCGTTCTTATAGTGGTCTGTACATCAGCCGCTTGCACCAGCGTTCCTACATCTACCCCTGTGGCGACCTCTTCGGTTTTCAAACCCACCCCAAGGATCCCGAATTATGCTTATTACACAAAACGGTGTTGGCCTGGTTGTCATTACGATCCTGCTGTTGTCAAACCTGACCCCATCACAACAATGGATCAATTTGAGGGGGATCTTTCATCAAGCTGGATGTGGATCAATGAGGATCCAGCAAATTGGACATTGTCCGAAGCACCTGGAAGCCTCCGGATCGTCTCACAGGGGGGCGTGATAACGGCTGGATTGCAGGACGCGCAGAATGTGTTGATGCGCGGCGCTCCTGACACGCATTTCGATATTATGACCAAAGTAGCCTTTGTCCCAGATGACAATTACCAAAACGCATCTCTCATCGTCCGATTAAAAGATGATGCCGTCCTGTCACTGAGTCGAGGCTATTGTCAGAAGGGTGAATCGCCCTACTGTGTTGGGAGTGGGATCTATTTCACTGGTCCAGAGCCGTATTGTCAGATAAGCAGTGTACCTTTGACTGCTGATGCGGTCACGCTTATGCTGCGGAAAGCCGGTAACTCCTACATTGGTTACTACTACCTTGAGGAAGGCAACTGGATTGAAGTCAGCCGCTGCAGTTCTACGATGCTGGCGGAACCGCGCGATGTCGGTCTCGCAGTGACAACAGGTGAGCTTGATGTACCTCCAATCGCGGCAGATTTTGATTTCTTTACACTTGTTGAACGTCACTAGTATTACCAAGCCCAAGGAGTTTGAATTTCAGTTGTCATCTATGTGAAAGCATTCAGTACCTTCAATCATGAAATTGTTTAAGTTCGGCGAAACCATTTTTGCATGATGAGGAATCTATGGATTATGTAAGTGATGTTGAACCTGGTCTTTTGTCTCGTGTTCTGAGGGGTCGAAAATGGTACGGAGCGGAGTGGTACATGACAGTGATCGGGGGATTCATTGTTACATTCATCGTTGTCATGACGATCATCTCATTTCTTACCCCGAACTTAGCTCCTTATGATCCTGAAGTTCGCTCTGGAGATCCGTTCTCTCCTCCTACCGCAGACCACAAATTCGGCACCGACCAACTTGGACGGGACATCTTTAGTCGTATCATCTACGGCGCACAGATTGTGCTTCAAGTGGCATTGCTCTCGGCGGTATTATCGATGTGTATCGGTGTCCCGCTCGGGCTTATCTCTGGCTATTTAGGGGGTCGTTTGGACCGCGTCCTCTGCCTAGTCATGGATAGCATCTATGCCTTTCCAGGTTTGATCCTCGCCATCGCTCTAGCAGCCCTGCTGGGGGCTGGTGTAATTAACATTTCAATCGCCATTGCGGTTGTATATATCCCGATCTTTTTCAGGTTGGTGCGCGGCCAGGTACTCTGCATTAAAGAGGAACTTTATATAGAGGCCGCCCGAAGCCTGGGAGCGTCGAGTCGCACGATTTTAAGGCGATATATCTTACCTAATGTCATCCCCTCGATTGTGGTGGTCTTCTCCCTTAACATCGCCGATGCCATTATCACCGAAGCTGCTTTAGCCTTCATCGGTTTAGGAGTGGATCCATCAAGACCCGACTGGGGCTATGATATTTACCGAGGACGCTCTGAATTGGCTGGTGGTCGTTGGTGGCCCGTCACCTTCCCTGGTTTAGCGATCGCGCTGGTTGCGTTAGGGTTCAGTATGTTTGGTGAGGGTTTGAGTGAGATCCTGAATCCCAGGTTGACGGAAACATGAGCGAAGCGGTTTTGCGAATACGGAATCTAGATGTTGATTATCCTACCCGAGTTGGTGTCCTTCGAGCCGTGGACGACGTTAGTTTAACTGTCAGCCGGGGTGAGGTGGTGGGGTTGGTGGGCGAGTCAGGATGCGGTAAATCCACCTTAGGAATGGCTGTTCTTCGTCTCCTTCGGCCTCCAGGGAAAATTACAGGTGGTGAGATTATATTTGATGGTAAGAACCTATTGGAACTAGATGATGAGGGTATGCGGCAACTAAGGGGAGCACACATATCGACTGTTTTTCAGGACCCGATGACATGCTTGAATCCCCTACAGCGCATTAGCGATCACATTGTCGAGACGATTCGCACACATCTTGATGTGAGTAAGCAGTATGGAAGGGCACGCGCAGCAGAGTTAATCGACCGTCTTGGTATCGCAGACGAGAGATTGGACGACTATCCCCATCAACTGAGTGGAGGTATGCGTCAGCGGGTGATGATCGGCTTGGCATTGGCACTCGACGCCGACCTGATCATCGCCGATGAGCCAACAACCTCACTGGATGTCATCGTCGAAGCTCAATTCTTAGATCTGCTCCGTGAATTACAACGTCTCCTGGGTTTAACGATCATACTCATTACTCACAATATCGGTGTTGTGGCCGAGATGGCGGATCGGGTGGCTGTTATGTATGCTGGAAAGCTGGTGGAAGTGGCGGACGTTCATCCTCTATTCCACAAACCACAACACCCATACACACAGGGTCTGCTAAGTTCAGTCCCCAACATCAAGCTTACTGACGACAAGCTACACATTATGCATGGGTCACCTCCCGACTTGATCGATCCACCACCCGGTTGCAGATTTCATCCACGATGTCCACATGTCATGGACATTTGTCGTGATGAGGTACCTGTGTTTAAGGAGTATGAAACGGATCATTGGATAGCCTGCTGGCTATATGAGCGAGAGAGCGATGTCTGACCAAACCCTTGTCCAAGTGAGGGGCCTGAAAAAGTGGTTCCCCGTGCAAAGAAGTTTCATAGAGCGGTTGTTGACTCGCCAACGTGAGTTCATACACGCAGTGGATGGCATAGATTTTGAGATACTCCGCGGTGAGGTCCTAGGATTGGTGGGAGAGAGCGGTAGCGGGAAAACGACGACCGGACGGCTGATCTTGCGATTGGTGGATCCTACTGAGGGCAGCATCCTCTTCGAGGGCACAGACCTGGCGACGTTAAGCGCAGAGGAGATGCGCCAATCACGTCGCCGCATGCAGGCGATCTTCCAAGACCCATTCGCATCCTTGAACCCTCGCATGAAATGCGGAGACGCTATCGGGCACAGCCTAGAGATCTTTCGTGTCGCCGAAGGAGAAAAGAAGCGACAGCGTGTGCTTGAAATGATGGAGCAGGTAGGTCTGTCACCAGCAAGCATTCTATACGATAAGTATCCACACCAATTGAGCGGCGGTCAGCGTCAGCGCGCTGTGATTGCCCGAGCATTGGTGCTGAATCCGGAACTCGTTGTCGCTGATGAACCGATCGCCATGGCAGATGTGTCGGTGAGAGCACTGCTATTGGAATTGATGTTGACCTTGAAGGAGAAGCTTGATCTCACGTATCTATACATTACCCATGATTTGGCGACGGCTAAATACATCTGCGACCGCATCGCGATCATGTATTTAGGACTAATTTCCGAGATGGGAACCTTGCAGCAAGTTTACCGCAAACCATTGCACCCCTATACCCAGGCCTTGTTGACAGCTGTGCCGGTACCTGATCCTCAGGCACGTCGTACAACCCCTCTGCCAAAGGGTGAGATCCCCAGTCCGATCTCACCACCCTCAGGTTGTCGCTTCCACCCACGTTGTCCGATCGCAAAGGAGAACTGTGCGACGGAAGTACCGGAGATGCGTGAACTCGAGCCTGGTCACTTCGTCGCCTGTCATTACGAGGAGCAATTTATCTAGTCGATGACTGCACCTTTGCTGTTGTTTCGGGCTTCTTAGATTCGTAAAACTCCAACTATTGCTGAGGGTTTCTAATACGTTGGCGAGCGCCGATCTCGCAAAGGTCTGTGGTTGGAGCAGCTTGGTTCTCGCATCCTGACGGAGTAGGTTTCCATCACGTTCGTAGGGGCGACCCGCCGGGTGGCCTCTCTTAGTCTTGATGTTGAAGGAGACATCTTGTAGGGGCGCACGGTCGTGCGCCCCTACAATGTTTTCGTGAAACGTTGAATTCTACGGGCTGCCCTGGATCGTGATGTACGTTGGGAAGGGCATCTCGATGCCTTCGCGGTGGTACGCCTGTTTAATGTTCCTGATGCACTCGTTTTGTGCATCACCAAGGCCGACTTCGCCGATGTCGGCCCAAAAGAATGTGGTCAGCTCGATCGCTGAGTCGCCGAACTTTCTAAAGAGAACAGAGGGGGCAGGATCCTTCAAGACACCGGGCACCTTTTCAACGGCTTCCAGGGTAACTTTGGTTACGTGATCGAGGTCCGACTCGTAGGACACCCCTAACGTCACCTCCCCCCGGCGTCGTACGGCGCGGCTGAAGTTGACGATCGGGTTGATGAACACGTCAGCATTAGGGATAATCGCATGACGGCCGTCCCAGGTGATGATGTCTGTCGAACGGAGAGAGATCTCGTGCACTGTGCCAGCATAGCCGACGACCTCAATGGCATCGCCGATTTCGAAAGGTTGTTGCAGCAGGAGTAGAAGGCCGGCCACGAAGTTTTTGGCGACGTCCTGAAGCGCGAAGCCGATCGTGATACCGGCGATCCCCAGTCCGGCGATGAGGCTGCTGAATTGTCCAGGCGCGAGCTGTTCTACGGCGATGACGATGCCGAACGCAAGAATGCCCCAATTTGTGAGCATCTCGAAGAGTACAATTAGTTCGGGGTCGCTCTCCCGCGCCTCCAGCGAGCGGCGTACAAGGCGTTTGGCAAACGATGATATCCAGCGCGCGAGGAGCAGAACGACGAAGGCCATCGCGAGGCGCGGTAAAAAATTCAACAATCCGGTTGAGATTTTGTCAAGCGAAAGATCGGATAGGTTCATGGGAAATCTCCTTCTTCAAGCGTCACATAACTCCGATGATAGCATAGCTGAGTCGCTTGTGTCGGTCTTGATGCCCTGCTTCAACGTTGAGGAGACGCTCGACGAGGCGCTGCAATCCATCCTTGATCAGACCTTGAAGTGTATCGAAGTCGTTGCCGTCGACGATGGATCAACAGATGCAACCGCCCCGATTCTGGCTTCATGGCAGAAACGTGATCCCAGGGTGCGGGTGGTGACAGTTGTGCATCAGGGCATCCTTGAGGCATTGAACACAGGAGTGGGCGCTTGTAGGGCGCCAATTATCGCACGCATGGACGCGGACGACCGCGCCCACCCGGAACGGTTGGAGAAACAAGTCGATTTTCTCAAAGATCACCCGGATGTTGCTGTGATTGGTTGTCTTGTGGAGGGTTTCCCTGTCGGGGGTGTGCGCGAGGGGTTCCGTGTCTATATTGAATGGCTCAACAGCCTTGTTACTCCAGAAGCGATTGCCCGTGCCATCTATATCGAGAGTCCGCTCGCACATTCTTCGGTTGTGATGCGACGCTCATGGCTCGAGCGCATGGGCGGGTATCAAGAAAATGGCTGGGCTGAAGACTACGATCTCTGGCTGCGAATGCACCTTGCTGGCGCCCATTTTGCAAAGGTTCCCGAGGTGCTGCTGTACTGGCGTGAACATCCTCAGCGCCTGACGCGAACCGATTCGCGCTACTCGGTGGAGAATTTTTTGCGCGCTAAGGCGCACTATCTTTGCCAAGGTCCTCTCATCGGGTGTGATGCGTTGATCGTGTGGGGCGCTGGGGAGATGGGGCGCCGTCTGTCGAAGCATCTGCTTCGCCGGGGAGCTCCCCTTGAAGCATTTGTGGACATCGATCCGGCCAAGGTCGGACGCACACGACGGGATCGCCCGATCATTGCCCCGGAAGATCTCCCGGATTGGCTCCGCCGTTTCAACAGTCCGGTCGTGCTGGCGGCCGTCGGCTCAAGGGGTGCGAGAGTGTTGATCCGGGACAGGCTGATCGGGATGGGTCTGACGGAGGGGAAAGATTGGTGGGCTGTCGCCTGAGTAGGGTGGCATCGAAATCAACATTGGCAGATGGCGATGGATTTTTACCGTAATCCCATCAATCAATCCCGAAGAAGGATCAACATCATACGTGCTTGTGTTGAAGCATGTACGCTGTGAGGGAGCTGTGCAGGCATGTGTACCCAGGTCCCTGGTTGTGCCTGCTGATCGTCCTCACCGAGAGTGAGGCGACAGTGCCCTTCGAGGAAGTAGAGAATCGCTGGATGAGAGGCAGTGTGCTCAGACAGCTCCTGTCCTTTCGCAAAGCCAAACAAGACGACTTTCGTGTGGTCATCTTCATGGAAGGTTCGGCTCACAATGCTGTCGTCTGGTAGGTTCTCGATCAGGCTTGAGAGGTCTTCGATGTAAGTGTAATCTGCTGTCACGGCATTCTCCTCCATGCGGTCGATTGCGTGAGTCATAAGATCGCTCTCGACCCATGTATCGTGGATTGAGCTCCCATAATAATACAAGACACCCCGACTTGCTGTACGTTGCAGATGTTAGGGGCGAAGCGGTTGTGCATAAACATGTAGGGGCGCACGGCTGTGCGCCCCTACGAATATAGGCTTAATCAGCATGGAACCATCGGGACGACCAGACAGTCGTCCCAGATCGACTGTGAACCATCCGTCTCTGTCAGAACTCTGCCGCGCTTCTCCAAGGACGGGGGATCAGACGAGGGACACGTTTCTGATAGGTCAGGTAAGCCTCCCCGAATTCATATATGAGACGTTTCTCCTCAAACAGGCTGCCGATGTAGATGTAGGCAGTAAAGCCCAGGTTTAAAGCCAACAAATTGGTTGTAAGTACGGGGGAAAGCCAGATCAAGACAAGACCCGCAGTGTAGAGTGGATGGCGTACCCAGCGGTAGAGACCTCGAACCACTAATTTGGGAGGGGAGTCACTGTCCCCACTTAATAACTGACGAAGACCGAGGAAATGCCACACGTCGGTTTGGAGCAGACCCATTCCCAGAAGGAGTAGGGCGATTGCTTGCCCCAGCGCGGTCAGAAAAGACCAGGGCCAGGGGACGCGATAGAGCGTATCGCCGGGGAGTAGCGCCGGTATTGCTAAGACCGGAAGCAAGGTAAGTGCGCCGACGGCGTTATAGCTAATGCGATACAAGCGATCAGAACGGGAGCCCAAGATTCGGCGTGCCTTTTCCTTCGCCCATGGGCTTGCAAGCAAGCTGTGCAGAGCGCCGTAAGCGGCGACAGCAAGAATTGTTGCGAGAGGACCCGTCATTGGTGAGTTCTGTCATCCTTTCTTGAGATAGGATGGCGAAACGGTGCGGACCAAATCGTTACCAGTTTCATCGATACAGAGGCGATCGCGTTCCGTTCTGCTCAACATCCGTTATAGGATCCTTGAAGGACTCGTCGTCGGAACGCCTTTATCCCCCTATTTGGGTAGATTATAGCAGATTTGGTTGCTCCGAAAAATAGATTTTTCAGGATCTCGTTTTAGCTTCAAGTGTGATGTAGTGGATTTGGTACGTCTGGTTGCCTTGCGGAGGCCGGAGTGTTTGTTATTGCGTGCAATGATGAAGATGGGAGCAATGGGTATGACTCCTCAAGGAGGAGGACAAGGGTAGAGGGATGTGGTCTTGATCTACGCTGGGTGAGGTTGGGTTTATGCTTTACGCAAACTCGACAATGCTATGGTGGCTGGATCGACACTCAACAGCATTTGGACGGTGATGATGATGGCTGAACTCAGACACCAGGCGCATGTGGCGCCGATGACAAAGGGTTCAAGGAAAGTCAAGTAGATTGAGAACAGGGTACCGAGAATCGTTGTGCCGAGTATTGCCACCGTCGTGAGATCCGCAGCCCGATCGGAGGTCCGCTGGGCGATAAACCAGAGGACAAGGATGGCGACATACCCGAAGAATCCGAGACCGCCGACAGGGATGATGCCAAAGAGTCTGGCATATTCACTTTGATTCACGGTGTTGCAATCTCCGATGGGGCCACATGCGGCTTCGGAGCCCGTGATTTCAATGTAAGCAAGGTAACCTGCGACCGCGATACCCGCCAGGGACAGCAGCGGGATACTCCAATGCAGTCGGCGGGAGGTGTGTCGTGAAGAATCCCGGCCTAATCGGAAGGCGGCTCCCAGAACACTCAAAATCATGCCGACCAGGACCAGGACAGATAGGCTATTGCCGACAGGGTCGAGTCGAAATCTTTGAACAAAAGGAAGTTGTGGCGAGGCAAAATCGACGGGAGGGACGACTGCAGGGCTTTCGGGTGTACTTGTGGCCGGGGCGGGGCTCGTGGATGTGCTTGAGGGTCCATCCGTTTCTACGGACACCGTCTCAGTAACCGGCACGGGTGAAGCCTCGGGGGTTGGTTCGGGTGATGGCTCCTCGAGCGGGAAGGGAACCATATTTGTTATTTCTTGCCTCAGTCCAGGGATCTCTGGCCAATCGATCCCGCCCTGCGCTAGCCCTTGTTCGATGATATCCGGAAACTGTTGCGGTATGTCCGTCGATCCTATGAGGCGGATCTGCCCCACGATTAAGGTGGGGACGACTTGCTCCTCCGGCGGGATATTAAAAGTCTCAACCGCAGCTCCGAACAATGACGATCCGACGTCGGTGTAGGTATTGACGTAAAGGATCGTCATCCGCTCGCCGTAGATTCCCACCAAGGATGGCCCTGCCTGCTCCTCTTCGGGGGTTGGGGGGATGTAGAATAATTCAACCTCGCCACCGTAGATCTCCCACAAGGGTGGTAAATCCTGCTCGATAACCTTGTGGCAGTGTGGGCATGTGGGGCTATAGAAAAGTACTGCATGCACGACAGGATTTTGCGCTGCGACAGAGGATGGCAAGATCAGGAAGCTAAGTGCAAGTAGTAGGGTGATGAAGCGCGCGTGGCGGCTCATAGCTTCTCCCGGATTCTCCGAATGCGCTGTAGGTAGTAGGTTACATTATACTGTTGGCCGCTCTTCCCACAACGCCCACAAATGTCCTAACGCGTCTTCCAACCTTTGTTCCAGCTTATTTCCCCCTCTGGTGGTTATGTCGTCCTCATTTTCGAAGATGACATAGGGAACACGGATCCCGCGAACTGTAAGAAAATTCGGATCGGAAGCGGAAAACGACGACCAATCGTCATCACGGTAAAGGCGTTCCATCTTTTTATCTTCAACGCTGTGCTCGAGCGTACTGTCGGGCCTCTCGTTGTTGGCGCGTTTTCGATTTTTACGCAAGGATTCTTCGTAGGAAACCTCAACATAGAGCGACGCGCCCATTTGCAGGATCTCATCGCTCAAATGCTGGAATGCGGCTTGATATCCCCCCGATGGAGAACCGCGAGAAAATTCGATCATGACGGTGTGCGGATCTGCTGTATCTCTTCGCCATTTATGGTAGTCAAGGCTCAGGCGTCGGATGAGCAAATGCCAAAGGTCTTCGTGGAGAAAATAGCCATCGGGCGTAGTGTATAGCCTGGGTTTATCGAAAATGCGTTCTAACAGATCGTCTTCTTCAAACCATGCCCAGAGCATTGGAAAATCGTCGAGGATGTGGATCGGACCGACATGATAGCGCTCGATGCGTTCATCGACGGGGATCTGCTCGAGGAAGTGGATGATTTCGCTCTTACCGGCCGCGGGCCTGGCAGTCAAGATAAGGATAGGGAAGAAAGTGGTCATGGTCCCTACTCGTTGTGGGATGGGATGGTTGTTGCTCTATTCTTATCGAATGTCGAGAGTATGGCAAGTTCGGGCTTGGAAGGAACGTGCGCTCTTTTTGTTGGCGAGATGGATGAGTTGCGATCCGCGTCCTTCGACTTCGTTCGCCGCTGATGCGGCTCACTCCGCTCAGGATGATGAAGAACCTCAATCGTCCTGAGCGGAGGGACACCCGAAGGGTGGCCCGCAGTCGAAGGACGGGTCTTTCACTAAGTTCACGATAGGCTCAGCTTGGAAGTCCCTGCCCCTTGACAGGAGGTCGGGCTCCCACGCCCGAGCGGACGGTGATCCTAAAATGGGAGGGCAGGTGAAAATTACCCATCAACCGCAGCGGCGTGGGAGCCGCTGCTGCTCATCAGAGCCCGGTGGTTTACCACGGGGTGGTTCTTCAGTTCTGATATTCGCTGGCAGAGATGCTGATGGTAGAATTCATTTTCATCGGCGGCCCGCACGGTTTGGGTTGGCGATCGGAAGGGAATTAACCGCGCATAATGATGGTTCTTGGGAGCGAGAGCGTGATGAGCGAGCCGTCCTGCATCTTCTGCCGCATCATCGCCGGTGAGGCGGATGCCAGCCTGGTTTATCAAGACGACCAGGTGATCGCCTTTATGGATATTCAACCCATCACGCCAGGTCACCTCCTGATCGTGCCTAAACGACACGCTGCCCATCTGGCCGAGTTGGATGACGAAACAGGCGGTCGCATGTTTGCCGTCGCTAGGCGGCTTGCACGAGCACTGCGGGCCTCAAGATTGCGATGTGAGGGGATCAACCTCTTCTTGGCAGACGGTGTCGCCGCGGGGCAGACAGTCTTCCATAGCCATCTTCATGTCATCGCTCGCTACCCTGGTGACGGATTCGGATTTCGCTTTCCCCCTGGTTATTCACGCGGGTCGACGCGGGAAGCACTTGAGCAGAACGCGGAAGAGATCCGGGCTGCCTTGGAATCGCAAGAGGGTAACCCGTAGAGAGGGCGCATAAAAACAGCGATGCGACGAGACGAGGGACTGAGATCGATCGAGAAAATCTGTGTATATTGCGGATCGAGCGATACGATTGCGGAGCTATACCTTGAGGCGGCTCAGGCGTTGGGTCGTACGATCGCAGAGCGGGGGCTGACGTTGATTTTCGGTGGGGGTGCGACGGGAGTGATGGGTGCCCTTGCCGATTCGGCGCTGGGTGGTGGCGCGCGAGTGATCGGGATTATCCCGAAACTGTTTGATACCCCTGTCCTTGCCCATCCTGCCTTGACGGAAATGCGTATCGTTGAGAATATTCATACGCGCAAGGCCATGATGATCGAGGAGGCCGATGCATTCATTGCCATGCCCGGCGGCCTTGGAACGCTGGAGGAGTTGTTCGAAGTCCTGACGTGGGCTCAAATTGGTTTGCATCGCAAGCCGGTGGGATTACTCAATCTGAATGGGTATTTCGATGCACTGCTCGCATTGATCCAACATGCCCGCGCAGAGGGGTTTATCTACGACGAGCATCGATCCCTGTTGATCAGCGACGACGATCCCGATACCTTGCTGGATCTCCTCGCTCGATATCAACCACCGGAGGGGCTGGAACGATGGGTAAATCGTGAGGAGAAGAAGCGATGAATGCAGCCCAATTTTTTGACCATTGGCACAAGGTCTGGCGAGACTTGATGCGCGCCGTGTCCATGCTCACTGATGAGCATCTGGGCTTTCGGCCCGCCGAGCGATATCAGCGAACGGTTGGCGATATCCTGCGTCATATCATCAATCTTGAACAGGGCTGGATCCACTACATCGTGCGGCGATCCTTGCCCGGCTGGCCGGATGAGGGCGCAGATCGATTGACAACGATTGAAGCCATTCGCAAAGAGATGGAAAGTGTACACGGTGAGACCATGGATTTCCTAGCCACCGTACCGGTGGAGGATTTCAATCGCCTCGTTCAGGTTCCCGCTGACGGGACCCCAAAGCTGGCCTGGATCCTGTGGCATGTTTTCGAACAACATATCCATCACCGCGGGGAGTTGTACCTTTGCCTGTGTCTGCTAGAAATGGATCGGCCGAAAACGGATCGCCCCGGTTAATCAGACTTCGGAAGTCCGCAGGACTTCCGAAGTCGTGCTCTGTCATTTGAATAACTCAGATCCCTCCTCATCGGACGCAGAAGGTCTGACCTTGCGTCGACCACGACGGCTTTTCTCCCCCTCTGTGAAATAATTCATCCACATCGCAGGCGCATCAGGGGTCTCCGCGCCATGGGGTGTGTGCCGCGTGCGTACTCGACACAGCACAGGCGTGTTCACCGCCTCGCCGGCGATGATGACCTGCCCTTTGGTCAGCGCGGGCAATTCTCTCAGCAGGTCGCGCCCCACGGTTTCCACGCTCTCCGCCACGCGACTCTGGTCGATGGGGTTTACGATACGCAGCAGGAACTGCGTGTTGCACTGTGATAGTGCGTCAGGGTCTAGGCGCCCTGGTCGCTGGCTGATCAGCCCCACCGCCACCCCGAACTTGCGCCCCTCAGAGAGCACCTGCTTGAGGATGTGCGTACTGACCACGTCGACCGCGGCTGGGGCGAAATGGTGTGCCTCCTCGATCAGGATGAAGACCGGATACGGCAAATATAGCTCGTCACCTTCGCCCACCGCCCCCTTTTCGGTCTGCGTGCGGGCACGAAAGGCGCGTCGCAGTAGCGTGGCCACCATGATCTGCTGCTCGCGGTCGTCGACCTCGTCCAGTTGCAGCACCGAGCAGCGACCCGGCCGGAACAGTTCGGCCAAATCGAGATGCTCGAAATCGTCGAAGATGGTCGCACGCTCGATGACGCTCTGTAGGCGCCAGATGAGTGCCTCGGCGGTACCGGCGAAGCGGTCGTCTTTAGCCTCCGGATCCTCCGCATCGCTGCCTTCGCCAAGCTGACGCAAGCGCACGAGCAATTCACCGACTGTCCAGCGGTCGGGCTTGCCCTTCTCCTGCAGACTGTGACGAGTGACGTCGCGATGGGCTCGTCGTAGCAGATATTCCATACGCTCGCTCAGGTTGGGCAGCAGGTAATACAGGTCGCCGATCGTCAAGCCGGCGGTGCGCACTTTCACGTCGCCTGGTCTGAAGATCCTTACATCAGGTGAATAATCAGGCTCAACAAAGGGCTTGGCACCCATCATCTCGGCCAGCGTGCCGTATTCACCGTGCGGGTCGACGATCAGCACCGCGGCTCTATTGTGAGGCTTCATCAACTCTTCCAGAAGCACCGCCGCCAGGTAGCTCTTGCCCGCCCCGGTATTGGCGATGATCGCAAGATGCGTGCTGGTGACGGCGCGCAGGTCGAGCGTCAGAGGTATGCGCCCCGGCTCGCGGCTGAGCAACGAACCGATGTGTGCCGAGCCCTGCCCACCCAACGCCACCTTGCTCAATACGGTAGCCAGGAGCTCGTCCGGCGCTAGGTACACCGGACGACCGGTTCGCGGCGGGATGCGGGGGTTGATGAAATCACCCAGGCGCTCGTCGTAATAACCGATCACCGCCGCCGTCAGCTCGTAGCGCTCGTGTCCCTGTCCTTGATAACCAAAGACGGCCGCCACCGCGTTGGGGTCGAGCTCGGGATCGGCGAGGAAACCGTCTGGATAAAGGCGCAGCGGTGACCGAGCGGTGACGCGGCTGAGCACGGCGCGATCCTCGCCGTCGACTACGGCGTGGTGCAGCACGAACTCGCCGACTTTGAGGACTTGATCGCGGTCTGGTGAGACGAAGGTGAACTCGTGTTGCGTCTCGCCAGGACCTTTGGTGAGACCGACCGCGTTCATCGATCGCCTCCCAGCGGCGTGATGGCTGCCTTCCAGCTCACGTCGTCCTTGAGCAGCGCCAGCGTCTCGGCGTGCTCGGGCAATAGCTCGCTCAGGCGCTCGAGCACGGTCTGGATGAGATGCAGTGCGTGCGGTGAGCCTGAGGCGAGCAGCAGGGGCGCGTAGGCTAAACGCAGGGCGTCGCCTTCGAGGTGGAAGGCGCGAATCTCCTCGTCGGGCATCGTCTCCACCATGGCGTCTGTGTCGACTGCCAGGGGCGGGAAGCCCTGGTGTGGTCCGTCGCCATCGATCGTTCCCACGGCGGCGATTCCAATCAATGTCGCCTTCTCGCTCAGGTAGTCTGGGGCGAAGACCTCCAGATCGGCTTCGGGCGAGAGGCGTGGACCCAGGCGTCCGAACTCGGGGTTGAACAGCCGTGTGTCGTATACCAACCCGACGAGTGATTGGTCGTCGGCCAGGTGCAGACGCACAAAGCTGCCGATGGCAAAATCCTCGCGCGCTGGCGGATTCTCGACTTCGTCCTTACGGTAGACCTGGCACACGTAGTCTGTGTGTGCATTGGAATGGATGATTTTACCTACGATCATAGCGACCCTCTTGGTTCGATCATAAAGTACCGGGGCACCTGCTCTCTAACGGCGCCGGCCGCGCTTGCTGATCGCCTTGCGGCCGTA
The DNA here is from genome assembly GCA_011772595.1 of Anaerolineales bacterium. Next base: position 32,508 of record WVZH01000351.1, read on the forward strand.
GTGTAGTGCCAGTCCTTCGCTTTCGCTGAACTTCTGGAACAATCTGTAAAAGCGTTCTCGATCCTGAGCACCAAGTACTGCCAGCGCATCGGCGGTCTCCAGAGCGTATGGGTAGCCGGTTCCCACGATGCACTCACTGCGCACCAAGTCGAACAGACGCTCATGCTCTCCGGCCATAACGATCCAGCGAGGAAACTCGACACGTGCAGGCGGATGGCGGCGAGTGGTCTTCAGGTAGGAGAAGCAAACCTGTTCGTAATACTCGTTGAACTGCATATTGTCGTTGCGGGCGCAGATGAAGATTTGTGAGCGGTCCCCCCAACTCATTCCTGTCCGCAGCAGAGTTGCGTCGCTAATGCGGTCCGCGACGGTCGCGTCGGAGAGGTGGGCGAGCATGTCCACCAGGTCACGCGCCGCCGAGGTGTCGACGTAACCCACCAATGGCACCTTGGTCTTCGCAGAGGTGTCAATGAGCTGTGTCACGGCCTCGGCATATTGCCGCTGGCGTTCGGGCGCCATCAACCCGGCGAAAGAGATGATCAGCGAGCCGTCGAAGAAGCATAAAGGCGCCGGCTTGGTGCCGGCCTTGCGTTCCATATATTCGACGATGACCTCGATCTCCCGACGAAAGCGGCGGAAGTTGATCGTCCAACCGGGGAAACCGTCTGTCTCCTTGGGTTCGTCGCCCAGCTCCTCGGGGGTGAGAATCTCTACGGCGACGTCCTTGACGTAGTCACCCTGAGCCTGGTGTGGATTCTCGAACCAACCCACTTGCACAACGCCGACGGGGATGGAAAGTTCGCTAGAGGGGACGATCTGCGAGCCGTCGGCGGCGAAAGTCGGTTTGCCCTTAAGGATTTCCATGGCCCAGGCGCGCGCCTGGGCGTGATTGGACCAGCGCTCACTGAAGGGCACCACGACGCCCTGGTGGGATTCCTTCTCGCTCGAGGGGTGGGCACCCGGTCTAGGGATTTCCTTCAGCTTTGCTTCACATTCCTCCAGGCTTAACCCATCGAAGTCGCTCAGTGCGTGCTCCATTGCGGTGAGCGCTTCCTCCTGCGATCGCTTCGAGGTGGTGAAGCGCTTCCGTTTGGCGATGAGTGCGGTGAGCACTTTCTCTGGCACCAGCATCACCCCACCTCCACGCGGCTGACGCCGCCTTCCTTATGCACACGGATCACGTGGTGCGTCTCACGCTCGAAAGTGTCGTCGTGGCTGATGACGAAGAGTTGGTTAAAACCTGTAATCTGTGTGATCTGGCCCGCCAGATTCTCGCGGCGTTCGTCGTCCAAATTGGCGGTAGGCTCGTCGAAGAAGGCCACACGGATCTGCGACATTTCGCGCAATAGCGCCAGACGCACGGCGAGGGCGGCAGCCATCTTCTCACCACCGGAGAGCTGGGAAAATCCCCGTTTGTAACCGCCCTGCTCAACGGTGATGCTGTAGTCATCGTTCCAGTTCAATCGCGTGGTGTAATCGCCGAGGATCTCAGTAAAGATGCGGTTGGCCTCGATTGAGATCGTCTGCACCAGTGCGCGCGTGACGTAGGGTCCGGCGTCGCGAACCGTCTTACGGATAAATTCAAGCGCCTCGGTCAACTCACCCAACTGGTCACGCTCGCTTTGTGAGTCTTTAAGTTCGACCTCTTTCTCACCCAACGCTGTCATTTCGAACTCAAGGGCCTCTAGGCGCTCACGGATCAGTTTAAGGCGCTCTTCGAGGGCGGCTCGATCGCGGGTGAGCTTCTCGTGCTCGGCTTTGACCTTTTCATGCTCGGCGCTATCGTAATCGGATTTGAGATTGTCGAGTTCCGAGGCGAGCATCCCTTTTTGTTTTTGCTCCTCCTCGTGCTCTGCTACCAGATCCTTGAGTTTTGCGGTGCGCGCCTCAAAGCTTTTCGCGGTACCGGTATTTTCCAAGTAGCGACGGTGGGCGGCGGCGTTCTCGTCGCGCTTGGTTACAGAGGCGGCAATCGCCTCGTCGAGGCCGAAGAACGCCTCAAGTCCCGCCTGCAACTCATGTGCAACTTCTTCGTGCTTTGCGAGCGCCTTGACGTTGCTTTCAAATTGGGCTTCGACCTCAGCGCGCGTGGCGGCACGGGTTTGCAGCAGCTTAAACTGCGTACGCGGATCTCCCAATCCCTCGAGCTCGCTCTCGATCGCTTTGATACGCTCCCGCGCTCCAGTCAGGGTTGCAATCTCGTTCTCGCGTTTCCGCAATTGTTTCTGTAAAGAGTGTATTTCTCGTTTCAGGTCCTTTCCCTGTTGAGGGAGCGGAAGAGTGGCGAGCTCGGCCTCTTGCGCCTGCAGGTCCTTCAGCAGGTGCTTGAGCGCGTCGTGAACCTCTTCCGCACGCGCCCGTGCCATATCGTCGGCCGTGTCCAGCGCGGCGCGCTCGTCGGCGTAGTGCTGATTCAGATCCTCGAAGTGGGCGGCGTCCAACGTCTGCCGACAGACCGGACAGACGGCCTCCTCAGCAGTCTCCAGGATACTGAGTCGATTGGTGATTTGCGCCCGCTGGCGTTCGGCGACGGCTAGCTCGGCCTCCAACCTGGTCGAGTCAACTTCCAGTGACTTGACCTGTTTTTTGAGCTTCTGCTCGTCCTTTTCAAGTTCGGTTCGACGTTTGAGTCCCTTCTCGACCTCATCCAGCCGTGCCTGGAGGCGTTCCAAGGCCAAAGTTTCATCATTCCATCGCTCCTGGACCAGATCTAGTCGCGTCTTGTCTTCTACGGCTTCTGCCAATTGGCCTTCAAGTTGATCTTGACGCGCCATATCGGGTGCTAGTTTGAGGAGGTCGGTCTCGGCGGCTTCGATCTCACCCATCGAGCGCTCGAGAGCCTCGACTTCTGCTCGCGTGCGCGCCAGATCCTTCTGCACGGAGGCGAGTGTCTCACGCAGGTTGTCGCGCTCCTTACGTCTGTCCTCCAGCGCTGCCAATTCCTCTTGAGCCGCCTCGTAGGCCTCAAACGCCGGCCGGGTCTCAACGAGCACGTCCTGTGCATCCTGTGCAGCTTTTACGGCCTCGGCAGCGTCGGCGACCTGCATGGCCAGGCCTTCGATTCGGGCGTCAAGCGTGCGGACCCATACGGTGAGGTCCTCGATCTGCTTCCGTTTTGTCTCAAAATCCGATATTTTCGTAGAGACGGAATCAAGGCGTTTTATCAACCCCTTCAGATCCTTCTCGTCCTGGGAGGTGTCGCGTCTTATTTGTTCGGTCTCCTTTTGCAAGGTGGGTAGTCGTTTCAGCTCGCCCTGCAAGCCAGCGATGAGCTGCTCCTGGGTTTGCAGGGCCTCACGAAGGTAGCGCATGGAATCGCGCAGTTGGTTCCAAACCATGAGGTAATCGTCGACTTGCAGCAGCGGGTCAAATTTCTTCTTGCGTGTAGCGGCATTTTCCAAAAAGGCGGCTGTCAACAGACCCTGAGGCACGCCGATGGCGTCCTCGAATAGAGCCCGCAGGTCGGCGGTGGGCTCGACGCCGAGGTGGTCTTTAAGCCAATCGACGACGTCATCCCTCCCAGATGCTACTTCGCGGTTCACTTCTGGATCGACGATCGAGATCTTGCCTCCGCCGAGTGGGCGCTCAAGCACGTATTCGCGTTCATCGAGGGCGTCTTCAAAATACACGGCGACCGAGCCGCGCTTCGCTCCTTGGCGCAGAAACTCGGCTTGGGTGTAAGGCAGCGAGTCGAAGAGTGCGAAGCCGATCGCCTCAAGCAAGGTCGACTTACCGGCCCCGTTCGGCCCGGAGATTGCATTCACGCCGCGAGCGAAGACGATGTCGGTGCAATTGTCGTAGCTCTTGACGTTCTCCAGTTCCAGTCTTGTGATCCACATACTGCTATCCCTCGTCCGACGGACGTTGGCGCAGCGCGGCGACGATCTCGTCCGGGGGACGGTTTGATAACGCAAGGTTTTTGATCTCCTGGATCAACCCGGCCCAAAATTCAGCCCGCTCGCGGTAGCGTCCGTCGCGTCTTACCAGGTCGAGGATCACCTCGCGCTCCAACTCGTGTCGCGAGCGATGGTCGTCCGGGGCAATTTCGAATTCGGTGGCGCGCGCGTTGTTGCGCAGACGAGGGACCAGCGGTGCGACGATTTGCTCGAGGATATCTTGGATACGTCCCGTATCGAGTGCGGCGCGATCGAAGGCCAACACGCCTTCCAGGCTGAGTTCGACAACCGGATCGAGATCCTGCGAGGGTCGATTTCGCTTCTGCTCCTTCAAGAACTCGGTCAGCGCATCGTAGAGCGCTTCGGGGGTGAGATGAGCTTGTACCTCAAAATACCAACGGTGGAATGGGCGGCGCAGGATGGGAATATGCTTGGCGGTATGCTTGGGAGTTTTCGAGGCGTCCGTGGTTACCAGGTAAACCCCGCCCTCCCAGTCGCGCTCGTCCATGCCGCACACCTCGAGCGAGCCGGGATTGTAGACCCAACCCTGGCGTTCAAACGGTTTGTGCAGATGGCCTAGGGCGAGGTAATCCACATACTGGCGCAGCGGGGCGATGAGGTTGTGCGAAACACCGCCAGCCACGCCAGGCACCTCGCCTTCCAGGCCGAAGTGGCCGAGGAGGATCGTGAAGTCGATGCCGCTGGTGTCCAGATTCGCAATCGCATCAGGTACTTCATCCAAGATGGTGTCGAGAGTCGAGCCCAGGTAGGGAAGGCCGAGGATCCGCACGCCCTTGAGGTCCACGTAGCCACCTTGATTGCCGTCCCACGGTGAGAATAGGGTGCCGTCGCCTCCGAAGGTGGGGGCGAGCAGGATCAGATGGCCGCGCTCGGCCAGGTAGTCGAGCCATGAGCGACGGAATGGATCGCGATAGCGGGCACGATCGTGATTACCGGTCACAGCAACCACGGGGATCTCGGCTTGCCGTAGCCTTTCCAGACGGTTCACAGCCTGCAGCAGGGTGGGAGGGTCAATGGCTGACTTATGGAACAGATCACCGCACAGTAGGACGAAATCGACATCCGCCTCCAGCCCCTTCTCAACGGCATGGTCGAAAGCGCGGGCGAAATCGTTGAAGCGCGTTTCGCTTCCGTATTGTTTGTACCCCAGGTGTACGTCCGCGATGTGCATGAATTTGGATTGCATGGAATAGTGCTCCGCAAGGGATCGACGCCTTTAACCCAGGAACTTTATACGGTGATCCTCTTCTCGAGGAGATCGGTTGGTAGCGCCGTATCTGTGCTGAGAGATGGCGTGCCGGTATTGTGGTAGTCCGTCCATCCCGCTTGGCGTCTGTGGTAATTCTAATGGAATCACTCCTGTTACCATAGGTCTGTGAACCTAGAAGACCGCAGGGTCAAGGAGGCGCTCGAAACGGGGTACAACGTTGTGGTAGGTTACTCCGCCTGATCGGTTGGATGGCCTGTATGAGTGTCTCCTGGCGGTTTATCGTAGCCATCATTCCAGCACAGTGATCGGAACCTCAGGTTAACAGATGCAGGACGCTCTTCGTATCCTCCTCTGCCTCTCCGCACGACTCGTACGAACTTGAGCAAAGATTGCAACACAGTTTATGGCTTACTCTCTTAACTACCACTGTGGAGGCGTAGCACGTTACGTCTCTACACGTACCCTATCACGTGGCTACATTCTCGGAAGCTCACAGCTTCCTGGAACATGAGTCGGAGGTATCTGATACCATTATCCATAGAGTATCTTTCTATGAGGGAGAAGCGATGGTAAAGCAACCCATTTACCTCGATTTCAACGCCACCACTCCAATAGACCACCGGGTGGCCGAAGCGATGACGCCGTATCTTTACGAGCATTTCGGCAATCCCTCGAGCGTGCATCCATATGGAATCCAAACACGAAAAGCCATCGAGAAGGCTCGTCGTCAGATGGCGGATCTGCTCGCATGTTCCGCCAGTGAGATCGTGTTCACCAGCGGTGGTAGCGAGGCCAACAACATGGCCATCAAAGGAGTGGCCGCGGCGTATCGCGAGCGAGGAAGCCACATCATTACTTCGGCGATAGAACATCCGGCCGTGATTGAACCCTGCCGCTACCTGGAAAGCCAGGGGTATCGCCTCACCGTTGTGCCCGTCGATGCGTTTGGGATGGTCGATCCCGTGGATGTCGAGCGCGCCATCACGCCAGAGACCATCCTGGTGACGATCATGCATGCCAACAACGAGGTGGGGACAATACAGCCGATCGCGGAAATCGCAGCCATTGCGCGTCTTCATGGTGTGATCATGCATAGCGATGCTGCGCAGTCGGTGAGCAAGATCCCGGTGCAGGTCGACGAGCTTGGTGTGGACTTGCTGACTGTTGCCGGCCATAAGATCTACGCGCCCAAGGGTGTGGGGGCGCTATACGTGCGTTCGGGAGTCCGATTAGCGAAATTTGTCCATGGCGCCGACCATGAGGCGAACAGGCGGGCTGGCACAGAGAACGTGCTCGAGATCGTCGGTCTTGGCGAGGCAGCGGCTGTCGGCGGTCAAGAATTGGCTCGCAATACGGCGCACATGCTCGCCATGCGCGATCGACTGTGGGAGGGGTTGCAGAATGCAATCGACGCTCCGGGCAGTACACGCCTGAATGGCCATCCAGAGTTACGTCTTCCCAACACACTCAACGTCAGTTTTCATGGCGTTGAGGCAAACACTTTGCTGTCAGAGATTGGGGAGCAAGTGGCGGCATCCGCAGGTGCTGCGTGTCACGCCGAGAGTGTGGATGTTTCCGCCGTACTGGAGGCGATGGATGTTCCCCTCAAGTACGCCATGGGAACCGTGCGATTCTCGGTCGGGAAGATGACCACATCAGAGGAGGTCGACAAGGCAGTCGAAATCGTCAGCGCTGCCGTGCGTCGTCTGGCGCATGAGAGTCCAGTGGTGGCACCCGCGATGACGAAGAAGGATGAGATCAAGCTGACGCACTTCACACACGGTTTGGGATGCGCTTGCAAGCTGCGCCCACAAGCGTTGGAGTCGCTGCTGGCTGGACTGCCACGACCCTCGGATCCGGCGGTTCTCGTCGACATCTCTACCTCGGACGATGCCGCGGTCTACAAGCTGACGGACGACCTGGCGATCGTGGAGACAGTCGATTTCTTCACACCTATCACGGACGATCCCTACGACTACGGCGCCATTTCGGCTGCCAACTCATTCAGTGACATCTATGCCATGGGAGCAAAACCGCTCTTCGCACTCAACATCGTTGCCTTTCCCACCGCCCGGCTGCCGCTCGATGTGCTCGAGCGCATCCTGAGGGGTGCACATGATAAAGCCGCAGAGGCGGGTGTGAGCGTGGTTGGCGGACACAGCGTGGATGATAACGAGCCCAAATTCGGCATGGCGGTGACGGGTATTGTCCATCCTGAGCGCGTGGTCACCAACGCTTCAGCGCGCCCGGGTGACCAAATCGTGCTCACCAAGCCGCTTGGCACAGGAATTATCGCCACGGCCATCAAACGAGGTCTGGCGGATGAAGCCACGACTCGCGAGGTGATCGCATGGATGGCGACTCTCAACCGCGCTGCGATGGAGGCGATGATCGAGGTGGGTGCGTCTGCATGTACCGACGTGACAGGGTTCGGATTGCTGGGGCATTTACGAGAGATGACTGCCGGTGCTGGTTTGAATGCGCAAGTTCACGCCGATCGCGTGCCGGTCTTCGAAGCGGCGGTAGATCTTGCAGGAGCGAATGTCCCGGGAGGGACACGCGACAATCTGGCCTATGTTGAACCGCATGTGGTTTGGGAGGAGGGTATTTCTGAGGTGCAGAAGATCCTTCTGGCTGATGCCCAGACGTCCGGCGGGTTACTGATCGCAATATCGGAAGAACAGTTGGATGGGTTGATTGAGGCGCTGAAATCCAAGAGCGTGGGGGTTGCGGCGCACATCGGTCAGTTCACCGAATATGGTGAGGGAGTGATCACTGTCCTTGCGTAGATGGAGAGCATCCATCTGTATAGCATTTTCTTAGAATTGGTACTTGTGGGGGAAATTACCCCTTAATACAACACTCCTCCAAACAGGATAAAAATCGTTTTAGGGCTAGGGGGACGAAAGTTTCTTGGGAAGATTGGTTAGAATTATGTGAGCATGTTGGATCCGTGATGATCAAGGATTCGAAGGGTGAGACACTTGAGAGGTTGGGGAGCGTGACGACTCCTGATCTGTGGTTGCTGTATGAGCACATGTTCAGAAGCCGGCGTTTCGAAGAGATCGTGAGCGATCTTTGGAAGCAGGGCAAGATCTCTGGCGAGATGCATCTTGGCGTTGGAGAGGAAGCGATCGTCGCCGGCGTCGTGCCCCAGCTTCAGGAGGGAGATGCCATGGCGGTCGATCATCGCGGCACGCCTCCGCTGCTGATGCGTGGTGTTGACCCCATCCTGTTATTGAAAGAATTCCTCGGTCGACCAGACGGGCTGTGCTCCGGCATGGGAGGGCACATGCATTTATACTCGCGGGAGCATCTTGCAGCCTCCTCGGGTATCGTCGGCGCTTCCGGACCGGCGGCCGTTGGCTTTGCGCTGGCGGCGCAGGTTCTTCGCCCGGGGAATCTTGCCGTTGCCTTCTTTGGTGAGGGCGCCGCTAACCAGGGAACGCTGATGGAAGCCTTTAATTTGGCGGTCGCATGGCAACTCCCTGTGCTGTTTGTGTGTAAGGACAATGCTTGGTCGATCACGACGCCATCGGCGTCAGTCACTGGGGGAAAGTTGGTAGACCGCGTGAGAGGTCTTGGTCTACCCATAATCGAGGTAGACGGGCGTGAAGTCGAAAGGGTATGGCAATCCGCCCGGATTGCCATGGAACACGTCCGCCGGGGTGACGGCCCGTATTATCTGCACGCGACCTGTGGTCATCTCGAGGGACATTTTCTGGGCGATCCTTTCTTACGCGTCCTACGCAATCCCTTTCAACAGTTGAGGATATTCATCTGGCCACTCTTTCGATCTGTGTTTCGGAGAAAGGGCGCCGATGTGCGAGCACGATTGGGTGGATTGGCGTTGTTCTTCAAAACCGTCTTTCAGGGAATAAGGCAATTTTCAAAAGCGGACGATCCATTGCTGAGGACCCGCCGAAGGCTCTATCAGGATCGTCATCGTTTAAAGGCGCTTGAGGATAGCATTGTGAGGGAGATGCGACAAATTGTGATGGTGGCGGAGATGCCCTTTGCGGTGGAGGAAGCCTCGTGAGGCGACTACATTTCGCAGACGCCATCGACGAGGCGATTGGGCAAGCCATGGATGTCGATCCGAGGATCTTGATTTTTGGTGAGGATGTCCATCTGATCCGTCGGAATCTTCTCGTCCGCTTTGGTCATGATCGTGTGCGCAACACACCTGTCAGCGAGGGGGCGTTCGTCGGAGCTGCGGTTGCAGCCGCCATGGCGGGTTTGCAACCTATCGTGGATTTGTATAGGGTGGATTTTATCACCGTGGCAATGGACGCACTGGTTAACCATGCCGCAAAGGTAGAGACCTTTTCGGGTGGTCGGTGGAATTCGCCTATCGTTCTTCGGGCGACAGCTGGAGGAGGGTATGGAGACGGCGGACAACATGAGCAGAGTCTATGGGGTTGGCTGGCACACATCCCAGGCTTGAACGTGGTGGTTCCATCCACGCCCGCGGACGCAGGTGGGTTAATGCTGCGTGCATTGCATGAGACAGGTCCGGTGGTCTTCTTGGAGCACATTCTGCTCTCTCATGTCCTGCTCGACTTTCTCGGTTCAGGTGGGCGGAAGACGGTTGAGTACGACGTCCCTGTAGCAGGAGCGAGGGGTTATTGTCCAAAGATCTGGGAACCGATACCTTTTGGGAGCGCGTCGCTAAAGAGAGAGGGTGATGACCTGACGATGGTCAGTGTGGGCGTCGGAGTGCATCGTTGTCTTGAGGCTGCGGATCGGCTGATGGGCTCGGGGATTTCAGCTAGCGTCTTGGACCTGAGGACTGTTTCTCCCTTGGACACTGAGACCGTTTGTGCGCAGGTTGCTAAAACGGCTCGCATGCTCGTCGTGGATGAAGATTATGAAGGATTTGGGCTTTCGGGTGAGTTAGCGGCAGTCATCCTAGAAGCGGGAATCCCTGTGCGGTTTGCAAGAGTTTGTACGCAGGAAACGATTCCGTATGCGCAGAGACTTGAAGGCCAAGTTATTCCAAATGTCGAACGCATTGTCAACGCCGCGCTGACTCTACTCGACAGTTGAGGTGGGAAAGAATGACATGGATGCTGGAGATGTTCTCATGACTCATGTGAGATGATGTGTTAACGTGTTTTGTAAATGAGACTTCTCGAGCGTTGCATCCGACCACAGTGGGTCGGATGTTTTGCCTCACTACCCCGTGCTCATCAACGACGGCACGATCCTTGCATCCATTTCCCTGGTAAGGATCAGGTGAACATTTTCCGTTGGAGGCGTGGGATGGATCCCGAAAAGCAACAGATCAAGGGTGTTCCCAGGTATGCGTTGACAGCTCGGTTGAAGGCGAAACGGGCGCGGACACTGTGGCATTTTGGCCCCAAATACAGCCGCAAGAAGCTGCGTAAAGAATCGGTCGATCGAATGCTGTTGCGCATGCGTCACAATTCAAAGCTCAGTGAGTTGTAGAAAGCCGGTGGCCTCGTATTAAAACAGTCTCAGCACCCTTTTAACGGTGTTAGGAAGCCCCCTGCGGGTCGCTCGGGAAGCGGAAGCATAGAAGTGCATTCCCACAATTGCACCTCACGCTCAGCGATGAACTCGCCCAGTTGCGCTGCTTTAGCAAAGAGCTCTTTGCGGGTATCCCCAGGAACTTTAATAAAGAGAAAGATCTTCAACATTAATGGGTTGCCCTCCTCGAAATCCCAGACACCGACGGCTTTCCCATCGAGCAGAATTGTCGAGGTGGCGTTACCGGATCTGTCGAAGAGCCAGTTCGTATATTGTGGGTCGAGATAACGCCTTCGTTCTTTGTAGCCCATGAGATAGGAATCCAAACTGGGCAACAAAGTCACAATCCGCCTCCCTCCTTGCACGGTCTCTCTTAATCGTCCCTCCTCCGATTGGCAGACGAGATAGTTACCCTCGAGGCCTTCAATTTCGATTTGGGTAATCTGCGAACGCAGTGTGGACAGAGCCTCACGGATTGTTGTTTTTCCGAGGCCGGTCCACCACTGCAAATCGTTTTCGCTCACGGGGCCGAAGGCGGACAGATACTTCTCGATAAGGCGTGTGAGCGCTTCCTGCTCTCCCAGGGCATCTAACTCAACATCCGCAAAGTACTTGCGAAACAAACCGTATCGAAGAGAGCGGTCCTTCCAACTTCGCACCGGCTTTCTCCGCAGGAGCAGACCGAGATCGCACATGTAATATAAGATGGCCGAGACAGGATGTTCGATCTCGAGGGCTGCCTTGATCTCAGAGGCGCTCATATCTTGATCGGCGAGCAACTCCTGGATCGATCTGGAAAGTCGGTCGAACATCTCTTGGGAGATCCCCTGCGCATGCATATAGCGGCGGGAGGCATTCTCCACCAGAGCGGCTGTGGCCCTGTACATAACGGGTAGCATGGCTTGAGTGTGGATATAAATTGTCTTCCTGACACACCGGATTTTGCCTAATACCGGTTGTTCGTAGAGCGCATCGTCGAGATGTCGCTTTTTGAAATCGGTTGTCCTGGCGAACAAGGAGAAGTAAGGTGTTGTGCTTCCTGTGGCGTGAAGGCCGGCAATGTCTTCTGTGATTTGAATAATGTCGTCGATCTTTGTGTGAGGCGCGAGGTGGTGTTTATCGAGGAGGAAGGCGTTTACGCGCTCGAGTGTAAATTCGGCGTTGTGTGCACATTCGCGAAGTCTTTGATTGATTGTACTTCGGTTGGGAGTCCTGGTACCAGTTGGTTTACCACGTCGCGTAGGGGCGGTTCGCGATGTACAACCCGGGGACATAGGTAACACATTGACCCGGACACATA